>NZ_JAVDVL010000012.1:0-230102 GCF_031456815.1 Paraburkholderia strydomiana
ATAGTGCGGATTGCCCGTGTGAAAGTAGGTAATCGTCAGGCTCCCCAGCAGCATCAGAAACCCCACCCCACAAAAGGTGGGGTTTCTGCGTTTACGCGGCGGTAAATTCACACGACGGAGACCTTGGGCGGGCCGACCCCGGACAGCTTCGCCGCCGCAGTCGAAACCGCCGCGGCGTTTCCGCCGCCAGCGCATTACGTCGTGGTTCCTCCAGCCACGCCGGCGATGACTTCCGGCAGCGCGCGCTCAACGGCATCCATTTGACGCATGTCGGCCAACAAGGCCTCATCGCGCGCGATTACTTTCGGCAAATGCGTGCGCAAAAACTCGACCCACGTCCTCGTCTTCGCGTCGATGAACTTCCGCGACGGATACAGCGCATAAACGTTCATCTTCTGCAGCGTGTAGTCCGGCAATACCCGCACCAATGTGCCATCCCTCAATCCCGCGATGGCAGCGTAAAGCGGCACCATGCCAATTCCCATGCCTTCCTGGATCGCGACGATTAGCGACTCCGCAATATTCACCTGCACAGGACCGTCGACTTCCATCACCTCGCTGCCGTTGGGGCCGTCGAGAACCCACTCGTGCGGCGCAAACGCAGGCGTATGCAGGATCAGGCACTCGTGATGTGCGAGATCGGCAGGTTGTTCGGGCGCACCGCGCGCTGCGAGATACGCGGGCGATGCGCAAAGTATGCTGAACGTCGTACCAAGCGGGAACGAGACAAGGTCGGAATCGGGTAGCGCAGAAGCGCCAATCACCGCCACATCCGCGCTGCCTTCGAAAAGATCCGGTATGCGCTGCGATAGTGTCAACTCCACGGTCACTTCGGGATAAAGCGCGCGATAGTGTGCGATGGCCGGCAGCACGTAGTGTTGTCCGATGCTCGCAAAGCTATGCATACGAAGCGGGCCGCTCGGGCGCTCATGCGCGCCGCTGGCTTCTTCTTCGGCGGTATCGACGTCGGCAAGTATTTGCTGACATCGCTTCAGATAGCGCTCACCGGCGGTAGTCAGCGCAAGACGGCGCGTCGAACGGTTCAACAAGCGTGTACGCAGATGGGCCTCGAGTTCGGACACTGCGCGCGACATCGCGCCAGTCGTCGAATTGAAGGACTGCGCGGCAGCGGTAAAACTGCCGGCTTCCACTACGCGCGAGAACACCCGCATGTTTTGTAACGTATCCATCAAACCTTCTATTTCATAGCTGAAGACGTATTGTCCGCTCGACTGATCAGCTCATTGTTGTTTGTTCTGGAAGGGACGTTCCGCGGCCGGCCCGTTAATACGGACATCGCATGCTCCTAAAATCGGCGCCTTGCTTGCCGGTGTCCACATGAACCGGCGCTTTCTTCCGCGACAAGCCGAGGCGCATTGCCTTCCAATGAAACGCCAACATGCGATCAGCCCAACCTCAGATTCCATTGAAAAGTGGCACGCGTTATTGCGCGATTTGAGCCCAGGCTTTCGCGACTGGGTGAGTACGGACGGACTCGTCTGGCTGCACCTACTGAAGACGGTCACCGCAGGATTGCTGGCACTAGGCATAGCAATGGTGCTCGATTTGCCACAACCGCGTATTGCCATGAGCACCGTGTTCGTGCTCATGCAACCGTTCAGCGGGATGGTGCTCGCGAAGAGCTTCTATCGGATTGTCGGAACGGCGGTGGGCGCGATGGCAGCGCTGACGCTCGGCGCGCTGTTCGTCCAGCAGGCTGAGTTGCACATGCTCGGCATGACCATCTGGATCAGCGCGTGTATCGCAGCGGCAGTCCGGTATCGGCATTTCAGATGGTACGGCTTTGTTCTCGCGGGTTACACGGCGGCGCTGATCGGCATTCCGACCGTCGCGGCTCCGCACGATCTTTTCCTCGCGGCGCTCACGCGCGCAGCCGAAGTGACGGTTGGAATCGTATGCTCAAGCGCGGTAAGTGCGTTGATCGTGCCTCAGCGCTCGAGCCTTGCGTTACTGCGGGCACTGGAACTCCGGTACTGTAATTTTACTGCGTTCGCGGCCGACGTGCTTTCGCGCCAAGTCAGTCGCAGCGCGTTCGAGCGGCGTTTCGCGGCTCTCGTCGACGAAATCGTTGGCTTTGAAGCAACGCGTATCTTCGCCGCTTTTGAGGATCCGGCGATGCGTTTGCGCAGTCATCGCCTCGGCCGTCTGAACAGCGAGTTCATGGATGCCTGCGCGCGTCTGCATGCGCTGCATCAGTTGCTCAAGCGCTCTCACGCCGGCAACGCGTCCGCAACGATGGCCACGATTGACCCTTGCCTTCGTGAACTTGCCGCACTGCTCACATTGCGGCGGGACGCATCTGTCGATGTATCGCATGTGAGCGCCCGACTACGCCAATTTCAGACGGCGCTTCCGCGGCATGTCCGGCAGATAAGAGGGCAGTTGCACGAGGCGTCGGCAGAATTGCTGGCGGACTTCGATACAGCAGCAGAACTGTTGTACCGCTTTGTCGATGAATGCGCGAAATACTCGGACACTTACAGCGCGCTTGCCCGGCGCGAAGATCGTCCACAAGAACGCAGCGCAAACCACTACGTCAGCATAACGAACGGTTATGTGGTTGCCTTCACGTTCATCCGCTCAGCTACGGTGATGGGCATCGCCGCCTGCTTCTGGATTGGGACCGGCTGGCCGAGCGGCGGCCTTGCTGTGATTGGCGCAGCGCTCGCTTGCGCGCTGACGTCGACCGCGCCGGACCCTACAAACATGGCTGTGCAGATGGGGCTCGGTTCCGGATTGGCGACCCTGGTTGGTTACGCATTCACCTGCTATGTGTACCCGAACATCGACGGCTTTCCACTTCTCTGCGTAATGCTTGCGCCCGTGTTGGCCACAGGTGCGTATCTGGCGACGCGGAAGCGGACAGCGGGGCTCGGCGTCGGCTTTTCGGTGTTCTTCTGTCTACTCGCTGCGCCGGATAACGTCGTGGTCTTCGAACCTGACCTGCTCATCAACAACGGCGTTGCCCTCACAGCATCGATGTTTCTGGCCGCCATTGTCCTCGCCACGGTCTTTCCCGCCGATATGCGGTGGCTCATCGAACGAATCATAGGCGATCTACGGGCGCAAGCTGTGCTCGCATGCAAAGACCAGCGGCCGGAACTCAACCAACGTTTTCAGTCGAGCACTCACGACCTCGCTTCGCAATTGCGTCTACTGCTGACGCGGCGGTCGCGGCGTCGCCGCCACGCATTGCGCTGGATGCTGGCGACGCTCGAAGTGGGCCACGCCGTAATCGATCTGCGCAACGAAGTGAGCCATGCCTATTATCTGCAACCGCTCGATCCGCGTTGGCGTCCGGCTGTCGAAGCTGTGCTCGATCGTCTCGCGCAGCTGTTCGAGCGGCCCGACGCGCGAACTTTGGACGGCGCCTTCGTAGCGGTTCGCTCGGCTATCTGGATCGCTCAGGACCTGTTGGACGCGGTTCGCACAGATCCCGGCGAACGTCACGACGTGCAGCGCATTCTCAGTTGCCTTCATTTCATCCGCACAGCTTTGCTGGACAAAGATGCGCCTTTTGCATCGCGCTGACGAAAGTAGGCGTCTGCGTCACGCGCGATCTTTCCGCCGGATGGAAAGGTCACTTCTGGGCAGCCCCGTTTATTCGCACATACAGCGGCCATATAGTTTCATCGTTGTCACGCAGTAACCGTTAGTCCTGGAGAACGAAATGAAATTGAAGATTGTCCTGGCCGTGTGCTCTCTGTTTGCCGCTGTCGCTCATGCACAGACGCCGCAGGTCGCCCCGCAACAGCAGGCGCCGCAGGCGATTGCCCAAAGCAACGATAGCGTTGCCCCGGCGAAGCCGGCTGTCGCGCCTGCGAACAACGCCGACGAGTGCGTCGGCCCTGTGAGCTTCTGCAACATTTACTTCGGCAGCTAGTAGCATCGAGCGGCATTACGCCGCGTTCGAGAGCGTGTCGCGACGCATGGATGATGACGCCGCGGCCACCGCGACAAGTCGACCGCCGACCAAAGCGCACCGCAGACGCGCGCACCGGTAGAGCGATCGCTGACCATGGAGGGACCCGTTTCATGTACGAAGACCGGATTCGCTGCGATTCGCTGCGCAATAAGATTACATCCGCCGCCGACGCAGCACTCGCAATTAAGGACGGCATGCGCGTGGGCGCGAGCGGCTTCACGCGCGCGGGAGACGCCAAAGCGGTTCCGCTTGCATTGGCCGAGCGCGCTCGCCACGAAGACAAACCGCTGCGCATCACCTTGATGACGGGTGCGTCGCTCGGCCATGACGTGGACCGCATGCTCACCGAGGCTCATGTGCTGGCGCGCCGGTTGCCGTTCCAGGTCGACAAGACGCTGCGCGACGCAATCAACCGCGGCGAGGTGATGTTCGTCGACCAGCATCTCTCGGAGACGGTCGAAATGCTGCGCGCCAACCAGCTCGGCAAACTCGATGTCGCGATCATCGAGGCCGTGGCTATCACGGAAAGCGGCGGCATAGTGCCGACCACATCGGTGGGAAACTCGGCAAGTTTCGCGATACTCGCCGATAAGGTCATTGTTGAAATCAACCTGGCGCAGCCGCTCGCATTGGAGGGGCTGCACGACATCTGGATTCCAGGCCGCCGGCCGAATCGCGACCCGCTCCCGCTCGTTCATGCGCGCGATCGCATCGGCACGCCGGCGATCGAGATCCCGGCCGACAAAATCGCGGCGATCGTTATAACCGACAAGCCAGATAGCCCTTCTACAGTGCTGCCCGCAGACACGGAGACGAATCTGATAGCGGGTCATCTGATCGAATTCTTCCAGCATGAAGTTGCGCACGGACGTATGCCGCGACGTTTGCCACCGCTGCAGGCGGGCATAGGCACGATCGCGAACGCTGTTTTGGCCGGCTTCGTGGATGCGCCTTTCGACGCGTTCGAAATTTACTCCGAGGTGCTGCAGGATTCCACCTTCGACCTGTTGGACGCCGGCAAGGTTACGTTCGCCTCGGGTGCGTCGATCACCTTATCTGCCGCGCGTCAGGCGCAGGTGTTCGGCGAGCTCGAACGTTACCGCAGCCGCCTCGTGTTGCGCCCGCAAGAAGTGAGTAACCATCCCGAAGTGATTCGCCGGCTCGGACTGATCGCATTGAACACCGCACTCGAATTCGACATCTACGGCAACGTGAATTCAACGCATGTGGGCGGCACGCATATGATGAACGGCATCGGCGGATCGGGCGACTTCGCGCGCAATGCGTCGTGTGCGATCTTCGCGACCAAGTCGACGGCGAAGGGCGGTCGCGTTTCCAGCGTCGTGCCGATGGTTCCCCACTGCGACCACAACGAGCATGACGTGGACGTGGTCGTGACCGAACAGGGTTTGGCGGATCTGCGCGGTCTCGCCCCGCGCGAGCGCGCCACGCTCATTATTCAGAACTGCGTGCATCCGCAATATCGCGAGCTGCTTCGCGACTACTACCGGGATGCGTTGCGAGCCGGAGGCCAGACACCGCATCGGCTCGAAGAGGCTTTCGCCTGGCATGCGCGGCTACGTGACACTGGGTCGATGTTGCCGGCGGCGCAGGCAGCTGCTTAAGCCAGACAAAGCTGGCGTCAGGTACGTTGCCCCCGACGCCAGCTTTGTGCAACAGCGCTACGTTTAGCCGCCGCGCCGAACGAGGCGGATGATAAACAGCAGGATGACCGCGCCGATCACAGCAGTGATGATCGAGCCGATCCAGCCGCCACCCAGCGAAATGTGCAGCACGCCGGCGAACCAACCGCCAATGAACGCGCCCACAATGCCGACGATGATGTCGACGATAAGGCCGAACCCGCCGCCTTTGACGAGCACGCCGGCCAGCCAGCCAGCGATCGCGCCGATGACAAGCCAGGCAATGATGCCGTGTTCCATAATCGAGACTCCATGGTTGAATGTGGAAAATACGCGGTGACAAAGCTTAGTCGAAGCCGGTAGGGCAGTCCATATTCAGGATGCAGAATTAACATTGTCTGAAACTGTTGTAAGCCAGATGTAGACAACGCACGCGGGCCAAAGCGACCAGGAAATTTCGACGATCAGCGCAGACCAATCGACAAAGTAATACGGAGTCCAAATATTGACGGCGGTCATCACGATAAACAAACTATCCGCACGTTTTGTATTTGTCTGGGCATCGCAAGATGCGTTACGCCTGCCTGGAAAGCCTGCCTGGAAAAATGGCCGGTTCGCTGAACCGCGTTGGTTCTCCGCCGTTCTCTTCCGTTCATGTCGTCGAGGAATGTATGAAAACTAAAGCTCTTGGCATCATTGCGGGCGCGTTGATTGCCGCCGCCCCGTTCGCGTCCTTCGCCGCAGGTTTGCCTGCTCCGTTTGAAGGAAGCAGTACCCTGCAGGCGGAAGGTGTCGTGACATCTGTCGACCGCGCAAAGCATTCCGTAACTGTGCGAGACGTGCAGGGCGGTGAGGCGTCGTTCGACATTACGGACAGCCGAGACCTGGCGCGAATCAGTCAAGGCGGCAAGGTACATATCCGTATGATGCGTACCGCTGTGATCAGGGTTACGCGCGGTGCGAACGGGGAAGGCGCAATCGCTGCTCCCGCTGCGTCACTCGGGCAGACTAACCCCGAACAGAACGTAAGCGCTCAAGTGCAGGCAATCGACCATGCTTCCGGCGTGATGGCGTTGAAAGACGCAAACGGCTCAGTCTTCCATCTTCAGGGCCGCGATCCGGCAAAGCTGGCGAACGTAACGCCGGGCATGCAAGTGTCGGTGGCGTTCGCGCCGCAAATCAATGTCGCGGTCGCCCCCGCGCAGTAACGAGCGTTTTCATGTGCCGGCGTGTTGCGTCGAGCGAACGACGCATGTGGTTTCGAACGCCGCTTCGAGCGGCACCTAGTCCGGCACGCCGGGCACAAGGCGCACACGGGTGATCTCCGAAGGTGCGCCAAGGCGCTTCGGCGGTCCCCAGTAACCGGTGCCGCGGCTCGTATATACCCACAATCCGTTCAGGCGTGCGAGGCCGGCGGTGAACGGTTGCTGAATCCGCACGAAGAAATTCCATGGGAAGAACTGGCCGCCGTGCGTGTGACCCGACAGTTGCAGCGTGAAGCCGGCTGCAGCGGCTGCTTCGGCGGAGCGTGGCTGGTGCGCGAGCAGCACTTTGATCAGCACGTCGCCCGGTGCACCCGCGATCGCTGCCATCGGGTCACTGCGGTGCAGTGGATCATGATGGCCAGCCGAATAATCGGTTACGCCGGCAATGACGGCGCGCGCGCCGTCATGCTCGACGATCACGTGTTCGTTGAGTAGCACGTTGAGTCCGAGGCGCCGGAATTCGTCGATCCACGCGTTGGCTCCCGCGTAATACTCGTGATTGCCAGTAACGAGGAACGCGCCGTGACGTGCACTCAGGCGCGAGAGCGGCTGTGTGTGATGAGTCAATTGTGGGACCGTGCCGTCCACCACGTCGCCTGTCACGGCAATGAGGTCAGGCTTCAGATGATTCACCGCGTCGACGATCGCGTCTACATAGCGGCGCTTGATGGTCGGGCCCACGTGAATGTCGCTGATCTGAACAATCGTGAAGCCATCGAGCGCGGCTGGCAGATCTTCGATCGGCACGTCGATCGTCACGACGCGGGCACGGCGGCGGGCATTGAAGAGGCCGACCAGTGTCGACAGTATTGCAAGCAACGGCACGGCAGCCGCGGTGCCGGTCCGCCAACGAGCGAGGGCGATTGTGCCCGACCAGATCGCGTCCACGGTCATCAGTGAGGCCAGCACCAGGTCGCGCGCAAATGTGAGAACCAGCAGCGAAGAGAAGAAGCCCATTGCCAGCAAGCCGACCCACGCGAGCCGGTCGCCGAGCGGTTGCTGTTTGATCGTGCGTGCAAGCATGCCGAGCGGAATAAGCAGGACCGACAGCACCAGCCACAAGCCTGCCAGCGTGCGGACGGTCGTGCCGACCGGCATGTCCGGTATCAAACGGAAGCCGACGTAAATGTGCAGCAGGATGCCAATCAGGATCAGGCGTACAAGGAACGATGAGCGGCGCATAGAGAACGTGAAGGCGGGTAGGGGCCGGAAGGATGAAGCGCCGGCGGTGGCCAGTCGCTGCGGCGATGTAACCGACTGGCTGGCTCATTCTACCGGCATGCGCAACGGCGTGCCGGCGCGTGAAATGCACGAGCGTCCGCGCGCAGTCGAGTGTTTCGCTGCAGCGCAGCGATAGCGGCAGGCAGGCCATGTGTCGACAAGGCATTTGCCTAAAGCCATCCACCATGAGCATGGCTCAGCACGCTGATAACCCTAATTAAATGGGCTTTGAATTAAGCGTGGGCGTGAACTATTCTGGAAGTGAGCCGGCTGGCGGAAAGAATCGCTGCAACGTCTATCGACACGACAGCGGTCGAATTCAGTCGGCGTTATCGCCACAAAGGCGAGGCAGGAGGCGATCATGAAGCTGCTCCGATCAGGCCATCGTTTTCACCACGGGGGGCCTGCGCGCCGTACTCATCACGTGGGATACGAGGGCAGTCATGTGATGCTGCCTCTTGTCGGCCTGTCGTTGATGGCGTTGGGTTTGTACCTTGGCGTGCGCAACATCGACTTCTCCGAGGTCGGCAAGAGCGCGCTATTCGGTGTCGTAATGCTGTGCGTCGCGCTCGGTATTGCGGGGCTGTTCGGGGTCGTCGGCGCCTGGCTGCGCTCCAATGGCGACGAAACCGTAGAAAATTTCTGCTTCGTCGGCGCGGTGATAGGCGTCGTCGTGTTTTACATCGCAATCTTCACCTGAAACGGCGTGCGTCAGACTATCCGCGCGGCCTCGGCAAAGCTCAAGCGGGGGCTGCGCGGAAACAGTTTCGACGCATCACCGTAACCGAGATTGACCAGGAAGTTCGACCGGATCGTCGTGCCGGCGAAGAACGTCTCGTCGACTTGGGTTGCGTCGAAGCCGGACATTGGGCCGGCGTCGAGACCAAGCGCGCGAGCGGCGAGGATCAGGTATCCGCCTTGCAGCGTCGAGTTGCGAAACGCCGTGTCGGCAATTGCCTTGTCATTACCGGCAAACCAGCTGCGCGCATCGGCATGCGGGAAAAGCTTCGGCAGATGCTCATAAAATGCCATGTCCATCCCGACAATGACTGTTACCGGCGCCGCCATTGTCTTGTCCACGTTACCGGGGGACAACGCTGGCCGCAGCTTCTCCTTGGCGGCCGGACTTTTGACAAAGACGAACCGTCCTGGACTGGAATTGGCCGACGTCGGGCCGAGCAGCGTCAACTCGACGAGTTGCTCGAGCAATGCGTCATCAACGGGTTTCTGCTGCCAGGCACTATACGTCCGGGCTTCCCGAAACAACTGATCGAATGACTGATCGGATAAATTCATCGTAATGGTCCAGTGAAGGTGGCGCCGCGATCGCGCAATGAGAAGCGCCAATAGAGGCATCCGCCGAGTCCAATGAAACCGCAAGCCGCTAAAGCAGGCGGGTCGTCTTTGCCACCATAATAGTCAACGTTCCATTGCGCACGCTCCGCACTCGTTTCAAGCAACCATATGACGGACCTATTCGATGACCTTCCGACGCCTGACGTCGCCTGGTATCCCGACTGGCTCGCGCCCGATAGAGCCGAGCAGTGCCTTGCGCAGCTTCTAGCCGAAGTCGAATGGCGGCAAGATACGATGGGTACGCCCGGCGGTCGCGTCGCGCTGCCGCGGCTAACCGCGTGGCAGGGCGATCCCGACGCGGTGTATGTCTATTCCGGCATACGCAATCTGCCGCAACCGTGGACGCCCACAGTCGCGGAACTCAAGACCGCTGCCGAAGCGGCCAGCAATGCGCGGTTCAATAGCGTTCTGCTCAATCGCTATCGCAGCGGCACGGACAGTATGGGATGGCATGCGGACCGCGAACGCGAGCTCGGGCCGCAGCCGGTGATCGCATCGGTCAGCCTGGGCGCGGCGCGCACGTTCGACCTGCGGCATAACAAGACCGGAACCGTTCAGTCGTTTTCGCTGAAAAGCGGCAGCCTGCTGGTCATGAAGGGCGAGACGCAGGCCGAATGGCGGCATCGGGTGCCGAAAGAGCCGCGCGTAACAGGCGAGCGCATCAACCTTACCTTCCGATGGGTCACACCCCGCGAGGAACCGGGCCGCTCATCGCGCGGATAAAGGCCTCATCGCAGATTCGACTTCCTGGACGCAGCAAAGCGCGTGTCACTCAGCAGGTAAGCACATAAAAACCAAACGCCGCTTTGCCGCCACGCCGATCCACCAGCGGCATCAGGTGCCCCCAGCTTCGCGCCCGCCGTCTCCGCATAAGCCCGCGTCCTATATCAAAATTGATATTGCCGACGCGAATCATATGATTGGACTGTTAAGGCCCGGCACACTACGCTACATCACGATCCACGCATCGCGCAGGACTTAGGGCCGCGCGGATTCGACGGGGTCGCTTACACAACAACGATCAGGAGACAGTCATGGCGAATACACGACGCGCCGCATGTCGTGCGTTGGGCGCGCTCGCGCTGTGCGCGGGTTTCGGTACGCTGACGCTGGCAACGCCCGGCGCCTATGCGCAGGACAAACAGATCACGCTGGGTTTCGCCCAGGTCGGCGCCGAAAGCGCATGGCGGACCGCCAACACGGAGTCGGTGAAGTCCGCTGCGGCCGACGCCAAAATCAAGCTCAAGTTCTCAGACGCGCAGCAAAAGCAGGAAAACCAGATCAAGGCGATCCGTTCGTATATTGCGCAGAAAGTCGACGTCATCGCTTTCTCGCCGGTCGTCGAATCGGGCTGGGAACCGGTGCTGCGCGAGGCTAAGGCCGCGAAGATTCCTGTGATTCTCACTGACCGCAACGTCGACGTCAAAGACACCTCGCTGTACGTGACGATGATCGGCTCTGACTTCCTTGAAGAGGGCCGGCGCGGCGGGAAATGGCTCGCCGATCACTATAAAGATGCGCAAGGTCCGGTCAACATCGCTGAATTGCAGGGAACTGTAGGTTCCGCGCCGGCGAACGACCGGCACGCTGGCCTCATCGAAGTGATCAAGAGCGATCCCAAGTTCAAGGTTATCGCGTCGCAAAGCGGCGACTTCACGTTGGCCGGCGGCAAGCAGGTCATGGAAGCGTTTATTAAAACTTATGGAAATAAAATAAATGTAGTTTATGCGCATAACGACGATATGGCGCTCGGTGCCATCCAGGCAATGGAAGAGGCGGGCATGCATCCGGGCAAGGACGTCATCGTCGTTTCGTTCGATGCAACCAAGGGCGGCTTCCAGGCGATGGCCGCGGGCAAGATGAATGTCGACGTGGAATGCAGCCCGTTGCTCGGACCGCAACTGATGTCGGCGGTAAAGGATGTGGTGGCCGGCAAGCCTTTGCCGAAGCGCATCCTGACCGAAGAAACCGTCTTCCCGATGAGCGTTGCGGCGCAGACGTTGCCGACGCGAAAGTACTAGGAAAAGTAATTAGTCTTCCTCGCTATTTGCCTGTATGCCATAACGGTTAATCCAGCATTGGCATTAGCAGAGGAAGCCGTAATCGAGCTTCAAAAGTTTCTCCAGCGGTGCCTGACCGTCCGATTGCTTGGGCAGCGGACGGTCTCTTTTCACCCGATGCTGGGACTTGCCGCAACGACGGCAACACAGGCACGACGCGCCAAGGCACCACGACACCAACGCACCGCCGCTCGAGCGAGGTCTATGACGCATCCCGCTTCCGAACCGAATCCGCCGGCCACGAGAACGACCCCGTCCGTTGCAGCTACCGTTGCAGTCGACGGCGACGTGGACCCCTGCGAGCCGATTCTTGCCACCACCGGTGTCAGCAAGACGTTCCCTGGCGTCAAGGCGCTCCAACGCGTCGATTTCCGATTATTCCCCGGTGAAGTTCACACGCTGATGGGGCAGAACGGAGCCGGCAAGTCCACCCTGATCAATGTGCTCACGGGCGTGATCGCACCCGACACCGGGACAATCAGGCTCGCGGGCGAAGTCGTGGCCTTCGCTTCGCCGCAGGAAGCCGAGGCGGCGGGCGTGCGCACGCTGTATCAGGAAGTGAATCTGTGCCCGAACCTGTCGGTCGCTGAAAACATTTTCGCCGGCCGGCAGCCGCGGCGGTTTGGCGCGATCGATTGGCCGGACATCAAACGCCGCGCGCAAGCTGCACTCGCACGCCTCGATATCTCGCTCGACGTGACGCGCTCGCTGGACGCCTATCCCATCGCAGTTCAGCAGATGGTGGCGATTGCCAGAGCGCTTTCCGTCGATGCACGCGTGCTCATACTCGACGAGCCCACGTCGAGTCTCGACGACAGCGAAGTTGCACAGCTCTTCAAAATACTTCGGCATCTTAAGCAATCTGGAATCGCGATTCTGTTCGTCACGCACTTTATCGAGCAGACGTATGCCATTTCCGATCGCATTACGGTCATGCGCAACGGCGAGCGAGAGGGCGAATATCTCGCGCGGAATCTATCGGCCGATCAACTGGTCGCGAAGATGGTCGGTCACGAGCGCATGAGCGAGCGCCTTCGCGAAGCCGCGCATGAAGCGTCCGCTCCGGGCGGAACGGAACGAGGCGAGCGGGCAGCGTCGGCGTTTATCGAATTGCGCGGCGTGGGCAAGCGCGGCACCTTGCAGCCGATCGACCTGGATGTCGAGCGCGGTCAGATACTCGGACTCGCCGGACTACTCGGTTCAGGCCGCACCGAGACGGCGCGGCTGTTGTTCGGCGCGGATCGCGCCGATAGCGGCACGATGCTCGTGGACGGCAAACCCGTACGGCTGCGCTCGCCGCACGATGCGGTGCGTCACGGCATTGCGTATTGCGCGGAAGACCGCAAGAAAGAGGGCATCGTCGCGGACCTGTCGATTCGCGAGAACATCCTGCTGGCATTGCAGGCAAGACGTGGATGGTGGCGCAAGATCAGCCGTCAACGCGCGCGCGAACTGGCCGACTTGTGGATCGAACGGCTCGGCATCAAGGCCTCGGACGCTGAGCAGCCTATCGGGCTTCTGTCGGGCGGCAACCAGCAGAAAGCGCTGCTTGCGCGCTGGCTCGCCACCGATCCGAAACTCCTGATTCTCGACGAACCCACGCGCGGCATCGATGTCGCCGCGAAGTTCGACATCATGGACCGTCTGCTTGCGTTGTGCGCAAACGGTCTGAGCATTCTGTTCATTTCGTCCGAGATCAGCGAAGTGCTGCGCGTCAGTCATCGCGTGGCCGTCTTGCGCGACCGCCGCAAGATCGCTGAAGTCGAGGGCAAGGCGTCGAATGAAGACAATATCTACCGACTCATCGCGGGGAGCGGCGAATGAAGCTATCGAACTGGCTCGCGCGTGACGGCGTCGAGCGTCCGTTGATCTGGCCGTGCGTGACACTGGCGTTGTTGTGCGCGTTGAACCTCTGGGTCAATCCGCACTTCCTGTCGCTGCGCATGCTCGACGGCCATCTGTTCGGCGCGCCGATCGACGTGTTGAACCGCGCCGCACCGCTCGTGCTGGTCGCGACCGGCATGACGCTCGTTATCGCGACGCGCGGCATCGACATTTCGGTGGGCGCGGTCGTCGCAATCGCCGGCGCCGCTGCGGCGACGATACTCGCGACGCAACCTGTGCCGACCGGCAGCCTGATCGCGCAGGCGTTGCTTGCGGCACTGATCGTCGGTGTGTTGAGCGGCATGTGGAACGGTTTGCTCGTGTCCTTTGTCGGCATGCAGCCGATCATTGCGACGTTGATTCTGATGGTCGCAGGCCGCGGCATCGCACAGTTGTTGACGGCCGGGCAGATCATTCCGATCGGCGCGCCCGGCTATCTGTTCGTCGGCGGCGGGTACTGGCTGGGTGTGCCGTGCTCGGTGTGGATCGCGACGATCGCCGTGCTGGCGACAGCGGCGCTCGTCGAGGGAACGGCGCTCGGGCTCTTTATCCGCGCGATCGGTGTGAATCCTGTTGCGACTCGCCTCGTCGGCTTGCGCTCGAAAGCGCTCGTTTTCGCGGTGTACGGCTTCTCCGGCCTGACCGCGGCGATGGCGGGCATCCTGATCAGTTCGAACGTGCGCAGCGCCGACGGCAACAACGCCGGCCTTCTGCTGGAACTGGACGCTATTCTTGCCGTCACGCTCGGCGGCACGTCGCTGCTTGGCGGCCGCTTCAGTTTCGCCGGCACGGTGCTCGGCGCACTGATCATCCAGACGCTGACCTACACGACGTATTCGATCGGTGTGCCGCCCGAAGCTACGTTGGTCGTGAAGGCAGCGGTCGTGCTCACGGTTAGCGTAATCCAGTCGCCAGCCGCACGCGCACTCGCAATGTCGGTCGGCATGCAGATGATCAAGCAACGCGGGGTGGCACGATGAGACGATTTTTCTCTGCGTGGGCGCATATTGTCGATCCGCGCACATTGCCCATTGCAGTCACGATCCTGCTGTTCTGCGCGCTGTTCGGCTTCGGCTCCGTGATGTACACCGGTTTCTTCTCGTGGCAGGTGTTGCTCGATCTGCTTGTCGACAACGCCTTTTTGCTGATCGTTGCGATCGGCATGACGTTCGTGATCGTGTCCGGCGGCATCGACCTGTCGGTGGGTTCCGTGGTTGCGCTCACCACCATCGTCGAAGCGGTATTGTCGGAACGCTATCACTTATCGGTGTGGGTGATCGTGCCGATTGTTCTGGTGATGGGCACCGTATTTGGCGCCGTGCAGGGCGCGCTGATTCATTTCTTTCGACTGCAGGCTTTTATCGTGACGCTCGCCGGCATGTTCTTCGCGCGCGGCTTGTGTTTCCTGATAACCACGCAGTCCATCACGATTACGGACCCGACCTTCCACGCCATCTCGGCATTCCGGCTCGACATCGGCATCGGCTCTGTGACGGCGAACGTGCTGATCGCATTCGTCGCGCTGCTCGGGGCGATCTATGTCGCTCACTTCACGCGTTTTGGACGCAACGTGTACGCGGTAGGCGGCAATGCGCGCTCCGCTTTGCTGATGGGGCTGCCGGTCGCGCATACGCGCATCGGCGTGTATGCGTTGAGCGGCTTCTGCTCGGCGCTTGGCGGGGCGGTTTTCACGTTCTACGTGCTGTCCGGCTACGGCCTGCAGGGGCAAGGCATGGAACTCGACGCCATCGCGGCGACCGTGATTGGCGGAACGCTGCTGACGGGCGGTGTCGGCTATGTGGTCGGTTCGCTGTTCGGCGTCGGCATTCTCGGCACGATTCAAACGTTGATTACGTTCGACGGCACACTCAGTTCCTGGTGGACCCGCATCGTGATCGGCGCGCTGCTTTGCGCCTTCTGTTTGCTGCAACGGCTGATCGAACGGCATGCAAAGTCGGTGCGGCGACCTGGCGGCACCGGCGCGGTCGTCACGTCGGGACGCGAGCGCGGGCAGACCGAGCCTTCAGGCGCATCGGATTCGCACGTGATAGGACGCGCGCCCGAGCAGGCGTGAGCAGGCATCTGCGGTGGCCGGCGGCGTGAGAGAGCCGCTGGCTTCGAACAGCAACCTCAGCGGCCCATCGAAACGCGCCACACCCGCCGCGTCCCTCACTCCCTCAGCGCCTGGCCACGCGTTTCCGGCAGCGTAAGCGCGGCGAGAATCACAATCCCGTAGGCTGCCGCCGCGAATGCGCCGATTGCGTGTCCAAGCGTCATCGTCTGCGACACGTAGCCGATCAGGAATGGAAACGTCGCGCCGATAGCTCGCCCAAAGTTGTAGCAGAACCCCTGGCCTGAACCGCGAATCCGCGTGGGAAACAACTCGGTCAAAAACGCGCCCATACCCGAGAAAATGCCCGATGCGCAAAATCCGAGCGGGAAACCGAGCACGAGCATCGACAGATTATCCAGCGGAAGCTGCGTGTAAATCGACGCAATCGCGCATGAGGCGACAGCGAACGCGATGAACGCGCGCTTGCGGCCAATACGGTCGCTGACATACGCGCCCGTCAGATAGCCGCAATACGATCCGACGATCACGACGCCGAGATAGCTGCCGGTGCCGATCACGCTCAAGTGCCGCTCGGTTTTCAGATACGTCGGCAGCCACGTGGTCACCGCGTAGTAGCCGCCTTGCACGCCGGTTGCGAGAATGGATGCGCGCAGCGTCGTCCAGACAATATCGCCGCGAAAAATGTCGAGCATCGAAGGACGCGCCTGGGCCGCATCCTGAGCTTCTTTTTGCCGCCGATGCACCTCCGGCTCTTCGACGAAGCGGCGGATCCAGATCACGAACGGCGCCGGCGCAATGCCGATTGCGAACAGCACACGCCACGCGTAATCGGCGGGAACGAGCGAAAACACGGCCATGAAGAGCAATGTCGACACGCCCCAGCCGATCGCCCAACCAGCCTGCACGAGTCCCACCGCCTTGCCGCGGTCGCGCGCGCGGATCACTTCGCCGATCAGCACGGCGCCCGCGGTCCATTCGCCGCCGAAACCCAGCCCCATCAATCCGCGCGCCCACAGCAGTTGCGAGAAGTTCTGCGCAAGCGCGCAGGCCAACGTAAAAATCGCGAACCACAGAATCGTGATCTGCAAGGTCTTCACGCGGCCGATGCGATCGGACAGCACGCCCGCCGCCCAGCCGCCGACCGCCGAACTCAGCAGCGTGACCGTGCCGATCAGTCCCGCATCGCCGCGCGTGATGCCCCACGTCGCGATCAGCGTCGGAATCACGAAGCTCAGGAATTGTGTGTCCATTGCATCGAGCACGTAGCCGATCTTGCAACTCCAGAACGCGCGCTTCTCGGCAGCGGAGATCTGCCGATACCACGCAAATGGGCCTTTCGCTGCGACGGAGTCGTCGTAGCGCTCGGCGTCCGCGGTCAACTGCGCTTTGGTTTCCATGCTTGAACTCCGGTCGTCGTGATGGGCCGCGTCTTGCGCGCGGCTTGCGGATGAAATGGCGCCGCGCTAGATGACGGCGAGCGAGGCGTTGGGAATGTCGGTGACGAGCATGTGTCCCGGCTTGTGCGCGATCGCGAACGGCAGGCGCGCGCTCTCTATGGCGGCTTGTGGTGTGACGCCGCATGCCCAGAACACCGGCAGTTCGTCGCTACGCACTTCGACTGCATCGCCGAAATCAGGCCGGCTCAGATCGCGAATGCCGATCAGCGACGGGTCGCCGATATGCACGGGCGCGCCATGCACGGCGGGAAAGCGGCTCGTGATCTGAATCGCGCGGATTGCGTCGGCGGCTTTCAGTGGGCGCATCGAGACGACGCGGTTGCCGCCGAACACGCCTGCGGGCACATTGCGTTCGCGGGTGCGATACATCGGTACATTGACCTGCTGTTCGATATGGCGCAGGCCAATGCCTTCGCGACGCAGCATTTCTTCGAATGAAAATGAGCAGCCGATGGCGAACACCACCAGGTCGTCGCGCCAGAGTTCGTTCAGGCTGTGCACTTCTTCGGCGCGCTCGCCGTGGCGATACACATAAAACGCAGGAACGTCGTTACGAATATCGAGGTCGGCGCCGAGCGACGGCACGCGCCACTGGCCCGTCTCGCCGATCCCCAGCAATGGGCACGCCTTTGGATTGAGCGTGCAGAAACGCAGAAAATCGGCGGCGTATTGCTGCGGAAGAATGGCGAGATTGGCTTGCGCGTAGTCACCGCAAAAGCCTGCGGTCGGGCCCGACAGACGGCCGCTGCGTATCTGCTGACGAAATTCGGATGGCGTGTAGGACATGAACGGCTCGCTTCGGATTTAACGGACTGACCTTCTGATGCGTTCCAGAGTAGTAACGTCAAAAATATCCATCCAGCGAGTTTTTCTTCCGTTCCGTTAAATTAAACTTAACGGCGGAAGTGCCGCTTTACGGCGGTCGTGCCGCCTGTTCATCCGCTCGATTGCGAGACCACATGCAATGAATACCCGCTTCGTCGAAACATTCCTGACGCTCGCCAGGCTCGGCAGTTTTCGTGCGACGGCGGCGGCGATGCACGCAACGCCTGCCGCGATTTCACTGCGTATCAAGACGCTGGAGTCGGAGCTCGGCGTCGAATTGATCGAACGCGATGCGCCCGAATTCAAGCTCACCGCAAATGGCGAGCGGCTGCTTGCGCACGCGCGCTCGGTGGTGCAGGCCACGCGTTCGCTGCAACTGGCCGCACAGGACGAAACGCAGTTGGCGACCCGGTTGCGCCTCGGCGTGATCGAGACGGTCGTGCATAGCTGGTTGCCCGACTACATTCGCATGCTCAACCTGGAGTACCACCGCATAGTCGTGGACCTGACCGTCGATTCGAGCGCCGTGCTCGGACCTCGCCTGCGCGCGGGCGAACTCGATCTCGTGATCCAGGTGGAAGAAGCGGGCGAGCGCGAGACATCGTTCGTGTCGTCGCTGCTGGCCAGTTATCCGGTGCGCTGGATCGCGCGCAGCGACCTGATTCCCGCGAGCCGTGCGAAGCATGTCGGGGCGCTGCTCCGCAAACCGGTACTCACGTTCGGTCGCGGCACGGCGCCGCAAATCGCGGTGGAGGCCATCGTGCACACGCTGGCTACGCGCGCGGGCGTACCGCTCGCCGATACGCAGGTGACGTGCATGCCGTCGGTGGCGGTCATCGTCAAACTATTGCGCGACGGCTTCGGCATCGCGGCTGTGCCCGCGCTTTTTGTCGAGCCGTATCTGACGAGCGGAGAGTTGGGGCAGTTGCAGGTGCGTCCGCTGCCGCCGCCGATCAACGTGGCGATGTACTACCGCGACGACGCCGATGTCGGCGTGCTTGCAGCGGCACGCGTTGCGCGCAATGCCTGCGATGGGTATGCGAAAGCGATGGGGCGGCAGTTGATCGAGAAGCGCCAGTGAAGCGCGGCGTGCCTATCTGCTTTCGAGGCGCCGCTGTGCTGTCGCCGTCAGTCGTTCGAGCGGAAGCGTGCTGGCCGCGAGCGCGGCAACGTCGGGATAGTGTTCGCGGGTGATGTCGGTCAACACCTGGCCGGGCGGCGCCTCTATCGCGACGCGCATGCCCATTTCCTGCATGACGGTGAGCGCGTCGAACCATCGCACGGTGTAGCGCATGTTGGTCGCAAGGTCTTCGCGAATCGCGTCAGCCGTGTATAAGGGGCGCCCGCCGCGATTGCCGATGTAGATGCTTTGCGGCGCGTTGAAGTGCAGGGTACGCGCGTAGGCCGACAGTTCGTTGCTTGCGTTCGCGAGCAATTCGCAATGTGAAGGCACGCTGACCGCAAGGCGCGTTGCCTTGCGTGCCCCCGCGGCCAACGCGCGGGCGAGGAAGCTGTCCAACGCGGCGTTCGCACCCGCCATGACGATCTGCCGCGGCGCGTTCACATTGCCGATGTAGACGGGCGGCTCGCCTGCGTCGGCATGCTGGGCGGCGAGCGTTGCGAGCTGGTGCTCCGTCAGCCCCGACACTGCCGCGAGACCGTAGCCCGATGGGTACGCGGCCTCCATCAGTTCGGCGCGACGGCGAACCATCGTCAATGCGTCGTGAAAGGCGAGCGCGCCGCAGCTCACCGCGGCCGGATATGCGCCCACCGACAACCCGGCGCTCATCTCGGGCGTCAGCCCTTCATCGGCCAGCGCGCGGGCGAGGGCCACCCCTGCCACGGTCAGACCACACTGCACGGCAACGGTCGAGCGCAATGCGTCGGGTGTGTCGAGTGAGAGAACGTCGATGCCGAGTACGTTAGAAGCCTCGTCGAGCGCCGAATGCACGGCGGGATGTGGCGGCAGGCGATGCAGGAAGCCGTCGGTCTGCGCACCCTGGCCCGGCAAGATCAGCGCGAGCATCAGACGTCAGTCGGCTGAACGGCGGCCCACGGATCGGCAAGCAGTTGCGGACCGCTTGCGTGGCGCGCCATCACGCGTGCTTTGCCCGCGGCCCACTCGGCGAGTGCGACACCGCCTGCGGGCGTTTCCAGCTGCGCGTCGATGCGAATGCCGGTTTGTCGCGAGAGCGCGTCGAACCGGTCCCGCAAGTCTGCGGCGCAATCGCGAGAGAGTCGTTCGGGTGTCCGAATCAAAAGATCCAGGTCGCTCGATTCCGACACCGTGTTTCTCCGCGTTGCCAGTTCGAAACCCGCGCTTCCGGTGGGGCCCCACACGAGTCGATTCAATGCGCTGGCCGAGTCCCGCTGCAACGCGGCGAGCGCGACAAAGGCGGGCAATGCGGCGCGCCCCGCGAGCGGCTCGTTCCGCGCGAGCGCTTCGGGCGCGGTTGCTTCGACGATCTCCGCCGATGCCACCCACGTGCCGTACCGCTGCGAGCGCTGTGCGCCGCGCACGCCGACTGCAACGACGCCCAGCGCGGTGAGCGCACGCCGCACGACGGCATACGGCGCGCGCTCGAAAGCGTCGCGGACCCATGCCGGTTCGCCTTCGAACGTAGCGAGACGCCGTAAGTGCAGCAGGTCGTGCGGCCGCCAACGTGTATCAGACGACCCGGCGCATGGCCCAGCGGACTGCGCGGCGAAGGGCGGCGCGGCACAGACACGCATCACACGGCATCCCATTGTTCAGCGAGCCGCCGCCGCACTTCGATAGACGCCGCGCGGTTCTTCTGCGCAGCCGCCGATTCCAGCCGCCGTGACAGATTGCGGCTGCCCGTGCGTGCGCTGCTGATCTGTTCGCACAACACCTGCTGCACGCGCCTGATTTGCGCGGCGTCAGGTGCATCCGCGTCGATGCCTTCTATCAGCTGATCGAGCAGTCCGAGCTTCGCAAACGAGGCCATCGAGTACGACATCGGCACAATGGTTTCGCCGAGTGCGTCGAGTGCTTCGACCGTGCGTCGGGTGACGCGCGCGGCGGCTTCCTTGCCCATCGCATGGACCATCGTGCCGGGTGCATCGAGCGCGACGATGCGATTGGCCTGGTAGCCATGTGCGAGGAACGCGCCCGACATCGCCGGTCCGACGATCAGCGCGATAACCGGATGTCCCGCATCGCGAGCCGATGCATATGCGTCGACTGCAGCGGCGCACGCGAGGTGAATGCCGAGCATTTCCTCGCGATAGCCATACGCCTGGCTTTTCACATCGACGATTGCGACGATAGGGCGGCGCGTGCTGCTCGCCGCATCGGCCGCGATCGTTTCGCGGACCGCTCGTGCAAGTTGCCAGCCTTGTTCGAGGCCGACCACATTGTCGGTCGCGCGCGGAAAGCGGTTGGCGGGATCGGGCACGACGGTGATGAAGCGCGCGGTCTCGTCGCCGAGCGGCGCATCGCCGCTCCATACCGGCGCCGCGCTGTGGGAATCGCCGGCGAGCGCGTGGAACCAGCGCGCGCCGCGGCTCAGTTGGGTGTCGCTCATGCTTGCTCCTTGCGCGGCTGATTGTCGTTTTGCTTCGTCGAATAAACCTCGCGCATGCTTTCCGGCGTCACGCTGGCCGGGTCGATCCGCGCAAGCCGTTGCAAGAACACATCGACCTGTTCGCTCCGGTGCGCAGCCGGCACGCCGAGCGCGAACGCGGAACGCACGGCGGCGCGCACGGCCTCGGCGTCGTCGTCGACGAGGCTATCGGCGAGCGCCGTCGCCGCGCGCTGTTCTCCGCCGATCAGTTGCCACACGCGGCGCCGGTCGCTTGCATCCAGCTCTTCGATGCCGGCTTCCTGTTCGATCACCTCGGGCCCGTTCATACCGAGGCGGCCCTGTTTCGTCACGACGAGGTGCGAACACAGCGCAGCCGCGAGCGACATGCCGCCGAAGCAGCCGACCATGCCCGCGATCACGCCGACCACCGGCACATGACGGCGCAGCGCAACGATCGCCGCCTGCATTTCGGCGATCACGGCGAGGCCCAGGTTGGCTTCCTGAAGGCGCACGCCGCCGGTTTCGAACAGCACGACCGGCCGCACGATCTTGCCGCGCTCGCAATCGCGCAGCGCCAGTTCGAGCGCGGCGGCGATCTTGCTGCCCGACACTTCGCCGATGCTGCCGCCCTGGAACGCCGATTCGATCGCGGCGATCACAGCGGGCTCGCCGTCGATCGTGCCGCGCGCGATCACGCAGCCGTCGTCCGCCTGGCAAACCACGCCTTGCAGCGGCAGCCAGGGCGACTCGATCCTGTCGAATGGGCCGAGCAATTCGCGGAAGGTGCCCGGATCGAGCAGCGAGCGGGCGCGCTCGCGAGCGGGCAGTTCGATGAAGCTGTCGCGCAGCAGCGGCGCGGTATGCGTGCTGGCAACCGTGCTCATGCGTCGTCTCCCTGTTCGGCGGCCTCGACGGCTTCGGCGAGTCGCAACGCCACGACACCGGGCGTCGCACCGAAGTCGTTGATTTCGATTTGCGCGGCGCCGTCGTAGCGAGTGAAGAAGCGGTCGAGCACGCTCTTCCAGATGTGACTGTAGCCGTCCACGCTCGTGCGCACGACGACATGCGCGGTCAGCGCGTTGGCGTTATCGGCGGGGGCGAGCAGCACTTCCAGATCGCCCGAGCCGACCACGCCGACATGCGCGCGGGTCGTGACGGCGCGTTGCGCCGGATAGTCGAAGGTCAGATGTTCCATGTGGCTCAGCTCCCGCTGGCGTCGTGATGCGCCAGCATGTCGAGAAAGAGGGTGGCGGCGAGCAGGTCGGCTGCGCCGCCGGGCGATGCGTTGAGCGACAGCAGTTGCTGTTCGAGTGCGGCGAGCGCGATCTGGCCTTCGCGGGTCGAGCTGCCACCGGCTTGCAGCACGCGCTGCGCACCGCGCTGTCCGGCATGCAAGCCGTCGAGACCGGCGCGATGCAGCAGGCAGGTGTCGTCGAGCGAAGCCATGATCGAGAGCAGGGCGTCGACGCGCGCGGCGTCTTCGGCGATGCCGCGCTCGCGCGCCGCGATCAACGCGGGCAAGCCCGTGCCGATCACATGCGGAAAGCCTTCTTGCGCTTCGCGACGTGCGCCGCCGACCTGATAGCGCTGGCGCACGCGCTCTCCGTGACTGTCGGTGGCAGCGGCAAAGCGGTCGGGGAAGCAGGCGATCTGCGCCGCGCGTTGGCAGATGTTCGATGCGTCGAGGCGGCCCGCGGTCTGCTGCAAAGACGCGCCCGCGACCAGCAGCCCGACAATCCAGATTGCGCCGCGATGCGCGTTGCTGCCGCCCGTCGCGCGCAGCATGTCCTGCTCGCCCGCGCGGCCGATCTGCGCGAGTTCAGTGCGCAACAGCGCCGACGGTTCGCCGCGGCGGCGCGCCGTACGCGCTAGCGCGTCAAACGTCGGTTCGAGCGCTTGCGCCGAGCGGCGCATGATCGCAAGGTCCAAGTCGCGATGCGCGCCGCTGCCGCGCCGATCGACGAGCGCGGGCTTCGGCGTGAGCTCGGCCTCGTCGATTAACGCTGTCACGGCGTAATGGGCGAGTTCCGCGTCGGTGAGCAGGTTCTGGCAAGACTTGCTGACGCGAGCGGCCGGCAACTGCGCGGGCCCGACTTGCACGGCCTGCGCGGCTTGTGCGGACGACCGCTCATCGCGCTCGAACAAGACAGCAGCGGCTCTCATCACCAGCTCCTGAAGCGAGCCGGCGGCGCATACAAACCGCCCGACCACGTGACCAGATCGTCGATGCTGCGTGCCGCCAGCAGCGAGCGCTTCGCTTCACCGCGACGAATGCCGAGATCTTCCGGATACGCGACGATGCCGCGCCGGCGCAGTTCGGCGGTTTTTTCAGGCTTCGCACGCAAGCCGATCGGCGTCACGCCGGCCACGGCGGCGATCGCGGCGCGCCGTTCGTCGATGCCTTCGGCCTTGTGCAAATGCGCGATGCCTTCCTCGGTGACGACATGGCTCACGTCGTCGCCATAGATCATGACCGGCGCGATCGGCATGCCGTTTTTCGCGCCCACGGCGACGGCATCCAGTTCGTCGACGAAGGTCGGCTCGCCGCCTTTCTTGTATGTCTCCGCGAGTTGTACGACGAGTTTCTGACCGCGCGACACAGGCCCCTGATCCTTCAGAAGCTTGAGCCACGCTTCGCTCGAGTGACGGCGGCCGCGCGGATCGTGGCCCATGTTCGGCGCTCCGCCGAAGCCGGCGAGACGTCCACGCGTCACCGTGGATGAATTGGCGTCCGCGTCGATCTGCAACGTCGAGCCGATGAAGAGATCGACGCCGTATTGCCCGGCCAGTTGGCACAGCACGCGGTTCGAGCGCAGCGTGCCATCGTTGCCGGTGAAGAACACGTCCGGACGCGCCTCGATATACGACTCCATGCCGACTTCGCTGCCGAAGCAATGGATGCTCTCGACCCAGCCCGATTCGATCGCGGGGATCATCGTGGGATGCGGATTGAGCGTCCAGTTGCGGCAGATCTTGCCCTTCAGGCCGAGCGACTCGCCGTAGGTGGGAAGCAGCAACTCGATCGCCGCGGTGTCGAAGCCAATGCCGTGGTTCAGAGAACTCACGCCGTACGGTTCGTAGATGCCGCGTATCACCATCATCGCGGTCAGCACCTGCAGGTCGCCGATATGGCGTGGATCGCGCGTAAAAAGCGGCTCGACAGCGAACGGCCGGTCCGCCTGCACGACCACGTCGACCCACGAGCCAGGAATATCGACACGCGGCAGTTCATCGACGATCTCGTTGACCTGCACGATCACGATGCCGTGACGAAACGCGGCGGCCTCCGCGATGGTCGGTGTGTCTTCGGTGTTCGGGCCCGTGTAGAGATTGCCGTGACGGTCCGCCTTTTCTGCGCAAAGCAGCGCGACGTGCGGCGTCAGGTCCACGAACATGCGCGCGTAAAGTTCGACGTACGTGTAGATCGCGCCGATTTCCAGTTGCCCGTCTTCGAGCAGTTGCGCGACGCGCAAGCTCTGCGGCCCGGCAAACGAGAAATCCACTTTATGCGCGATGCCGCGTTCGAACAGCGCCAGATGCTCGGGGCGGCTGATGCTCGATATGAGCAGATGCACGTCGTGAAGCTTCTGCGGATCGACCTTCGCCAGCGAGCGCGACAGAAAATCCGCCTGCTTCTGGTTGTCGCCCTCGAGCGCGACCCGGTCGCCTGGCTGGATCAGCGTTTCGAGAGCATCGACGATGCGGTTGGGCGGCAGGACGCCGTCTTCGAGCCATGGCGCGATAACGGCGAGGCGGCGGTTCTTTTCGTCGCGGCGCGTGGTCCATGAACGTGCGGCGGATGACGCTTCGGCGGATGGGTTCATCGGCTCAATCAGCTCCCGGTGGTGATGCGCGGGGGTCTGCCGCGCGGCTTGGGCCGGTTCGCGAGCGCGGCTTCCGCCTGCGCGCGTTCGGTCAGGAAACGGTGAAGCAGATCGCCCGTGCCGAGCAGATGCGCAACGACGAGCGCTTGCGCGCCCAGCACGTCGCGCCGTTGCACGGCGTCGAGCAATTCGCTGTGTTCATTGTCGGATTCGCCCTTGTAAGAAGGCAAACCGAATTTCAGGCGCAGATACCGTTCGCCCCGCCGATGCAGCACGCGGATCAGGTCTTCGAGCTGAGGACGCGCGGCCGGCGAATACAGGCTCATGTGGAATTCGGCATTGCGCGCCACGTATAGCGACGGGTCCGGCTCGCGCTCCGCCGCGCGGCACAGCACCGCGCATTCGCGCAACGTGGCCGCCGTGTGTCTGGGTATTGCCAGCCCGATCGCAAGGCTCTCCAACGCGGAGCGAATCTCGTAGATCTCACGCGCTTCGTCTGCGGACAAGGGCGCGACAGTGGCACCCTTGTGCACCGCGACCTTCGCCCAGCCTTCGGTCTCGAGCAGGCGCAAGGCCTCCCGCACCGGGATCGCGCTGACCGAAAAGTGCCGGGCGAGCGCGTCCTGGCGCAGCGGCGCACCGGGCGCCAGCGTGCCGTCGATAATCGCCTCGCGCAGCGCCTCGGCGATTACGCGGGACGTGCTCTCCCGTGGCGCGGCTGCCGGAAGAAGCGGGGCGCGTACGGGGGCATCCAGGGGAAAACCATCTGTTGCGTCGTTCATAGTTCAAATATTATATACAAAATGACGCTAATTAAACGCGGGCAAACCCGGAATTTCTCTCCGGGCCCCGCAGGGTGATGCGGGCTTGCACGGCAACCATGGCTTCACGACAGCTCGTGTCCGGTCGTTTCCCTTTCATATGCAGGTAACAGCAGGCAGGAGGAGCACGATGAGTTCACTCACCGACCGCACGTCGGCCGCACGGCGCCGCACGCCGTTAAATCGCTCGCAGATTGCGGGTTTTTGGGGCGCTTGGGCCGGCTGGACGCTCGACGGCATGGACTCGTTCATCTACGCGCTCGTGCTCACGCCGGCGCTAACCGAGCTATTGCCGCGCTCCGGCTACGCGGCGACGCCCGCCAACATCGGGCTGGCCGGTTCTATTCTGTTTGCGCTGTTCCTGGTCGGCTGGGGCATGTCCTTCATATGGGGACCGCTCGCCGATCGCTTTGGACGAACCAAGGTGCTGGCCGGCACGATCTTCACATTCGCGATTTTCACGGGCCTTGCCGCGACTTCTCACAACGTGTGGGAGTTGGGCATCTATCGCTTCATTGCGGGCGTCGGCATCGGCGGGGAATGGGCGCTCGCCGGCACCTACGTGGCGGAAGCGTGGCCGGAGGATCGTCGCAAGATGGGCGCGGGCTATCTGCAAACGGGGTATTACGCGGGCTTCTTCCTGGCCGCGGCGCTGAATTACACAATTGGCGTGCACTTCGGCTGGCGTGCAATGTTCCTGACGGGAGCCGTGCCGGTCGTCGTCGCGATTCTGATTTTGTTGCGCGTGAAGGAATCCGAGAAGTGGCAGAAGGCCGAGGCGCACGCCGAACGCGCGAAACCGCTGCGCGAGATCCTGGGACCGGCCTACCGGCGGCGCACATGGGTCGCGTGCATTCTGTTGACCATTGCCATTATCGGTTTGTGGGCGGGAGCCGTATATGAGCCGTCGGCCGTCATCCAGCTTGCGTCCAAGGCGGGCATGGCGAAGAACGATGCAATCAGAATGGCGTCGCTCGCAACGGGCTTGCTGTCCATCGGTACGATTCTCGGATGCCTCGCACTGCCGCCGCTCGCGGAACGCTTCGGCCGCCGCAAGACGCTGGCGTTCTACTTCGCGGGAATGGCGGTGGCGATCACCGGCAGTTTCGGCTGGGCCTTCTATTTGCCGAACGGGCTCGCGCCGTTCATCGCCTGGTTGTTCGTGCTGGGTTTCTTCGGCGGCAACTTTGCGCTGTTCAGCTTGTGGCTGCCCGAGCAGTTCGAAACGCGCGTGCGTGCGACGGCGTTTGCGTTCTGTACGTCGTTCGGACGGTTTGTTGGCGCGGGCGTGAACTTTCTGCTTGGCGCGGCGGTTCTTCACATGCACACGCTCGGGGTGCCGGTGGCCCTGACGGCGCTCGTGTTCGTCGCCGGTCTGTTTGTCATTCCGTTCGCGCCGGAGACGAAGGGTGAAGTGCTGCCGCAGTAAATCTGACGGGCTTCGCAACGCGGTGCCGGCTGTTTGCCGGCACTTATTTATCGCCAAGCCTGCACGTGCGACTCACTCTGCATGACCCCGCGCGCGCCGGTGCGGGAGCAGCAACGATACAAGCGGCCAGCCGAGATTCACGCCGAGACTCGCGATCACGATGAGCGCCATACCCGCGAGTTGCGGCAGCGAAAGCGCGCGGCCGTACACGATCGCATCGACGGCAATCGCGGTGAGCGGATAGACGAACAGCAGCACCGCGATGATCGGCGTGGTGAGCTTGGGCAACGCGCCGTAGATCAGCACATATGAGAGCCCCGTGTGCAGCACCCCCATGCCGACGATCCAGAACCACTGCATTGCCCCGATGTGCACGGCGTCAAAGGGGGCAATAAGCGGCGCGATGATCGGCAGGAACACCACACCCACCGCGCATTGTGCGAGTGTCAGCAGGTGCGGGCGCAAGTCGCCGAGTCCCTTGGCGATCAACGTGACGCTCGCATAGAGCACCGAGCCGGCCAACGCTTCGCCGATGCCGATCAGATAGCTCGTATGGCCTTGCAGATTTTCGGTGGCCGCGACACCCGACGCGAGCACGAGTCCGACAAAGGCGGTCGCGATCCAGCCAAGCCGATCCGCGCCCAGCCGTTCGTTGAAAAGCGCGGCGCCGATCAGCACGACCCAGAACGGCTGTACGTGGAACACCACGGTCGCGACCGCGATGCTGGTGCGATGGATCGCATCGAAGAAACCGACCCATTGCGTGACCATCAGCACGCCGGAGATCAGCGCGAGTACAACCGTTCGCCGTGTGAAATGTGCGCGCGTGAAGAAGCCCTTCCATGCGCAGTACGCGGCCAGCGAGAGGAATCCGAACAGGCAACGAAAAAATACCAGGGTCAGCGCACCGAGCCGCGCTTCCTCGACAAAGACGCCGAGCGTGCCCATCAGCAGCCCTCCGCCGGCCAACGTGATGGCCCCCTGTTGACGTTGGGTGAGGGTCATGCCGATCGTCTCCGTGAAGTGATGCAGCCAAGTATTGCGCCGGTTGCGCGGCAATCACAAACGAATTAAATTGAGAAATTCCATAAGCGGGATTGATAAATCATGCACCCCGAATTCGACGCCGATCTGCTGCGCACTTTCGTCGCGGTCGTGGATACGGGCAGTTTCACGAAAGCGTCGGCAACCGTTCACCGCTCGCAGGCCGCGGTCAGCATGCAGATCAAGCGTCTCGAAGCCATGCTCGGCACCACGCTGTTCGCGCGCAACACGCGCAACCTGTCGCTCACGCGGCCCGGCAATACGCTGCTCGAATATGCGAGGCGCGTGCTGGCATTGCACGAGGAAGCGTGGTCGGCGATCGTTCGGCCCGAAGTTACCGGACGCGTGGTGCTCGGCGCGCCGGACGATTACGTGTCGTCGCTGTTGTCGCCGGTCTTGCGGCGATTTTCGAATCTCTACCCGCACGTGGAGATCGAAATCGTCTGCGCGCAGAGCACTTCGCTTGCGCCGATGCTGGCCGACAACAAGATCGATCTCGCCTTTGTCACGCGCGACCGCAAATTGCGCGGCGAATTCATTCGCAGTGAGCCGATGGTGTGGGTAGGGGCTAGTGTCGATACGCCGGTACTGGCGGCGTCGCCGTTGCCCGTCGGGCTGTACGAGCCCGGCTGCGTGGCGCGCCAGCACACGCTGGCCGCGCTCGACGGCGCGCGGATTCGCTATCGCGCGGCATTCAGCAGCGCGAGCCTGATGGGCCTCGTCGCAACGGTGGACGCGGGTTTGTCGGTGGTGGCGCTCACGCGTTGCAGTGTGCCGCCGCGCCTCGCTGTTCTCGGCGAAGCACAAGGCTTGCCGAAGATAGAGCCGCTGGAAATCGTGGTCGCGCGCAGCGCGAAGTCAGATCGGCCGACCTGCGATTATCTGGCCGCGCAGATGGTTCAGGATCTGTCGTTACGCACCCAGCCGCGCGGGTCGGCGGCCGCGCAGTGAACAGGTGCAGCCGACTTCACGCGTCCGGTCGCAGCGGGTGCATATCAGAACGCGATGTTGGTGCGCAGGCCGACGACGAACGTGTTGCGTAGCGGCTTCGTCGGATCGTTCGGATTCTGACCGGCGCCCGCGTTGAAGGTGTATTGCGCGTCGGCCTGAAGCATCCACCACGGGGCGATCTGGTACTGGTAGGTCGCTTCGAGCGCGGTTTCACTCGTTCGAACACCGTACGGGCCGCCGCTGAATGCCAGGTTATCCTGATCGATTCCGTGTGCGTGGTTGCCGATCTTGATGTACGTGAGCGCCAGACCCGCGCTGTCATTGTCGCGGCCGGCGAACGGCGCTTTGAGCACGACGCCAAGGTTGGCCGCGACGCTCACCAGATTGCGGTCACCCGGTGCGCCCATCACGCGAGCAAACACGCCGAGGCTGCGCGCTTCACCCGGGTTGGGCCGCCAGATCATCTGATCGGCCACCGCATAGAAGCTGTAGTCGCCGCGATGGTTCGCCGCGACGCCCGTTGACGCGGGACTTGCGAGCGACACACCGTTGCTGTCGTAGCGTTGATCTGCGAAGTGGCCGTTGTTGTACCAGACACCGATCTTGTAGGTACCCGGCAGTCCGCCTCCAGCAGTGCTCGCCGCCGGCGGCGTGTCGCTGTCCGCCGGCTGGTTGATCGCATACTGCAACTCGCCGATGAACAGCGTGCCGTTATGCAGGTTGAAATTTGTCCCGCTGCGGTTGTTCGGATTGTTGCCGAGCGGATCGCCGTCGAACACACCGGCGAGCGCCGTCAATGAAGGCGTGATCTGTCCGCGCACGCGCACGCCGAGCGCCGACAGCGGATACGCCGGCCCGCCCGACGGCATGTCGTAAGTGGGCAGCGCGGGCCAGCCGAACATCGTGTTGATGAAAAGCGCGGAGTACGTGCTGGAGATGAACTCCTGGTCGATACTTTGCTGACCGACCTTCACGTCGATCCGTTTGTTCAGGAACGACTGCTGATACCACAGCTCCCACAGGCGCGTGCTGTTTTCGGCTTCAATGCCGCTTGCCGTATTCAGCGTGCCGAGTTTGTCACCGCTGAAGTTGCCGCCGTGAATCTGCAATGCGCTCACGTTGAACTGGCCGCCCGGCAACCCGAACGCCTTGTCGGTATCCAGTTGGACAGTCGCGGTAGTCACGCCGTCGTACGCGGCGCCGCGCGCGAGGCCGCCGCGCAGGTTGCCAAGCAGTTCGCTGGTTTCAGTAAGCGCGAAGCTCACGCCATATTTGCCGAGCCACGGGCGCAAGCCGCCCATGTCGCCGAACATCTGGTCGCGGCTCCAGAAGCCGCTCTCGCTGGCCGCGGCTTTGCCCGTATCCGCGCCTGCTGCTCCGTTTGCTTCGCTTGCATCATGCGCGGCATCGGCATTTGCGGCTGCGTTCGCATCGCCTTGCGCCATTGCCGCACCCGAAGTGCAAGCCCAAGCGAATGCCGTGCACCACGCGATGCGGCGAATCGAACGCGTGCGGCTGCGCCCGGCCGCCTTGCTGCCAGATGACAGAAACTCGAAGCGGACAGGCAAGGATGCAACGGGGCGAATGGATCGGGCGAGCTTCATCAAAATGCCTTTAATGTTGTTATCGACTGCTTTCGTGCGCCGCGGCGTTAAACAGCTATTTAACCGGACGCAGGCCGGCATCGGTTCGCGCAAACCGGACAATGGGCGTGATCGTACCGAGGCATGTACCGGTGCGTCAACGAGAGGCAAACGACTCGCGTCAACATACCGGGGACTCACGCGTCGAAAATTTGTGCGAACGCGTATCGGTGCGGCTTGTCGAACCGCACGAGTTTCCGCAGTCTCTTACAAGGAGTTACATATGAAGCGTGTCCTTCTGATTTCGTTGCTGGCGAGCGCCGGTCTTTTCGCAAGCGGCGTTTCGAACGCACAGTTGAATCTGAAGCAGTTCGGCATTGGTGGCGGGGACACATCCGCGGATGCTGGCGCGGCATCGTCTGGCGGCATATCGCAGTTGTTGCAAACGTACGTGGGTGCGAATCAGCAGGTGCTGAGCGGGCAGTCGTCGCTTGCGTCCGCAATGGGTCTGTCGAGCGCGGCCGGGCAGGCACAGCAGGCCGCGGGCTTGCTGAGCGGCGGTACGCCGTCGGTCAGCCAGTTGACGCAAGTGGGCAGCACGCAGCAGTCGCTGTCGCAAACATTGACGCAGGCATTTGCCAGCCGAGTGGGTGGAACGGGCAACGCAACGCAAACGCCGGTGAACAAGCAGGCGTTCACCGATGGCCTGGCGTCGCTCGGTAAAGGCGTCAGTCAGTATTCGAGCTTGCAGTCGGGCCTCGGCAGCATCGGACAGATGAATCCTGCTTCGCTGTTGCAGGCCGGCATGAATCCGCAGACCGCGCAAAGCGCGTCGTATATCGCGCAATCGGCACCGGGGCAGTTGCAGTCGCTGATGTCGACGCTCAGTTCCGCGGTACAGTTCGCAACGAGCAACGGTATCAGCGTGCCGTCGATCGCGAAGTCGGCGCTCGGAGGCGGACAGTAGCGCAACTAGAACCAGACGGACGACGCCTATGTCACACACACTCGATCTCGACAACTACTTCGAGCGCATCGGTTATACGGGCCCGCGTGCGCCGACGCTCGAAGTGCTGAAGGCAATTCACCGGTTGCATCCGCGAGCCATTCCGTTCGAAAACCTGAATCCGCTCACGCGTCGCGCAGTGAAGCTGGATCTGGAATCCGTCGAAAGAAAACTCGTCGACGATCGCCGGGGCGGCTACTGCTTCGAGCAGAACGCGCTGCTCGCGAACGTACTGGTCGAATTGGGCTTTCAGGTCACGCCGTTGATTGGGCGAGTGCTGTGGGGCCGGGAGCCCGACGCGGTTCCACCTCGTACGCACATGGTGCTGCGAATCGATGTGGATAACGAAGCATGGATCGCGGACGTGGGTTTCGGCAGCGTTACGCTGACATCGCCGGTGCGATTGACGCCGGGTCTTGCGCAACGCACGGACCTGGGCATCTTCCGTCTCGCCGACGCTTCCCACGACGCGCTGTATCTCGAAGTGCAGGCGCGCGATCAAACGTGGTCGCGCGTCTATCGCTTCGATTTGCATCCGGTCGAGTGGATCGATTACGAAACGTCGAACTGGTACACGTCGACGTCGCCGGAAGCGATCTTCGCCAACGATCTCATCGTGTGCCGCGTGTTGGACGACACGCGCCTCGCGCTGTTGAACGATCAACTGAACGAGCGCGCGGCGGACGGCAGTATCGTCCGCGAGCAGCGCCTCGCAAGCGCTGACGAACTCGCGGCCTGTCTGCACGATCGCTTCGGTCTGAAGACCGGTGACATCGACCTGGCGGAAACATTTGACCGCGTGCGCACGCGGGCCGATTCCGAGTAATTCCTCGCCCGCACCGTCGGTCCTTTCGTCGGGCCGACGTGTCCCCGCAGCGCACCCTCGCGTTGCATTCGTCGAACCTGTCTAGACAAAGTGCACCATGCCGACGCATCCGTTGCGGCGCGGCAGGGGTGCGCCTTTGTCGCTAATGCCCTCGGAAAGCCCCGATCCACCGCGCCTTATAGGGGCTTACCCGATGATCGGGCAATTTTTCCAAGAATCTGCTTGCGACGGCTTTTTGACTCATGCAGACTTGTCTATACAAATTCAGCGGCGCTCAGAACGCTGGTCCGCATTCCGGTTCGACGGTTTCCTCAATCAAAGGAGTTTCGACGTGAAAGTGAAACGCACCACGGCAGCAAAAGCATTGATCGGCGCCGTGCTCGGCGCCGCGGCGATTTTGGGCGCACCGGCGCAGGCGAAGGAATGGAAGACGGTGACGATCGCGCTCGAGGGCGGCTATGCACCGTGGAACCTGACCTTGCCCGGCGGCAAGCTCGGCGGTTTCGAACCTGAACTGGTTGCCAACCTCTGCGAGCGCATCAAGCTGCAATGCAACCTGGTCGCGCAAGACTGGGACGGCATGATCCCGGGTCTGCAGGCCGGCAAGTTCGACGTGTTGATGGATGCGATCTCGATCACGCCGGAGCGCGAAAAGATCATCGCGTTTTCGAAGCCGTATGCGGCCACGCCCGCCACGTTCGCGGTGGCCGACGCCAAGGTGCTGCCCAAGGCCGCAGCGGACGCGGGCGTCGTCAAGCTCACGGGCGATCCGAAGTCCGATCAGCCGACCGTCGACGCGCTGCGCAAGCAGTTGAAGGGTAAGACGATTGGCATCCAGTCCGGCACTGTCTATACCAAGTTCATCAACGACGGTTTCAAAGACATCGCCACGATCCGCGTCTACAAGACGTCGCCCGAGCGCGATCTCGATCTGGCGAACGGGCGTATCGACGCGTCGTTCGACGACGTGACGTACTACGCCGCGAACATCGACAAGAAGGAAACCGCATCGATCGTAATGGCCGGCCCTAAGATCGGCGGTCCGATCTGGGGTCCGGGTGAAGGCCTCGCGTTCCGCAAGCAGGACGCCGACCTGAAAGCGAAATTCGACACCGCGATCAGCGCGGCGCTCGCCGACGGCACCGTCAAAAAGCTGTCCGCGAAATGGTTCAAGACCGACGTCACGCCCTGATTCACGAGGCGTTGCACGAATGCTGCATGCGTGGGCGCGAGCTTGCGCGTGCAGCTGTTTCATCGTCCGTCAAGACGGGAGGTAGGCAATGGCTCTGATACAGATGCTCGGCTTCGGGCCGGAAGGTTGGGGCGGCGTGCTGCTGCTCGCGGCGTTGATGACTGTCGCGCTCACGCTCGCAGCGCTCGCGGTCGGGGCCGTATTCGGCGCCCTGGTCGCTGCGGCCAAGCTGTCGCGTCTGCGCACACTGCGCGTGATCGGCGACATCTACACCACGGTGTTTCGCGGCGTGCCCGAACTGCTCGTCATCTACCTGTTCTACTTCGGCGGCTCGACGCTCGTGACGACCGTGGGCCAATGGTTCGGCGCCGAAGGCTTCGTCGGCGTGCCGCCGTTCGTAATCGGCGCGCTCGCTGTCGGCATGATTTCCGGCGCGTATCAGGCGGAGGTGTATCGCTCGGCGGTGCTCGCGGTATCGCGCGGCGAGCTCGAAGCGGCGCGCTCCATCGGCATGCCTACCCTCACCATGGCGCGCCGCATCCTGATTCCGCAAGTGCTGCGTTTCGCCTTGCCCGGCATCGGCAACGTATGGCAACTGAGCCTGAAAGATTCCGCGCTGATCTCGGTCACGGGTCTCGCCGAACTGCTGCGCACGAGTCAGGTGGCGGCGGGCTCCACGCATCAATACTTCACGTTCTTCGTGGTCGGCGGCGCGCTGTATCTGCTGATGACCAGCATCTCGAACCGGGTCTTCAACCACGCCGAGGCACGCGTGGGCCGGTCCTTCAAGCGCAACTTCGCGCGCAACTGACGGCGACGGCATCATGAACTTCGACTTCGATTTTCTGCTCGACACGGTGAAGCAACTGCTCGCCGCCGTGCCGACCACACTCGGCCTGTTCTTCTGTTCGCTCGTTCTCGGGGGACTGCTGTCGCTCGTGATCGTCACGATGCGCGTGTCGCCGCACTGGCTGCCAAACCGGTTCGCGCGCGCTTATATCCTTGTGTTCCGCGGCTCGCCGCTCCTGATCCAGATGTTCCTCGTGTACTACGGCATGGGTCAGTTCGGCGTGATTCGCGAGAGCTTCATGTGGCCGGTGCTGCGCGAGCCCTATATGTGCGCTGTTTTATCGCTCGCGCTCTGTACCGCCGGTTATACGGCCGAGATCATTCGCGGCGGCCTGATGGCCGTGCCGGTCGGTCAGATCGAGGCGGGTTACTCGATCGGTCTGTCGGGCTTCGGGCTGCTGCGCCGCGTGATCGGCCCGATTGCACTGCGCCAGTGTCTGCCCGCTTATTCGACAGAAGCCGTGCTGCTCGTCAAATCCACCGCGCTTGCGAGTCTCGTGACCGTGTGGGAAGTGACCGGTGTTGCGCAGCAGATCATTCAGCAAACGTATCGCACGACGGAAGTGTTTATCTGCGCCGCGCTGATCTATCTGTTCCTGAACTTCATTATCGTGCGCGCACTCGGCATGCTTGAAACGCGACTGTCGCGGCATCTGCGTGCGGCGCCCAGGCAGACCGCGCCGAGCCGCCCGGTGTCCGCCACTACCGAAGCACGCCGCGCCGCGCCCTGAGCGCCCGGCCATTCCGGATGAACCTGGAGAATTCCATGAACGCTACGGCACCCGTTGCACTGTCGGTCAAGAACATTCACAAATCGTTCGGCGACCACCACGTGCTCAAAGGCATTTCGCTCGACGCTCATCAAGGCGACGTGATCTCGATTCTCGGCGCGAGCGGCTCGGGCAAAAGCACCTTCTTGCGCTGCCTGAATCTGCTGGAGACACCCGACGACGGTTCCGTCGCGCTCGCCGGAGAAGAACTGAAAATGAAGCGCCGCGGCGACGGCAAGCTGCAACCTAGCGACCGCCGCCAGGTGGACCGCGTGCGCTCGCAACTCGGCATGGTGTTCCAGAACTTCAATCTCTGGTCGCATATGACGGTGCTCGAAAACCTGATCGAAGGGCCGATGCGCGTGCAAAAGCGCAGCCGCGCCGAGTCGGTGGAAGAAGCCGAGGCGCTGCTCGCGAAAGTCGGTCTCGCGGAAAAGCGCGGCCATTATCCGGCGCATCTGTCGGGCGGTCAGCAGCAGCGTGTGGCGATTGCGCGCGCGCTTGCCATGCATCCCAAAGTGATGCTGTTCGACGAACCCACGTCGGCGCTCGATCCCGAACTCGTTGGCGAAGTACTGCGCGTGATGCGCTCGCTTGCCGAAGAAGGGCGCACGATGCTGGTCGTCACGCACGAAATGGGTTTTGCGCGGCACGTGTCTAACCGAGTGATGTTCCTGCATCAGGGACAAGTGGAAGCCGACGGCACGCCTGACGAAGTATTCGTCGAATGCAAGTCGGAACGCTTCCGTCAATTCGTGTCGAGTCATCAGGACCGCACGACCAACTAATCCGTATCGCCACGCACTCTACCGAGCAGAGCAACATCATGGCCGTGATCCGTTCCGATCGTCCTCTCGACTGGGCCCAGGTGGCGGCGGTCGCCGCCGGGGAGCCGCTCGAACTTTCCGCCGACGCCCGCGCGCGCATTGCGGCGGCAAATGTACTGGTGCAACAGATCGTCGAGCGCGGCATTCGTGCGTACGGCGTCAACACGGGCGTCGGTGCGTTGTGCGACGTGATCGTGTCGCCCACCGAACAGCGCACGCTGTCGCGCAACATTCTGATGAGTCACGCAGTCGGTGTCGGCACGCCGCTCGGTGTCGCCGAGACGCGCGCGATCATGGCCGCCGCCGTCAACAATTTCGCGCATGGGCACTCGGGCATCCGTATCGAGGTCGCCGATCAACTCGTGGCCTTGCTCAACGCCGACTGCTTGCCTGAAGTGCCGGCGTTCGGCTCGGTCGGTTATCTGAGCCATATGGCGCATATCGCGCTGGTGTGCATCGGCGAAGGTCATGTGCGATATCGCGGCGAGCGTATGAAGGGCCGCGACGCGTTGCACATGCTCGGCCGCGAGCCGCTCGTGCTGGAAGCGAAGGAAGGCCTCAGCCTGATCAACGGTACGCCTTGCGTGACCGGGCTTGCCGCATTGGCGCTTGCACGCGCGGTGCGTCTGCTCGATTGGACCGATGTCGTCGCCGCAATGAGCTTCGAGAATCTGCGCGGCCAACTGGCAGCATTCGATGAAGACTCGCTCGCGCTGCGCATTTCGCCGGGGCTGAACCTGGTAGGCGAGCGCATGCGCACCGCGCTTGCCGACAGCGGCATTCTCGCGGCCGTGGTCGGCCAGCGCACGCAAGATCCGCTCAGCATGCGCACCATTCCGCACGTGCACGGCGCGGCGCGCGACGTGCTTGCCGCGACCGCCGACGTGGTGGATCGCGAACTGGCGTCGATCACCGACAACCCGATTGTCGCGGGCACGCCGGAAGATCCGCGCGTTTATTCGCAGGCGCATGCGGTGGGCGCATCCATTGCGCTCGCGATGGACAGCCTCGCCACCGCCATCGCGCAGGTCGCCGCAATGGCCGAACGGCGGCTCGATCGTCTCGTGAATCCGCTGGTGAGCGGCTTGCCCGCGTTTCTGGCCGAGCCTGGTGGCACCTGCTCGGGCTTCATGATCGCGCAGTACACGGCGGCCTCGCTGGTTGCGCAGAACCGGCGGCTCGCGCTGCCAGCGAGTCTCGACGGCGGCATCACGTCGGGTTTACAGGAAGACCATTTGTGCCACGCCACGCCTGCCGCATTGAAGGCGCTGGAAATCATCGACAACGCGGGGCGCATCGTCGCGATAGAGCTATTGGCCGCGGCGCAGGCCTACGACCTTCAAGCCACCGACGCCCCACCGGCCCCGCATACGCAGGCGTTGTGGCAGCGCGTGCGGCAGATCGTGCCGACGTATCGCGACGACCGTCCGCTCGCTGACGACATGAGCGTGGCGTTCCGGATGATCGCTGGCGAGGCGCCGCCGCCGTTGCCAGGTCCTGACAAGCTGAGGCAGCGCAATTTCAGTGTCGTTGCGGACGCGTCTATCGGGAAACTCGCAGCGGCCAGTAACTTGCCCGCCGCCGCAAATAGTGTGAGCGATAGCGCGGGCGTGATGAACGTAGCGGGCCATGTCGCCATTGCAGGCGGCGCGCCGGTTGTCGCTCACGCGGCCTGACACAGACATATCCGGTGAGCGGGCTTACCCGCCGGCGAACCGACCGAGGTGTCCCCAAGGGACTTACTGCGGGCGTAAAAGCGGTACAACGGATGCGATCCGCAACCCACCCACGAGGTCGGAGTGAACACAACTACAAATGAGCAAAAGCGCGCACAACAAAGCGCGGAGACAGTTGCACAAGCCGGTGCACAAGAGGGTGCACGAGAGGGTGCACATGCGGGTGCACAAGCAGGTGCACATGCGGCCCCGCAAATAAGCGCGGCAAATGGCGGCAACGCGGACCGCGCCGTGTGCAAGGAGACGCCCGCGAAAGCAATGCCCGCCTATGAACAGATCAAGCGCTATGTGATCCGGCGTATCAGCGAAGGCGACTGGAAGCCGGGCGGGTTGATCCCGTCCGAAACTGAACTGGTAAAGGAGTTCGGCGTCGCGCGCATGACGGTCTCGCGCGCATTGCGCGAATTGACCACTGAGCGCGTGCTGACCCGTGTGCAGGGGTCCGGTACGTTCGTCGCGCCGCAGCGCTACGAATCGACGGTGTTGGAAATCCGCAATATCGCCGATGAAATCACCGCTCGTGGTCATCGTCATTCGGCCCGCGTGTTGACGCTCGAACCGAGCGACGACCCGCAGGCGCTCGAAGCGCTCGGCCTGTCGAATGGCCCGGCGTTCCACTCGTGCATCGTGCACAGCGAAGAGGGCGAGCCGATCCAGTACGAGGATCGCTACGTGAATCCGAAGGTGTTTCCGGAGTATCTGCAGCAGGACTTCACCATCGAGACGCCGAATCATTACATGGTGCGCCTCGCACCGATTCAACGCGCGGAGTTTCGCATCTACGCGCAGAAGCCGGACGCGTATGTGCGCCGTCATCTGTCAATGGAGATCGGCGAGCCGTGCTTGCAACTATGGCGTCGTACGTGGGTCGGCGAAGACGTGGCGACGTCCGTGCAGTTGTGGCATCCGGCCTCGCGCTTTCATCTGGCGGGCAATGTGTGACGGGTCAGCACGGCGCCGGCCCGGCACGAAACCAGGTTGTGAAGCGTGGCGCGTCAGCCTTGCCGTTGCGACATATCCGGCGAGAAGCGGCAGCCGAGCCGGTACCGCGAGCCGGGATGTACGAACCGCGCGAACGTCACCGCAACACCGCTCGTCCAGGTACGACGCACGAGCGTGAGACAAGGTTCTTCCGCGCGAATTTCGAGTAGTCCGGCTTCGGCCTGAGTCGGTAAGCCCGCGTCGACAATGTGTTCGACGTCGTGCGCAGGCACCGTTTCGAACAGATACTCCGACGGCCTGATCGCCGAAAAATCCTGCTGCAAAAAATCCGGCGCAATGGCCGGATTCACGTAGCGATCCTCCAGTTGCACCGGCAAGCCGTTCTCACGGTGCACGCAAACAACATGAAAAACCGAAGCGGCCGGCGCGAGCCCTAACGCATTCGATACGACGACAGATGCAGTCTCGCGCTGCAAGAGCACGGTACGGTAGCTGTATTCGTGTCCGCGTGAGCGAATCTCGTCGCCGATATGCGCGATCATCAGGAGCGTGGATTGCGGTCTTGCTTGCGCGACGAATGTGCCGACGCCCGACACACGCGTAACCAACCCTTCGTGCGCCAGCTCGCGCAGCGCGCGATTGACGGTCATGCGCGAAACCCCGAGCGTCGCAACGAGGTCCAGTTCGGAGGGCAGACGCTCGCCGGCCTGACGCGCGCCCGATTCGATGATGCCAAGAATATGCTGCTTGACCTGCTCGTAGCGTGCAGCCGGCGCCTCACCTGCAGCGCTCGTACCCGCAGCCGCGTCGCGCGTGCTTCGAACCGCGGCGGCTGGCGGCTTGCCGTGGGCTTTGTGGCTCTTGCCGCGAAGCATGGAGGACATCGGCAGCCCCTGGTTACTGTCCGCGCAATGCGGTCGGGGCAGGGCGCGCGTTCATAGCGGCTCTGCGTCGTCTGGGCCGCGCGCCCAGAAAGCGTTGCGGTCGAAGTAGTTCTGCAGGAACTGCCGCAAGCGCGGCTGTCCGGCGTCATGGAAAACTTCGCGCGGTTGGCCCTGAACAGCAATGCGCCCCTGGTCGATGAACATGACTTTGTCCGCGACCTGCGCGGCAAAGCCCATTTCGTGAGTGACGACGGCCATCGTCATGCCGTCGCGCGCGAGTTGCTTGATCACTTGCAGCACCTCGCCGACGAGTTCGGGATCGAGCGCCGAAGTGGGTTCGTCGAACAGCATGATGTGCGGCTCCATGGCGAGCGCTCGCGCAATCGCCACGCGCTGCTGCTGGCCGCCCGAAAGTTTCGCCGGGTAAGCATCGCCCTTATTTGAGAGGCCCACTGTTTCCAGCATCGCGTTTGCGCGGCGGCGCGCGTCGGCGTGCGGCAGATGCCGCACGCGCAGCAGCGCTTCCATGACGTTGCCGAGCGCGGTCATGTGCGGCCATAGATTGAATTGCTGGAATACCATGCCGACGTTACGCCGCACGCGATTGATTTCGCCCTGCGTCGCGCGCACGCGCTTGCCGTTGCGCTCGCTGTAGCCGAGCAGTTCGCCTTCGATGCGCACGTCGCCGTGATCGTACGTTTCGAGCGCAGCGAGGCAGCGCAACAGTGTGCTCTTGCCCGATCCGGAAGGCCCGATGATGCATACCACCTCGGAGCGGGCAATCTCCAGATCGACGCCGCGCAGCACTTCGACTTCGCCGAAGCGTTTACGAAGATCGCGCACCTGGATCAGCGGCGATCCATGTCGGGCGTGAACGGCGGACGCGGAGGAGGGCATGTCGGCGATAGCGTTCATGAAGTGATCCGATTCCTTTTATGCCATGAAACGCGCGATGCGGGTTTCGGCCCACATGCCCGCGCGCGACGTCAGTTCGACGAGCGCGAGATAGCACACGCACAGCATGAGCAGCGTTTCCACGAAAGCGAAGCTTGCCGAGCCGATGCCGGTCAGCACGAACGTCAACTCGGGGACCGTGACGATGGACAGCACAGCCGTCTCCTTGCTCAACACGATGATGAGGTTGGTGAGCGCGGGCACGATCAACACCAGCATTTGCGGCATCTGGATGCGCCACACGGCCTGTGTGCGCGTCAGGCCGAGACACGACGCCGCTTCGAGATGGCCGGGCGGCACAGTTTGAAACCCGGAGCGAAACGCTTCGGCGAAATACGCACTGCCATAGAGGCCGAGACCGAGCACGCCGGCTGTCATCGGTTCGAGCGTGAGGCCGAACGACGGGCCGCCGTAGTAGAGCAGAAACAATTGCACGAGAAATGGCGTGCCGCGAAAGAGCTCGATATAAAAGCGCAACAGGCCGCGTACCCAGCGTCCGCAAAAGAGCTGCAGCACCGCGATCAGAAAGCCGATCACCATGCCGATCACGACTCCCGCGGCCCAGGTGCCGAGCGTGGTGGCGAGGCCCGCTGCGATCGGCTGAAGATTGTGCGTGATGACGGTGGGATCGAACTGTTGCATAGCAAAGGCTCCGGGCCGATCAGGCGTGCTTCAGACGGAACTCGGCGGCATGCGCGATCAGCGCAAGCGCACCGCAAATCACGAAGTAGATAAGCCCGGCGGCAAGATATGCCTCGAGCGGCCTGTAAGTACTCGCGGCGATGTTCTGCGCGGTGCGGGTCAACTCTGCGACACCGACAACCGAAATCAGCGACGAAGCCTTGATCAGCAGCACCATTTCATTGACGAGCGACGGTAGCGTCAGGCGAAACGCCTGAGGCACGAGAATGCGCCGGAGCGTGTCGAACGGCGAGAGGCCGAGCATGCGTGCAGCTTCTATATGACCCGGCGGAATGCTGAGAAAACCGCCGCGCAGAATTTCGGCAATGTAGGAGGCCGAGCACAGCGACACCGCGCTGATCGCGGCGACGAGCGGCGATACGTTGATGCCTGCGAACGGCAGCAGGTAATACACCAGCAGCAATTGCACGAGCATCGGCACGCCGCGAAAGAAAAACACATACGCACCGCCGAATCTGCGCGCGGCGCGATTCGGCGACAGGCGCGCTGCGCACACGCCGACCGCGACGAAAAAGCCGATGAAAAGGCCCGTCAGCGAAACGCCGATGGTGGCAAGCGCCGCGTGCAGCAGGAGCGGCATGCCCTGAACGAAGACGGTCGTGCTGAACATGGGCGTCGACCTCGCCAATGTGCGTTAGGTACGCATCAAACAGGCACTAGCGTGCGCTGAGTATGCGTGCAATGTGCTTCTGGAACGAACTCAATAGTTCGGCGCGGGCATGGTCGTCGGGGCGTCCATTGCAACGCCGAACCACTTCTTCTGCAAAGTCGCGAGCCGTCCGTCGTTGTGCATTTTCACGAGCGCCGCATTGAACGCGTCTGCGAGCGGCTTGCTGTCGGCGTCTTTGCGTAGGCAGTACGCAAAGTACACTTTCGCGCCGAACGGCGGCTGCACCACAGCAAAGGTTTCAGGACGCTGTTTGGCGACGTAGGCGATGTTGGTCATTGAATTCGCCACCGCGGCAATGCGGCCGGCGGCGAGGTCGGCATACGCCTGATTGTTGTCGACGTATTCGCGGATTTCAGGCGGCTTCGGCAACGTGGCGACATATGCCTTCAGCTGATCGAGTTGAGCCGAACCCTTGCCGGCGCCCACGGTCTTGCCCGCGATGTCCGACGATTGCTTGAGCGCGGTGTCGTTCGCGCGCTTGAGGAGCGCGTCGGTGGCGTCTGCAACCGGCAGCGTGTATGTGTAGCGTTCCATGCGCGCCTTGGTGACGGTGAGCGGGCCGCCTACCATATCGAACTTGCCCGCTTCGAGGCCGGGCAGCACGCTCGGCCACGGCAAGTCGATAAAGCGCACCTTCACGCCGAGTTCCTTGCCGACCTCGGCGAACAGATCCTTGTTGAAACCGGCCTGTTGACCGTTTTCGAGGAAGTCGAAAGGTGCGAACTGCATCTCGGTGCCAACTACGAGTTCACCGGCCTTCTTCACTTTGGCGAGCTGGTCTTCCGCATGAGCGGCGACACTTGCGGCGCACAATGCCAGCATGACCAAACGACACTTCCAGCCTGAAAGGATGCTCATGAGATTCTCCGGTTGGCAAAGCGAGGACCGCACAGAGCGGCTCGGCGCAAGTCATGCGAGGCAGTATATACCGCAGTATTCGCGCGAAATAAATAAACCCGCCAGTAGAGAAAAGCCCTTATAGGAAGAGCCGCGCGTTCACTTGCGAGCACGCTTTTGGCGGTATATACCACTGCAATAGCCTGGCGACCCGCCGGTCCGGCCGGTCCTCTTACGGAGCAACGCGATGCCTGTGACCCGTATTCCACTCATTGACTTTGCCGGCGTGCGCGCGGGCGACCCGCATGCGTTGCAGCGCGTGGCGCGCGAAATTAGTGAAGCTTGCACGACCATCGGGTTCTTCTACATCGTCAATCACGGCGTGCCGCAAGCGACAATCGACGCGGCGGCACAGGCGGCGCGCACGTTCTTCGCTTTCCCAACCGACATCAAACGGCGCGCGGCGGTCAACCATCGGCATCGCGGTTTCAATGCGCTTGGCGACGCGACCATGTACCAGGCAAAACGGCCCGATTACAAAGAGTTCTTCAGCATCGGACTCGAACTGCCCGAAGACGACCCGGATGTGCTCTCGGGACAGGCGCTACGCGGACCGAACAACTGGCCGGAGTTCATGCCCGAGCTGCGTCCCGCGTTGTACGGCTACTACGAGGCGGTGGGCGCATGCGGCGCCGATCTGCTGCGCGCGGTGGCGGTCAGTCTTGGCGTCGACGAACATTTTTTCGCACCGCGTTATACGAAGCGAATGCAGCGCACGCAGATGGTCTACTATCCGCCGCAGCCGCCTCAGTCGGACGAGGATCAATTCGGTGTCGCGCCGCATACCGATTACGGCTGCATCACACTGTTGTGGCAGGACCAGGTGGGTGGCTTGCAGGTGCGCGAAATCGCCAACGATACGTGGATCGATGCGCCGCCTGTGGAGGGCAGCTTCGTCGTCAACGTCGGCGATCTGCTTGCGCGCTGGACCGACGACCGGTTTCGCTCGACGCTTCATCGCGTGATCAATGCGTCCGGGCGTGAGCGTTATTCGATCGCGACGTTCTACGATCCGACCTACGGCGCAATCGTCGATCCGCGCGATCTGGGCGCGAGCGCGGACCATCCGAAGTATCAGCCGGTGGCCGCGGGCGACTATATCCTCGGGCGCATCAACGATTCGATGGGCTATCGGAAAAAGCACGCTGCTCAAACGACATAAGCAAACAGGTAACCGAAGGAACACTTGCATGACCGACAACAGCAACGCGAACCCGCCGCTCAGCACGGCCGCCCTCACTGCTCCGCTTGCCACAACGCTCGACGCACTGCGTGCCGCGCTCGGCGATGATGCGGTGCGCGTGGGCGACGAGATCGGCGAGCGCGCGCTGACCGACTGGACGCGTCACGCTCCGACCCGGCCTGCCGCATTGCTGCTGCCGCGCAGCACCGAGGACGTCGCACGTGCGCTCGCCATTTGCCATGCCGCCTGTCAGCCAGTGGTGCCGCAGGGCGGTATGACTGGCCTCGCCGGCGGAGCGATTGCGCGCGCCAACGACATCGCGTTGTCGCTGGAACGCTTGACCGGCATCGAGGAAATCGACGCGGCTTCGGCCACGCTGACCGTACGCGCCGGTACTACCTTGCAAACCGCACAGGAAGCGGCGGCGCAAGCGGGCTTTGAGCTCGCGCTCGACCTCGGCGCGCGCGGCTCATGCCAGATCGGCGGCAATCTCGCGACGAATGCAGGCGGCAATCGCGTGATCCAGTCGGGGACCGCGCGCGACCAGGTGCTGGGTCTCGAAGTCGTGCTCGCCAATGGCGACGTGCTGACCTCGCTTGGCAAGATGGTCAAGAACAACACCGGCTATGACCTCAAGCACTGGTTCATCGGCTCCGAAGGCACGCTCGGCATCATCACGCGCGCGGTGCTGCGGCTTCATCCGCAGCGCGCCGCGCGTCACACGGCGCTCGTCGCACTCGACGGCTATGATGCGGCCGTCAATCTGCTTCGGCGTCTGTCGACGCGTTTCGGCAACGACATCGGCGCATTCGAAATCATGTGGCCGGACTTCTACGAATTCGGCGTCAAGCTGACGGGCGCCCGTTCGCCGTTCAACGGATCGCATCCGCTCTACGCGCTGATCGAACACGCGAGCTTCGATGCAAGCGACAACGGCGAGCGCTTTTCCGCCGCGCTTACCGACGCGCTCGAGCAAGGCGCGATCCGCGATGCGGTGATAGCGCAATCCGTGGCAGACGCGCGTGCGCTATGGGCAATTCGCGAATGCACCGCCGAATTTCCGGTGCGGCTCGACGCGATCAATTTCGACGTGAGCCTGCCGATCAGCGTGATCGGCGACTTTGTAGAACGCTGCCGCGCGGCCCTGAACGAACGGTGGCCCGGCAACGAGTCCTATTTCTTCGGGCATATCGGCGATTCGAATTTGCATGTCACCGTCGACGGCCATTCGATCCCGGGCGTCGATCATCACGCCGTGTACGCGTTCGTTTATGAAATGCTCGGGCCGCTGCATGGCTCCGTGTCGGCTGAACATGGAATCGGTTTGCTCAAGCGCGAGTTTCTGCCCATCTCGCGCTCGCCTGCCGAACTCGCGGCCATGGCAGCAATCAAGCATGCGCTCGACCCTCACGGCATTCTCAATCCAGGCAAGCTGTTCTGAAATGCGGCGTTAGTGCGCGTTCAGATAGCGCGCAATAGTCGGATAGACATCGACTGCCGCGTTCTTGCCAAAGATGCAGTCGATGTGTCCGTAACCCGGGATCAGATACCGCTCATAAGGCTGCTCGGGAAACGCATCAATGAGCATTTCGTAGGTGAGCGCGGTGCTTTGCGGCACATATGTTTCGTTGCAGTCACCGTGAATGAAGCCGATCGGAATCCGCATGCCTTCCAGCCCTTTCATGCCGCGCGCGCCTTTCAGATAAACGTCGTCACCGTCGGCGTTGACGACGTTGCCCGCGCGCACCATGGCGGCGAGATGCTTGAACACGCCGACGTCATGCACGCCGAGCAGTTCCTGCAAATTCGAATGAAGTGTCTCGCTCACCTGCGCGTGTTCGTACAGCAGGCCGTACATGAAAGTCGCGCGATGACAGATCGGGTTGCCGCAGCCCTCGTCGTGATCGACCGGGTAGAGCCGCAGTGCTTCGTCGAACAGATTGTGCGGCCACCTTTCGTCCTTTGTGTAGGCGGTGAGGTCGGTCACGCCGAGGTGCTGCATGATGTCGGGAATATGCAGGCCGGCCTTGATCCTGCCGAGCCGGCCGGGCACCGGATGCGCGGCCACCTGCGATATCACCGCCGAGCGCACGCCTTCGAGTCCCGCCATCAGCGACATGCTCAACGCGAGCCCGCCCATGCAGTGGCCTAACGCCTGGATATCCGCTGCGCCCGTCACTTCGCGAATCTTTGCAACGGCTGCGGGAATGTCTTCGAGCGCGACCTTATCGACGTTCGTCGGCACGAGCACGCTCGGCATTTCGATGCTTACGCGAAGATCCACGAGCCACACGTCGTAGCCCGCGGCACACAGATATTCGACGAGGTTGGTGCCGACCAGATCCGTCGAGAAGATGCGGCTCGACACGCCCGAGCCGTGAATCAGCAACACAGGGCGCGCGTTCTTGCGCGCTGGATCGACGTAGCGCGTGAGCCGCAGGTGCGTGCCGTCCGGCGTGTCGAAAAAGAACACCTGTGGCGCCGGCGCACGAAGGGCACGCTTCAGGCGTGGTGCCCCGTTCGGGTCGTAGTACTGCAAAGGCGCAGCAACACCGCCATATTCGCTGAACAGCACGCCAGCGAAGAATTTGCCGAACTTCAACGTCCATTCGAGACGCGTTATCAGATCGGGCGCATTGGTGACTTCGAGCGTGCGTTGCTGTTTCAGGAAGTTTTCCGGCGTGATGACCAGCTTCGCGCTGCCGACAGGCGGCGCGTCGATCGACGGCGCGTCGCGAACCTGTGCATACAGCGTGTTCGTCTGCTCCCACAACTCGAGCGGCGACGTACGTGTAATGATCTTTTGCCCGCTCAGATACCAGGTCTTGCCTTCTGCCGAATTGAGCGTCATTCGATAGTTCATGTTGCGCTCGTCAACGTCGTCCGGGTCGGCCACGAAGAGATTGAAGGTGCCCTCGGTGATCGTCATTGGCTGCGCGGACAGAGCAGGGCAGGTCAGCGTGCCGGCGGTTCTCGCCATATGATCGGGATTGCCAAGCATATCGGCGAGGTCGTCGGATTCGACAGTAAGCGTGAACGCCATGGGGCTTGCGGCGGCCTCGTTCGCGCCAGTCGGCGTGTAGTGGCCGACCATGGTTTCGGTGAAACGCAGTCCGATCTTCTGAGCGGGTGGCGTGCTGGCGGTGCCTTTCGAATCGTAGTCGATCGTCCAGCCGCGCGATGCCGCCAGCAGCGCGCAATTGCGCTCGGCGAGCGCGGAGATCGTCCAAAGCGGATTCACGCCGAGCGACAGGGGCATGACCGCGCCGTCCATCACGTAGAGGCCCTCGTGTACGTCGGTGCCGGTCTTGCCGCTAAAAACGCGGCCCAGATGATCGACCACCCCATGTTCCGCGTCCTCGCCCATCGGGCAGCCGCCAAGCGGATGCACGGTCACGGTCCGATTGCCGAAAATGTCGTTCGAAATCGGATCTCGCAGGTATTTGCCGCCGAGCGGAACCGTCGCTTTCTTTAGCGTGTCCTCGACGGTTGCGAAAATGGGCTGCTTGCCCGCGTTTTCCCATGCGATGCGCGGCCGTCCCTTTTCATTCACGCTGATCTGGCCGCTTTCGTCGTCGTGCGCCATCACGAGGTAGCTTTGCGTGTGATTGAGCGCGCCGCGATAGGGTCCGTGCAGCAGCCCTTCGACGAACCGTGCGTCGTAAGCAAGCTGCTGTTCTATCGTACGCGGCCCCGAAACGTCCACGCCCGAGAGCGGTGCAGCGGCGCCTAGCATGCCGACGAGCGCCGCGCCGATCGGCCCGGCGAGCGAACCTTCCTCGATCACGAAGCCGTCTTTGACGTCCGCGGTATTGCGATGATCGATCAGGCCAGTAATAGTCGGGCCGACCGGAGGTATGTCGCGATCGACATGCGCGCCCCAGCCGACGCCGTTGATCACGTCGTCGGTGTTGTACGCGAAGGCGAGCACGTCGCCGTTGCCGGTGAAGCGCTGGCCGAGCATGCCGGATACGGTCAAGCCCTCGTTGCGCGAACGCAGGAGCAACGCGCTCGAGCCGATTGTTCCCGCCGACACGATCACGATGTCGGCGGTGACGAACAGGTCCGGCGCATCGTAGCTCTCGCGGCCGAGGCGCACGAGCTGGTAGGCGACTTGCCACTTCTGCGTGTCTGCATTGCGCACGACCGAATGCACCGCGGCTCCCGTGAAAATCTGCGCGCCGTGCGCGACGGCATCGGGCAGATAGTTCATGTGCGTGGAATTCTTGGCGTCGTAGTTGCAGCCCGAATTGCAGTCGCCGCAACCGATGCACGCTTTCTGCGGGACGCCGGCCGCGTTGGTGCGGTCCTCGAAGGTAACGGTCACGGGCGGCGTGCTGAAGCGGTCTGCCATGCCGAGCGCCTCGGCGGATTTTGCGAGCGCAACCAGTTTCGGCAATTTGCGGAAGCGCGCCGGGACGGGCGACGGTTCGAGCATGTCCCACGCACGCAGATAACCTTTGTCGCGTCCGGCCTGATCGGCGCGCAACGCGGCGGGCCAGCGCGGGTCGTCCCACAGGCGCGGATCGGCCTTCAACGCGACATTGGCGTTGATCAGCGAAGTACCGCCGAGGCCGCAGCCGACCACGGCGTTGACGTCGTCGTTCACATGCACTTCGAGCAGCGCGAGCGGCGAGCCGATTTGCGCGAGCGCCGTGTTGTATTGCACCTGCTCGGCGCCCTGGAACGGCGTGCGCGGGAATTCACCGGCCATGAATTCGCGCCCGCGTTCGAGCACGCACACGCTGCGACCTGCGCGCGCCATGCGGCTTGCGGCAATGGCGCCGCCGTAACCCGAACCGATCACGACGACTTCGTAGTGCGATTTCATCGCCGTCATGGCGCTCGATAAGCGGTTCATACTGGACCACCTCGTCAGGAATCGATGCTGGGAAACGGATCCGGGCTGCGCAACGAAGACGGCGCGCTCTCGCGGTTTTTTTATCGTAGGCGGTGCGGGATGACAAAAAAAGGCGCATCGAAGCGATGCGCTACGCGGTGTTGATGCCGCCCCCGGTTTTTGCCTTCCGCGTGGCGCTGATGCATTTGCGCTGTTACGCGGCTACTTCATTCATTTCGCTATCGTTCGATTCTGCCGCAAGCAGGTTGAGCGCAAGCAGAATGGCGCCGCGATTGTCGAGGTCTATTTCGATGCCCAGCACGTCCGTGAGCCAGCGGCCGATCTTCGTGTTGGAAAAATCGTCGGCGGTGGCCGTCTTTTTCATGGTGACGCCGAGTTTGACGGCGCGATAGTGATACGAGGGCACACGATGCTGGGCCGCAACCGCAGACAATCCGCCTTTGCCTTCCGAGCACCAGCCAAGGCTGCCGGCCAGCACGATGCGCTCGGGCTCGTCGAGGCTTTCGATAAATGCGCGAGCTGCGAGCCGCACCCTTTGCTCGTTGAGACCATACTGCAGCAGCACGCTTTGCACGGGGTCTTCCAATGCCTGGGCGTGCAGATCGATTTCCTGCGCCATGCCGTCGGTTTCCATCGACACGTTGCGTTGATGGCCGGCGCTGCGCAGGCAGTCGATCAGATAGCGGCGGAAGTACGCGCACAATGCGTAGCCGTTGGACGGCGCGCTGTCCGCGCAGGCATGCGTTTCCGTGTGGCCGGGCGCGAGGCGCAGCACCTTGGAATAAATGAACTGCGCGACCAGTTCTTCCTTGTCTTCGCCGAGCGCCTGCAATTCCAGCGGGTGATACGTGCGCAGGGCCCGCTTGACCAGTTCGACCATCGACACCATCTCGTCGGCGGACAGCTGGGTACGGCGGCGCCATAGATCGGGCAGGATCGCATCGTCGAGATTGCGGACGAACTCGTGGCTCGGAACTGCGCCCATGAAAGCCTCCATTTGGGTAAGGCGAGAAGCGCGGTGAGCCTCGACTGCAGGCGAAGAATCGACGATGGAACTGTTTGGGCCGCGCTATGTTGTGAAAGCAGTATGGTCGCCGCCGACGGCTTCGCATATATGGATTAAGTCGTAGCTGATGGGTAAACTGCCGGGTAAACCATCCGACAGGGCGCCCCTCATTCGTCTGATGAGAAAGCGGTTGCGCCTCGCCGCTGCATTGCCGTAGACCGTGCAAGCTCTTGCGCAACACGCCGGGCCGCGCTTCATGCGAGCGCCGGGCTTTCGCGCCACATCACCGAATTTGCCGTGCCCACAAGGAGACCGCGCGATGCGGGCTGACCCGATCCAGCGTGCAATCGACGAAGACCTGGTGCGCGTGCTGTACGCGCAAGATCCGATCGCGTTCTTCTCGCACTGGTTTTCGATCGCGGTGCTGGTTGCCATTTACTGGCCCGCCATCCCCTCGCCGCCGCTTTTCATTGCCTGCTTCGGGTTCTATGCGGCGGCCAATTGTGCGGGCCTCGCGCTGTGGATCTGCAACCGGCGTTATCCGCATCTCGTTTCGCCGCGCGGCTGGATCAATCTGCATGCGGTGCGCGGCGTGCTGCTTTACAGCGCGCCTGGAATCGCCATCTGGTTCGCGTTCCAGAGTCCGCAGAGCGATTTGCCGCTCTTGCACACGGTGATGCTCGTCACGCTGGCAGCGGGCGTGTTCATGTCGAACGGTTTCGACATGCTCAATTTCGCCACCGCCATTCCATTCCTGCTGTTCCCGTCGATCCTGTTGCACTTCGGCACACATACGTTCGACCGCACGATTCTTGCCATCGTGCTCGCGTTCTTCTTCTGCGCGATCAACGTGTATGCGCTCAGCTACCGGAAGCTCTTCCAGCAGGTGGTGCAGGCGCGCGTCGATCAGCAGTACCTCGCGGAATCGCTTGCGATGCAAAAGCATGTCGCCGAAGAGGCCAGTCTCGCGAAAACGCGATTTTTCGCTGCGGCGAGCCACGATCTGCGTCAGCCGCTGCACGCGATCGGCCTGCTCGCGGCGTCGCTCAACGATCAGGCGGCGACGCCCGCGCAGCATGCGAAGACCGCCGAGCACATTGTCTATAACGTCGAAGCGCTCAATCAGCTGTTCAACCAGGTGCTCGATCTCGCGCGGCTCGAGAGCGGCGTCACGCAGGTGATCCGTCTGCATTTCCGGCTCTCCGAGTTGTTCGAGCGCGTCGGCAGCCAATATCGACCGCAGGCGGCGGCGAAAGGGCTCGCACTGCGAATAGCACCGACGTCGATGGTGGTCCACGACGATCCGGTGCTGCTCGAACGCGTGCTGAGCAATCTGCTGTCGAACGCAGTGCGCTATACCGAGGAAGGCGCGATCTGGCTCGGTGTCCGGCGCGCGGGGCGAACCACGGGCGGCTATATCGAGGTGCGCGATTCGGGCATCGGCATCCCTGCTGAAGAGCACGAACGCATTTTCGAAGAGTTCTATCAGGTCGCGAACCCGCAGCGCGACGCGCGTCAGGGTCATGGCCTCGGGCTGCCGACGGTCAAGCGACTGGTCGGCATGCTGGGCGGCGAGTTGCAGTTGCGCTCGGCGCCGGGCCGCGGTTCGGTGTTCCGCTTCCCGGTGCAGGAGGGCGACGCCAGCGCAATCGTCGCGAGCCTGAACGAAGCGGGGGCGGGCGGACCGTCGGCGCAAGGGCGGCAGGTGCTGTGCATCGACGACGAACCGTCGATTCTCGAAGGCCTTTCCGCGCTGCTTGGGCGCTGGGGTTGCACGGTACGCGGCGCACGCGACGAAGCCGCTGCGCTGGCCGCGCTGGCGGACGGTTTCGTGCCCGACGCGGTGCTATGCGACTATCAGTTGGCCAATCACAGGACCGGCGCGCAGGCGCTCACGGCAGTGCGCAGCATGCTCGCGCATGCCGGCCACGAAGGTGTGGTGACGCTGCTGATTACGGGCGACATGGCGTCGGCCGAACTGGCTGCGCTTGCGTTGCAAGGCATTCCGGTCTTGCACAAGCCGGTGACGGCGGCGCGTTTGCGCCGCACGCTGGAGATGCTGTGGCAACAGGCGGAACTGGACAAGGGGCATCAGGGCGCCGCTTCCGAATCGCCTGCGGGCCACAGCGCCGATGCAGGCGGTGAAGGGACCGTGCTGAGCGAAGAGACTGGCGGCGCGCGGGCGATCATGCCGCAAGGCAGGGCGGGTGTCGAAGCGCGGCATCGTCCGCAGAGCGCATCGCAACAGGAAGGGTAGGCGGCGATAGTAAGGAGGTTGCGGGTTTTCGCAGCAGCGCGGCACCAGGGTCAAGAATGGGCGCAGGCAAGCACGGGCAAGCACGAGCAAAAGCGGATCTGCGTCACGACGTGCCCGCCAGAGTCCATAAACGCGAGCACATCGCGCTGCCGACCACCGCCGCTACAGCGTTTTTCCAGCTTCGAGCCATCCGTTGATCACCGCGATTGCCATCGACCGGTTGTGCACGCCGAGCGCCCGGAAAATCACCGACAGATGCACCTTGACGGTGCCCTCGGCTACGCCGAGTTCGCGTGCGATCATCTTGTTGGTCCAGCCGCGATGCACGAGCCGCATGATTTCCTGCTGACGCGGCGACAGGTTCTCGAGTAGATGCTGCTGATGTGGCTGCAACGCCTGCAACTGTGCGATCGGTTCGCTCAGCGTCGCCGTGCTCTGGCCGGCGCCGCCCGGCGCTGCCTGCTGCGACGATCCAGCACCGGCGCGCTCCGCGCATGAGTCCGCGGATTGGGCGTCGCGTGAGCCAAACAGGCTGAGCGCTTCCATCGGCACATATGCGCCGCCCGACAGCACCAGCTCGATCGCCTTCAACATGACGCTTGCGGGCTGCCGCTTGGGCACGAAGCCGAGCGCGCCGGCGGCCAGCACCGCACGCATCTCGTCCGGCGACTCTTCGGCGGACAGTACGACTACCGGGAGAGCCGGATTCGCCTTCAGCAGTATTTCGAGCGACGACGCGCCGCTCATGCCCGGCATATGCAGATCGACGATTGCGAGATCGTGATCGGCGTCGGGCCGCGCCGCGGCGGCGAGTGTTTCCCAGGTATCGGCTTCGTCGAACTGGGCGTCGGCGTCGAGTCCGCGGAGCATGCCCTTGACGCCTTGCCGGATCAATTCATGGTCGTCCGCCACAAGAAACTTCATGATGTCTCCACGAGTCGGGCTTGCGCGTTGTGGACTACCGCTGTTGCTGGGTCTTGTTTTACTTCTGTTGTCGTGAATCGCATCATTGCCGGCTACCCCGTGATCATAAGCCGATCGGTGTGGGGCGGCGGGCCTTGCGGCTCGCCGCCCCGGTCATTCTCTGCTGGTGGCATCGCCGGCGCCACGTTTTATTTACGCCTGATCCAGGCAGGTCTCACTCGCGCATTAGTTCCGGCTTGCTACGTAGACGAGCCGTGCGCGTCGTTTTTGAAGCCGCGGGGGTCCGATACGAAAGCTTATGCGAGCCGGATAAACCGTACGGGCGCTCGCGCGGCGAGCCGTCATTTCACGGCAAACAGCGTCGCATTCATCAGAAGCTTGAAGGCGAAGCCGAGCGACATGGCCGAGCCCACGCCGAGGCACCACAGCGCGATGAACCAGAGCCAGCCCGGCAGCTTGCGCGCGGAGTTAGTGATAGTGATGTTGGTCGCCATGACGCACCTTGCCTCGAAATACCCAGTAACCCATCGTCGTGTACGCGATGATGATCGGCAGAATCACCGCTGCGCCGACCAGCGTGAAGGTCTGGCTGGAGCGCGGCGCGGCCGCGTCCCACAGCGTCACGCTCGACGGTATCGCATACGGCCACAAGCTCACCAGCAGTCCGGCATAACCGAGCAGCACGAGCAGTAACGCGAGGACGAACGGCGTGTTGTGATGCCGCTCCCGCACCGCGCGTCGCATCAGGACAGCGCAGGCCGCGACCATGAAGGGAACAGGCAGTAGCCGATAGAAGAGACCGTCGTGGAACCAGCGCTGCGCGATGTTCGGGTCTTGCAGCGGCGTCCACAGGCTTACCATCGCGATGAAACCGAGCAGCACCACCGTCAGCGGCCACACCACGCGATGCAGGCGGCGCTGCAGGTCGCCCTCCGTTTTCGCGATGAGCCAGCAGCAGCCCAGCAATGCATACGTGACGATGAGCCCGAGGCCCGTCAGCAGGCTGAACGGGGTGAGCCAGCCGAAGGCGTCGCCGGCATACGCGCCGTCGATCACCGGAATGCCTTGCAGAAATGCCCCGAGCACGACGCCCTGGAAAAACGTCGCGCCCGCCGACCCGCCGATGAACGCGAGGTCCCACATATGCTTCGTGCGATTCGCCTTCGCGCGAATCTCGAAGGACACGCCGCGAAAGATCAGGCACACCAGCATGAAGATGAGCGGCAAATACAGCGCTGACAATACGGTGGAATACACCATCGGGAACACGGCGAAAAGCGCGGCCCCGCCAAGCACGAGCCAGGTCTCGTTGCCGTCCCAGACCGGTGCGACGGTGTTCATCATCAGGTCGCGTTCGCTTTCGTCGGGGAAGAACGGAAAGACAATGCCGATGCCAAGATCGAAGCCGTCCAGCACGACATACATGAAAAGGCCTAGCGCGATGATCGCGGCCCACACTACGGTTACGTCCATTTTGTTACTCGCAGGCGATCAGGGTTAGGCGGCGTCGATCATCTGATCGGCGGCGGAGAAAGGGCGGCGCGCGGTCTGGTTTGGCGTTTGCCCGGGCACGCCGTGCGGCGTGTGTCCAGGAAGCGCCGGGCCCGAACGCATCAGCTTGAGCATGTAATAGATGCCCGTGCCGAATACGAGGAAGTAGACGACCACGAACGCCATCAGCGAAATGCCGACCTGTTGCGCGGTGAGCGGCGACACGGCTTGCGACGTGCGCATCACGCCATAGACGACCCATGGCTGACGTCCGGCTTCAGTCGTGACCCAGCCGGCCAGCAGCGTGATGAAACCGCTCGGACCCATCGCCACCGCGACGCGCTGGAACCACTTCGACTCGAACAGACGCCCGCGACGGCGCAACACCCACGCGGCGACCGACATGACGATCATCAGCACGCCCAGCCCGGCCATGATCCGGAAGCTCCAGAACACCACTGTCGAGTTCGGCCGGTCTTGCGGCGGGAATTCCTTCAGGCCGCGTATTTCGCCGTCCCAGCTATGCGTGAGAATCAGGCTGCCCAGATGTGGGATCGACACTGCATAGCGTGTGGTCTCGGCCTGCATATCGGGAATGCCGAACAGGTTCAGGGCGGTGCCGCCTTTTTCGGTGTCCCAGAGGCCTTCGATTGCAGCGATCTTGGCCGGCTGATATTCGCGCGTGTTCAAGCCATGCTGATCGCCGACGAACGCCTGGATCGGCGTGAGAACCAGCAGCAGCCAGAGCGCCATCGAGAACATCTTCTTGACGGCCGGGTCGCGCCGTCCGCGCAGCAGATGCCACGCGCCCACCGCCGCCACGACGAGCCCGGCGACGATAAACGCCGCGAGCGCCATATGCGCGAGCCGGTACGGGAACGACGGATTGAAGATGATCTTGAACCAGTCGAGCGGCACCACACGGCCGTTCACGACTTCGAATCCTTGCGGCGTCTGCATCCAGCTATTGGACGCGAGAATCCAGAACGTGGAGATCAGCGTGCCGATGGCGACCATCAGCGTCGCGCCGAAGTGTGCGCGCGGACTCACGCGCTGCCAGCCGAACAACATGATGCCGAGGAAGCCGGCTTCGAGGAAAAACGCGGTCATGACCTCGTACATCAACAGAGGTCCGGTGACAGGGCCGGCGAAACTCGAAAAGCCCGACCAGTTGGTGCCGAACTGATAGCTCATCACGACGCCGGACACCACGCCCATGCCGAAGGCGACGGCGAAAATCTTCGACCAGAAGAGGCACAGGTCTTTGTAGTACGCCTTGCCGGTTTTCAGCCAGCGCCATTCGAGCACGGCGATAAAGCTCGCGAGGCCGATGCTCAGCGCCGGAAATACGATATGGAAAGAGACGGTGAACGCAAACTGGATGCGGGCGAGGTCGAATGCCGATATTGCGGAGTTCATGATCGTGAAGTGCGTGATGCCGCGTGGGCGGACTACGCGCGTCGACCGGTGTCGGTGCGCACTGCGTTTCGCAGATGGCCGAAGATTAGGGGAAGCGCGGGATTTATGCTGCGCCGCGACGTGCGTCAAAAAACCGCGTTGTTTTGTGAGGCGGTGCGGTTCTTGTGCTGCAAGCCATTGACATATATCAGCTTTTTCTTATTGCCTGTTTCGCGTTGATTAAGCTGCGTAACGCGAAACTGCGGCAATCGACCGCGTCGCAGCAAAGCTATGCGCACGTGATGCCCCTGCGGACCAGGCGCTGCGGATGCATCGGCTTAATTCAGTATGTCGTTGTACCAGAAGCCAATGCGAGATCCATGAGCAGTTATACGACATCGCATGAAGATTAAACGGTTTACAGCTGAATTCATCTGAGAGAAAGCTTTGAGGGCGCGTTTTTATCAGGGTAAATGCCTAATTGAATTCCGCTTCCGCATCAGAGATAGTACGTCATCGTACAACTAGATCGAGCAGTAATCGATCTCACCCAAGCCGAGGTGTGGAGTTATTCCCGCCGCTCGCGAGCCGGTGCAGTAAAGGAACCCCTATGAAGAAGATTGCCCTGAGTGGCGCCGGAGGCCAGCTTGGCTCGGTCGTGCGCGCCGCATTCATTGCGCGCGGCACGCCGTTGCGTTCGGCGGCGGGCTCGAAGCCGCTGACGCCTCTCGTCGAAGGTGAGGATGTGATGCACGGCGACCTGCGCGATCCGGCTGTCGTTGATCGGCTGCTCGACGGCGTCGACGTGTTGATCCACTTTGCCGGGACGAGCGTGGAGCGTCCGCTGCCCGAGATCATCGAAAACAATCTGCGCGGTCTCGTTGAGGTCTACGAGGGCGCGCGTCGGCACGGCGTCAAGCGGATCGTGTTCGCGAGTTCGAATCACGCGATCGGCATGTACCCGGTGACGGAGCGCCTGAGCCTCGATTGCGAACTGCGCCCGGACGGCTTCTATGGGCTGAGCAAGGTGTGGGGCGAAGCGCTCGCACGCATGTATTGGGACAAGCACGGCATCGAAAGCGTGTGCGTGCGCATCGGCAGTTGTCTCGAGCGTCCGACGGAGCCGCGCCATCTGAGCACCTGGTTCGGTCACGCGGACCTGATGCATTTCCTCGACCGCTGCATCGAAGCAGAAGACCTGGGCTTCATCACGGTGTGGGGCGTGTCGGCCAATACGCGCAGCTGGTGGGACAACAGCGGCGCCGAGCGTCTCGGCTACACGCCGAAACAGAACGCCGAAGACTACGCCGACGAGGTTCTCGCACGACCCAATCCGCTCGACGCATTGGGTCAGCGCTTCCAGGGCGGCGCATTTGTCGGCATCGACTATTCGCGCGACGACGCGGAGAACGGCACGGAGAGCGGCGCTGGCGATGCAGCCGCTTCGGCCGCGCGGCCGTCCTGAACGATCAGGTATTAGGAGACGCAGCAATGAAGATCAAGGGCATCCGTTGGTGGATGGTCAGTCTGGTCGCGGCCGGGCTCATCATCAACTATCTCGCGCGCAATACGCTGTCGGTGGCCGCGCCGACGTTGATGAAAGATCTGCACATCACGACCGAGCAATACGCTCACGTGGTCGTCGCGTGGCAGCTTTGCTATGCATTCATGCAGCCGGTCGCGGGTTTCCTGCTCGATACGGTCGGCACCAAAATCGGTTTCGCCGCGTTCGCGCTGGCGTGGTCCCTCGCCTGCGCGGCGGCGGCGTGGTCGACCGGATGGCGCAGCCTCGCATTTTTCCGCGGCCTGCTCGGCATTGCCGAAGCGGCTGGCATTCCGGCCGGCGTAAAGGCCACCAGCGAGTGGTTCCCGGCAAAGGAGCGCTCGGTTGCGATCGGCTGGTTCAACATCGGTTCGTCGATCGGTGCGTTGCTGGCGCCGCCGCTCGTGGTGTGGGCGCTGCTGCACGGCCAGTGGCAACTGGCGTTCGTGATCGTCGGTGTAGCGGGCATTATCTGGAGCGTCGTGTGGATGGTGCTGTACAAGCATCCGCGCAATCAGAAACTGCTCGGCGACGGGGAGCGCGACTATATCCTCAGCGGCCAGGAGGCGAAGCACAGCGACGCGGGCGCTCCCAAGCGCAGCTGGTCGGCCATGCTGCGCAGCCGCGACTTCTGGGCGATCGGCATTCCGCGCATTCTGTCGGAACCGGCATGGCAGACATTCAACGCGTGGATTCCGCTGTACATGATGACCGAGCGTCACATGAATCTGAAGGAAATCGCGCTGTATGCATGGATGCCGTTTCTCGCAGCGGATATCGGCTGCGTGCTCGGCGGCTATCTGAGCCCGCTGTTTCATAAGTACGCGAAAGTCTCGCTGTTCACGTCGCGCAAAATGGTGTTCGTGGTCGGCGCGCTGTGCATGATCGGACCGGCATGCGTGGGCCTTGTCGCGAGTCCGTACGTGGCGGTTGCGCTGCTGTGCGTCGGCGGCTTCGCGCACCAAACGTTGTCCGGCGCGCTGTATGCGATCACGTCCGACATTTTCGGCAAGAACGAAGTGGCTACCGCAACGGGCATGGGCGGCATGGCCGGCTATCTCGGCGCTGCGGCGTTCACCGCGTTGTTCGGTGTCCTCGTCACGCAGGTCGGCTACAGTCCGCTCTTCGTCGTGCTGGCCGTATTCGACATTATTGCGGCCGCCGTGGTGTGTCTGCTCGCGAAAAGCGCGGACAGAACGGCGGAGCCGCGTTGGTCCCAGCCTGGCGGTGCGGTCACCGCGAAGTAAGTGGCGATAAGTAAGTGGCGACAAGTAAGCGGCGGCAAGTCCGCGGCGTTAAATAAGCGGCGACAAGTCGGGCACGAGCGGGCGCGACGTTCCAGCCTCGGTAGCAACGCAAAGCGGCGCCTTCGTGCGCCGCTTTTCTTTATGAACCGTCTTTCCCGCATCACGGCGATTTTCAGTGCGATGACCGTAAGACCGCCCGCGTGAGCCGCACGCAGCCGGGGCCTGTGGGATAATTGCGAGCTTTGCCCGGGGCGCGGCTCAAAAGGTTGTTCGCACGGGCGCTCGAGGGGCCTTCACTCCCTTGGCCCGCTTCTTTCAAGCGATATTCATTCAACCACCACGATGCCCGCATACCGTTCCAAAACCTCCACCGCCGGTCGCAACATGGCTGGAGCGCGCTCCTTGTGGCGCGCCACCGGCATGAAAGACGAAGACTTCTCGAAGCCGATTATTGCGGTGGTCAATTCGTTCACCCAGTTCGTGCCCGGACACGTGCACCTGAAAGACCTCGGCCAGCTCGTCGCACGCGAGATCGAAGCCGCAGGCGGCGTAGCCAAGGAATTCAACACCATCGCCGTCGATGACGGCATTGCGATGGGCCACGACGGCATGCTGTATTCGCTGCCGAGCCGCGACATCATCGCGGATTCGGTCGAATACATGGTCAATGCGCACTGCGCCGACGCGATGGTGTGCATCTCGAACTGCGACAAGATCACGCCCGGCATGCTGATGGCCGCCATGCGCCTGAACATTCCCGTGATCTTCGTGTCCGGTGGCCCGATGGAAGCCGGCAAGACGCGCCTCGCCAATCCGAAGACCGGCACGATCGAGTTCAAGAAGCTCGACCTCGTGGACGCGATGGTGATTGCCGCCGACAAAGCGTATTCCGATGCCGATGTGGCCGAAGTCGAACGCTCCGCCTGCCCGACCTGCGGCTCGTGCTCGGGTATGTTCACGGCTAACTCGATGAACTGCCTGACCGAGGCGCTCGGCTTGTCGTTGCCCGGCAATGGCACCGTGGTCGCGACACACGCGGACCGCGAGCAGCTCTTCAAGCGCGCCGGCCGCCGCATCGTGGAACTGGCCCGCCAGTACTACGAGCAGGAAGAGGCGAGCGTGCTGCCCCGTGCGGTCGGCTTCAAGGCGTTCGAAAACGCCATGACGCTCGATATCGCGATGGGCGGTTCCACCAACACGATCTTGCACCTGCTGGCAATCGCGCGCGAAGCCGAGATCGACTTCACGATGACGGACATCGACCGTCTGTCGCGCATCGTGCCGCAGCTGTGCAAAGTGGCGCCCAATACGAACAAGTACCACATCGAGGACGTGCACCGCGCAGGCGGCATCATGGCGATTCTCGGCGAGCTTGACCGCGCAGGCAAGCTGCACACGGACGTGCCCACGGTGCACGCGCCCACGCTGAAAGACGCGCTGGATCAGTGGGATATCGTGCGCACCGAGGACGAGGCCGTCAGGACCTTCTACATGGCGGGCCCGGCCGGCGTTCCGACGCAGGTGGCATTCAGCCAGAACACGCGCTGGCCCAGTCTCGATCTCGACCGCGCCGAAGGTTGTATCCGCTCCTACGAGCACGCGTTCTCGAAGGAAGGCGGCCTTGCGGTGCTGACGGGCAACATCGCGCTCGACGGCTGCGTGGTGAAGACCGCCGGCGTCGACGAAAGCATTCTGGTGTTCGAGGGCACGGCTCACGTCACCGAATCGCAGGACGAAGCGGTGGAAAATATTCTCGCGGGCAAGGTCAAGGCGGGCGACGTCGTGATCGTGCGCTACGAAGGTCCGAAGGGCGGCCCGGGCATGCAGGAAATGCTTTATCCGACGAGCTATATCAAGTCTCAGGGTTTGGGCAAAGCGTGCGCGCTGCTGACAGACGGCCGCTTCTCTGGCGGCACTTCGGGCCTGTCGATCGGCCATTGCTCGCCGGAAGCGGCAGCAGGCGGCGCGATTGGCCTCGTGCGCGATGGCGACAAGATCCGCATCGATATTCCGAACCGTACGATCAACGTGCTGTTGTCGGACACCGAACTGGCAAGCCGCCGCGACGAGCAGGACGCGAAGGGCTGGAAGCCTGCCAAGCCGCGTCCGCGCAAGGTGTCGGCGGCGCTGAAGGCCTACGCGAAGCTGGTCATGTCGGCCGACAAAGGCGCAGTGCGCGATTTATCGTTGCTGGAAGACTGATTGCGATAGCGGCCGCGGCCGGTTTTCGTTTCGCAAAAAAACCGCTCATCCGAGCGGTTTTTTTTTAAGCCCGCGCGTTTGCCCTCTAACGCAGGTCAGTCACATTCGTGTTGTACGTCGTCGAGCCGATGACGACGTTCTTCAACGTGATGCCGTTGACGTTGTACGCATAGATCGGCCCGGGCGTGGTTGATGTAGCCGGTCCCGCGCAAACAGCCGTGCCCAGGTTGCAGTTCGAGATGGTGACGCCTGTGATCGGCGGGATCGTCGGCGCGGGCGTGGGTCCGTTGTAGTCGAACGCAACCGGACCTTGTGCGACGATCGCCTGGAAGCACGAACCGGTGACGCCGCCGGAGGTCACGTTGCTCGCCTGCACATTCGATATGTTCACGTTCTGCACGACGGCAGGCCGCGTCCGAATCGCGTCGTTGGCGGGCTGATAGTCGCAGTCGAATGTGATGAGACCGCCTTGGGCCGCTGACGGATTCGCCGCGCTCGCGGTGACCACGCCGAGCGGCACCGTGCCGTTGATCGGGCTACCCGCGAGCAGCGCGCTGCCGTAGCCGCCGCCTTTCAATGCGACGCCGTTGGGCAGCGTCACCTTGTCGACATAGAAGTTTTTCACGAAGCCGCCGCGATTCATGTTCGTCTTGATGCGGATCGCGATGTTCAGCGGATTGGTCGCCCAGTTCTGGTTCAACATTTGCAGATTGCGTGCGTAAATGTTCTGCACGCCGCCGCCCATTTCGCTGCCGAGCGTAATGCCGCCGTGACCGCTATTCATCGTGCAGTTCTGGATGACGTGGTTCTGCGCGGGACCGTATTGCGTGTCGAGATCCTTGCCCGACTTGATCGCGATGCAGTCGTCGCCCGTATTGAACGTGACGTTGTCGCAGAGCACGTTATTGCACGCGTCCGGATCGAAGCCGTCGTTATTCGGGCCGATACTGTTGGTCGTGACGCCGCGAATGACCACGTTCTTGCAGGCGGTCGGATGATGCTGCCAGAACGGCGTGTTATTGGTGCAATAGTTCTCCATCAACACGTTCGTGCAGCCGATAAACTCGACCATGCACGGACGCAGATAGTGGCCGATGCCGAAGATTCGCTTCGCAATCGGAACGCCGGCTTCCGAGAGAGCGGGCAAGTAGTTCTGATCCTGTTGCCATGGCGTCGTCGGACTCGTCAGCTGCGCGTAGAGCGTGTCGGAAATGCCTGGTGCGGCGGTCCGAAGGTCCACATTGTTCGGATTCCGATATACCTGGGAAGGCGTCGACGAGCTTACGCAGCCGTAAGCGCCATTCGAGCCCTTGAATGTCCACCAGCATGTGGCAGTGTTGCCCGAACCAAAGAAGGGCGTCATGGCCTGGCCGTTCAGAACCGAGGTTGCATCTTCGCCGGTCAACGCGATGTTGGTCTGATTGCGGGCGTACACCGGTGAGCCGTAGTTCAGGCAATCATTGGCCTGCCAGCGGCTGTAAAAGAGTTTGCCGTTCGCACCGCAGTCTACCGGGCCGTCCTTCGCATAGTCCGCCGGATTTGGGCTGAAATAGATCGTGCAATTCGCGCTCAGGTGAAAGTTGACGTTGCTGAGCAGCACGATCGGCCCGGCGCAATACCAGGTACCGGAGGGCACCACGACGCGTCCGCCGCCAGCCGCGTTGCAGGCCTGAATCGCAGCGAGAAACGCGGGCCGCGAGTCGAATGACGACGGCGCGTGAGTCTGGTTCGAGCCGGGGCTCGCGGGAGAAGAAGAACCCGTGTACGGATTGGTCGCGGCGACAACGGCGCAAGGCTGTGCGCCGTATTGCGTGACGACGAAGTCACGCGACGGGAACATGGACTGCGTGACGCCGGCAAGCGACGCGATGATCTGCGTCGCCGCGCCGGCACTGCCCCAGATCGGATCTTCCGGTGTCAGGCCCGAACTGCCCGAGCCGCCGCATGCGGACAGGCCGCCGACGAGCGTTGCGCCCGCCGAGGTCCCGGCGAACACCATGAAAGCCCGGCGCCCCGGCGAAGCAGGGTCGGCGCGACCGGAGTTTGCCGATGTCGCCCCTTTGCTGCCGCTTTTATATTGAGTTGCCACGAATGTCTCCATGCCCTTGAGGGCGTTGTAAATAGTCGTCGATGCTCGAAAGTACGCGGTTCATCTCGACCGCTTGAATTCCATCAGTCATCCTTAACAAATGAAAGAAACGAAGGGATTTTGTCTGCTTGCGATGAGTTGAAACGCAATACGCGCCGCTTTGCCCGTTCGTCGGATTGAACGGAGAAAGCGGCGCGACCGGATGCGCGTGGCGGGTCAGGTTGTTTGCTGGCCGATCTCGTGATTGGCGAGCACTTCGAGCGCGCGCACCATCGCGGAGTGGTCCCACGCCTTGCCGCCGTGCGCGACGCATGCGTTGAAAAGTGCCTGACAGGTAGCCGTATTCGGCAACGAGACACCGAGTGTCTGCGCGGTCTGAAGCGCGAGATTCAAATCTTTCTGATGCAGTTCGATGCGGAAGCCGGGGTCGAACGTGCGTTTGGTCATACGCTCGCCGTGTACTTCGAGAATGCGCGACGACGCGAAGCCGCCCATCAGGGCTTCTCGCACGCGAGCCGGGTCCACGCCGGCTTTCGACGCGAGGAGCAGCGCCTCGCCGACTGCCTCGATAGTGGCCGCCACGATCACCTGATTGGCGACTTTGCATACCTGTCCGGCGCCGACCGCGCCGATTAGCGTGACGTTTTTGCCCATCATGTCGAACAACGGCTTCACGCTGTCGAAGGTGGCCTGCTCGCCGCCCACCATGATGGTGAGCGAACCCGCCTTCGCGCCGACTTCGCCACCCGACACCGGAGCGTCGAGATAGTCCGCGCCGGTTTCACGTACGCGAGCGGCGAAGTCGCGGGTGGCCATCGGCGAAATCGAACTCATGTCGACCACTGTCTGTCCGGCGCGCAAGCCGCTCGCCAGCCCGTTTTCGCCGAACAGCACGCGCTCGACGTCCGGCGTGTCCGGCACCATGATGAAGATCACGTCCGCCTGTGCGGCGACGGCGGCGGGGCTGTCGCAAGCCTGCGCGCCGGCTTGGGTGAGATCGTCGGGCACGCCGCTGCGCGTGAAGGCAGCGAGCGTGACGCCGTTCTTGAGAAGATTGGCAGCCATGGGCTTGCCCATGATGCCGAGTCCGATAAAGCCTGCTTTTTGCATGGAATGCTCCGGAGATTTCAAGGCGGCCACGCCTGTGCGGGGTAGTGTGCGCTTAGCGCCCGGTTCAGCTTTGGCCTGCTGGTTTCTGCATGAAGTGTTGGTGGACCGTCTGCGCGGCGTTCCTCAAGAGCCCGAGGTCGGCGCAAACGGCGATGATGCGGCAGCCCATGTCACGATAACGCTCCGCGTCGGCTTGCACCGGTGCAAGAATGCCGCTCGGCTTGCCGGCGGCCTGCGCGCGCTCGAACACATGCGCGATCGCCTGCTGCACGTCGGGATGTCCGGCGTTGCCCAGGTGCCCGTATCCCGCGGCGAGGTCCGACGGCCCGACGAAAACGCCGTCGACTCCGTCCACGGCAAGAATCTCGTCGATGGCATCGACCGCTTGGCGGCTCTCGATTTGCACGATCACGCAGACGTTGTCGTTGGCAATGTCAAAATAGTCGGGTACCGTCGCATAGCGGTTGCCGCGGTGACCCACCGAAACGCCGCGAATGCCCTGTGGAGGATAGCGGGTGGCAGCGACCGCGCGCGCCGCGTCGTCGGCGCTATCGACGAACGGCACGAGGAAGTTGGAAAAACCGCTGTCGAGCAGCCGCTTGATAACGACGCTGTCGTTTCCTGGCGGGCGCACCACCGGCGCGCTGCGGCTGTCCTTGAGCGCCATCAGTTGCGGAATCAGCGTGAGGACGTCGTTGGGTGCATGCTCGGCGTCGAGCAGCATCCAGTCGAATCCGATCACGCCGAGCAACTCCGTGACGATCGGGCTGGCGAGCGAGGCCCAGCAGCCAATCAGGGTTTCGCCTCCGCGTACCGCCTGACGGAAGCTATTGGGAAGGGACTGATAAGGCTGGCAGGGCGCGGCTGGCATGAACGTTTTCCTCGAACGGCAATGGATCGGGCTAGTTCCGACGATGGCTGACCGCATGTTATAGGTCGTCGTATATCTATTTCAGATTAGCACCCGAGGAAGGCGTTGTAACGGGCACGTTAACCCGAATCTGCGCCGAAGCAAGGCGGTTCAGGTTGCGCAAGAACGCTCCTATGTTGTAGGATGACTTATATCTTTAGCATTCAATCCAAAGGAAGAGACATGTCCAGTTCCAGCGAAGTCATCGGTCGGATCACCGGCGAAATGCTGATCGGCCGTCAATCGGTGCGCGGCGCCGAAGAGGCGCTGCACGCATTCAATCCCGCCACCGGTTCGGACATCGCCGAGCCCGTTTTCGGCAGCGGCACGGCTCGCGACGTCGGCCTTGCGTGCGAACTGGCGCAGAAAGCGTTCGATCCGTACCGCCAACTGCCGCTCGCCGTGCGCGCGGAATTTCTGGAGCGTATCGCCGACGGCATCACTGCGCTGGGCGACGCTCTGGTCGAGCGTGCGCAGCAGGAGTCGGGCTTGCCGAAAGCGCGCCTCGAAGGCGAGCGCGGCCGCACGACCGGTCAGTTGAAGCTGTTTGCGCAATTCGTTCGCTCGGGCCAGTGGCTCGACGCGACGCTCGACTCGCCGTTGCCTGAGCGCAAGCCGCTGCCGCGTTCCGACCTGCGCATGCAGAAAATTGCGATCGGCCCGGTCGCCGTGTTCGGCGCAAGCAACTTCCCGCTCGCGTTCTCGGTGGCGGGCGGCGATACGGCTGCGGCGCTCGCGGCCGGTTGCCCGGTGGTGGTGAAGGCACATCGTGCCCACCTCGGCACGTCGGAAATGGTGGGCCGCGTGATTCAACGCGTCGCACAGGAAATGGATTTGCCCGAAGGCGTGTTCTCGCTGATCGTCGGCGCAGGCAATTCGGTCGGTGAAGCGCTGGTCGCGCATCCGGCGATCAAGGCGGTCGGCTTCACCGGTTCGCGCGCGGGCGGCCTGGCGCTGATGCGCGTCGCGGCGGCGCGTCCCGAGCCGATTCCGATCTTTGCGGAAATGAGCAGCATCAACCCGGTGTTCCTGATGCCGAACGCGCTCACGCAGCGCACCGAGAACATCGCTCGCGGTTTCGTGGATTCGCTGGTGCTCGGCGCCGGCCAGTTCTGTACCAACCCGGGCCTTGCAATCGCTGTCGACAGCGACGCGCTGAAGAACTTCGTCGCCGTGGCGTCCGAGGCGCTGGGCGGCAAGCCCGCGCAGACCATGCTCACATCGGGCATCCATTCGGCGTACACGCAAGGCGAAAGCAAACTGGCCGATATTCCGGGCGTTGAGACAGTGGCGCGCGGCGTCGACGTGACGGGGCCGAACCAGGCGCGCGCGGCATTGTTCGTGACGGACGCCAAAACGTTCCTCGCCACGCCGGCGCTGGAAGACGAGGTGTTCGGACCGGCATCGACGATCGTGCGTTGCAAGGACGAAAACGAACTGCTGCAGGTTGCCGAGCACTTTGCCGGCCAGTTGACCGCGACGATCCAGATGGACAGCGCCGACGTACCCGCAGCCAGAAAGCTCGTGCCGATTCTCGAGCGCAAGGCTGGCCGGCTTCTGGTCAACGGCTATCCGACCGGCGTAGAAGTATGTCACGCGATGGTTCACGGCGGCCCGTTCCCGGCTACGTCCGATAGCCGCGCGACGTCGGTCGGCACGACCGCGATCGAGCGTTTCCTGCGCCCGGTCTGCTATCAGGATTTCCCGGCCGACCTGCTGCCGCAGGCGCTGGCTGACGACAATCCGCTCGACCTGTGGCGCCGCCGCGATGGCGAGATCACGCGCAGCTGATCATTGCGATCGAACTGCGGCTGAAACGAAAAATGGCCGGGGAGGCGACTCCCCGGCCATTTTTTTGCGTATTTGCCGTGTACTCGCCGTGTACTCGCCGTGTATTCGCCGTGAGAAACGGCGAGGTGCTCAGCGACCCGTCAACTATGGCTTTCTGAAATTTCGTTCGCGCGGCGCAGCCGTTCGCGGCTGTTGGACAGATGCATGCGCATGGCCGCGCGCGCGCCTTCGGCGTCGTGCCGGCTGATCGCCTCGAGAATGCTCTCGTGCTCCAGGTTGACGAGCGACAGGTACGCGTCCGGCTCCGCGCGCGCAATGCCCGCCGAGTCGAGCCGGTTGCGCGGAATCAGCGCGCTGCCCATTTGCGTGAGGATGTCCACGAAATAGCGGTTGCCCGTGGCGCGCGCCACCGAGATATGAAACTGCAAATCGGCGTCGACGCTGTCGCGTCCGTTGTGGCGCGTCGCCTCGATCGCGTCGAGCGCGGCGCGCATGCGAGCGACGTCTTCCGGCTTCGCGCGTTGAGCGGCGAGGCCCGCACATTCCGTTTCGAGGCTGATGCGCAGTTCGAGAATCGACAGCACGTCGCGCAGCGTGGTGGCCGGCACCATGTCGATGCCGAGCTTTTCGCGCTGCGGTTCAAGAACGAAGCTGCCGATGCCGTGACGCGTCTCAATGATCTTGCCCGCCTGCAGGCGCGAAATCGCTTCGCGGATAACCGTGCGGCTTACGCTCAGCGTGACCATGAGTTGCGATTCTGTCGGCAGCTTGTCGCCGGGCTTGAGGGCGTTTGACGCGATCTGCTCGGTGACGTAATTGACGACGAGCTCGGCGAGATTACGAGCGCGTCGTGGCGGTGCCGCGGATGCCAGTGGTGTAGCCATCGAAAACGCCCCTTGAATCAGGTAGTTGCAGAGACTTCGTGCGATCCATTATACCGTCGTCTGACGACTGATTATAGAAAGGCCGGATCATTTAGCGCCGTGCCGCGGCGGGTAAGCAGCGGCGCGCGGTACGGCGCTGCCGGGCGGCTACACGGCGCGGCGCTTAGCGCGGGCGCAATTCCACGCGCTTGATGTCCTTCACGATCACGAGGTAGCTGAACACCGTGAGCAGCGCATTTGCGCCGACGAAAACCAGCGCGCCATTGAACGAGCCGCTCTTCGCCACGAGATAGCCGATCACGATCGGCGTGACGATGCCGGCCACGTTACCGAACATGTTGAAGATCGCGCCGGACAAACCGAGCGCTTCCTTCGGCGAGGTATCGGCGACCACCGCCCAGCCGAGCGCGCCGATGCCCTTGCCGAAGAACGCGAGCGACATCAGCGCGACGACGACCCAGTCGGTAGAAACGTAGTTGCAGCCGATGATCGACACCGACAGCAGCATGCCGCCGACAATCGGCACCTTGCGCGCGACGGTCAGCGAATGGCCGCGCCGGATCAGCGAATCGGACAGGATGCCGCCGAGCACGCCGCCTGAGAATCCGCAGATCGCGGGCAGCGACGCTACGAGGCCCGCTTGCAGGATCGTCATGCCGCGCGCCTGCACGAGGTAGATCGGAAACCACGTCAGGAAGAAGTACGTCAGCACGTTGATGCAGTACTGCGCAAGATAGACGCCGACGAGCATCCGGTTGCTCAGCAATTGACGCACGAGGGACCAGCCGCCTGCCTTCTCGACGTTTTCACGACGCGCGTTGTGGTGGCCGCTCACCACGCCGCCGCCCTGTTCGATGTACTCGAGTTCCGCAGCGGAGACGCCCGGGTGGTCGGCGGGATGCTTCATCACCTTGAGCCAGGTGAGGGCGAGCAGTAAGCCGGCGACGCCCATCACCACGTAGACCATGTGCCAGCCGAACGCGTGCGTGAGCCAGGCCATCAACGGTGTGAATACGACTGCCGCGAAGTACTGCGCCGAGTTGAATATCGCCGATGCGGTGCCGCGTTCCTTGGTGGGAAACCAGCTTGCCACCACCTTGGCGTTAGCGGGAAAGGCGGGCGATTCCGCCGCGCCCATCGCGAAACGCAACAGGAAGAGACCGGTGACCGCGGCAGCCGCGCTGCCGAGCAGGCCGATCGAGCTTTGCAGCAGCGTGAAGAGCGACCAGAAGAAAATGCTCGCGGCATACACGCGCCGCGCGCCGAAGCGGTCGAGCAGCCAGCCGGCCGGCAGTTGTGAGAGCACGTACGCCCAACTGAACGCGGAGAAGATGTAGCCCATCCGGATCGCGTCGAAACCGAACTCGGCGCGCATTGCCGAGCCAGTGACCGACAGCGTCGCGCGGTCCGCGTAGTTGAACGTGGTGATTACAAAGATAAGCAGCAGGATTGCGTAGCGGACTTTCGTGCGCTTCGCAACGTTCGCGGAACTTGCCGTGCGGCTCAGGTCCATGGTCATCTCCTTAGTTCTTATGCAAGGGGGCGGGTGTCCGGCCTTGACGGCGCGGCGGCTCCCAAACGCATGTGCAAAAAACGCCCGGCGACGGTGTTGTCCCCGGGCGCTGTTGCGCTGCCGCCTGTGCGGCGCTTGTTTCCTGACCGGCGCGAAATCCACGCGCCGGTCAGGCGCGCAGCGTTACTGCGGGCCGAGCGTCTTGATGAGCGCGTCGAGTTGCGCCATTTCTTCTTCGGTCAGATCGGTCAGCGGTGCGCGCACCGGGCCGGCGCTATGGCCAACCAGCTTTGCACCCGCCTTGACGATGCTGACCGCGTAGCCGGCGCGGCGGTTGCGGATCTTCAGGTACGGCAGGAAGAACTCGTCGATCAGCTTGCCGACGGTTGCGTGGTCGTCCGCGGCGATTGCGCGGTAGAAGTCCATCGCCGTCTTCGGAATGAAGTTGAATACTGCCGACGAGTACACCGGAACGCCCAGCGCCTTGTATGCCGCGGCGTAGACTTCCGCGGTCGGCAGGCCGCCGAGGTACGAGAAACGGTCGCCCAGACGGCGGCGGATCGTTACCATGTTTTCGATCTCACCCACGCCGTCCTTGAAACCGATCAGGTTCGGGCAGCGCTCCGCGAGGCCTTCGAGCATGTCGGCGTTGAGCTTGGAGTTCGCGCGGTTGTAGATGATCACGCCCATGTTCGGCACGGACTTGCAGACCTCTTCGGCGTGCGCGGCGATACCTTCCTGACAGGCTTCCGTCAAATAATGCGGCATCAGAAGAATGCCGTTCGCGCCATGGCGCTCGGCTTCCTTCGCGTACGCAATCGCGACGCGCGTCGGGCCGCCTGCGCCGGCCAGAATGGGTACCTTGCCCTTGCACACTTCAGTCGCGGTACGCACCACGTTCGAGTAGTCGTCATGCGTGAGCGAGAAGAACTCGCCCGTGCCGCCCGCTACGAACAATGCCGACGCGCCATACGGAGCCAGCCATTCCAGGCGCTCGGCGTAAGTGTCGGCGCGGAAATCGCCCTTTTCGTCAAAGTCGGTGACAGGGAAGGAGAGGAGGCCTTGCGAGACGATCTGCTTGAGTTCCTGCGGTGTAGTCATGATGTATGTATCCGGGCGTCGCTAAAGGTTGAGATCGGTTGAACCGTCGATCGATAGAAATGAAGATTTCTTATACGTCATCGTACAACAACAATTCGGCTAACTCAACGGAGTTTTCGCGGCATAATGCTGGTCATAGGGTAAATACGGAACATGCGGGCAAACATGTATGTTGTAGGATGACGTATGAATTGCTGCCGCAGAAGGCGTAAATCGCCATAAGGATCGATGCAATGGAACTCTCACCCCTCTACATTCGCGTTCACCCCAATGACAATGTCGCGATCGTCGTCAACGACGGCGGCCTGGGCGAGGGCGCGGTTTTTCCCGACGGCCTCGTGCTGCGCGAGCGCGTCCCGCAAGGTCACAAGGTCGCGCTTGCGGATCTGGCCGAAGGCGACGAAGTCATCCGCTATAACGTGGTGATCGGCTATGCGCTCAAAGCGCTGCCCAAGGGAAGCTGGATCAACGAACACGTGATCCGCATGCCGAGCCCGCCGGGGCTCGAGGACCTGCCGATCGCCACCATCAAGGCGCCGGAAATGCCGCCGCTCGAGGGCTACACGTTCGAGGGCTACCGGAACGCCGACGGTTCGGTGGGCTCGCGCAACATCCTGGCGATCACCACGACCGTGCAGTGCGTCGCCGACGTCGTCGAGCACGCGGTTGTGCGCATCAAGTCCGAACTGCTGCCGAAATATCCGAATGTCGACGACGTGGTGGGTCTCGGCCACACCTATGGCTGCGGCGTGGCGATCGACGCGCCGGACGCAATGGTGCCGATCCGCACGGTCCGCAATATCGCGCTGAATCCGAACTTCGGCGGCGAGGTGATGATGGTGAGCCTCGGTTGCGAGAAGTTGCAGCCGGAGCGTTTGATGCCGCCGGGCACGATCCCCATCGCCGCGGCGCAGAACCCGAGCGAAATCGCGGATATCGGCGATCTCGGCGCCGACGAGAACGGAGACGTGGTCGTGCTGCAGGACGAGGCGCACGTCGGCTTTCAGTCGATGGTCGAGTCGATCATGAGAACGGCCGAAGGTCACCTGAAGCGCCTGAACAACCGGCGTCGCGAAACCTGCCCGGCCGCCGATCTGGTCGTGGGCGTGCAGTGCGGCGGCAGCGACGCGTTCTCCGGTCTCACTGCGAATCCGGCCGTCGGCTTTGCGACTGACCTGCTGGTGCGCGCCGGCGCCACGGTCATGTTCTCCGAAGTCACCGAAGTACGCGACGGCGTCGACCAGCTGACGGCGCGCGCGGCGAACGCGGACGTCGCTCAGGCGATCATCCGCGAAATGCAGTGGTACGACGATTATCTGAAGCGCGGCGGCGCCGACCGCAGCGCGAACACCACGCCGGGCAACAAGAAGGGCGGCCTCTCCAACATCGTCGAAAAGGCGATGGGCTCGATCATCAAATCGGGTAACTCGCCGATTTCCGGCGTGTTGTCGCCAGGCGAGAAGGTGCGGCAGAAAGGCCTGATCTACGCGGCCACGCCGGCGAGCGACTTTATCTGCGGCACGCTTCAGCTTGCGGCCGGCATCAACCTGCACGTCTTCACGACTGGCCGCGGCACGCCGTATAGTCTCGCGGAAGTCCCCGTCATCAAGGTCGCGACGCGCTCGGATCTGGCGCGCCGCTGGCATGACCTGATGGACATCAACGCGGGCACGATTGCAACAGGCTCGGCAACGATCGAAGAGGTGGGCTGGGAGCTGTTCCGCTTCATGCTCGACGTTGCGAGCGGCCGCAAGAAGACCTGTGCGGAGAAGCTCAAGCTGCACAATGCGCTGGCGCTCTTCAATCCGGCGCCGGTGACCTGATCGCCGGATTCAGCGGGCCGCGATTTCGCGGCTCGTTTTACATTGGGCTTGACGGCTCGTTGCATGACTGGCTCTATTCGCCTTTATTGCTTCACTGACAGTGGCTACTCATAAATACAAAAGACATGACTGACTCGAATTCTGACCGCGCGGCTGCACAAAAACCTTTCCGACGCCTTCTGCTCACCGGTGCCGCCGGCAACCTCGGCACGCAATTGCGCGGCGCACTCGCGGCGTGGGCCGACGTCGTGCGCGTAACCGACATAGCGCCGCTCGGCGAAGTGGCTGACCACGAAGAAGCAGCGATCGTCGACCTCGCAGACGAAGCCGCGGTTCACGCGCTACTCGAAGGCGTGGATGCGGTGATCCATCTCGGCGGCATTTCCGTCGAGGCGCCTTTCGAAGATCTGCTCGAAGCGAATATTCGCGGACTCTACAACCTGTATTCGGCTGCGCAGAAACAGGGTGTGAAGCGCGTCGTGTACGCGAGCTCGAATCACGCGGTGGGTTTTCACCCGGTGACCGAAGTGGTGGATATCGACGCGCCGTTGCGTCCCGACAGTCTGTACGGCGTGACCAAATGCTTTGGCGAATCGCTGTCGCGCTATTACTTCGACCGCTTCGGCCTGGAGACGGTGTGTCTGCGGATCGGCTCGTCGTTCGAGCAACCGAAGAACCCGCGCATGCTCGTCACGTATCTCAGCTATCGCGACTTCATCGAACTGGTGCGCTGTTCGCTGTTCACCAATCGCGTCGGCCATGCGATCGTGTACGGCGTCTCGGACAATCGCACGAAGTGGGTCGATAACACGAAGGCGGCGTTCCTCGGCTTTCGTCCGCAAGACAGTTCGGTCCAGTTCGAACATCTCTTCCCAGTCGCGGCTCCGACCGCCGATCTCGACGATCCTACGCAACGCTTCCAGGGCGGCGCATTCGTCCTGGCCGGACCGATGGAGCCAAAGCGATGAGCGCGGCGACCAATCCGCGCGTCGAGCGAGTCGAGGCGGCGGAGCAGGCGCCGGCTCTCGTCGGCGAAAGTCCGGTCTGGCGTGTTGCCGAACAGGCGCTTTACTGGGTGGACATTCCTGCGCAAAAAATCGTGCGCCTCGTGGTGGAGACGGGCGAGCGCTCTGAATGGCTGTTGCCGGAGAAGGTCGCGTGCATCGCGTTCGACCGTCGCGGCACGGTACTCGCGGGCTGCGAGACTGCCTTGTTTGCGGTGACCTTGAGCGGCAGTTCGACCGATGCCACCGCGCAAGCCGTGCGCGCCAGCGAGCCCGTCGAAGTAACAGGACGCAAGCTCGCGGCGCCCGTCTTCCCCTTTGAGGACATGCGTTTCAACGACGGCCGCTGCGACCGGCAAGGCCGCTTCTGGGCCGGCACGATGGTGCAGGACATGTCTTTGGCCAATCCAGCCGGTGCGCTCTACCGGTTCGACACGCAGGGCGTGCTCTCGGCGCCGGTTGTCGACGGACTCATTACGCAAAACGGTCTCGGCTGGTCGCCGGATGGCAAGACCATGTATCTGTCCGACTCGCATCCGCTGCGCAGGCAGATATGGGCTTTCGACTACGAAGTCGAAACGGGTGAGCCGAACAACCGCCGCGTCTTCGCGGATCTGAACCACTATGTTGGCCGGCCCGATGGCGCCGCTGTGGATGCCGACGGCTGCTACTGGATCTGCGCGAACGACGCGGGCGCATTGCTGCGCTTTACGCCGCAAGGCAAACTCGACCGGCAGATTGCCGTGCCTGCAATCAAGCCGGCCATGTGCGCGTTCGGCGGCCGCGATCTCGACACGCTTTTCGTCACGTCGATTCGTCCGGGCGCGGGCGCGAGCGAACATGATGGCCATCTCTTCGCGGTACGTCCCGGCGTGAGCGGCTTGCCTGAGCCCGAATTCGCCGGCGATCTCTAAGTCGCTGCGCACTGTTCTCGCATAGGGCGCTGGCCTGGTAGCCCGGTCGGCGCCCCCTCTTCGAAACGATTAAATTCATCACTCGTCATACAACATTGTCGTGCGGACGCGACGTTTTTCGGTTATTCCGAATAATGTCCGTCGTTCTGCGTGCGTTCTCCACTTATTCGCGCAATCGGGCGCACCGCCTCGCCGGGGCTCGCCCGTGGCCGATTCAGGTCATCCCTGTCGAACTGTTGTTTCCTCGGGTAAATACCGTCTGTACAACTCAAACTGCGTTTTATAGACTTCGTATGTCGTCGTACAACGTATAAGCGCAAACAGACAGCTTTCTGCGCTTTTCGAGATTGCAACGCGATGAATGGCGGCTTTGGCGCGCGCAATCGCTCGCGTGAAAGTGCGCCGACGCAGCAGAAGTACAAGAAGTCGAGTTGTCCGACAGGAGTGCTGATCATTGTGCCGGGGACGTTGCACAAACAGCACGGCAAAGCATTTGCCACTGTTGGAGACCGCGAGCGCCGCACCGGGAGACCCAGCCAAACCATGTCACATCCGGGACCGTCCGTTTGCAGCCGGCCGTTCGCGTTTGGCCAGCCGTCAGCAGCCCTTCGCATCGATTGGGTGTCTATTTTTCAAGGAATGTCATGATGAACAAGAAGTTCGCCTCTTCCCGTGTTTCGTTGATTGTCGCTGCATCGGTGCTGGCCTTTGGCGCCATGTCGGCGCAAGCGCGCGTGTTCCGCGTGTCGGACGTGCACGGCGACACTTACCCGACCAATATGGCCGTGAAGTACATGGGTGAGCAGATCAAGACGGCAACCGGCGGCAAGGATTCCGTGAAGGTGTTCGGCAATAGCGCACTTGGTTCGGAGAACGACACAATCGATCAGGTGCGCATCGGCGCACTCGACATGGCGCGTGCAAACGGTGCGGCATTCAACGAAATCGTGCCTGAATCGATGATTCCGTCGCTGCCGTTCCTGTTTCGCGACATCGACCATTTCCGCAAGGTGATGTACGGCCCGGAAGGCCAGAAGATCCTGGACGCCTTCAAGGCAAAGGGCATGATCGCGCTGACTTTCTATGAAAGCGGTGCTCGTTCCATCTACACGAAAAAGCCTATCCGCACGCCGGCCGACATGAAGGGTCTGAAAGTGCGCGTGCAGCCGTCCGATCTGATGGTCGACGAAATCAGGGCAATGGGTGGTACGCCGACGCCGATGCCGTTTGCCGAAGTCTATACGGGCCTGAAGACCGGCCTCGTCGACGCAGCGGAAAACAACCTGCCTTCTTACGAAGAGACCAAGCACTTCGAAGTCGCGCCGGTCTATTCGGAAACCCAGCATTCCATGACGCCGGAAGTTCTCGTCTTCTCGAAGAAGGTGTGGGATACGTTGTCGCCGCAGGAGCAGGAAATCATCAAGAAGGCCGCGGCCGACTCGGTGCCTTACTACCAGAAGCTGTGGACCGCGCGTGAGAACGACGCGAGCAAGACGGTGACGAAGGGCGGCGCGCAGATCGTCGCATCGTCGCAGATCGACCGCGCGGCTTTCGTCAAGGTGATGCAGCCGGTTTGGGCGAAGTACGAGAAGACGCCGCAAATGAAGCAGCTCGTGGACGAAATTCAGGCAATCAAGTAACGCTCGCATCGCGCTTTCGCGACAGCGGAAAAGCCTTGCAGAAGTACTGCGAGGCTTTCCGCTGTCTGCGCGATTGCGCAACGGGCGACGGAAAGTAGCACGACTAACGAGTAAAAACGGTCCGTCGTAGGCAAGAATGGGGTCAAGAGATTCATGAAACGCCCAAACGATTTTATCTTTCGCGCGCTCGCTGTTATCGCCTCGCTCAGCCTCGCAGGGCTGAGTCTGCTGGTGATCTACAGCGTCGTCATGCGCTACGTGTTTAGCGACGCTCCCGATTTCGTCGAGCCAATCGCACTGTTGCTGGTGATCGTGATCGCGATGTTCGGCGCAGCGCTGAAGGTCCGCGAAGGCGGCCATATCGGGCTCGATTCGTTGGTGAAGAGTCTGCCGGAGAAAGGTCAGCTCGCCGCGCACACGTTCCAGCATCTGTGTCTCATCGCGCTCGCCGTGGCGATTTTCTTCGGCTCGCTGCAAATGGCCGAGACCACGCTGCACGACAAGATTCCAATTCTCGGTTTGCCCGAAGCGCTCCGCTACGTGATCCCGGTCATTGCGAGCGTCTGCATCGCGTTGTTCTCATTCGAGAACCTTCTGACGCTTTTCGCAAAGAAACACAAATAGAACAATCATGGAACTTGCACTCCTCTCTATTAGCTTTATCGTCTTTCTGGTGCTCGGCGTTCCTGTTTCGTTCGCGCTGGGGCTGTCGTGTGTGCTCACGTATCTGTATGAAGGGCTGCCGGCCGCCACCGCGATGCAGTCGATGATCTCGGGGATGAACGCGTTCTCGTTCCTCGCGGTGCCGTTCTTCATCTTCTCGGGCGAACTGATGTTGCACGGGGGCATTGCCGATCGCATTCTGCGTTTCGCGCAGGCAACGGTCGGCCATTTCCGCGGCGGCCTCGGCATGGCGAACGTCGTCGCATGTACGCTCTTCGGCGGCGTCTCGGGTTCGCCCACGGCGGACACGTCGGCAATGGGCGGCGTCGTGATTCCGCTGATGAAGCGCGAGGGCTACAGCGCCGCTTATGCGGTCAACGTCACGACGCATTCGTCGCTCGCGGGCGCGCTGATGCCGACGTCGACGAACATGATCATCTACGCGTTCGCGGCACAGGGCATTACGGGCACGCTGAACGGTGTGCCGATGAGCGGCGTGTCGATCGGCGATCTGCTGTTCTCGGGGCTGCTGCCCGTGTTGTGGGTAATGGGCTTCGTGCTGATCGCCGCGTACTGGCAAGCCGTGCGCTATGGCTACCCGCGCCGTCCCGATGGCTCGACCGAACTGCAGCGTTTCCCGGGCTGGATGGCGGTCGCGCGGACCTTCCTCGGCGCATTGCCCGGCTTGATGGTGATCGCGATCATTCTGGTCTGCGTGGCGAAGGGCATTGCAACAGCGACGGAAGCCGCTGCTATTGCGGTGGCTTATTCGCTGGTGCTGACGGTCGTCGTGTATCGCTCGATGACGCTGAAGAAGCTCTCCTTCGCATTGTCGAAGGCCGCGAAGACCACAGGCGTCGTTCTGCTGCTGATCGGCGTATCGAACATGCTGCGCTACCAGATGGCATATCTGGAGATCCCCGATGCGATCGAGCACATGCTGGACGGCGCGACGAGCATTCCCTGGTTGATGCTGCTCTATATCAACATCATTCAGGTATTCCTCGGCACATTCGTGGACATGGCGGCGCACATTCTGATCACTACGCCGCTGTTCCTGCCGATGGCGATGCATAGCGGTGTCGGTCCCGTGCAGTTCGGCATCATGATCCTGTTGAACTGCGCATTGGGCCTCGTTCACCCGCCGATCGGCTCGGTGCAGTTCATTGGTTGCGCGATCGGCAATGTGTCGATTGGGGAAACTACCAAGGTGGCTTGGCCGTATTACCTCGCTATCTTCAGCGCCATCAATATTGTGACCTACGTGCCGATGTTCTCCACGTGGTTGCCGAGCGTGATAAACGGACACCCGGTTTTCTGACCTGAAATCCCCGATTCACCGGTTGCGCGGTTCAGACAATGACCGGTAGTCAAGAACAATTTTTTAAAGAGGAGCATAAATGAAAAAGGCACTAGCAACCTCCGCCCTTGGCCTGTTCGCCCTTGGCGCACACGCTCAGAGCAGCGTGACGTTGTACGGTATCGTCGACACGGGGATCGGCTACCAAAGCAGCTCGACGACGCTCGGCTCGACTTCGGGCGGCCGCTCGGTTGTCAAGATGAACAACGGCATCTGGGCGGGTAGCCGCTTCGGCCTGAAGGGTAGCGAGGATCTTGGCGGCGGCACGAAGGCCATTTTCCAGTTGGAGCAGGGCTTTAACAGCGCAACCGGTGCACAGAGCGTGAACGGCCTCGGCTTCAGCCGCCAGGCATGGATCGGTGTGACGAATCCCACGTACGGTACGCTGACGGCTGGCCGTCAGTACACGTCGTACTACACGCTGCTGTCGCCGTATAGCCCGACTACGTGGCTGACGGGTGCTTACGGCGCGCACCCGGGCGATCTCGATTCGCTGGATACGATCTATCGCGCGAATAACTCCCTCGTGTACACGTCGCCGAACATGCACGGTCTGACGGTGAGCGGTTCGTACTCGCTGGGCGGCGTGCCGGGCAGCTTCAACGCCGGCTCGACGTGGAGCGCCGCGGTGCAGTACCTGAACGGTCCGTTCGGTATCGCAGCAGGCTTCCAGCGCATCAACAACTCGACGCCTGGCGGCGGTCTGTGGGGCCCGGACTCGACTACGTCGAACAACGGCGCGACGACCGGCCCGGGTCTGTCCGGCATCACCAACGGTTACCGCACGGCGCAGGCTCAGCAGCGCGTCGCGGTTACCGGCGGCTACGCGTTCAGCTCGCAATGGGACGTGTCGTTCTCGTACTCGAACGTGCAATACGTCCCGGGTGTGAATTCGAGTTTCCGTCATCAGGCGACGTTCAACACGGGTGGCGCAGTGCTGCACTTCAAGCCGGTCGGTGCACTGGATCTGGCAGCCGGCTACAGCTACACGCGTGCGACGGAATCGAATGGCATTTCGAGCGCAGCTAGCTATCACCAGTTCAACCTGTCGCAGTACTACAGCCTCTCCAAGCGTACCGGTCTGTATGCGGTGGAAGCGTTTCAGCGTGCGAACGGCAAGACGATCGGCAACAACGGCGTGAGCATCATCAACGCGACGGCCGATATCGGCGACGGTCAGAACAGCGCGCCGTCTTCGTCGCGCAGCCAGGTTGCAGGCGGCGTGGGCATCATTCACCGCTTCTAATGGCTCCAGGGTAGCGGCGGCGTGTTGTTACGCCGCCACAGCGGCGCATTTAATTCATGCGTCGCTGAGCAATAAAACCGCTGCGCGCACCACGCGCGCAGCGTTTCAATTCAGCTTCCGCTGTCGGACCACAAGCGTCCTCCTGTTGCCCAATTTTCGCGCTTCACGTCGGTAAGAATGATGTCGACCGAATTCGGCTCGACGCCGAGCGATTCGCAAGTCGCTTTCGTGATTGCTTCGACGAATTGGCGTTTCTGTTCCAGCGAGCGGCCTTCGAACAGTTCGATACGAAACGTGGGCATGGTTCGGCTCCGTTGAGAATCTAATTGATATCACGCGCCGCATAAGCAATTGCGGTAGTCATTGCGCGGTATGGTCAGGGTAATTCAGGTACTAATTGCCCGTCAGTCGCCCGTCAGTCGCGATAAGTCGGGTCCAGCCGGTCCAGCTTGCGCAGCAACGCAGGCCATTCCAGTGTTCCTTCCACTGCGCCGCCGTCATAGAGTTGCTCGGCTGTGCGCGTGGCGACCGCGTCGTCAGGCACGACAAGCGGGGCGCCGCATGCTTGCGCCTGCAACTGGATCTCGCACGCTTTAAGCAACGTGGCCATCAGCACATACGCTTCGGCGACGGTGCGGCCCACGGTCAGCGGGCCGTGATTGCGCAGCAGCATGGCCGGCTTGTCCGCCAGATGCTCCACGAGGCGCCGGCTCTCCGCCGGCGCAAAGGCGAGGCCGTCATAGTCGTGATAAGCGAGCTGACGATAGAAACGCAGCGCGTGTTGTGACGCGGGCAGCAAACCCGCAGGCTGTGCCGACACGGCCACGCCTGCTGTACTGTGCAAATGCATGACGCAGAACGCGTCTGCGCGCGCCGCATGCACGGCGGCGTGAATGGCAAAGCCGGTTACGTCACCACATGTTCGCTCGCACCGACAATATTGCCGTCGATGTCGATCTTCACGAGATTCGACGCGCGCACCTCGTCGAACGCGAGACCGAATGGATTGATCAGAAAGTGGCCCGGCTCGTCCGGAACGCTCGCGGAGATGTGCGTATAGATCAGGTCGTCCCAACCGTTGAGCGCGACGAGGCGATACGCGGCGGCCAGGTCGACGCGAGTTTGCCGCTCGGCTTGCGAAGTCGGCCCGGATTGCTCAATGCGGCCTGCGGGTGTGTGGATGAAAGACATACATCTCTCCTGAGGTTGTCTGGTATTCCCCGATCTTGCCTGACAGGCGGAGTCTCAGCGAACAGCCTGCTGCCTCAGCCATTGCACGCTCCACGTTGCGACGACGAAAGGCGCGCTTAGCGCGGCGAAGCCGACGTGAGCCGCCGCCGCTTGCAAAGCCACTGAGATCGCCACGCCGCCGAGCATCCACAAGACACCGCAATCGGTCAGCGCGATCGCGGTAAGGGCGCCGTTGAATCCTAGCAGGCCTGCGTCGAACGAGCTCGCCCCCGCGCCCAGCAGAACATGCAGGCTGCTTGCGAGCGCCGCGCCCGTCAACGCGTACAGCGCATGCCGTGCCGATGCCGCCGCGATCCCGAGCACACGAATGCACCGGCCATTGCGCCCGAGGCGAAGCCGGTTTGCGCGAGACCGGCGAGCACGCCGCCGCCGAACTGCGCCGGGTCGAGCGTAGGAGTTGCTGCGAGACGCGCCGGCTCGGGTCCGCTTGCAGCGATCGGCATCCAGAGCCACGTGACGATCAGGCACGGGCTGGAGAAGTAGCTCAATTGGCGCGCGCGCAGCCATCGTGACCACGGTTCGTGAAGCCATGCCGTTCTCGTGGCTGCGAGAATCGCGATGGCGGCCGCCGTCGCATTGTCGGCGATGAAGCTGAACGCGGCGAGTCCCGCCAATGCGCCGTTAAAGCCGTACAGGCCAGCGCGCAGGTCGTCGTGGGAGTGAGCGGCCAGCATCGCGCTCACGTTGGCCGCGACTGCACCGATCAAGGCAGCACAGGCAAGGCGCGGGTCGCAAAGCAGCCAGCCCGCAACGAGGCACGCCCCTGTGAATGCGTTCGCCTGGAGCACGATCTGCCCAAAGCTGCGCAGCAGGGTGCGCAAGGCGGCGGAATGCGCTTCGGTCGCGGCGGCATGCATGGTATCGGTCGATGAGCGTTCGGCGGCGCGCATCTGAAATCGAATGGCGCGCCGGCGGCGAACAGTTGCGAAACGCGAGGATAGGGCACTCGCGCGGCTGTGTGCATGCCCGCGCATTGATAGTGGCTATTTGCAAAGCATCCGCACAATGTGTCGGTAGGCACGCACATCGACGAGCGCCCCGCGTTCGCGCTACGATATGAAGCGCGACGCGCTTGCTGCGCGTTTCATCATAGGAGGCGATCTGATGCGGGAAGTACGGTGGGCATCGCAAGAGGCCGAGGGAATCGAACACCTGTCGTTCGACGCACGCGACGACGGCTTCGAAGTGGAAAGCGTCGTGGTCGGGCAGCGCTACGGCAAGGCTTACGGGTTGCACTACAAAGTGCGCTGCGATGCGCAATGGCGCACGCGTTACGCATGGCTGAAGATCGTGGGCGGCGGAGAACTGGAACTGCACGGCGACGGCGAGGGCAACTGGCGCGATGGGCACGGCCTTCTGTTGAGCGCGATTGAAGGATGCATTGATATCGACATTGCCGCCACGCCGTTCACTAATACGTTGCCGATTCGCCGGCTGCAACTCACGCAAGGTGAGCGTCGACCTATACAGGTCGCGTACATTTCCACACCGGACTTGCAGGTCACGCGTGTCGAGCAGGCGTATTCGTGCATCGAATTGAATCGCGAGTACCGCTATGAAGGCATATTCCGCGACTTCACAGCGAATATGAAAGTCGACGACGACGGCCTTGTCATTGACTATCCGACGCTATTCACTCGCCTGCCGCGCGAGCGTTGAGCGCGACTGGGCCACCCGGCTCTGCCAGATGTCGCGCCACAAAGCGTTCTATGTGTGCCGCAACTAGTTGCGACTCGCGCAGCACCACCCAATGACCTGCGTCGAGTTCGACGCGGTCATAGGGTCCCAGCCAGGCTTCCTGGCCCACCGACAATTCGGGCCCGACATAGCGGTCATGCAACGGCACGATGAACTGAACGGGCACGTGCACGTGGCGCGCGCGCGGATGCAGGAGTTTGTCGATGAAATTCGCGCGATAGAGGTTCAGTCCGTTGATCGTGTTACGCATCTGCGTTGGGTCACGCGACGCGTCAATGCGTTCCGTGATTCGTAGCCACAGCGGCCACAAGCGCACTCCGCCCAGGCGCCACACCAGTTCCGGCAGCCACGGCAAATGAAAAAAGAAGATGTACCAGGATCTGAGCAATTGACGAATGCTGAAGCGCGGCGATTGCTTCGCCATCCTATGTTTTGTGTGAGTGGCACGCGCGCTGCGCAACGCGACCGAGGCGTAATCGAGGCACGGGCCCGAGATAGAGGTAAACGACCTGATGCGTCCTTTGAACTGCGGGTCGGTTACGGCTTCCCAGCTTTGAATCGAACCCCAGTCGTGGCCGACCAGATGAAAGGGCTGCTGGCCGCAGGTGGCGTTCACGACTGCGCAGAGATCGGCGGCGAGTCGTTCAATACGGTATCCGTCGCGTGCGGCCGGCGCTTCCGATGCGCCGGCGCCACGCACGTCGTAGCTTATGACGCGGTAGCGCGATTCGAGTTGCACGCGCACCGGTTCCCATACGGCGGCCGAGTCCGGATAGCCGTGCACCAGCACGATCGGCGGCGCGTCACGCGGGCCGCTCACGTAGGCCGCAAGCCGCACGTCGCCGGCATCCACCGGCAACGTGTCGCGTATCACGCGGCCGCCTGCGCGCCGCGCCGTGCTGCTCTACGCGAATTCGGGGCGGCCGCGTTCGAGGCGTCCACCGCCGCTACGAGGCCGTCGATCCGCGCAAGTTGAGCGCGATTGTCGTGATCCCACGGATGAAAGCCGGGCCTGAAAAAGCTCAGCCATTCAGCGGCTATACGGGGAAAGACGCCATGACGCCGGCCGTACAGGTATTTCACGACGCGCCACATGCCGCGCAGATGACCGCCGCGTTTGCGGTCTGCAATCAGCAGACGCGCATGAAAGTCGAACACGATCAGCCAGAAGGTGATGGTGGTGGCGAGCATAACGCCTGTACGTAACAGATAACGCCCGAGTCCAGGCTGGAGTACCGTATTCCACACGTCGTAGGAAACGGCTTTGTGCTCGGTTTCTTCGAGTGCGTGCCACGTCCACATTTGCGCGTAACCGTTGACCGAACCTTCGATGCGTGACGCGTCCTCGAGCAGCAAGCCCGCGAGCATGGCCGTGTAATGTTCGAGGCACACGGTGACGGCCAATTGATACGAATGCGGCAGCACCTTGCGGCCGAAGTTGAGAATCGCCCACAGCCGTTTGTCGAGCTTATGCGCGGGCAAACCGGCTTGTTCCAGCAGATCGTTGTATTCGACGTGCTCGCGCGTATGCATCGCTTCCTGGCCGATAAAACCGAGTACCTGCTTTTTCAGCACCGGGTCGTCAATCTGATCGCGATAGTTGCGCACGCTGTCCATGAAGAAGCGCTCGCCGGCGGGAAAGAGCAGCGAAAGCGCGTTGAAGAAGTGTGTCACATGCGAGCCTTGCGCGTGCCAGTCGCACGCACGGTCCTGCGGGAGGTTGAAGCGTAAGTCGCGGCGAACGGGCATCATGGCCTTTCTCCTCGTGATTCTATGAGCGTCTGGATGGTGCTGTCAGTTGCGTGCCATCGGGCGCGCACCATCAAGCGCGCCTGCCGGCAAGTTGCGCCGCGCGCCGGGCGCGTTTCTCCGCACTGCGCTTCATGCGCCGCGTTTGCAGCACGACAAGTGCCTGGTAAGCGGCGGGCAACGTGCGCGCGAGCCAGTCGGCGGCACGTGCATCGCGGCCGATCAGCACGCGCCGCTTGTTCCTGCGCACGCCGTCGAGAATCGTACGGGCGGCTTCGTCGGCGGTGGTGATGAAGAACTTCTCGAAATCGTCCTTGCCTTGCTGCTCGTTCTCCACCATGAAGCCGACCATGTTCGGCGCAATGCGGCTCGACTGGGCGATGCCTGTACGGATGCCGCCCGGATGCACGCAGGTAGCCGACACGCCGCATTTCATCAGATCGAGTTCCTGGCGCAGTGCCTCGGTGAAGCCGCGGACCGCGAACTTCGTCGCGTTGTAGCCGCTCATGCCAGGCTGAGCGAAAAGGCCGAATACACTCGACGTGTTGACGATATGACCTTCGCCCGACGCCTTCAAATGCGGCAGAAACGCCTTGGTGCCATGCACGACGCCCCAGAAGTTGATGCCGACGATCCACTCCAGATCCGCGTATTCCATGCCTTCAATCGTACTGGACAGAGCGACGCCTGCGTTGTTGAACACGAGGTTCACGCGCCTATGCTGCTCGACGGTTTCCGCAGCCCACGCGAACATTGCAGCTCGGTCGGAGACATCGAACACAGCGGTGGTGATCAGCAGCGGCGCGCCGACGATATGCGGCGCGGCGGCTTGCGCAAGTCGAGCGGTCTCATCGAGGCTCGTCGCGTTGCGATCGGCAAGGGCCAGGTGGCAGCCTTCTCGCGCGAGCCGGATCGCGAGCGAGCGACCCATGCCGGAACCCGCGCCTGTGATCGCAGCGACTTTGTCGTTGAAATGCTTCATTGGTTTTATCTCCCGTCCTCTCTGAATGTGCGTTGTCGTTATGTGTGTTTCAGGTGACGTCAGCCGACGCGGCAGCCTGCGCGCTGCCGTGCACGCTGTGCGGCGAGGCAGTGTGCGCGATCGTTGTCCCGGGCGCTGACGTGAAAGCGAAGTAATCGTCCATACTGAAGATGCTGGTGGCCTGGCGGAATTTGTACGCGAACCCCGGCCACAGCGTGGTGTTCCTGCCGGTTCCCGGATCGAGATACCAGCTCTTGCAGCCGCCCGTCGACCAGATTGCGCGGCCGAGTTTGTGCTGGATCTTTTCGTTGTACGCACGCTCCACCTGCGGGCGCACTTCAATCGCCTCGGCTCGCTCACTGCGCATGGTTTTCAGTGCGCGCAAAATGTACTCGACTTGCGACTCGATCATGAACACCATCGAGTTATGGCCGAGTCCCGTGTTCGGACCCACGATCATGAAAAAGTTGGGATAACCAGGCAATGCCGTGCCGAGATAGGCATGCGCGCCGTCACGCCACGTATCGACGATGTCTACGCCGTCGCGTCCCCGCACCACACCTCGCGCGAACGGATCGGCGACCTGGAACCCGGTGCCGAAGATCAGACAGTCGACCGGATGACGCACGCCGTCGCTCGTGATGACCGCGTCTTCGTCGATGCGCTCGATAGCGCTCGTCGTCACCGTTACGTTCGCCCGCGATAAAGCAGGTAAGTAGTCGTTCGAGATCAGAATGCGCTTGCAGCCCATTGTGTAATTCGGCGTGAGCGTCGCGCGCAATTTCGGGTCGGGCACCTGGCGACGTAAATGCCGCTGGGCGACTTTCTGCGCGGTCTTCATTAGCGAGGGATGGATCGCGAAGCCGAGCGCGCGCGATTCGAGCATGCAGTAGAGCGCCGAACGCATGATCTTTTGCGTGAAGGGCACGTGCCTGAAAAGCCACTGCTCGAACGGTCGCACCGCGCGGTCGGCCTTCGGCATGATCCATGGCGGCGTACGCTGGAACACATCGAGATGCGCGACGCGAGATGCGATTTGCGGCACGAACTGGATCGCGCTGGCGCCGGTGCCGATCACGGCGACGCGCTTGCCTTCGAGCGGATAGGCGTGATCCCAGTGCTGCGAGTGAAATGCCTTTCCCTTGAATCGTTCAATGCCGGGAATGTCGGGTATCGCCGCGCGCGACAGGCCGCCCATCGCAGGGATAAGTACGCGCGCGGACCACTGTTGCCCGTTGGCGAAACGCAGTTGCCAGCGGTGGCGCGTGTCGTCGTAGACCGCGCTCACGAGTTCATGGCCAAAGCGCAGATAACGCTCCACGCCGAAGCGTCGCGTGCATTCCACGAGATATGCGCGGATTTCCGGCTGACGCGCGAACATGCGGGTCCAGCGCGGATTCGGCGCGAACGAAAACGAATAGACGTGCGATTGCACGTCGCACGCGCAGCCCGGGTAGTGGTTGTCGCGCCATGTGCCGCCGACCGACTCGGCCTTTTCTGCAACGATAAAGTCGGTGAAGCCGGATTGCCGCAAGCGAATCGCCATGCCCAGCCCCGCAAAGCCGGTCCCGATAATGGCGATGTCCGTCTCGATAGGCGCGAACGCGCCGTGGCCCGCGGCGTCGTGTGGCATGCGTGCGTTCATCCGGATCGCCTCCTTATTACGCTGATAACTGTTACATTTATTGATGTAACGATAGGGCGGAAGGACGGACGACGCAAGAGCACGTCTAGACGCGAAACTCTAGGTTGGAAAGGCGGGGACTCAGGCCATTGCTGACGAAGCGTCGAGCGGCGCCTCGGACTATTTCTTTGGCCGCTTCGGTTGACCGGCGGAGCGCGCCAGTTTCTTTTCCATGATGGCCGCGACGCGATCGCCGAGGTAGTCGCCGGAGGCCTCTTCAAGCGCTCGATTCATCTCGCTTTCGACGAGCACCATAGCGAGCGGCCGCACGCGCCAGATCGCATCCACGAGGGCCGGCACGTCGGCGGGCGGCGGCAGCGCGTCCGGATCGTAGCGGTCCAGTTGACGGACCACCAGATCGACCAGTGCGTGGGCAATCGCGCTGAAATGCGGGCGGGCGACGCCGACGGCGTCGAGCAGATCGGCCAGCGGAATGCCTTCTTTCGCGAGCGTGGCGCCAGCGGCGAGTGCAGTGGGGCTGCCCGACACGAACGACAGGCCCTCGCGTTCCAGCAGGCCAAGATCGACCGCTTTCGCGAGCGCGCTCGGCGACGCTTTGTCGCCGAACATTTGCAGCAGTTCGACCAACGAATACTTCTTTGGATGTTCGCGCGACCAGCGCCCGCCGATCGCGGTTTCGAGGCCCAGAATGGAGCGAAGATCGTGGCCTTCGTCCACGGCCTTGATCAGATCGTGGATGTTCGCGAGCGTGTAGCCGCGAGAGAGCAGATGATTGATCAGCTTCAGACGCGACACGTGAGCGTTGTTATATACGCCCACTCTGCCGCGCTTTTCCGGTGGCGCGAGAAGACCGCGGTCCTGATACGCCCGCACGTTTCGCACCGTTGTGTCGCTGACGCGCGCGAGTTCGTCGACGGTGTACTCGTTGCGAGGCGCGGCGCCTGCGGACGTGTCCGAGGCGCCGGACGAGGACGGCGGCGAGGTGGAGGGCGGCGTGGCGGGCGGCGTGTTAGGCATGCCCGGAATTTTACCCCCGCTGTATGGAGGCGGACCAGCACGACGCTCGGGTTGCGGCTTCAGGTTTCGTAGTCAGGCGGCGTCGAAGCGCCCGCACCCAAAGTCCGCTGCATCAGCGTGGTGTCGAGCCATCTGCCATGTTTGAAACCGACTGCCCTCAACGTGCCGGTCAACTCGAAACCCAACTGCTTATGCAGCGACAGTGATCCGCCGCTGCCGCCGTCCGCGATCACGGCGACCATCTGGCGCCATGGCCCGGTTTCGCATCGGTCGATCAGCGCCTGTAGCAGCACGCGCCCGAGGCCTCGTCCGCGATAGGCGTCGCTCACATAGATCGAATCTTCGATGGTGTTCCTGTACGCCGCGCGAGGGCGGTACGGCGTCGCGTAGCAGTAGCCCGCGACCTCTCCGCCAATCTCGGCGACCATGTACGGCAGTCCATGGCTGCGCACCGACGCGAGCCGCATGCGCAGATCGTCCACGGATGGCGGCACTTCCTCGAACGACGCGACGCCGGTCAACACATGATGCGCGTAAATGGCCTGAATGGCGGGCAGGTCGGCTTCGGTTGCGTCGCGGATAAGCGGGTCGCTGCCGGTCGAATCAGCGGTTGCGGCGCTTGCAGCGGTTGCGTCCGGGGCGCCGGATGCTGGGCGGGCTGTGGTCATACGTGGTCCTGGTGCGGCCGGGTCCGGCCTGTCGTGTCTCTTCTTCGGAGGATACGTTTGACTATGCCCGCCGCGCGCGCAAATTTGAAGCCGGACAAAAATCGTTGCGTGACGACTCGGCGCCTGGTCAGGCCGTGCGGCGCGTCGGCGTCGCTTTGGAGAAGTGCCGGGCGCCGGCCACGCACGCCACCACTGCGACGGTGACCGCGATCATCGAGGGGGGCACCTGTTCGTGCAGCAACAACCCCGCCAGCACCAGGCCGAAAAACGGCTGCAGCAGTTGCAACTGTCCGACTCCTGCGATGCCGCCAAGTGCGAGGCCGCGATACCAGAATACAAAGCCGATCAGCATGCTGAACAGCGACACATACGCAAGCCCCCAAAGCGCTGCGTGGCTGACGCCCTCGAAAGAAGCCGGGCGGGTCCACCATGCGAGCGGCAACATCAGCGGAAGCGACAGCACCAGCGCCCACGAAATAACCTGCCAGCCGCCGAGATGCCGCGATAGCCGCGCGCCTTCCGCATAGCCCAGCCCGCACACGACGATTGCGGCGAGCATCAACGCGTCGCCCACCGGAGACGCATCGAGACCGTGGCGCATCGCGAACGCGACCACCGCGCCGCTGCCGAGCGCCGAGAAAAACCAGAAGGCCGCTTGCGGACGTTCGCCGCCGCGCAGCACGCCGAAGATCGCGGTTGCAAGCGGCAGCAGTCCGACGAACACGATCGCGTGTGCGGAACTCACGTGGCGCAGCGCAAGTGCGGTCAGAAGCGGAAAACCGACCACCACGCCGAGCGCGACGATTACGAGCGGAACCATATCGCGCCGCGCGGGACGCGCCTCGCGGAACACGAGCAGCAGCAACAGACCGAGCGTGCCCGCGATGGTCGCGCGCGCCACCGTCAGGAACACCGGATCGAGCCCTTGCACGGCGATGCGCGTGGCCGGCAGCGAGCCGCTGAAAATCAGCACGCCTATGAGCCCGCTCAGCCAGCCATTCGTTGTCTTGTCCATCTAGAGGTCCACGCGTATTGGAATGAAGCGTATAGCATCCGCTTTCATCGCGAAAAGGTTAAGCTACGGATCAGTACAATTCGTGCAAACTGTACCGACGAAGGAGCAGTACAGATGGAGCAAGGTGGGCAGATGCGAGCACTCGGGAAATCGCAAGGAACGCGTGTAGGCATCGTCATGGACAATCTGCGCGAACGCATTGCGAGTCGCTCGCTGATGCCCGGCGCGCGCGTGCCGTCGATCCGCGTCATGACTGAAACGCTCGGTGTGTCGAAGTCGACGGTGGTTGAGGCGTATGACCGGCTCGTTGCCGAAGGCGCGATCGTGGCCCGGCGCGGCTCGGGATTTTTCGTGTCAGGCCATGCGCCGCCGCTCGCGCTCGCCGATCTCGGGCCGCGCCTCGATCGCGAGGTCGATCCGTTATGGCTCACTCGCCAGTCGCTACAACCCGGCTCCAAGGTGCTGAAGCCGGGTTGCGGCTGGATGCCGGCCTCCTGGCTGCCCGAGGACGGCGTGCGTCGCGCGTTGCGGGCCATAGCGCGCGATCCGCAGTCGCCGCTCGCCGACTATGCGAACCCGTATGGCCTGCCCGCGCTGCGTCAGCAGCTTGCCTGGCGGCTCGCGCAGCACGGCGTGGAAGCGCCGCCCGAACAGATCGTCCTCACCGACGGCGGCACGCACGCGCTCGATCTGGTGTGCCGTTTTCTGCTCGAACCGGGGGACACGGTTCTGATCGATGACCCGTGCTATTTCAACTTCCAGGCGCTGTTGCGGGCGCATCGCGCGCGCATCGTCGGCGTGCCTTATACGCCGTCGGGTCCGGACCTCGCGGCCTTCGAGCGGGCGCTGGTCGAGTATCGTCCGCGGCTCTATGTGACTAACTCCGCGATTCATAACCCCACCGGCGCGACGCTCGCGCCGGCGGTCGCGCATCGGTTGCTCAAGCTCGCCGGCGAACACGGACTGATCGTCGTCGAGGACGATATCTTCGCGGACTTCGAAGACGAACCCGCGCCGCGGCTTGCCGCCTTTGACGGGCTCACGCGCGTGGTGTCGATCGGCAGCTTTTCGAAGACGCTTTCCGCGGCGGCGCGTTGCGGCTACATCGCCGCGCGCGCCGAATGGATCGAGCCGCTGATCGACCTGAAACTCGCCACGTCGTTCGGCAATGGGCAACTCGCGGCGAGCGTCGTGCATCGGTTGCTGGTGGACGGTACTTACCGGCGTCATCTCGAGTCGATGCGCGCGAAGCTCGCGGACGCGATGGGCGAAACCATGCGCCGCCTCAACTACGCGGGCCTCGACGTATGGACGCAGCCGCGTGCGGGCATGTTCGTGTGGGCGCGTTTGCCCGATTCGCTCGACGCCGCCGACATCGCGCGCCATGCGCTAGGCGCAGATGTCGTGTTCGCACCGGGCAATGTATTCAGCGTCTCGCAATCGGCGACCGGTTACCTGCGCTTTAACGTCTCGCAATGCAACCGGCCGAAAGTGTATGAGGCCTTGCAGCGCGCGATGGAGAGCGCTGCCGCATCCGGCGAGCGCAAGCGGGCGTGATCGCGGCAGGAGCGCTCACAGATGCAGTGGCGCTCCGCATTCGCATGCATTACTACTTGCACAGCAGAAGCAGGCGCTCCTGATTCGTACAGTTGCTACGCGGTTTTTCGGAGACCTGAGCCGCGGCCGCGTTGATGCCTGCACTGCGGCTCGCGAGGCACGCGCGTAAATGCTTCTCTACAGGCGGGTAATATTTCCAACCGCGCACGAGGCTGGGCAATTCCAGCTTGACCTGCTTCCATTTCGGATGCCCATGCTCCTGCAGATTGTCGAAGTTCGCGCATAGCGAGTCGGCAAAATGATTCAGATTGCCGACGGTATCGCGCAGACCGTAGTCATAGGTGACGAGGAAGGCCTTGACCGTCAGCGTGGGCACGTCTTCTTTCAGCCAGTTCGGGTAGCTGCTCGCGCGGATCGTGGCGGGGAAATAGGTCTGCTTCGCACGGACGGTTTCGGGTGCCGTGGGCTCGGCTTTCAGCAGACGGATCTGCTGCAGCAGTTCCGGGTTCATATCGTTGAACAGTTTTGCCGGCTGGCCGACCACGATGATCGCAACGTCCACTTTCTTGACGATCAATGCGGCAAGTGCATCTTCGTTGCTCAGGTGCTGGATGTTCTGTTCGGGAATAGGCTGACCGAACATAAGGCGATACAGGGTAGTCGCCGATTGCGCGGTCCCGCTGCCGAGCAGGCCGACGCTGATGGTCTTGTCCCTGATGTCGCCTAGACTTTTGAGCGGCGAATCCGCGCGCACCACGACGTTAATTTCTTCGTCGTAGAGCGGCATGATGAGGCGCAGCGGGCGGATCGCGGTACCGGCGTCGGGATTGCCCGAGTTGGCCATGTCGATGTACGCCTGATACACGTCGGACTGCACCAGCGCGAGTTTCACGCCCGGCTCGAAGCGCATGCGCTGTACGTTCTCGGCAGACCCTTTCGACGCGACCACGGCGAGGTCGATGCCCGCCGGCTGCGCGACCCATTTCGACAGGTCCTGACCGATCTGAATGTAGGTGCCGCGTTCGGGGCCCGTGACGATCTTGTAGTGCGCGGGTTCGGCACTCAGCAGCGAAGACGTGATCAGCAGCATCGCTCCCAGCCATCCCGTCAGAAATCTCTTTAGCATGGTCTGCACCTATCGGGTCGGGTTGGCAATTTTCCAGCCATTAGATTCGGTGTCCGAACTATTGGACGGCCGGCTGCCGCGGCAGCCTGGCATTGCTCGTTGTCTGGGTACTGAGCGGTGCCCAGCCGGTTTCGCGAATCACACGCTCGAGGATCGTCTTTGCCGTGTCGCTGCCGGTGTCTAGCGCCAGCGCCTCGTTCGCATGCTCTCGTGCGCACGGCCATGTTTGATGATCGGCGCACATCTGCGCCGCCAGCAACGCGGCGTCGCGGCGCGCGGTCAACGGCTTCAATTCGGCGGCGAGACTTTGCGCGTCGCTGCTCTCGGGTTGCAGCGATTGCGCTGCGACCAGGGCCGCTTGTGCCGCGCTCAGATCGTTGGCGCGCAATGCGGTGCGGGCCGCCCGCAGTGCTTGCGCGCCGTCGTGGAATTGCGGTGTGGCCGTTTTCGCTGAAACCACCGCGATCGGTACAGTGGCCGGTATTGCCTGTACGGTGTTTCGCACGCCTTCTGTGCCAGCAGATTTGCCGGGCATCGCCGCGAGGCGCGAGTCGGCTGCCTGACCGGGCGAGTATCGCGCGATGGTCCCCGTCGTCGTTCTGGCGTCGCGGGCGGTTTCTGCGGATTGCTCGCCGTTGCCGGAATGCAGGTCGCGGCTGTCGTTGAATAGCGCGTAGCCGACATACGCCAGGCCCGCGGCGACAATGGTCGCGGTCGCGAGTACCGCGTGGCGCATATGCAGACCCGCGCGATGGGGCAGTTCGGCAGGATCGGCAACGGGCAACAGCGGCGTCTCGGGCGAAAGCAGCGACGATGACGACGCCTGAAGCGCGCCTGCCGGAGCGAGGTTGAGGCCGGCATGAAGGGCGCCGCCGGGGAAGTCGGGCTCGTTGAGCGCCGGCGCGCCGAAACCGTCGTTCAACATCGACATGCTCAGCGTGCTGGCTCGACTCTCGTGCAGCGCGCTGCGCACAGGTGCGCGTGCGTCGGCATCGAGCGGATGAACCGAGCCGCAATACGGGCAATGATCCACTCGCCGGTAGAGGGCTCCGCCACATTGTTTGCATGGCGTCGGAAAGCGATCGCCGGCTAAGGTCTGAGTGGACATGCTATGGCTCCAACTGAGGAAAACAATGCCGTTACGGCATGCTTCCGATCGCGCTTGAAGCGGTATGAGTGTCCGCGGAAACCACGATCTACATGCGCCAGAGAGTCCGAGCGGGCAAGCGAGGCCCGCGCGCCGTCGTTTTCAATATGTGGCGTTTCGAAGCGGACGTCAATGGACGATCGACCCTATGTTGTGTGCGCTACCGCACATTACCAGGTAGGACGAATGATCGTGCACATCATGAGGACGAACGCGCGCGATTCTTTTTATGGTAGGGCGCGCATTTCGCAGACGAATTTCGGGCGCATGCAATCAATATTCCCATGACGCGCCCGACGAAGTGCGATGGTTCAATGCTCACGCAACGGATGGTCCTTCAGCAGCCACGCGAGCACGAATGCGATCAAAACGACACACGCCGCGGAGAGATACACGGTATGCAACGCACCGGCAAATGCCTGTAAATAGTCGGCGCGCAATGCGTCAGGCAAATGGCGGATCGCGGCGGGTCCGAGTGCGTGCGGCAATTCCGTGTCCGGCGGGATCAGCTTTTCGAGCCGCGCGGCAAGGCCGTTGGAGAACACGGCACCGAACGCGGCCACACCGATCGATCCGCCAATCGAGCGAAACAACGTGGCGCCCGATGTGGCCACACCCATGTGCTTGAATTCGACGGTGTTCTGCACGGCGAGAATGAGCACTTGCATCACCATGCCGAGACCGCAGCCGAGCACGCCCATGTCGAGATACATCACATGAATCGGTGTGTCGATCTGCAGGCGCGCGAGCAGCATCATGGCGATCGCGACCAGCAAGGTGCCCGCAATAGGGAACATGCGATAACGGCCAATTTTGCTGATCAGACGACCTGTCACCATCGACATGACGAAGAGGCCGCCCATCATCGGCAGCATCTGCATGCCGGCTTCCGTCGGCGTGGAGCCTTTGACCACTTGCAGATAGAGAGGCAAAAACGTGACGGAGCCGAACATCGACACGCCCACGATGAAGCCGATCAGACTGCTCAGTAAAAACGTGCGCTGCCTGAAAAGTTCGAGCGGCATGATCGGTTCAGCCGCACTGCGTTCTTCGTGGATGAAGCCCCAGATCGCGACGAGCCCCATGCCGAGCGTGATCCACAATTGCGGCGACGACCACGGCAAGATCGTGCCGCCCTGGCTCGTGAACAGAATGATGCAGGTGAGTGCGCCTGCAAGAAACGCAGCGCCCATATAGTCGATGGTGTGCTTGACGTGATGCAGACGCGGCTTGAAGACCGCGCCGATCACAGCCAGCGAGACGATGCCGAGCGGCAGGTTGATATAGAAAATCCAGCGCCACGTAAGGTGCTCGACAAGAAAGCCGCCGAGCAGCGGACCGACTACCGTCGCGAGACCGAATACGCCGCCGAACACGCCTTGATAGCGGCCACGTTGCGCGGGCGGAATGACGTCGGCGATTGCGGCCATTGTCACGACGAGCAGACCGCCGCCGCCGAGCCCTTGCAATGCCCGCAGCACGATCAACTGGGTCATGTCTTGCGCTATGCCGCACAGCGCGGAACCGACGAGAAAGAGCACGATCGCCGTCTGGAGCACGATCTTGCGGCCGAACTGATCGCCGAACTTGCCGTACAGCGGCACGACGATCGTCGAGCTGAGCAGATAGGCTGTGACGACCCACGACAGGTTATTGAGTCCACCCAGTTCGCCGACAATCGTCGGGAGGGCGGTCGACACTATCGTCTGATCAAGCGCGGCGAGCAGCATGACCAGCAACAGCGCGGGGAACAGAAGGCGAATCGGCGGGTGGTCGGCGGCTCGTTCAACCGAATGGTCCGAAGCCGGCTCGTGTCGCGTCACAGCGGCCTGCGGGCCGTCGTTCAGCAATCGCTGCGGCTGGGCGAGCACGGCTTGTTGTGTGGGCTGTTGCATGGCATTAGTGCCTTGAAATTAATTAACTCGAAGATTAATATATGCGACATTCTATCGCCCGTCAAACGAGTGCAATGGCAAGAACTCCATCAGTTGGTAAGAAGACGAGCGGCGCGAAGGCTTCCGGCGGTAGCGGCTCGGCGGCGAAAGCGCGCAAGCGCGCGGGGCAGACGGCGGCGGTTGCCGCAGATCCCGCGACAGGCGCCCCGGCAAAAACCGCGTCAGAGGGCGCATCTTCAAGACGGCCTGGCAGACCGCCGGGCGCTTCGCGCGGTGCGGAGCAGCGCACTCGTCTGCTCGACGCGGCGCTCGAGCTTTTCGCGCGGCAAGGCATCGTCGATACGACGCTCGGCGAGATTGCCCGCGAGGCGGGCTTTACGCCGGCCATGATGCATTACTACTTCAAGACGCGTGAGCAGCTGCTCGACGTGCTCATCGAAGAGCGCTTCGGCCCGTTGCGCGCGAGTCTCGGCGTGCCGTTCCAGGAGCATGCCGACGATCCCGTCGCGGCGATCACGCAGCTCGCACAGCGCATGGTGCAGGCTGCGGTCGAGCGACCGTGGTTTCCATCGCTGTGGGTGCGCGAAGTCATCAGCGATAGCGGCCTGCTGCGTCAGCGCATGCAGGAGCGTTCCGGCGACGCAAATCAGAAGACGTCGCTTGCCACTATTGAGCGATGGCAGAAGGAAGGGCGTTTGAATCCGGCGCTCGAGCCATCGCTGATGTTCGTCACGCTGCTCGGGCTGACGCTATTGCCGCTGGCCACGTCGAAGCTGTGGCGCCGCGATCCCAAACGTCGCCTGATTGGCGGCGACGAGATTGCCCGCCACGCGGTGGCGCTTCTCGTGCAGGGGATTAGTCCGAAGAAAATTGGTTAACCATGCAACTACTTGCTGCATGTCTGGCGATGCGCGGCACATAACGTGCTACCAGTGGGGTAAATGCGAACGCCGGGCAACGGGGCTGCGGGCGTCGCAGAAGAAATCGGCAGGAATGACGAAAAGACGCCGCGGCGGCAAGAAAGCAATCAATCGCCAATGCCGTCGCGGCGAATCGGGTGTCGGCCCCGGACGCCGGGAGCCGTTTTTTCATTGGCGTGCAATTTTGGCGCGTTACTGTGCGCGCGTTGCAGGGGGCCATGTCTACAATCGTGGGCCTTTTATGCAACTCGGCACATGAATTCGAGTCGGAACCATGAACAGCAATTTCGCGGCCGCGCAAATCGGCGGCAAGCAACCCTCCCAGCAGGGCGACACATTGGCCAAGCCTGACGGCCTGACCGGATTTTTAGAGCAACAACATAAAATGAACGGTGCATTGAGACTCGATCAGGCCACGATCGTGCTCGTAGAAGACGACCCGGACAGCCGGGAATCGCTGACCTTGTTGCTGGAAGCGGAAGGGGCAAACGTCGTTGCCGTGGCGGATGCGGAAGAGGGCGTCGAAGCGGCCGTCCGGCTGCTGCCGGATGCGGTGGTATGCGACCTCGAACTGCCCGCCATGGACGGCTTCTATCTGATCCAGCGGCTGCGTGATCACGAGATTCGCGGCGATCACGCGCCTTCGGTAGCGGTGGCGCTGACGGGACATACCGACGACGCCTACCGTTTGCGAAGTATCGGCGAAGGCTTCCAGCACTTCATGACCAAACCGGCGTTACCGGAAGAACTGGTGACTCTGCTGCACGACGCCATCGGTGCACGCGGGGCCCGCTGAGCGGGTCACAACGCGGCGCGAAGCGTGAAAGGCTTTGCGCCGCAAGCGCAACACATTGCCGCTATTTAGCCGCAACGGGCGCCGTCGATCCCGTCTTCGGCGCAGCCGCCGCGGCCGCCTCTGCCGCCTGACATGCAGAGCACAATCCCTTCAATTCGATTTCGTCGCTTGCGATCCGGTAACCCGCATCTTCGATTTGCGCGACGAGCGCCTGACGCAGCTTCGGCTGATGCAGTTCGGTGACGTTGCCGCACTGCTGACAAACCACCAGAATGCCGTGCTGGCATTGCGTCAGATCGTGGCACACCGTAAATGCATTGATCGATTCGATCCGATGCACGAGACCTGCCGACAGCAGGAAGTCGAGCGCACGATAAACCGTGGGCGGCGCAGATCCCGGATGAATCTGGCGCATGTCGTCGAGCAGCGAGTACGCCTTGGTCGCGCGTCCAGAGTTCAGCAGCAATTCGAGCACTTTGCGGCGAATCGGCGTGAGCTTCTCGCCGCGTTCACGGCAATACTCTTCCGCGAGAGCCAGCGCGGCTTCGGGCGAGTCGCCGTGCGTGTGCCCCGGCGCTTGCGCAACGGCATCCGCGGAAGCTGCGGCTTTCTCCGTGCGCGCGGGACTGGCTGGGTTTGCGGCGGTAGCGGCGGACTTGGCGTTCTTCATGCGTCGATTATAAAGGCCAACCAGGGCCAGCGCCTGTTGCCAACCTGTTGCCGCGTCGGCGTGAGTCGCCGCGCCGGACACGGTTATGCCGCGCATGCCCGGCGACGGCGACCGGCCCCACGGCTCCGCGGATTGCGCACCGCTCGCCGCCCTGGTTCACGTGAGCGGGAAGTCGACGTATTTCTTGAAGCCCGGGCGGGTCGCAATGCGCGAATACCAGCGCTCCAGGTTGGGCAACGGCGGACGCTCCACGCCGTCCAGGCCGAACCAGCGTTTTGCATACGCGCCGATCACGATATCGGCCAGCGTAAACTTGTCGCTTTCAAGGAAGAAGCGTCCCTGCAGATGCGTGTCGAGCATTTGCCACAGCGCGGTGACATTGCGGATGTCTTCGGCGAGTCTGGCCGCGTCGCGCTGTTCGGGTGGCGTGCGCACGAGCGTCCAGAACACCGGCCGCTCGGCCGGTTGCAAGGTGGACAGCGACCAGTCCAGCCAGCGGTCGATGCTCGCACGTAGCCGCGGTTCGGCGGGATACAGCGGACTGCCCGCGCCGTACTGCAGCGCGAGATAACGCAGTATCGAATTCGATTCCCACAGTTCGAAGTCGTCGTCGACCAGCGTGGGAATCTTGCCGGTCGGGTTCATTGAAAGGTACGCCGGCTCGTTGTTGCGGCCGAATTGCATGCCCGCGTCGATGCGCTCGTACGGCAGCACCAGTTCATCGCAGCACCACAAGACTTTTTGCACGTTGACTGAATTCGTGCGTCCCCAGATCGTAATCATCCGGTTAATCCTTTTTTGTCGACAGTTGGCAAGCCGTGCATCGCGCTCGGCGTTCAACCAGTAACGATACACGATGCGCATACGTTTGGATGCGTGCGCGGCGATGCGGCCATCTCTCAACGGAACGCCGGAGCGCCGGCTGCTCGATGCGTTGCGTACAATGAGCGCACCGAAATACGACGAGGCACCGCATGGCCCGCATTGTCCCCGACGACTGGAAGAGCCTCGCCGCCACCGGCGCGGCGTCGCGTGAGCGGGAAACGCTCGCATTGCTGGAGCAGGCGCTCCCCGACGATTACACGGTCTATCACGGCGTGCACTGGACGCGGCTCAACCAGAACTTTTCCGTCTTCGGCGAGGCCGATTTTGTGATCGTCAGTCCGGCCGGGCGCGTGATGATCGTCGAACAGAAAACGGGCTTCCTGCGCGAAACCCCGAAGGGGCTCGTCAAGGTTTATCTGCAGACCGAGCGCAACGTAGCGATCGCGCTCGCGCATACCATCGAAGGGTTGCACCGGCGCTTTACCGCCGCGTTCGGCGCGGGCACCTATTTCATCGAAGAATTGCTGTATTGCCCCGACCATATCGTGAAGGACGCCGCGATTGCAGGCGTGAATCCCGCCCGGATCGTCGATGCGACGCGCCGCGACCGGCTCGCCGCAGTGATTCGCGAAGCGCTGCCGGCCGATGAGCCGCGCCTGCCATGCGCGTCGAAAATCCACCACTTCCTCGCCGATGAACTCGCGCTTACCCCCGACGCAAGTGCTCTCGTCGGCCAGGCGGGCACGCTCGTCACACGGCTCGCAGGCGGTCTTGCGACGTGGGCGCGGCGGCTCGAATTCTCGCCGTTTCGCCTGCGCGTGATCGGCACGGCCGGCTCCGGCAAGACGCAACTGGCGGTGCAGGTAATGAAAGACGCCGTCGCGCGCGGCCAGCGTCCGCTATATGTGTGCTTCAACCGGCCGTTGGCCGACCATATCTCGCGCGTGGCACCGCCCGAGGCGAAGGTCGCGAACTATCATCAACTGTGCGACTGGATTGCACGCGATGCGGGCCGCGAGCCCGATTTCGAGTCAGGCCAGGTGTTCGATCAACTCGAAGCGATGTTTGCGGAAACTCCGATCGACGCGCGCTGGCAATTCGACGTGCTGATCGTCGACGAAGGCCAGGATTTTCAGGAGCCGTGGGTCGCCGCACTCGAACGCCTGCTGAGCCCGGGCGGCGCGTGGTGGTGGCTCGAAGATCCGCTGCAGAATCTCTATATGCGTGAACCGGTGGCGCTGCCAGGCTGGACCACGCTGAAAGAGACCACCAACTACCGAAGCCCGCGCGACATTCTCGACTACGTGCGTGACGTGGTCGGCGCAGCGGTGCCTGTTGCGGCGGCGCTCGCGTCGGGTAGTCCATTCGACGGGTCCGACATTTCGCTGTCGGTCTACGACGAAGCGAACGCCGCCGAGGGCAGCATCGAAGCGACCAAGCGCGCAATCACCCAGGCGCTGTCGCTTGGCTTTCGCAAGCAGGACATCGCGGTGCTGTCGTTTCGCGGACGCGAAGGCTCGGCGATGACCGCGCAGGATCATCTCGGCCCGCATCGGCTGCGCAGTTTTACCGGGAAATATGATTTGTTTGGCAATCCAGAATATCGCGACGGCGACGTTCTGTTCGAATCGATCTACCGTTTCAAGGGGCAGGCGGCGCCTTGCGTGATTCTCACTGAAGTCGACTTCAATGCATTCGACGAACGTATCGCACGCAAACTGTTTGTCGGCGCCACGCGGGCAACAATGAAGCTCATCATCGTCGCTTCGCAGCGCGCGGCCCAGTATCTGCATTTGCGCGACGGCAAGGAGAGAAAGGAGAACAAGGAAGCGCGCGAAGCCTGACGCGCGCTCACCCTCACTCCGACGCCCACGCGCGCGCGCCGACCAGCATACCGGTGTGGGTGTGGGCGTCCCACCAGATCACGCGCAATAGCGGCGCCTGCTGCGCAATCAGCAAGGCCTGCACCGGATCGCTTTCCACGAAATGCGTGACGCCGCCCGCGAGCGCCGCAGCCGCTTTGTGAGCGGCCGCACCGGCCGGGCTCTCGTCGTGCGTGCCGGGCGTGCGCATCACCAGTTGCATATGGCCGAAGCCGTGCCGCTCCAGCCACGCCTGCGTGCGCGCGCGGTCCATTTCAGGCCGGCCCGTAATGATCGTGCGAACCCGTTTGAGGTCGATGCCCGGCAGCACTTCGAACGGCAGCAGTGCATCGCGTTCGAGCAGTGCCGCCGCGAGATCTTCGTCGTAGCGCGCAAGCGGCACGTCGGGCAGCAGAATGCCGTCGAGGTCGATCGCATAAGTCGCGTAGTGGTGATCGTCTGCCATTGCCGGCGCATCGCCCGCTTCGACGCGCGCCCAGTCGTCGCGATAGCGCTCGGTGTAGGCCTGGCGTTCCCACGGGAATAGCGCGAAGTAGCCGCGGGCGTCGATCGCATAGTCCGGCTGCGTGCGGCTCAGGTCGTCGACGGCGCCCGTCAGCGTCTTCACATCGAGGCCATGCTGTTTGAGGAACGCAATGCAATCCACCAGCGTAAAGCCGCGGCCCGCAATGTCTTCGCACAACAGGACCTTCGAGCCGGCCGGCGGGATGGACAGCGTCGAGTCCCACGCCACAGTGCGCGACGCGCGGTCATAGCGCAGAAACGCAACCGGCGCGCCGGCCGAATGCGAAACCATCAGTGCGAGTGGAGCGCCGCCTCGCAGAATGCCGATTGCCATCGCAAAACCTTCGGCGAGCAACGCGGGTTGCAGCGATTCGATCCAGTGGTCGAGTTGCTCATAGGTGAGGGGCAAAACCGGCTTGTTCATAACGCTCGTGAGGTCGCGCAACGCGTGTGGGAAAACCGCCGCCTGAAGCGCGACGCGCGTCGGCAGATAGCGCGGCGGTGGGCCTTCGTTTTTTCCTGCAAAGAATTTTGACGATATTATGCATGCCGTTCAGCGATCGCGCGTCGGGGTGGCGCGTGTGACGGCAAACGCGGGGCGATGCGCCGCAAGAAAAACAACAGACCACGGAATAAAAGAGCAGATGACCAAAGTAACTGCAAGACTGCAACGCAGGTTTGGCGCGCACGCACGCGCGCGGTGGGCCATGGGGTTGATGTTGGCGCTGACCGCCTGGAGCGTGCAGGCACAGACCGACGCGGCGGCGCTCTCGCTCGACGTCTCCGGCAAAATCGGCAAGACGAACGACGCGGCGCACCGTTCATATCGCTTCGCCGAGGCGCAGCTGCTTGCGCTGCCGGCCCACTCGATCACCACCGCCACGACGTGGACGCCGCGCTCCACCTTCACAGGACCGCTGCTCGCGGATATTCTGAAGACGGTTGGTGCGTACGGCACGCAGGTTGAAATCCGCACGCTCGACGACTACACCTACACGGTCCCAGTATCGGATTGCGACCGCTACGGCGTGGTTGTGGCGTACAGCATGAACGGCCGGCGCCTGAAGATCAGCGACTTCGGGCCCCTGTTCCTCATCTATCCGCGCGACGCGTTCCCCGATGAACTCGCGGGCGCCTCGGGCGATTCGAAATTCGTATGGCAGATCAAGGCACTCATAGTCAAGTAACGCGCCGTCCGTGGCGCCGGGTTTTATATGTGCTGATCTGGCTCACCGCGCTCGCCGCGCCGGCCGGCGCGATCGGCTATCTGCTCTACGCGAACCTGCTCAATCCGGGCACGACCGAGTCTCTCACAGGCTCGTACGACGGCTTCTATTGGGACGCGGCGCAACTGCAAATCGCCTACGCACGCTTCGAGAACCAGCTGTTGCTCTACCAGGCGGGCGTCGATGACGACTATCAGCGGCTCACGTTGCGCTACCAGTTGCTGCAATCGAAACTGCACGTCATGGAAGGTTCCACGCTGAGGCTCACGACGCAAGTCGCACTGGTGCAACGGCAACTCGACGAAATCCATGCGCTCGATCGCATGCTGACCGGCCTGGCGCCTCAGGTCGCGTCACTGCCCAACGATCGCAGCGGAGTCAACCGGATCGTCGCGCAATTGCGCCAGCACTGGAACGAAGTGAACGATCTCGCGCTGAGCCGCCGTTTCGCCGATGTCGCCGACCGCGAGGCGATGAACCGCGATTACATCGACAAGCGCCGGCTGCTTTTTGCGGGCGGCATGATCCTGCTGCTGCTGTCGGCTGCGGCGACGCTGCTGCTCGTGGTGAACGGCCGGCGCCGCACGCGCCTCATGCATCAGCAGCACGCGGCGCTCGAAGCCGAGCACCAGGCGAGCCGTGCGGCGCGCGAGGCGAGCCTCGCGAAAGACGCGTTTCTCGGCATGATCAGTCACGAGTTGCGCACGCCGTTGCACGCGATTGTGTCGTCGATCGAATTGCTTGGTTTCAACTATCACTCGGAAGCCGATCGCAAGGTGATTCAGCGGCTCGAAACCGCAGCGCGGCATCTCGAAGCGCAGATGAAGGACCTGACCGATTACGCGCGCCTCGGCGCGGGCAAGCTCGAGCTGCGTCACGAGCATTTCGAGCCGCGCGAGCTGCTGGCGTCGATTGTCGACGAACATGCCATGTCCGCCGCCGCGCGCGGCCTCACGCTCGAGAGCGAGGCGAGCGGCGTGAGCGGGCTCGTCGATTCGGACCCGCACCGGATTCGCCAGATCGTCAATAACCTCGTTACCAACGCCATCCGTTATACGGAAACCGGCACGGTGCGCGTGAAGCTGATGCAGCGGCCGGCGCTGCTGAGCTTCATTGTCAGCGACACGGGGCCGGGCGTGCCGCAGGCACAGATTCCACTGATCTTCGAAGAATTCACGCAGCTGGACAGTTCGCGTACGCGCCGCTTCGAAGGCGCGGGCATGGGACTCGCGATCGTTCAAGGTCTCGTGAGGCTGTTCGGCGGCAGCGTTGAAGTGTCGAGCATGGTGGGCGAGGGCACCACGTTCACCGTGACCATTCCTGTTACGCCGGTCGCGTCTGCTCAGGCGCCCGGCGTCACCGCGCGGGCCGAGCCTGGCGGCGCGCGGCCCAGCGTGCTGATCGTCGACGATAACCGGCTGATGCGCGAGTCGCTCGGTGAAATGGTCGCGCATATGGAGTTCGACGCGCACGCGGTCGCCAATGCCGACGATGCTCTCGCGTGGCTCGATGCGCATCGTTGCGATGTCGTGCTACTCGATCTGCACATGCCCGAACGCGACGGCTACGCGTTTCTCGCGGATCTGATCGCGCGCGGCGGGCCGTCGTCGGAAGTGCCGGTGATCGTGGTCAGCGCTTATGCGCCGGAGGCCGGCGCGAAGCACGGCGGTGAGAAAGAGAACGGCGCGCTGCCGTTCTTCGAGGCGTTATTAAAGCCGATACATTACGGTGATCTGCGCAACGCGTTGCAGCGCGCGCTGGCTTCCCGGCATACCGTCTAGGACAGCGCTGCGCGTTTCACGACGCGCTCAAGGCCGGTTCAGCCGCTTCGACAGATCGGCCACCAGAATCGCCATGCGCGCCGGCTTTTCGTAGCAGGCGACGTCGTAGTTGCGGATCACCTGGCTGATCTCCGATTCGCTCGCCTTGCCGGTCAGCAACTCGCCGGTCAGCACGAAGATCGGCGCGTCGGGATTTTCCGACGCGCGTACCGCGCGAATCGCGGCCGCCGATGTCTGCGAGCCGAACAGCCAGTCGATCACGATGCCGTCGAACACCTGCGTTTGCAACTGTTCGGCAAAAGCCGAAAGGCCGTAAATCGCCACTGCGGTGAAACCGCTGCGCTCGAGATAATCTCGCAGATTGTCGGCGCTCGCCTGATCGTCGTCGACAACGGCGATGGTCGGCTTGTCCGTTTCCGCGCGACGCGGATAAATCTCGATCTTGTGGACTTCATACGCGCTCTGGTAGAGCGTGCCGTCGTGACGCGCGACGCGCCACTGGCCGAGCTTGGAGTACGCGACGAATTCCGGCCGGCTGCCCGGTTCGAGCGCGGCGCCGACCCAGGCGGTGCAGGGCAACTCGATTGCGCCGATGCAGAACACGGCCTCCTGCGCGATCGCGCCGACCATGCCCGGGTCGAGCGATTGGGCGCCGAACAGTTGCGCGGCGGGCTCGCCGTACACCTCGGCGACCTTCTTGATTTGCGACAGGGTCCACGGGCTATTGCCGCGCAGCTTGCGGTGCCCCTGCGAAAAACTCAGATCGAGGATGCGGCAAAGTTCTGTGGTTTGCTGTCGCTTGCCGATTCCATGCCGGCTCATCAACTCGCGCACGCGCTCGGCGACTGCGATGGAGTCTGGTGAGTGTGTTTCGTTGGTCATACTGCGTGAAAATCCGCCGTCTTAAAGGGCTGTGGGGGCGATACGGCAGGCGTAGCGCGGCCGTGCATCATGGACACAAGGCAAAGCAGTACGCGGGGGACAGCAAATGTACCGTAAAAACACCGCGGTCAGGGTTTTTGTAAAGGTGCCGCTGTTTCTGTCAGGGAAAGCCGGAAATTCGACAGATTTAACGGTCATACTCGCGCACCCGCTATGCGCAGCGCATAAAATGCATTTTACCGGCGAAACCGGGCCGTATCCACCGAGCGCCCGGGGGCGACGTCAAGCCGCCGGCATCTTCGCAAGTTTCGTAGCGGAATTCCGCAGGCCCTTGAAGATCCGCTCGGCGACCTTGCCCGGAAATTGTTCGGGCAATTCTGCACAAACCCGTTCTATCACGTTCGGCGTCTGCCCGATCAGGCGCTCGATCAGCGGTTCCGCGCTCGCGCCATACGAGCACTTGAGCGCCATCGTGTTGAAGTGGCGCCGCTGCACGTCGCGAAAAGCGTCGTGCTTGCTGCGCGACCACATGCCCATTGCGAGGCGTGCCTTGAACCACGACCATTGGTTAGGTCCGTTGCCCTCCACCGGCCAGATCGACATGACGTCGTAGAGCGGCGTCAGCCGGTATTGGCCGCCTGCCAGCAGGCGAATACTGAAGTTTTTCGCGTGGCCGTCCGGCGCGGCGAGCATCCAGAAGAGAATCTGGCTCGCGAGCAGCGTCTCGATGTCTTGCGCGGCCGTGACCGACTGCTGCAGCACGCGCGCCAGATCCAGCACGCCCGGACCGCCTTCGTTCTCGTACTTGAGGTGCGAAGGCACGCCGTAGACCTGGCAAAAGTCCTCCTGAGGCAGGCGCAGCAGCCATTGCCCGCTCGAATGCAGTTGCCGGTCGAAACGCTCGACGCTCAGCACACGTTGTTTGCCGAACGTCACGATTTCCGTATTTGCTACCGGCAAGCCGTAAGCGCGCAGTATGCGCAGGCACAACCATTCGTTTTCGACCGACGTGCTCAGATCCGCCAGCTTGTTGCCGACGAGTCCGAGCGGCAGCTTGAAGATATGGGTGGTGGGCGTGGCGCCGTGCGGCCGTTTCCATTGTTCGTCGTGCCACAGCAGCGCGGTTTTCTCCTGTGCGCCGGCAAGCGAAATGCGGAAATCGTCGATTTCGTCTGTCGCGCCGAGCGCGGGTGCGCTGACGGTGCGCGTCAGCATGGTCTCGATCTCGGCATCGGTCAGCGGCGTGCCCTCGATGCGGTCTACGCCCACCGGCGCATCGTCTTCGGGCAGCAACTGGACGGCGCCCACGCAGTCGCGGCCGATAGCTTGCAGCAGATCGAACGCGTCCAGCGTTTCGGTCCGGTAGCGCTGAGCGATACGCTTTCTGATGATGTCGCTGTCCGGCAGCAGGTTGTCGAAGTAGTTGAGCACCCGCGGCCCTTTGTGCGCGATGTTGCCGGGCATGAAAGGCAGCGAGAGCGACAGTGGCCGGCCGGCCGGCGAGCCGATCCAGGTGGCGTCGTAAGAAAATTCCATCGGACCGCGGGCCGGAAGGCGCCAGACGCCGACGCGTTCGCCGTTCGCCCAGACGGAAAGCGCGCGTGAATGAGTAGGGCGGGCCATGCTTACCATTCGGTGGAAAGCGTCGGCGCGGAGGCCGGCTGGTTCTTGTCGCGCAGTTGTAGCTGCAGCCCATAAGCACCGCACAGCGATAGCAGCTGGGCGACGGTCAGCGCGGCCGCGTCGGTCTCCCACGCCGAAATGCGGCTTTGACTCACGCCCACTCGTGCGGCGGCTTCGGCCTGCGTAAGACCCGCTTGCCGGCGGCTTGCAGCCAGCAGTTGGGCAATCTGGTCTGGTGTGGCGATGAGATGGAGCATGGCAAAATATCCGTCGAACGAATAAATGCATTTTATTCGCCATGCGAATATCTGGCAAATATTCGTGTGGCGAATAAACGCAAAATATCTGTGAGACGGATATTTGCAAATTATTCGTCTCGCAGATAAACCGCATCCTCACTGAACTGCGCGGATCACGCGATTGACGAGCGGGTCCCGCAGGGCTCCGGGCGCCGTCGCCATTGCGGACAATCGGCTCGCCTGCGAAGATTACGCTCGCACTTAAAACCACTCGCCCGATGACCACGACTTATCCGCTGCACGCCGGCTTCAGCGTCGCCGACCAACCGTTTCCCAAGCACGCCGACGTCGTCATTGCCGGTGCCGGCATCATGGGTTGCGCAGCGGCCTACTATCTTGCGCGGCGCGGGTTGTCCGTGGCCGTACTCGACAAGTCGCGCATCGCCGGCCAGCAGTCGTCCCGAGCCTGGGGTTTCGTGCGCCAGCAGGGTCGCGAATCCGCCGAAGTCCCGCTGATGATGGCGAGCATACCGTTGTGGGAAACGCTCGAGCGCGAGTTGAACTTTGACCTCGAATGGCGTCAGGGCGGCTGCCTTTATGTCGCCAGCAGCGAGGAGGACTGGACCTCCTTCCAGCAATGGATGGACGTCGCGCGGGAACACGGGCTCGACACGCGTACGCTCGATCGGAAGCAGATCGATTCGGTGGTGACCGGCATGCAAGGCCCGGCGCTCGGCGGTCTCTATACGCCGAGCGACGGTCAGGCCGAGCCGCGCCGCGCCGCAGCCGCATTCGCGGCGCGGGCGCGGGAAGCGGGCGCGCTATTTTTTGAAGGCTGCGGCGTGCTCGGCGTGGAGCGCGCTGGCGGCGCGATTGCCGGCGTCGTCACAGAGCGCGGAACCATCCGCACGTCGCGTTTCATTTGCGCGGCCGGCGCGAGCAGCTGGCGTCTTCTGAAAACACTGGGCCTGGAATTGCCGCAGCAGGCGGTGCGCGGCACTTGCATGCGCACGAATCCGTTGCCGCCCGTCACCGTGTCCACGTTCTGGGGACCTGGTCTGGGCGTGCGGCAACGCGCGAACGGCGCGATCAATCTCGCCGACGACATGCAGGTCGACGTCGACATGACGCTCGGCCATTTCCGCGCGCTGAAATGGTTTCTGCCCGAACTGTGGAGTCAGCGCGAGAAGTTCAGCTTTCATCTGAACGGCGCCTGCTTGCGGGACTTGCGCGACCGGCTGCCAGGCAGCGTGCCGCAGAGCCAGCGCGTGCTGCATCCGCGCGATCCGCATCCGCAGCCTAACGTGAGCCACGCGCCTCGCGCGCTTGCCAAACTGCGCGCGCTGTTTCCCGCTCTGAAGGACGCGCAGGTGGTCGAGTCGTGGGCGGGTCTGATCGACGTGCTGCCCGACGGAATTCCGGTGATCGACGCCCCGCCGCAGGTCAGCGGTCTTACGATTGCCACCGGCTTTTGCGGCCATGGATTCGCGATGGGACCTATCGTCGGCAAGCTGCTTGCGGAAATGAACGACGGCGGGCAGGCGTCGCTGGATCTGTCGGCGTTTCGCCTGCAGCGTTTTTTCGACGGCACCATGCAGCGGCCCCGCAGCATGTTGTAAGCGGGTCTGCCGTCTTCGCGTCCCTCACTTTTCATTGATCGCGTCAGCATGAACGAACCGACTCTGCGCCACGCCGGCGTGCCGTATCACACGCAATGGGGCAGCCCCGAATGGGTTCGCCATATCGTCGAGCAGAACGGCGATCCTTGCGACGACCCTGGCTGGCAGAAGAGCGGCTTCTCGGACCCGGAGCGCTACCGCTTCTGGGCCAAACGCCTGTGCGGTCTGACGTGCCTCGAATCCGCACTCGACTACTGGCGTATCGAACATGCGCCGCGCGCCGCGCTGCTGGACGAAGCGCTCGCGCGCGGGGTGTATCGAATCAGGGACGACGGCGGCGTCGACGGTCTTATCTATCACCCGTTCGCGGCGTGGGTGCAGCAGGCGTTCGGGGTGCGCGTCGACGTACTGTCAGAGGCGACGCTCGAAGAAATCGCCTCGCGTCTGAATTCGCGGACGCTCGCCGTTGTCTCCGTCAGCCCTGAGATTCGCTATCCGGAACGGCCCAACGAGCGCCGGGGCGGGCATCTGATTCTGCTGCACGGACGCGACGCGAACGGCGTGTGGTTCCACAATCCTTCGGGGATCAGGCCGCAACAGGCCGACGTCTATCTGCCGTTCGCGACAATGACGCGCTTTTACGCCGGCCGCGGCATGGTGCTTAGTGTGAGCGAGGGCTAAGGCGAAGGCTTGAGGCAAAGGCTGTACAGCGAGCGCGGCAAGGCAGGACGGCACGCGCAGCGAGCAGAATCGGCGCAACCGCACAGCCCACAGTTGATCGGGCCCGTTTTCTGCTGTCACGCGTTGTATCGACATTGCGATACAGGACCCGATATGACCAGAATCCACGCCTTGCTCGCCGCGAGCCTTTTCGCCATCAGCGCCGTTACCGCCGCAAATGCCGCGACACAGGACGAACAGGCCAAGGCTTGTCGCGGCGACGCGATGCACTTTTGCGCCGCGGACATTCCTAACAAAGCGAAAATTACGGCCTGCATGAAGCAGCACATCGACGAACTGAGCCCGCCGTGCCGCGCGATGTTCAAAGGCGGCAAAAAGTCCGGCGATAGCAGCGGAAATTCGGGCGCTGCGCAGTAAGTCGGAGTGAGTCCGCAGTGAGCGAGCGGGACACGCGCGAAGGGAAGGCCGCGGGCGGAGTTGCAGCGCGGTCACGGCTACCATCGTGATCGCCGTCATGGCCATAGTCTTCGTGAGAGAACTCATTGCGTGCTCTGAAGGCGGCGCGGCGTCGTAGAATCGCCTGTCTCCACTGCGACCAGACATCCGCTCATGACCCGTCCGACCACGCAGATTTTCGGCGCCGCCGCGACCGCGCGGCTCACACCGTATGCCGCACTTGTCGACGCATTGAAGAGCGCGAGCATCGAGTACGCGCAGCAGCGCATAGCGAGTCCCGAGCGGCTTGTCGTGCCGCTGAATCAAGGCGGCATTTTGCTGTCGATGCCGGCAACCTCGCCGGATCTTGCAATCCACAAGCTCGTCAACGTGTGTCCCGGGAACGGGTCGCGCGGCTTGCCCACGATCCACGGCCAGGTGATGGCATTCGACGCCGACACGGGCGAGACGCTGTTCATTCTCGACGGCCCCACGGTCACGGGCCGCCGCACCGCGGCGATGTCGATGCTTGGCGTCCGGACGTTTGCCGCGGCCACGCCCCGCGAATTCGTGCTGATCGGCACCGGCACGCAGGCGCTGAATCATCTGGAAGCGATAGGCGAGCTGTACCCGGACGCGCGCGTGTGGGTGAAGGGCAGCGCGCCGGCTCGCGCCGAAGCGTTTTGCGCCGCGCATCGCGGCAAGGCATTCGAAGTCCGGCCGCTTACGGATCCGGACGCAGCGCTGCCCGAGTCGGTCGACACGGTCATTGCGCTGACCACGAGCCGGCAACCCGTCTATCAGGAAGCGCCGCGCGCGAGCCGCCTCGTGATCGGCGTCGGCGCCTTTACGCCCGAGATGGTCGAAATCGGCGCCCGGACGATCGCGGACAGCGCACTTTTTGTCGACGACGAAGCCGGAGCAAAACACGAAGCCGGCGATTTCATCCAGGCAGGCGTGGATTGGAGCGACGTTCGGGGCATCGCGGCCGTGCTGGATAACTCAATGCCGCTGCCGGCTCGAACGCCGATCGTTTTCAAAAGCGTCGGCTGTGCCGCTTGGGATCTGGCGGCGTGCCGGGTCGCGCGCCAGGCTTTGGGCGGCGGCTGAGCCAGGCACGGCGAGGTGGGCGCCGCGCATTCTGCACAGAGGACGCGAACGGCCGTTGCCTGGTAGCCCAGGTGGACCAGCTGCCGCCGCTGCCTACTCAGGCCCGGCAACGCTAATCGCATCCCGCCTAAGAAATCCCATCAAAACAGTCGCTTGCCGGGCCCCGTTGGCATATTGCGCCAATGTGCGGCGCATGTTGCCGTGCAAACAATCCCAAAACGTTGCACCATAGGCGTCTGCCAGAAAATTGTGCCGGTCAGCGCGCCGCGAGGCCGCCTGTCCACTTTTTCTGCCTTTGCCCCAGGCCTCGGCTTAAACGGCTCGAACGACCCAAACGGCCCGTTGGCTCCTGGCAACGCTTTCTTTCTCACGACGCTGCGACCGCGCTATGACGACCCAACACGCTTCTGCGACTCCCGACCTTCCGCTCGACATGATCATCTTCGGCGGCACTGGCGATCTGTCGTTTCGCAAGCTGCTCCCCGCGCTTTACATGGCGCATCTGCACTGCAACCTGCCGCCGGAAACGCGCATCCTGACGATCGGGCGCAAGCCGTGGTCGCGCGATGAGTACATCAACGAGTTCATGGAGCAGAAGGCCAAGCCCTTCATCGAAAAGAAGGCATTCGATGCCGCCGCGTGGGACAAATTTCTCGCGCTATTCGAATACGTGCGCATGGACGTGGACTCGCCCGAAGACTATCAGCGGCTGAAGGAAGCGTCGCGCGAAGGCGTACGCCGCGTGTTCTATCTCGCGACGTCGCCCGATCTGTTCATGAACATTTGCGAGAACCTCTCGGGCGCAGGTCTCGTAGACGGCAACTCACGCGTCGTGCTCGAAAAGCCGCTCGGCCACGATCTGGCGTCCGCGCAGGAGATCAACACGGCGGTCGGCAAGCATTTCAGCGAAGCGCAGATCTACCGGATCGACCACTACCTCGGCAAAGAAACCGTGCAGAACCTGATGGTGCTGCGCTTCGGTAATCCGATTTTCGGCCCGCTGTGGCAGGCGCCGTATATCAAACGCGTGCAGATCACGGTGGCCGAGACGGTCGGCGTGGGCAGCCGCGCAGGCTTCTACGACAAAACCGGCGCGCTGCGCGACATGGTGCAGAACCACCTGCTGCAACTGTTGTGCATCGTCGCAATGGAGCCGCCCGTGTCGCTCGACCCGGACGCGGTCCGCGACGAAAAGCTGAAGGTGCTGCGCTCGTTGCGGCCCATGACGCCCGAGGACATCGCCCGCGATACCGTGCGCGGCCAGTACACGGCGGGTGCGGTAGACGGCGAGGCGGTCAAGGGCTATCTGCAGGAAGACAACGTGCCGGCCGGAAGCCGCGCGGAGACGTTCGTCGCTTTGCGCGCGCATATCAACAACTGGCGCTGGGCCAACGTACCGTTCTTCCTGCGTACCGGCAAACGCATGCAGAAAAAGGTATCGGAGATCGTCATTGAATTCTCCGAACTGCCGTTCTCGATCATTCCGAGCGGCGGACGCAACTACGGCAACCGTCTCGTGATCCAGTTGCAGCCCGAAGAGTCGATCCAGTTGCAAATGCTCGCGAAGGAACCGGGCAGCGGCATGCACATGCTGCCCGTAAATTTGAACCTCGACTTGCAGCAGGCGTTCACCGAGCGTCGCGCGGAAGCCTACGAGCGTCTGCTGATCGACGTGATTCGCGGACGCCTCACGCACTTCATGCGCCGCGACGAACTGGAAGCTGCGTGGGCGTGGGCCGAACCAATTCTCGAAGGCTGGGCCAAGTCGGGCGAGCGGCCGCGTAACTACACTGCGGGTACGTTCGGGCCGGCTGCGTCGACGGCACTGATGGCGCGCGAAAATGCGGTGTGGGCGGAGGAGTCGCAGTAAGCGGTCTTTTCTGTCGCACCATGAAAAACGGCCCGCTGAATCAATGCGGGCCGTTTTACTTGTGGCGAACTGACTTCAGGGTAACGAGATCGTCAGCGTGGCAGATTGCGGCCCCAGCTTGACCACCTGCGAATAGGGCGCCAATGTGCGCAATGTCTGATCGCGCAAATACGTATTCAGGCCGAGGTAGGCGAGCAGTCCGACCAGCGCGAACACCGCGCCGATCGACCACAACGGCACTTCGCGCTTCAGACGGTGCGCGACCTGATCGGGCAACGGCCAATGCGGTGCGAACGGTGCACGCTTACCCTTCATGTGCGCGATTTCGTCGCCGATACGCGCGGTCAGATACGCAAGCTTCTCCGGCCCTTCCAGCAAGTACTTGCCTTGAAAGCCGAGCAGCAGGCACATGTGGAAGACCTCGAGCGATTGCAAACGAGCCGCGCCTTGCGCGCGGCATTCCTCGAGATACTGGAAGAATTTTTCGCCCGCGAGCTGCTCGCCGAACAGCACCAGTTGCAGCGGCCGCCGCTCCCATTCCGTGCGAATCTTGAACGTGGACGACAACACCGACTCGTCTATCGCCGCACAGAACGCAAACTTCGACGCGTAGACATCTTCGGCGGAGGCATTGAGCTTTTTCGCGCCGCGCTCGAAGTCGCCGAGAAACTGCTGAATGCGCTGGCTGAATTCGTGTGCTTCGCCAGGCTCGCGGCCGTTCTTCAACAGGAACAGCATGAAGAAGCCGTCGTACAGCAGGTCGAGTAGCGAACGGACCTGATAGCTCGGCTCGGTCGCCGGGGCGGGCGTCGCGGCAGGCGTGCTGCCGCCGAAAAGTGAAGGCGCGTAGCTCATGATGTAACCGCGATCAGTTCAAGTTGAAGATCGTTGATGCCCGAGGGCGCATAGATCATTGCGGATTGCGCCTGCAACATGCGCTCGTACAGCGCGCCGCGCGGCTCGAAGGAGAAATAACACGCGCCCGGCCGCACGGGAATGGCAGGGGGCACCTGCGGCGTGTAGACGAGCCGCACGCCCGGCATGGCCGAGAGCACGAGCTTGTCGACGTCGTCTGGCGCGCCGACCTTGAAGCGTGCCGGTACCGCTTCGACCAGTTCGGCGGTGGGCATGTCGGCGGATACCGCAATATAGAAGAGCGTCTTGTCGTCGATCTTGCCCGAGTCCAGCCGCCCTGCATGGAACGACGGACGCACTTCTTCGAGCGCGATCGCGAAGTAGCGTGTGGAGATCACGGTTTCCAGCAGATCGCGCAGGATCATATCGAGCCGGGCAAAGCCGGGGCCCGGATCGTCGTGGCGATAAGCCGGCAGATCGGACAGCGCGTAGCCCTTCGAAAACGTCATCAACTGGCCGGCGAGGCGCAGCAACTCCTGAAACAGCCGCTCCGGATGCAGCGCCGAATGCTGATACAGATGAGCGAGCGACGCGAACGCCGCGCTCGCCGTGTGCAGCAGCCAGAACGAAGCAATGTCGCCGGAACGGAACTCGATAATGTTCTTGGTCGGTTCGCGGTGAAAACCGTATAGCGCGTTGACCTTGGCCTGCAACGCGTCGATCAGTTGACGCAGCCGTTGATGCAGAACCGGCGAAGCGTCGATTGCGAGGCACGGCGGCACGAAGCTGTCGTCGATTTCAAAGCCCGACGTGGCTGTGCGGCGCACACGCACGAGCGGCACCGAGAGCAGTTGATCGCGCGGCTCGCTGTGCGCAATCAGCTTGACACTCGTTTTGAGGAAGGTGATGTCGGCTTCGGCCGCGTCGGTGAAATGATCGGCGACGGGAGTCTGCTCACTGACGTAGCGCGCAACGAAGCCCGCGTTGTTGTCGTGCGAATAATTAGCGCCCGTCTCGCGCAACGGATGCAGCGCAAGATAAAACGTAAATTCGTTGATACCGTCGGGCAGCGTGTCCAACGCGATGGGCGGCGGCAGGTCGTCCGCTTGCGGCGCCGAATACAGTGCGCCGTCGGGGAACACCAGCGAAAGCTCGCTGACACGCAGCACGTTGCTGCCAAGTGCGTCACGGTCGAAGCGCGCGGAACGTACGCCCCAGTTGTACGGCTGGATAGCCTGAATGGACTCGAACAGGCGCGCCTCGTGATAGGCGTCCTGACGCTGAAAATGCTGCGGCCTCAGAAACAGGCCTTCCCCCCAGAGCACTTTTGCGGAATAACTCATCTCAAACCTGTTATATGGGTTCAGCGTGCGGCGCGGCCGCAATAAGCCTATTCGGGCGCCGCATTGTTAATTCTCTTGAAAATGTTAAATCTCACTGCTTCCGCATCTTTCGCGGCAGGTTTTAACCACAGCTAACAGCGGAAAGCATATTCAGCGGCTGCGCGGGCAATCCCTGTTCTGGCGGGATCACCGTGCCGTTGGTCACCGTCATTGCGCAGTTATGCAGGCCGATCATTATGCCGGATTTCTCCGACTTCGCCGGGTCGAAGGCGAATTTCCAACGCTGCATGGCCGGATCGCGGAATAGAGCGACGATACCGAAGGCTTGCGCTTCACGCGATACCTTTTCGGTAACAACGTAACGTTGGCCTGGGATCAGCGTCACTTCACGCACGCCCAGCAGATCGCCGCCGAGTATGGTCTTTTCCTTCGCTGGATCGGTAAATGCGTCGAATGGCGCCTGCTGGAATGAAGTGGGATCTTTCAATGTGTAAAGCCGCACCACCAGCGCAAATGGCCGCTTGTCATTTGCGGCATTCAGATTGGGCGCCGCATATAACGTGAGGCCGACATTGCGCGGCGGTTTTTGCGCGTCCGGCAAATCAGGCTTGCCGAGGCCGCTCGCCTGCAAAGCCGCGTTGGCAGCGGCTCCCAGCACGGTAACGCCTGCGGCACAACCGCCTAGCGCGGCGCACAAGGCGGCGTTTGCAATCAATAGCGATGCATGGCGAACAAGACGCGAATTCATATACATCGACCGGCTGGCCGCCGTCCCCCGTCTAAACATCGATAACAAAATGATTTCTGCAGAACTGCACCAACTAATGCCGCTTTCTGCCGTTTACTGCCTCGCGATGCTGCTTGCATGTAATGCCGCGCATACATTGGCTTTGCGCCCGGTGAGTGGCAAAATTTCCCGTTTACCCGACCGACCCTATTGCGCCAGGAAACAATTTCTGCGTGCCTGGTTTTAAAGATCCATGCGTATTTTTTTCGTGCAATGCTTCTTCACATGAAAGTTGAATTATCGAAAATTGGCCTGTACTATACCCGCGCACTTGAAGCAAAGCAAAACTCTGGTTTCTCCTTGAATTAAAAAATCGCACGTCGGTGAAAAACGATGAATGACCGTCTGTTAGTAAAACTATCTGGGGTAGTGTTGGCATGCGGCGTGATGGCCGGTTGCGCGACACAAGGCAACAACACGGCGACCACACCGGAGGCTTTTAATAAGCAGCTCGCGGACGCAGATACTGTAGCGAAAGGCGGCGATCAGGATCGTGCTATCGCGCTTTATCAGCAGCTTTCAAAATCAGATCCGACGCGCGAAGAACCGTGGTCGCGCATTGCGCAGATCCAGTTTGCGCAAGGTCATTACGGTCAGGCTATCGTCGCCGCGCAAGAGGCGCTGCAGCGCGACCAGACCGACCGTCAGGCAAAGAGCGTACTGGCCGTGGCAGGTCTTCGCGTTGCCACTCAATCGCTCGGTGAATTGCGTCAGGACGCGTCGCTCGCGGGCGACGCCAAGTCGGACGCGCAAGCGCTCGCCAAGCAGTTGCGCGACACGCTGGGCGAAGCCACGCTGTTCCCGCCTGACCCGAGCGACAAGACACCTGCAAAGAAAAAGCGCGTGATTCGCCGCGTCGCGAAGAGCAAGACAGTAGAGGCGCCTGATGCGAGCACCACGGCTGCGGCTCCGGCTGCCACGCCGGCGGCTCCGGCGGCGCCTGCCCCAGCGGCACCCGCAGCGCCCGCCAAGGCCGCGCAAAGCGGCGGCGCGTCAGATCCGTTCAGCGCGCTGCGCTGATCTCCACGTCTCACCATCAGCATTCGGGAGCCGACGATGGCGAAGAAAGAAAGCATACAAAAACGCTTGCAAAAAGTGCGGCCGCCCCGCGTGCAGCTCACCTATGAGGTCGAGCGCGGCGATGCGATCGAGGTGAAAGAACTGCCGTTCGTCGTCGGCGTGGTGGCCGATCTGGCGGGGCAATCCGAAGTCGATCAGCCGAAGCTTCGCGATCGCAAGTTCGTCAATATCGACCGCGACAATTTCGACGACGTGATGAAGGCGATCGAGCCGCGCGCTGCGTTCCAGGTGGAAAATCGCCTGAGCGAAGCCGGCGGCAAATTTGCCGTGGATCTGCGTTTCAAGTCGATGGCCGATTTCAATCCGGACGAAGTCGTCGCGCAAATCGAGCCGTTGCGGCGTCTGCTCGAAGCACGTTCGAAGCTCGCGGATCTGCGCAACAAGCTCGCCGGCAACGACAAGCTCGAAGATCTGCTTTCCGAAGTGCTAAACAACACGCAGCAGTTGCAAACTCTGGCGAAAGATCAGGGCAATGCGGCGGACCAGAACGGCGGCGCGCCGGACCACGACAAGCAAGGCGAATAAGTACGGGGTGTGAGATGAACCAGCAAACAGCAGCGGCCCAACTCGCTACTGCGCAAAGCGGTCCGGAATCCACGCTGCTCGACGAGATCGTCGAGAAAAGCCGCGTGGCGAAGTCCGATTCCGAACATGCGCGTGCGAAAGACCTGATCGGCGAACTCGTGCATCAGGTGCTCGACGGCACCGTGGTCGTCTCCGACAACCTGTCGGCAACGATCGACGCACGCGTTGCGGAACTCGACCGCCTCATTTCCGCGCAGTTGAGCGCGGTGATGCACGCACCCGAATTCCAGCGCATGGAAAGCACCTGGCGCGGTCTGGACTATCTGTGCAAGGAGAGCAACACCGGCTCGACCGTCAAGATCAAGGCGCTGCATGCGCCCAAGCGCGATCTCGTGCGTGACTTCAAGACCGCGATCGAATTCGATCAAAGCGCCCTCTTCAAGAAGATCTACGAAGAAGAGTTCGGCACATTCGGCGGCTCGCCCTTCGGCGCGATCATCGGCGATTTCGAGGTCACGCGTCAGCCCGAAGACGTCTATTTCATCGAGCAGATGTCGCATGTCGCGGCGGCCGCGCATGCGCCCTTCATCGCTTCGGCGTCGCCCGAATTGCTGGGCCTCGAAACGTTTGCCGATCTGGGCAAGCCGCGCGACCTCGGCAAGGTGTTCGACACCGTCGAATACGCGAAGTGGAAGTCGTTCCGCGACTCCGAAGATTCGCGATATGTGGGCCTCACGCTGCCGCGCTTTCTCGGCCGCCTGCCGTTCAATCCGAAAGACGGCGCCACGGCAGAAGGCTTCAACTTTGTGGAAGACGTCGACGGCACCGATCACAGCAAGTACTTGTGGTGCAACGCTGCGTGGGCATTCGCTGCGCGCCTCACGGCTGCATTCGACGATTTCGGCTGGTGTGCAGCCATTCGCGGCGTGGAAGGCGGCGGTCTGGTGGAAGATCTGCCGACTCACACCTTCAAGACCGACGACGGTGAAGTCGCGCTCAAATGCCCGACCGAAATCGCCATTACGGATCGCCGGGAAAAAGAGTTGAGCGACCTGGGTTTCATTCCGCTCGTGCATTGCAAGAACTCCGACTACGCCGCGTTCTTCGCCGCGCAATCGGTGCAAAAGCCCAAGAAGTACAGCACCGACAGCGCAAATGCGAATGCCGTTCTGTCCGCGCAATTGCAGTACATCTTCTCGGTATCGCGCGTTGCGCATTACCTGAAGGCAATGATGCGCGACAAGATCGGCAGCTTTGCATCGGCGCAGAACGTCGAGGTCTTTCTCAATCGCTGGATCTCGCAGTACGTGCTGCTGGATGACAACGCAACCCAGGAACAGAAAGCGCAGTTCCCGTTGCGCGAAGCATCCATCCAGGTCTCGGAGATTCCGGGCAAGCCCGGCGCATATCGCTCGGTTGCTTTCCTGCGCCCGCATTTCCAGCTCGACGAACTGTCGATCTCCTTGCGGCTCGTCGCCGATCTGCCGAAACCGGCCAATTCATAAACGAAGTCAGAAAACCCGGGCCGGCCGCCCGGGTTGGCTGTTAAAACCACCTCTTTGGGGAGTCGATGAGTTATGAAGGACATCTATTTAAAATTCGGCAATCCGGCGATCAAAGGCGAGTCTGCCGATAAAGATCACGCTGGCTGGATCGAAATCGATTCGTGGAGCCACTCGATCACGCAACCGCGCTCGGCCACGGCTTCGACCGCGGGCGGCCACACGTCTGAGCGTTGCGAACACGCGGACATGCAGTTCACGAAAGACATCGACGTAGTCAGCCCGCTGATCTATCAGCACGCATCGGGCGGCACGACGTTCGACGAAGTCACCATCGACTTCATGCGTTCGGACGGCGAAGGCAATCGCATCAAGTACCTCGAAGTAAAGCTGAAGTACGTGATCATTTCGAGCGTGACGCCGAGCGTCGTCGGCGAAGGTCTGCCTACCGAACAGTTCTCGCTGAAGTACGCAGCCGTGCAGTGGAAGTACACGCAGCAGAAGATCGGCGGCAACCAGGGCGGCAACGCGCAGGGCGCGTGGAGCCTGACGAAGAACGACAAGACGTACGCGGTCTGATGCATGGGCGCACGCGGCGCGCGGCCCGGAAGGGCTGCAGCGCATGGCGTGCGCACTGCATCTAACCGCTTCTTCGGACGCCGATGAAACGCTTCGAACCCAGCTTTCTCGACAAGCTGTTCGACGACGAACCGCATCTGCCGGCTTCACCGGCGATGCGGCAATTGTCGTTGGAGGAGTTAAAGGGCACTGTCGCGCGAGATGTCGAAGCGATACTGAACACGCGCATCGCGCTGACCGAGCATGAACTCGCGGCTTTGCCCGAATGTCAGCGCTCCGTGCTCACGTATGGCCTGAACGACTTCGCAGGACTGAGTCTCGCGAGTCATTACGACCGCACGTTCATCTGCAAATCGATTCAACAGGCAATTGCGCGGCATGAGCCGCGCTTACAGCAGGTATCGGTCACGCTCGAACTGAACGAACAATCGACCAACGCGCTGAATTTCGCAATTCAGGCGCTGCTGGTCGTTCATCCGGCAGAAGAACCGGTGAGTTTCGACGCGATGTTGCAACCGTCCACATTGCAATACTCGGTGACGCGCGCACGCGCAAAATTGTAGACGCTGTTTTTAGCTTGATACCGCTTGGCTTCAATGCCGCTTCCCCGCCGCCGCCACGCGCATCGGCGGCGGTAACGAAGCGGAGAAGGTTCGGGTCCGGGGATTAGATCGATGGAAGAATTGCTGCCGTATTACGAGCGCGAGTTGTCATTTTTGCGGCGCTATTCGCGCGACTTCGCGGAGCGCTACCCGAAGATCGCCGCGCGTCTTGCCATGTCGGGCGAGCACTGCGAGGACCCGCATGTCGAGCGAATGATCGAGTCGTTCGCGCTGCTCGGCGCACGCATCAACAAGAAGCTCGACGACGACTACCCCGAGTTCACCGAAGCGCTGCTGGAAGTGCTGTATCCGCATTATCTGCGGCCATTTCCGTCGTGTTCGATTGCGCAATTGGGCAACTCCGCCGCATTGAGTCATCTGACGGAACCGGTCACGATCGAACGCGGTACTGAGCTGAAGTCGCGGCCGATTCGCGGCGTGCAATGCCGATTCCGGACCGCATACGACGTCACGCTCGCACCGGTTCGTATCTCCGAGGCGAAGTACACGTCAGTCGCAATGGCGCCCAGCGCGACCGTGCTACCCGGCAACGCGACCGCAATCGTTTCGATCACCTTCGAATCCACCGCTGCGCAACTCGATCTGTCCGCGTTGAAGGTCGGTACGTTGCGCGCGCATCTGCACGGCGAGCAGTCGTTCATTGCTGCGCTCGCCGACTGCCTGTTCGTCAATGCAATGGCCACATATGTCGAAGCCGACCGGCGCGGCGTATGGACGCAACTGCGTACATCGCCGCTCGCGCAAGCAGGCTTTGACGAGCAGGACGCGCTAATCGACTATCCGGCCAAGTCCCATCCGGCTTATCGGCTCCTCACCGAGTACTTTGCATTCCCGGAAAAATTCAATTTCGCCGACTTCGATCTGACCGCAATGACGCGCGCGACAGGACGCTGCCAACGGCTGACACTGCACGTCGTGCTGAAAGAAGTGCGCAGCGATTCGCATGTCGCCAGGCTTCTCGACGCTTTGTCGGCGCATCATTTCCGTCTCTTCTGCACGCCGGTGGTGAATCTGTTCGAACAGCACGGCGAACCGATTCGCGTGACCCATCAGGCGGTCTCGTACCCGGTGATCGCTGAAGCGCGCCGCGCATTTGCCTACGAGGTTTATTCGATCGATTCGGTCAAGCTCGTCAGGCAACAGGCGCACCAGGAATCGGTCACCGAATTCAGGCCTTTCTATTCGCTGCATCACGGCGAGGCCGCGCGCGCCGGACACTACTGGTTCGCGCGCCGCAACGACTGGGTCGCGCAAAAGAGCCCAGGCTACGAGACCGAGATCTCGATTGTCGATATCGACTTTGAACCGGCGGCGCCGCAAACCGACACGTTGAGTCTCGATCTGACCTGTACGAACCGCGACTTGCCAGCGGGCCTCGCCGTGGGTCTCGAAGGCGGCGATCTCTTTCTCGAAGGCGGGTCGCTGACGGGCAGCATTACGATGTTGCGCCGGCCCACGCCGAGTGTGCGTTTCGAACGCGGCCGGGCCGCGCATTGGCGGCTCATTTCGCATCTCGCGCTGAACCATGTGTCGCTCGCGAATAGCGGGCTTTCCGCGCTGAAGGAAATGCTGGTGCTCTACGATTTGCGGCGCACGGCGGTGTCGGCGCGGCATATCGACGGTCTTGTCGGGATCGAGCAGCGCGCGGCCGTGCAATGGCTGCCCGGCAAACCGTTCGCGACGTTCGTGCGCGGCATTGAGATTCGCTTGACCATCGACGAAGAACATTTTGTCGGCACGAGTCTCGCGTCTTTCGTGCGCGTGATCGACACATTCTTTGGGCTGTATGTGCATCTGAACAGCTTTGTGCAACTGGTCGTCGTGTCGAAGCGCACTGGCGAGGAGATCTTGCGATGCAAACCGCGCAGCGGCGAATCGATCCTGGCGTAGTCGAGCAGCTTCTCGACGAACCGCATCGCTTTGAATTTTTTCAGGCGGTGCGGCTGTTCGAAAAGTGGTTTGCACAACAATCGCCGTCTGACACCGGACGTTCCGGCGATATCGTCGCGCAGCGCATTGCGTTTCGCAATTCGCTCTCCATGTCGTTCCCGCCGAGCGAGATTCACGGTGCGCAATCGTACGACGACGAAGGCACTGCGCTAAAGGAAAGGGCTCAGCGTGCGGCAGCGCTCGAAGACGGCTCGCTCGAAAAAGTGGACATCACGCCGGCATTTTTCGGCTTGCTCGGCGGTCAGGGCGCGTTGCCGTTGCACTACACCGAGCAGATCATCGCCCGTGAACAGATCAAGCGCGACCGCGCCGCGCGCGAATTCTTCGATGTGTTTTCCAATCGCGCCACCGCGCTTTTTTACGCGGCGTGGAAGAAGTACCGCTTGCCGTTTCATTACGAACTGGATCGCGACGAACGCTACTTGCCGTTGTTGCTTGCGCTCGCGGGCGTTGCGGACAACGACACCCGCACCAGTCTGCAGACTGGCGAGGGCGCGCTATTCGACGAAGCGATTGCCGGCTATGCGCTGCCCGCGCGGCACAGGCCAGTGTCGGCAGCGTATTTGCAACGCACGTTGTCCGAATACTTCAAGGTGCCGGTGCGTGTCGAGCAGTTCGTCGGCAAATGGTATGACGTGCCGCGCGATCAATTGACGCTGCTCGGCAGCGTCAACGCAACACTTGGCGCGACTGCGCTCGCGGGGGAGCGCGTCTGGCAGCGCGACATGCGCGCGCGGCTCGTGATCGGACCGCTCGACAAAGCCGACTACGAGGCGTTTCTGCCCGGTGCGGACCGCGCCGTTGCGCTGGAACGCATGCTTACGCTGCTGGCGGGCATCACGCTCGAATACGAAGTGGCGCTAGTGCTGCGCCGCGAGGCCGTGGGCCCGACGCTTCTCAGTAAGGGCGCACGCCTCGGCTGGGACGCGTTTCTTTGTACACGCGACGCCGAGCGCGACCGCATGGATGCGCGTTACGAACTGCACGTGATTCACTGACCATAACGATAGAACCTGACCGGATCGCACGACATGAGCACGTCCCTCAATACCCTGATCGCGAAACTGAATCCGACTTGCCGGCAAGCAGCGTTGCTGGCGGCGAACAACTGTCTTGCACGCGGTCATTACGAGGTGGACCTCGAACATCTGCTGCTTGCGCTGCTCGATGAACCGGCAAGCGATGTTGCGCTAGTGCTGCGCGCAAGCAGGATCGATCCACATGCGTTGCGCGCGGATATCGAGCGTGAGTTGCAGCGCCTGAAAACAGGCAATACGCGTACGCCGGTGTTCTCGAAACAGCTGATCGATCTGCTCGAACAGGCATGGCTAATTGCGTCGCTCGATTCACAGATTGGGCGCATCCGTTCAGGGCATTTGCTGCTCGCGTTGCTGAGCGCACCCGATCTCGCACAATTCGCCGAGCGGATGTCGCCATTGCTGGGCGATGTGCGTGTGACGGATCTGAAGCATAAGTTCGACGAGTTGACTGCGGGCTCTCGCGAAGTCGAGCGCAGCGATGCGGCGCAGAGTCCGGACGAAAGCGCGAGCGATTCAGCGAGAGCGGACGCGGCTGTGGGCGCACCGTCGAAGACGCCGGCACTCGACACCTACACCAGCAACCTCACACAGCGAGCGCGTGAAGGGAAGATCGATCCGGTGATCGGCCGCGAAGGCGAAATTCGCCAGACCATCGACATACTGATGCGGCGTCGGCAGAACAATCCGATCATGACAGGCGAGGCGGGTGTCGGTAAAACTGCGGTGGTCGAAGGGCTCGCGCTTCGCATTGCGGCAGACGACGTGCCCGCACCGCTGAAAGGCGTGGCGCTGCATGTACTGGACATGGGCCTCCTGCAAGCGGGCGCCAGCGTGAAGGGCGAATTCGAGAATCGCCTGAAGAACGTGATTGACGAGGTCAAGAAGAGCCCGCATCCGATCATCCTGTTCATCGACGAGGCGCATACGATCATCGGCGCGGGCGGGCAGGCTGGCCAGAACGATGCGGCGAATCTGCTGAAGCCGGCATTGGCGCGCGGCGAATTACGCACAATCGCTGCGACCACCTGGAGCGAGTACAAGAAGTACTTCGAGAAAGACGCAGCACTGGCACGCCGTTTCCAGGTCGTGAAGATCGAAGAGCCGAGCGAAACGCTGGCGGCAGCGATGTTGCGCGGCATGGCGTCGCTGATGGAAAAGCACTTCAACGTGCGGGTGCTCGACGACGCCATTACCGAAGCAGTGCGCCTCTCGCATCGGTACATTAGCGGCCGGCAACTGCCGGATAAGGCCATCAGCGTGCTTGACACCGCATGCGCGAAAGTCGCGCTCGCGCACAGTTCGACACCGGCCGCCATCGACGACACGAAGAAGCGCCTCGAACGTATCGACGCGGAAATTGCGGCGCTGGAGCGCGAACTGGCGAGCGGGGCGCTTCACGACGAACGGCTCGCGCAGTTGCGCGAACTGCGCGAAGAAGACCTGAAGGATCTCGCCGAAGACGAAGCGCGCTACGACAAGGAGCGCGCATTGGTGAGCGAGATCGTGGGCTTGCGGGCGGAGATCGACGCCGCGCGGGTGAGTAGCGCGGACGCGGAGCAAGCGGCGAAGGCGCAACAGGCGCGCGAAACGCTCGCGGTTCGCGTCGCCGAATTGCATGCGTTGCAGGGCGGTCAGCCCATGGTGCCGTTGCAGGTGGACGGCCACGTCGTAGCGGAAATCGTCGCGTCGTGGACAGGCATTCCGCTCGGCCGCATGGTCAAGGACGAAATCCAGACTGTGCTCAACCTGCAGCCATTACTTGGCGCGCGGGTGATCGGACAGGATCATGCACTCGAAGCCATCGCGCAACGAGTACGCACGGCAAGCGCGAACCTCGAAGATCCGAACAAACCGCGTGGTGTGTTCATGTTCGTCGGACCGTCGGGCGTCGGCAAGACCGAGACGGCACTCGCACTTGCCGATGCGCTGTATGGCGGCGAGCGCAAGATGGTGACGATCAACATGAGCGAGTACCAGGAAGCGCATAGCGTGTCTGGCCTCAAAGGATCGCCGCCGGGCTACGTCGGCTATGGCGAAGGCGGTGTGCTGACAGAAGCGGTGCGCCGCAACCCGTATTCGGTCGTGTTGCTCGATGAGGTCGAAAAGGCCCATCCCGATGTGCTCGAAATGTTCTTTCAGGTGTTCGACAAGGGCACGATGGATGACGCTGAAGGCCGCGAGATAGATTTCCGTAATACGCTGATCATTCTCACGTCGAATGTCGGTTCGCAAGCGGTCATGCAGGCGTGCCTGAACAAAACCGCCGAGGAATTGCCGGACGCCGATGCACTTGCAGAAACCTTGCGCCCGCAACTATACAAAGCATTTAAACCGGCTTTTCTCGGGCGCATGAAAGTAGTGCCCTATTATCCGATTTCCGACGACGTGCTTGCCGAGATCATCGCGTTGAAACTGGAGCGGATTCGCCGCCGCATAGAATCGAATCACAAGGCAGTGTTCGAGTGGGACGAGTCTCTCGTCGATGCGGTCCTCGCGCGCTGCACCGAAGTGGATTCCGGTGCGCGCAACGTCGACCATATTCTCAACGGCACGCTGTTGCCCGAAGTCGCACAACACGTGTTGGAGCGCATAGCCAACGGCGTGGCGATTCAACGTATTTCGGTGCACGCAAGCGAGGCTGGCGAGTTCGAATACGCCGTCGCCTAAGCAACTTCACAAATGCATTCTGATAGCTCTGTGCCATGCCGACCAAACTGAACACGCTGCTTGCCCCAATCAGCGAAGCCGCGCCCTGTGGCGAAGATCTGCTGTTCTCCGCCGACTTCGATGCGATCCAGCACGCCCGGCGTTTCGAAGATCCATCGCTGGATCAAGGCGAATGGATCACCGAGATCAAGGAAGCCGACTGGCCGTTCGTTATCGAGCGATCGAGCGCTTTGCTGCAGACGCAGACCAAAGACTTGCGACTCGCCGTGTGGCTCACGGAAGCGCTTGCCATAGAAGAAGGCGTGAGCGGACTCACGCAGGGTTATACGCTGCTGGCGGGGTTGTGCGAGAAGTTCTGGGACACAGTCCATCCGCTGCCGGAAGGCGACGACACTGAATATCGACTCGGCAACGTTGCATGGCTTGTCGGTCGCACCGGCGATCTGCTGCGCGCCATGCCGCTTACTTCGTCGCAAGGCAACCTGTACAGCACGATCGATTGGGACGTGGCGACACACGTTGCGCAAGCCGTGAAGCGCGATCCCGATCATGCCGACGACATTGCGCGCGGCAAGCCGTCCATCGAGCAGATCGACGCATCGAAACGCGCGACGCCGCCCGCGTTTTACTCAACGCTGCTGGCCGAACTCAAGGCGTTCGAAGCGGCAATGCTCGCACTCGAACAGGAACTGGACCGTCGCGCCGCTGACTCGGCACCGAGCTTCCGTCAGGCGAAAGACGCGTATGAAAGCGTTTATCGTCTGGCCGAACGTTTTGCGCGCGAACTGGGCGTGAATGCAGATGCGCAACCGACGTCTGTCGACAGATCGAGTGCGCCGACGCATCACGAACTGGAACGGGCCGAACCCACCTTCAAAACTTCACCGCAACGCGAGGAACCCGTGTTGACGACGCCGCCGACCCACGCAATCGCAGGAATCCAGAGCCGCGCGCAAGCCGTCGCGCAGTTGCGCGCGGTGGCCCGGTTCTTTCGCACTACGGAGCCGCATAATCCTGCTGCTTACTTTGCCGACAAGGCCGCCGAGGCTGCGGACATGCCGTTGCATCAGTGGCTTTCGACCGTGGTGAAAGACGACGGATCGCTCGCGCATATTCGCGAGTTGCTCGGCGTAAAGCCGGAAGAAAACGGCTAGAGGTCCGCGCCAAAACGAAAAAAACCTGGCTTCGAGTCGCTTGACCGAGCCAGGTTTTTTTACGCGAGCAGTTCAAGTGCTGACGCGTTGGTCCGCTCAGGAACCCGCGCGAAACTCGATTCGGCGATTACGTGCGCGCCCATCGGCGCTATCGTTCGATGCAATCGGCTGATCGGGTCCGACGCCGGTCGTGCTCATCTGTTGGGGCGGAATGCCCTTCGCGACGAGGTAGCCCTTCACGGCATCGGCGCGTGCCTGGCTCAAAGCGATATTCGAGGTTCGGTTACCCGAGTTGTCGGTGTGACCGATAATCGCCACCGTCTTCGTGGTCATCTTCAGCATCGCAGCAGCCATCTGATCGAGAATGGCGCGGCCTTGCGGCGTGAGCGTCGCGCTGCCGGTCTCGAATTCGATCGTACGATTCGCGAGCGTCTGGTCCAGCAGGCCCTGCTCGGATGCACTGACGCGCAGACCGTTCTTGATCGTATAGGTCGGATTCAACGCATTCGCCATATCGCTCGCAAGTTGCTGACGCTGCGACTCGTTGCGTACTTCTCCCTTTACGTCGATCTGCGTGCCGTCGATTTTCAATTGGCCCTTGCTGATCTGCTTCAGTTGCGGCCCGATCAGCTTTTGCACGTTGGCGGACCAGTTAGGCGGCGTCGCGACGTCCGCGACTTCGATCTGATCGACCACGCTGGCTGCCCCATACGTCTCGCGCAAACGTGCGAGCACGGCCGCCTTGGTCGCTTCGTCCGGGACTTTGCCGCCCACCACGACCTGGCCCGGCGCCGCGTTAGCGGGCGGCGGCGATGCCGTGACGGCGCCCGTGCCCGCACCGGTCGTGCCGCTCGCGAGGCCGGCAGTGTTCACCGCGGGCCCCACATTGCCCGCCGTAGCTGAGGGGTTGGCCGAAGCCGCGGCCAGTGTCGTGGTGCGAATCGAAATGCCGCTGTTGTCGACCGGTGTGACGCGGGCAGGGCCGTCGTTGTCGGCGTGCGCCGAAGCGTTGAACATCAAGCCCGCGAGTAGCACGGCGATGCTGGTGCGTGAATTCAGCATTGCATTACGCTCCCGTGAAGGCTTCGCGGAACGTGTCGATGCTGACGCGCAAGGACAGTTGCGGTTGGTCGAGGTAGCTGACAAGCTTGCTGATGCCATGATCGTTTTGTGCGTGTTCGTCGATCCACTCGGGATCGTCGATATCGATGTTATGTGCTGCATAGGCTTGCGGATCGACCACGCTATGCAGCGTTTTCGCCGACGCGCCGTTAAAGCCGACAATGAGCCGCTCGCGCTCTGCGATCGTGCCGATGAAGATCGCCAGTTCGAAATCGGCCTGCGCGACGAACGGCGCGATCAGTTCGAGCCAGAATGCCGCAACGAGACTGCGATAGAACGGATCGTTGGGCAGCGGCAGCGTGAGTCCGCGTTCCAGATGCGACGAGCCGCTTTGCATCACGGGGCGCAGCAGAGAACCGAGCGCGAGCATCGCGCCGCGCAAGCGCACCGGATGGCCGCTTGCCAGCAACATCTGTTCGAGCCCGGCGAGTGTCTGGTGCTCGACAAAGTCGTTGAAGGTGCCGTCATGCGGATTGCCCGGACCGCCGCCAATCTCGATCGGCACCTGCGTTTCGCCCAGCGCCTGCAATGCGCCGGCCGGCTCGCTTGCGCCAAGCAAAGGCTTCATCTGCGCCGACACGCGCGACCACAAACGCGCGAAAGCGAGCGGGCTGTGCGCGAGGAACGTGAGCGGCTTTTCGACTTCGAGCGCGGTTGCCGCCAGAAAGGGAAAGCGGCGCGACGACTGATCGTGACTCGCCACCATATGGCCCGCAATGGCGAGCTTGCTGCGCGAACCGAGGAACGCGAAGTGCATGGGCTTCGCATTTTCGTAGACGATCTTCCAGCGCGGATCGTCGGTGAGCAATTCCATTGCCTCGGCGATCCAGCGGTCGAGCGTGGCGAGCAACTGCGGGTTGTGCGCGCTTTTTACGAAGTCCCCACGCGACGGAATCTTGCCGAAGTACGCGATCTGCGCCTGCACGGTCTGCGTCATTGCGCACTCCCTGTGTTCGAAACCGCAGTGGCGGCCGTGGCCGGCCGCGCCGCCGGCGACGCGGGCGCCGCCGTATTCGTGGCCGTTGCGGTGACCGAGTTGGCCGCCGCACTCACGTCCGCTACCGACGACGGCAGGCGCAAACCGCGCAGGCTCTGCTGTTGCGGCGCGTCGCTGCTGCTGCCCGATGCTTGCGACGTGCTGATGATGCGCATGCTCACCGCTACCGTCACATTGCCCTGGGTCCACGACAGGTCGAAGGTCCCGTCCGGGCGGCGCTTTCGTTGAGCCGAGTTGATCAGCTTCTCAAGACCGTAGCGGCCCGGCTCGTTGACGAGCTGCAGCGTGCGGCCGTCGAAGGTCGTCGCGTTCAGCGTAGCGCCTGGCGAGCCCGACGGATTCGGCCACACGAAGTTGGTCCACTGCGGCGGCGTGTTGCGGTAGCGCATCTGCTGACCGTCGATGGCGAGCGTGTACTCCGTCGTTCCGCTGCTCGGCTGCGGGAGAATCTGGAACACCGTCTGCGGCTCGGCCGAGCTTTGACCCGCCGACGCACCCGCTGCGCCGCCTGCGAGCGGCGCGACCCAACGCGCGAAGCCGTTGGTGAAGTCGGGCGTGAGCGCGAGGCCCATGTCGCCCCATGTGCGGGCGGTGAGCGTGTCGCCGCGGCGCACCGCGAGCGGCCCGAGCGTGGTGCCGACGAACTTCGCAATCGAGCCGTCGGGTCCGAACACCTGCGCAATCTCACCCGCGCCGGCTTCGACCTTCGCATCGCCGGCAAACGGATACTTGCTCGCAAGCGAACTCTGGAACGTCTGATACACCTGCGCATTCCACACCTTGTTCACTTCGACGCTCGCGGGCTGAATCACCACGGCATACGCGGCCATCAGCGGACGCACCAGCAGCGGCCGCAACGCCTTGCGTTGTGAGTCGGTGAGGCCCGTCAACATCTGCTCGTCGACATACTTGAGCGAATCGGCCAACTCGGAGCCGCTGCCGTCGAGCGTCTGCTGCATGAGCTGGCGCGCGCCCGGCCCTGGATCGCCCTGATTCTTGATGACGTTAAAGCGCGTACGGACCTTCGACAGCGTGTCCATGTAGCCCTTGAGCATCGAGCCGTTGTCGCCCGTCACGACAATGCGGCCGAGCGCGGAGAACTCCTGGCCGATCGGGCCCATCGGCAATTCAACTGGATTACCGTTGATGTCGATGTTCGCGTTCAATTGACCGGTCGGCGCGCGCGCGAACCATTGCTTGAACCAGCTCGTCACACCGCTTTGCGCGCGTTTCAGGTTCGCATTGAAAAGCGACGGGTTATCCCACGAGGTCTGGTCGTAGGCAGTTTCGAGTACTTTGCGAATGGGCGAATCCTGCGGATCGCCGAGACGGTTCATTGCGTCCACCGCTTGTCCGAAACTGCCGAAGCTCTGCACCGCAATACCTTGCATGAACTTCTGCCAGTGCATTGCGTACTCGGTCTTGTACATCGTGACGAGTGCTTTCTGAATCTGCTCAGGGCTGCCTTCGAGCGTGAGGTCGTCATGAGCGGAGGTGTTGAGCACCCAGTCTTTCGCTTGCAGTTCTTTCGTCGCGGCGTCGCGGATTGCAGGCTGCACGTACTGGAACCACGCTTCACGCGTGAACGTGCCGGGGATCGCGTAGCTGCCCGCCACGAGCGCCGTATTGTTTTCGCCGACGATGCGCGCAATGGTCATTGGCGCGAAACGGGTCGACGCGCGCGCCTTGATCTCTTCGTAGACACGCTGACGAGCCGGCATGCCGCGCACCACGCGGCGCAGGTTTTCGCGCGTCTGGTCAACGAGGCCGAGGTTCTGGTCGATCATCGGCCAGTCGTCGTCGGATACGCGTGACAGGTAGAACGTGATCATACGCTCCGCGCTGCGGATCATCTCGTCGCGCGGCATGTTGCCGCGATTCGTTTCGAGCCAGCCGCGCCAGAAACGCGCAACCTGGTCGGTCAGATGAGCCGTTTCCACGTGACGTTTGTCACTTAGCATCAGATACGTCTTGAGCGCGTTGTACGCGTCTTCGACATTGGTTGGCGATGCGTCGCTATAAAGCCCGCCCTGGCTGTTCGCCGCCATGGCCGTGTGAGCCGAGACGGGAATGGCGGCCGCATCGGGCGTGCGGTTAAGCGGCGCAAGCTGATCGGGATGCGCGTTGACTTCCTTCAGGAACGACGCGAGGTTCTGCGAAACCGGATCGAGCAGGATCTGGCGCACGCCGTTGTAGTACTCGGTAAGCAGGCGTTCTTCGAGACGATCGCCCTGGTACAGACCGAATGAAACGGCGAGCGGCTTGTCGCGGCGGAACTGTTCCAGCTGGTCGATACGGTCTTCGAGAACGTCCATGGCCTGCAGGCGCGATTGCAGATCGTTGCGGTTCTGCTGCAGACGCACCACATTGTCGAGGTCGGCTTTCACGTTCTCGGCGAGTTGCTGATTTCCGATGGTCGACCAGGTCCAGCCGCCGAGTGCGAGCGCCAGCGCGGCGACGAAGCCGAAGAACGTTGCATAGCGCATGCGCGTTTTCGCTGGGCTTGCGAACTGCTTGACCGTTTGCCGGTCTGCGAAAATTACTTTCGAAAAAAGATCGCGCAGAAAGAAGCCGTTCTTCGAGAATGCGCTATGCGGCTTCGGCAGGCTGTCGGCGCTCAGGCCGAAGCGGTTGGCGATGCGCGTGGCCGCGGAGCTATTGGTTTCGCCTTCCTGCAACGCACTCGTGAAATAAAAGCCGCGGAAGATCGGCTTGTACTGGAACGGGTTCGTTTCAAACAGCGTGGCAAGGAAGGCACGCAATGCCGGCTTAATCGTCGAGAATTCCAGTGGAAAGCTCAGTTGACCGGGCGAGAGCTTATTGCCGCGATTGATTGACATTTGCGCGACGCTGATTTCTTTCAGGCCGTCGTACAGTTCTTCGAAATGCTCGTCGAAAAGCCCCACCACGTCGCGCTTCTCGTCCGGTTCGTAGGGCAGGGTGGCGCCCCACACGCGGTCGTATTCATGACGGTCGCTGCCGCTGAAGAATTCGGTGAAGCCCGTAATCAGGTCTGCCTTCGTGAACATCACGTAGACAGGCGCGAAAACTTCGAGCTTCTCGGTCAATTCCTGCACACGCTGGCGCAGATTCTTCGCGAGATTGATTGCGAATTCCGGCTTGCTGCTGGTGAGCTCCGCAATGCTCGCCGTCACGATGATCCCGTTGATCGGTGCTTTCGGCCGGAAGCGTTTGAGCAGGCCGAGAAAGCCGAGCCATTCGGTGCGGTCTTCCTCATGCACCGAGTAACGGCCGGCCGTATCCAGCAGAATGCCTTCGGTCGTGAAGAACCAGTCGCAGTTGCGCGTGCCGCCAATGCCGTGAATTACCGCGTTGTTCTTGTCGGCGAAGGGAAACTGCAAGCCTGAGTTCAACACAGCGCTGCTCTTGCCGGCGGCGGGGTTGCCGATCACGATGTACCACGGCAACTCATACAGTGCGGAGCCGCCCGAGACCTGACCGATCTTCGAGGTCTTGATGGTCTTGACCGCATCGACGAGGCGCGTGCGCAGTACGTCGAGTTCCGCCTGGCGGGCGGGCGTGGGCGCAGGACCGGCCTCGGTGCTCTGTTTCTCGGCCTGCTGTTCCAGCATCTCGCCGAGCTTGCGGTTCGCGCGCCGCGCGCGCAGGCGGCGCACCGCCCACACGAGCAGCCATAGCGCGATGACCACGCCGAGTGCGATGGCCGGCCACATCAGATCGATCTGCAATGTATCGGCGCCGACGAACAACACAGCAGCGAGCGCGAGCAGGCCGATGATCGAGAGCGTGCGTGGATGGGTCAACACGTTGAGAATGCGTCGCATAAGCCGTTCAGATCTTGATGATTGGTGTTGTGGCGCGTGCTGTGGCAAACGGCATCACGCGAGTGCAGCGTTTGAAACCGAAGCGAAAGAAAACGAAAGCGGGTTCGGGACAAACATCTAAATGGCTCAATTGTTAAATGCGTGAGCGCGGTGCTTGCAAATAGCGGCTCGATGAATGCACCGTTGTATGGCCGATTGCGGTTTGCATTGCCGCTTTTTGCCATAAATAATGATTGAACGCCCCATTTTCCAGCCTCTTGTACCCGTTACGTCTTAATGACCTCGTCCGAGGACGAAGCCGGGTTTGTGATATTCAACGTGCCCGAGATCCATCATTTTCCAGCGGCCACCCCATGTCAGGCCGACCTGTTCGGCTGTTTGCCCATATAACTGATAGCCTCGCATCGCCCAGGGATCTTTTTCTGAAATGACGAGCTTGCCGTCGCGTAGAAACGCATTGTCCGCCGCAAGACCGTATTGGTGATAGCTTTGAAACGCAGCGGCATTGGTGACGTTGCTCCCCATTTGCGCGAGCCGGTTTTGCCGCTCCGGACTGCGATAACCTTCAAGCAAAGCCATTTCGTACCCGTGCTGCTCGTGCATGATTTTGTAGACGAGCAATAAACGCGTTCTGAAATCGGCATCGAGCAGATTCCAGTCGCGGCTCGCATCTTTCAGCGCGGGCCGGATCTGCTCGACTTCACGCGTGGCAAACACCTCCGGCGGCAGCGGCGGCGGGGGTACGAGCTGTTCGCCGTTTAGTAAGGCGGCAATTTTCTCGTCGGGTACCCGTGCTGTTTCGTCGAATTGGAATAACTGCCGGCCGCGTAATGCCAATGCCACCAATGGCGGCGTCGCAAGAATACCTGTGGTGGTAAAAATCAGCAAGCGCCGACGCGCCAGTAATTTCTTCATATCCACCGCAGTGGATTGCGAAATTCTTGCCGAGCGTGCTAATTGGCCGCGCGCGACGGATGCGCTACGCGATGCCCCGCGCATAACACGTCCATGAATGGTCAGTGCAGCGTCTAATAGAGAAGCCCGGACTGCCGGCAAAAGCAGCATTGCGGCGATCACAACCGCGATGGCGAAATAGGCAAGAAGTACTACGGCAATCAATGGCGACCCCGGAAATTGGAAACAATTGTATTTTGTAATGCTTGCTCTTAGAATCAGGCCTGCTCGGAGAGGAGCCGGAGCAGTATTATCACGGCGAAATAATCCAGGATTCAATGAGACAGTGAATGAGTGCGCCGGAAAATTCAAATTCCAAAGCCCCGCCTAGCCTGTTATCCGATAAGGCTAAAGGCGCAGATGGCAATGGTTCGCGAATTCTTGCGAATCTGGAAGGCCGCGTCGCGCCGCCTAACGATAAACCACGCCGGTCAAGAACGCCTCTTGCGCTGGTCGCCCTGCTTGTAATCGCGGCGGGGGGATGGGGCGCGTGGCACATGCAACAACGTGCGCCTGCGGAGCCGGTCGCCGGCGCCCTGCCCGCGAGTGGGGCAAACGTCGCCAGGGCCGCCGTAGCAGCCTCCGTTGCGAGCGCAACCGTTCAGGTCGCCGCGAATGCGCAAGCGCCCGCGCCGGCATCGTCGCAAGCGGCGACGATCATCGCCGATGACAGCGACAGCAAAGCCGCGGCTTCTTCTGCATCGGCGTCCGCGGGTCTCGCGGACAACCGCTTGTCGCGGGCGCTTGCGGACGGCGCGGTGCCGAGCGGCGCTTCGACCTCGGTTGCTGCGGTCGCGCCGGTCTCAGGCGCGTCCGCAACGGCACCAGCGGTTGCGTCGGCGGCGAAGCACGACAAGAGTTCAACGGCCGTTGCGAGCAGGAGCAGGCACGAGGCAGCGGCGCACGGCAAGAAGGAAACCGTAACGGCAAGCGCAGGCAACCATCGTTCGGGCACGACGACCGCCGCCACGCAGACGAAGAAAGCGAAGCCGGGTGCGACATCGAAAGATGATTCGGACGCCGATCTATTAGCCGCGCTCGTTGCACGGACCAAACCGGCGGACAGCAAGGCGGGCGGCAGTAGTCCGGCCGCCAAGGTGCCTACCTCGGCGGCGCCGGGCAATGCAAAGCTTGCCGAGCGCGTAAAAGAGTGCGGACAGCGTGGCTTTTTCGAAGACCAGTTGTGCCGCTGGCGCGTGTGCGACGGTCATTGGGGCAAAGACCCCGCATGCCCAGGCTCTGCGCAGCAAGCGCGTCAGCCCTGACTCTTTGCCATACGAGTTTTCTGTTAGAGAGGCCTTGGCGAGGTTCGCGTTATCCGTGAGCCTCGTCGATACTACGGTTTGATTTCGGCGTCTTTAAGTCTATGATGACTCTCCCTAGTCGCACACCGATGCGATAGAACAGGAGACATCAATGAAGCGGTTTTTCGTGGCATTGAGCTATGTAGCAAGCGTCGTGACTGCTCTGGTCATTGCGGCATGCGGCGGCAGCGAACTTAATCCCTCCAGTCCCCCCAAGGTCATTATCGACAGCGACTACAACACGCTGAGCGACGACGGCCAGCTCGGCGTCATGGCGGCGCAATTACAGGCGCAGGGATCGCTGAAAGTACTCGGCATTACCGTAGTGTCGGGTAATCAATGGTTGAAGCAAGGCGTGGCGGATGCATTGAAATCCGTCGAGCGGCTCGGCGTTGAAAAGCAGATCGGCGTCTATGCGGGCGCAAACTATGCACTGTCGCATGACTTCGCCACGATCCAGGCAGAAATGACGCAATTCCCCGGCGGCGACGGCTATCTCGGCGCTTGGGGCACGCCCGAGCCGAAGTCCGACAGCGACCTCGTGGCACCGCCCGACGGCTTCGCGACGCACACCAAGGTGCAGAGCAAAAGCGCGGTGGATTTCATCGTCGATTCAGTGAAGCAGAATCCCGGCGAGGTGACGATTCTTGCAATCGGACCATTGACCAATATTGCGCTCGCCGCGCGTCAGCATCCCGAGATCGTGCCGTTGATCAAGCAGATCATCTATATGGGAGGCGCGATCGACGTGCCGGGCAATACGACACCAACGGCGGAATTCAACTGGTGGTTCGATCCGCAAGCAGCGAAAGAGGTGCTGCGTCTGCCGGTGAAGCAGGTCGTCGTGCCGCTCGACGTGACAGACACCGTGAAAATGGATAAGGCGCTTTACGACCGTATCGCACATGATCCAACGAAGCAGACCATCATTACTCAATTGTTCAAGACATTGAATGGCTACGGTTTCGACGGCAAGAACGGCTTCGAGACGAACCCGAACTACACCACGAACATATGGGACACACTGACACTCGGGTATCTAATGCATCCTTCGTTTGCGACCCAGACCGTGGACGAGTGGGTGGACGTGGATACGAGTTTCGGCGCAAATGACGGCAAAGCTACCGGCTATGCGAGCTCACCGCCGGCTGGCTTGCAGAAGATGACCATCGTTAAACGCTTCGACAACCAGAACTTCTTCAATTTCTATGTGGACCTGCTGACCCGGCCGGTGCCGCTGCCAGGCTGATCTATTGTCACGCGTGTACTGCTGCGAGGCTGCATGAATCCGCTTCACGCGGGATGCAAGCCACGCAGCAATTGACGCACTCGCGAGAGATCCTGATCGACGTGCTCGGCGTTTTCGAACAACTCCGCGAGCCAGTCCACGAATGCGCGTACGCGGGGCGACACGCGGCGATTCTTCAGATAGGCGACCGAAACAGGCATGGGCACAGGCTTCCATTGCGGAAGTACTTCGCGCAATAGTCCAGAGTCGAGGTACGGTTGCGCGGCGATCCGTGCGGGTTGAATGAGCCCGTGGCCTTGCAGTCCGCAGGTGAGATACGCCTGCTCGTCGCTGACCTTCACGAAACCATTTACCTTGACGCTTTGCGCTTCGCCGTCCACTTCGAAATCGAATGCGACTTCGCGGCCGTTATGCGGCGACATGCAATTGACCGCGACGTGCCCGCGCAGGTCGTCGAGGTCGGTCGGCGTGCCGTATCGATTGAGATAATCCGGACTTGCACAGGTCACATGCTCGAGCGTGCCGAGATGCCGCGCGACGAGATTCGAGTCCGGCAATTCACCGAGCTGGATGCTGCAGTCGATTGCTTCGGACACCAGATCCACCGTACGGTTGCTGACGCCAACGGCAAGGTCCAGGTTGGGATAGCGCGTATGGAAGTCGTCGAGCGCAGGCAGCACGATTGCGCTTGCCACCGAGCCGGGCATTTCGATGCGCAGGCGGCCGGTGAGGTTATCGGTGGCGTGCCGGATGCTGGCTTCCATTTCGTCGATATCGGCGAGGATTTGCGCACAGCGTTCGTAATAGGCGGCGCCTTCCGGAGTGACGCTGAGCCGCCGCGTGGTGCGGGCGAGCAACTGCGTGCCGAGCAGGGCTTCCAGATTCTGGACGATGGTAGTCGCCGTCGCGCGCGGAATGTTCAGCGATTCCGCTGCGCGGGTGAAGCTGTTCGTGTCCACGATCCGGATGAATGTGCGCATGGCGGTTATTCTGTCTATCATTCGGTGCCTCTCGTTTGGGGTTAGCTTTTTGCCTTTGCGGCGGGCTGTTTGGGTGTTTGATTGATTACACTGGGGTTCTTTGGACGCTTTGGCCTCTCCCTGTTTTCACGGCGGTCTATTAGCGCTGCCCCTGTGCGGGGCGGCACTTACTTTCTTTGCGGCCGCAAAGAAAGTAAGCAAAGAAAGCGGCTCACACCGCTAGCTCATAAGTGGGTCCCCTGGCTCAGAGGGGGCAGTGGTGCATCTGGATTCCGTGCCCTCGCACATTCCGCACTCGTGACAAGGCAGTCATACTTCCCGCCTCGCGCGGTGCGCTCGTCGGAAAGGTGCACGGAACACCGTGCGCGCTTTGACGCGTATCGGTAGTACTTCCGATCGAAAACTTGGGCGCGACATGACTGCCCGCAACAAAAAAGCACCGACGGTTTTATGAACGACCGCCACGGCGCGCGAAGCGCTGCCGGAAGAATGACTGCCTTGTCACGAGTGCGGAATGTGCGGGAGCACGGATTCCAGATGCACCACTACCGGTTGCAGACCACGGCGCCCACTTATGAGCTAGCGGTTTGAGCCCGCTTTCTTTGCTTACTTTCTTTGCGGCGGCAAAGAAAGTAAGTGCCGCCCCGCACAGGGGCAACGCTAATAGACCGCCGTGAAATCAAGGAAAGGCCAAAGGTCCCACCCAGAAACAGAACTCCAAACCACAAAAAGCAAAAAACAAATCCACCGCCCGCAGGCGCGAAAAAAATACCGCGCCGCAGGCAGCAACCCTCTCAATCACTTCCGCAAAGAATCGAGATCGATCACAAATCGATACTTGACGTCGCTCTTCAACATCCGCTCATACGCCTCATTGATCTTCTGCATCGGAATGACTTCGACGTCCGAAGTGATTCCGTGCTCACCGCAGAAGTCCAGCATCTCCTGCGTCTCGGCAATCCCGCCGATCAGTGAGCCAGCCAGGCGGCGGCGCTTGAGAATCAGGTTGAACACTTGCGGCGACGGATGGTCGTGCTCCGGCGCGCCTACCAGCGTCATCGTTCCATCGCGCTTGAGCAGGTTAAGGAACGGGTTCAGGTCGTGCGGCGCAGCCACCGTATTCACAATCAGATCGAAGCTGTTCGCATGCGCTTCCATTTCTTGCGCGTTCTTCGAGATCACCACCTCGTGTGCGCCTAGCCGCTTCGCGTCCTCGATCTTCGACGGCGACGTGGTGAACAGCACGACATGCGCGCCCATCGCACGCGCAAGCTTCACGCCCATGTGACCCAGACCGCCGAGGCCGACAACGCCGACCTTCTTGCCGGGGCCGGCGCCCCATGTGCGCAGCGGCGAATACGTCGTGATGCCCGCGCACAGCAATGGCGCAACGCCGGCGGGGTCGAGATTTTGCGGCACGCGTAACGTGAATTCTTCGTCGACGACGAGCTGAGTCGAATAACCGCCGTACGTAATCTGTCCGTCGACGCGGTCCACGCCGTTATAGGTACCGACAAAACCGTTCTCGCAGTACTGCTCGAGCCCTTCGGCGCAACTTGCGCAGGTGCGGCACGAGTCGACGAGGCATCCTACGCCTACGAAATCACCCGTCTTGTACTTCGTGACGTCCGGTCCCACGGCGGTGACGCGGCCGACGATCTCGTGACCGGGCACCACGGGATACACGGTGTTCTTCCATTCGTTGCGGGCCTGATGCAGGTCGGAGTGACACACGCCGCAATACAGCACTTCCATCTGTACGTCGTGCGCGCGCAGTTCGCGGCGCTGGATTTCAAACGGGGCGAGCGGCGCGCTGGCGTCGGTCGCGGCATAGGCATATGTCGTGCTCATGGGTAGCTCCAGCAAAAGAGGGTGGATGTTGCAAGCCGCCCGCGATGGGCGATACATGTCGCCGATGCGGCCAGGTCTTGCCAATGTTTCGATCAAAGCGTCGGACCACCGCGCGGATCGGAACGCCCGCATGGGTGGCGAGTTCGTGAACTTGAACTGCGACCAGACTGGTGGCGTAGCGCGGAAAGGATGATCCGGCAGGGTTCCCATAGTAGGAGCGCGCGGCCACTCAGTGAATACCTGAATGTCTTGAAGATTTGCCTAAAACTCCTGGAGAGGAGCGCACCAGGCAGTTTGGTGCTAAATTTCAAGCATTATTCTCTTGCCCGTCACTATATCGTCATGTCGCAGCACTCGTCCGAACTGTCGTCACCCGCAGCCGAACTTCCAGTGGCCGACGCCGCGCAGCAGCGCCTGATCGAAGTATTCGACATGCTCGCGCCGAAGCCTGGCATGACGCGTTCGAGCCTGGAAGGTGTGAACCTGATGCGTGCCAACAGCCCGCTGCCGCGCATGCCGGTCATGTACGAGCCGAGCATTGTTATTGTGTGTCAGGGGCGCAAGCGAGGCTATCTCGGGGACCAGGTGTTCCAGTACGATGCGCAGCAGTACCTCGTGCTGTCCGTGCCGCTGCCGTTCGAATGTGAGACCGAGGCGAGCTTTGATCAGCCGTTCCTCGGCATCTCGATCCGGGTCGATCTGACCATGGTGGCCGAGTTGCTGATGGCGCTCAACGAAACGCAAGGCGCCGCGAAGAACGAACCGCTCGGCATTTACTCGACGCCGCTCGATCCCGCTTTGAGCAGCGCGGTGCAGCGTCTGCTGGATGCACTGGCGTCGCCGCTCGACGCGCGCATTCTCGCGCCCAGCATCGTGCGCGAAATCTGTTATCGGGTGTTGACCGGCGAGCAGGGCGACGCGATTCGCGCGGCGCTCACGCACCAGAATCATTTTGGCCGCGTTGCAAAGGCGCTGCGTCGCATCCACGCCGATTATCACGGCGCGCTCGACGTCGATACGCTTGCTGCGGAAGCCGGTATGAGCCTCGCTGTTTTTCACGCGCAATTCAAAGCAGTGACAGCGACTTCGCCGATGCAATACGTGAAGACCACACGTTTGCATCACGCGCGCCTGTTGATGGTGCAGGACGGTTTGAATGCGGGCGCCGCAGCGGCGCGCGTAGGTTATGAAAGCGCCTCGCAATTCAGCCGCGAATTCAAGCGCCTGTTTGGCCTGAGTCCCGTCGACGAAGTGAAGCGCATGCGGGCAATCTACGACTCACCGCCGCCGCGAATCGTGCAGCCAGTCGCACGTTATGTCACGGCCGTGTAAGCGCGCTGCCTCACACCTTCTTCAGATACGCCGCCTTCAACATGAAGTTGCCGGCGTCCATTTTGCAGTCCACCTCGTGATCGCCGCCGGCGAGCCGAATGCTTTTCACTTTCGTGCCCATTTTCAGTGTGATGGAAGAGCCCTTTACTTTGAGATCCTTGATTAGCACTACCGCATCGCCGTCGGCGAGCACATTGCCGTTGGCGTCCTTGACCACGCGTTCGTCTGACTGGTCAGCGGATGTGACGGCGGCGATTGGCCACTCGTGCGCGCAGTCGGGGCAGACATAGTTCTCGCCGTCCGGGTAAGTGTTGTCCATTGCGCATTGGGGGCAGGCGGGAATTGTCGACATGGTTCTTTTTGGAAGGCGCGTGCGCCGAGGATCGGGATCGGTTGAGGGGGGCGAGTATAGCCGACGCCTGCGTCGCGCTATCCCGCTTTCAGACGCCGCTGGCGTCCACACTGGGCCGCAGTTCGTAGTGCGAGCGTTTTTCTTCGTACATCAGCAGATCCGCGCGCTGCACGCCGGCTTCAAGGCGGTCCCCGCGTTGGCACGTCGCGGCTCCCATTGAAAAGCTCAGCGGCGAGCCCGGATAAAACTGGTTGTTCATTTCGACGAGTTGGCGAATCGCGTCGATCATCGCCGCGCCGCCGCGCTCGTCGGTGTTCGGCATCAGGATCGCGAACTCGTCCCCGCCGATACGGGCGGCCTGGAACGGCGACTCCATGGCTTTCGCCAGCACTTCGCCTGCGCGGCGCAGCAGCGCATCGCCGGCAGCGTGGCCGAGTTGGTCGTTCACGCGTTTCAAGCCGTTCAGATCAGCCATGATGATGGTGACGGGCCACGGACCTTTGCGCTCGAGCCGGTTCAGTTCGTCCACATAGAAAGAACGATTGCGCAGCTTGGTGAGCACGTCGTGCTTGCCGAGAAATTCGAGGTACGCTTCGGCCTTCTTGCGTGCGGTGATATCGGTCAGCGCGACGAGCACGAGGTCCCAGTTCTTTTCGTGACCGGGCAGCACCGAGAATTGCAGATGCACGTGCACCTCGCTGCCGTCGAGCGAATAGTTGAGCACCTCGCGCTGCTGGAACAGTTTGCCTTCCCACAGGTCGAGTAACTGCTCGCGGAAATGCGGCCCCATGTCGTCGCGGAACACTTGCGGCAGGCGCGCGAGCAGCGTTTTTTTGTCCGGCGCGGCGAACATTTCGAGCGTGTGCCAGTTCACGTCGAGCACGTGAATCTCCTGCATGCAGCGCTCGACGAACTCCGGATGCACATCGGTAAACACGCGGAAATCGCTAATCCCGGCTGCCCGCGCCTGATCGAGCAACTGCTTGACCGCGCTGAAATCTTCGACCCATAGCGATACCGGCGAATGCTCGAACAGGCCGCGCGCGTATTCCTCGGCGAGCGTCACGCGACGCCGCGCCGCCTCCAGTTCGGTGATGTCTTCGACCGACACCAGCACGCGGTCCCAGCGCTCCTCGTGACCCGGCAGCACGGAACCCTTCAGCAGCACGTCGAGGCGCCGACCACCAAGCGTGTAGTTCACGGTCTGGCTCGTGAAGTGGGCTTGCCCGGCCCACAGCTGACACAGTTCTTCCAGGTGCGTCTTCAGCATATCGTCGCGGAACACCGTGGCGAGATTGTCGTTGAGCGTGGCGAAATCGGCGGCTTCGAATTGCGTCAGCGTCTTCTGATTCACCTTGATGACCCGAATGCTACGGGCGCATTCCGCAATCCGTTCGGGCGCATTTGCGAAGTGCGCGCGCAGGTCGGTCACGCCTTCGGCGCGCCATGCGTCGAACAGATCGCGCACGCCGCTGAAGTCTTCGACCCATAGCGAGACGGGCGCGAGGTCGAACATCTTCGAATCGTCGTTGGCGGGCTCGGGGACGCCTGGCAGAGTATCCAGCATGAGGTTCTCTTAGCGAAAAGTCCGGCTATTTTACGGCCCCTTTGAAGTCGCCTAAAAAACAAACGGCTTTCATCGGCTTGCAGCAGGGCTTCGCGTCAGCACGCAATAATTGGTCTTGCTACACTCGATTCGACGCGTTTCGTTTGCAACCTGCACACACGCCACCGGGAAAAAGGACGGACATGAAGCCTTCTCTGCTGATTCTCATTCATCTCGACGACGCGAGCCGCGCTTCTATCGAGGCAGAATTCGACAGCGTCTACGCGCCCGATCCGGCGCAACATGCCGCTGTCATCGCCACTCACGGCGCAACGATCCATGCGGTGCTGACGAACGGCACACGTGGGCTCAGCGCGGCTGAGATCGATCGCATGCCGAAGCTCGAATTCGTCAGCGCACTCGGCGCGGGCTATGAAAACGTTGCCGTCGACCATGCGCGCTCGCGCGGCATCGTGCTCGTGAACGGAGCGGGCACCAACGATCACTGCGTCGCCGACCACGCGTTTGCGTTGCTCCTGTCGATCGTGCGCGATGTGCCGCGACTCGACGAGGCGACGCGTGAAGGCGTATGGCGCGATGCATTGCCGATGCGTCCGGACGTCTCCGGCAAGCGTCTCGGCATCGTGGGGCTCGGCAACATCGGCGAGAAGATCGCGCGGCGCGGCGCGGGCTTCGACATGGAGATCGGCTATCACAACCGCAAGCCGCGAGAAGGCACATCGTTATCGTATTTCGACGGCGTCGAAGCACTCGCGCAGTGGTGCGATTTCCTCGTGATCGCGACGCCCGGCGGTGCGGGTACACATCATCTGATCGGCGCCAGGGTTTTTGAGGCGCTGGGCCCGGATGGTTTCGTCGTCAACGTTTCTCGCGGCAGCGTGCTCGATACCGCTGCGCTCGCGCAAGCGCTCGTAGCACGGACGATCGCAGGCGCGGCACTCGACGTCTACGAGGGCGAACCGCAGCCGCCTGCTGCCTTGCTGAAGCTGCGCAACGTCGTGCTGACACCGCATGTCGGCGGACGCTCGCCCGACGCGATAGCGGCAGCCGTGAACAATTTTCTGCGAAACGCTGCCCGGCATTTCGCCGGCGAGCCTGTGTTGACCCCGATCTGACCAGACGCCGCTGTCTTTCGTCTGTCCATTGCGACCTCTGTGAACGCCGCCGCCTACGCATTTGCCAGAGGTGCAATGGCGTGGCGGTAGATTCATAATGAGTATCCCGCGTCATGGTCGGCCTATTGGTGATATGAAACGCAGAGATGCGCTCGCTGCATGCTCGCTAGGCGCTCTGCTCAGCCCGGTCAGTCTGGCTCGCGCATCGGCGGGCAGACCTCGTGTGGTGTTCCTCAACCCGGGTGAGGCCGTCGAGCATGGCACCGGACAGCACTGGCAACTGGTGTCGGAATTCATGGGCATTGCGGCGCAGTCTTTCGACATGCGTCTCGACGTTGTGTACGCCGAGCGGGATCATCTGCTTATGTTGCGTCAGGCCGAGGAAGTCGCGCGCCGGGCCGATCCTCCCGATTACGTGGTGATCGTCAATGAAAAAATGGCCGCCCAGCAGATGCTTCGGTCGCTCGCTCGCTCGTCTTCGAAAGTTGTCGTCATTCATAACGACGTGACCGCGCGGCAACGTCGTGAGATCGGCGACGAACGGCAAGCCATACGGAACTGGATCGGAACGGTGACAGCCAACGCGGCGAGCGGCGGCTATCGCCTGATGAGCTACTTGTGCGGCCGGCTAGCCGGCGAACCGGCCAGGGTGATCGGCATCACCGGAGATCCCAACACGCCGGTTTCGCAGGAACGCGCCTCGGGTGTCGACGCGTTCCTGTCGCGCGTCGGCGGCTCGCGAATGTATCAATTGGTGTTCAGCGACTGGAGCTACGCGGATAGCGAGGAAAAGACGCGCGTGCTGCTTGCGCGCTATCGGGACACCAATCTTGTTTGGGCTGCTAATGACTCGATGACCCTCGGCGCGTTGAGCGCGGTCCGGGCTCGGGGCGCGCGCGTGCTCGTAGGCGGCATGGGCGCGCTGCCAGGCGCGCTGCGCAGCGTCGCCGAAGGCGGACTGGCAGCGATGGTGGGCGGCGACTACTTCATCGGCGCGTGGGCGATGGTGCTGCTATACGACTACCATCACGGCAAGGATTTTGCGGCATCGGGAGGCGCCCGCCAGACGCTGGACTTTCTGAGCGTGGTTCATCAGGGGAACGTCGAGCGCTTTAGCCAGGCGATCTTCGATCATGGCGACGAACTCGATTTCACGATGTTTTCGAAGGTTCGGCATCCCGAACCCGGCCCCTACGATTTCAGTCTCGCGCGGCTTGTCGGTCCATTCGCCGGGAGCGGGTGATGCGTCCATTTTCGCTTCCGGGTCTACGCTCGTTGAATCTGCATGCGAAGCTCATGCTTGCGCTCGCGATACTGGTCGCGGTGGTCGCGGGCACGTCGGCTTATCTGCTGATCGAGCGCCAGCGCGCGCAGAAATTTTCCGAACTCGAAGAACGTGCTGCGCGCATTTCCGATCTGTTCAGCCGTTCGCTCGCGTTGCCGCTATGGAACGTGGACCGCGGCGCGATCAGCGCCCAGCTCGCCGCGCTTTCGCCGAATCCGGAGGTCGTGCAGTTCACGGTCACCGCGGTAGGCTATGGCGTCGTGGCCGAGGCGAAGGGTGCACGCCGTGCCGACCCGTCCAGCGACGTGGTGCGCGTGCGGCCGATCGAATACCAGCCGCCCGGCAATGCGCCGCGCGAGAAGCTCGGCGAGGTCCGCGTTCAACTGTCGAGAGCACCGGCAATGCAGGCAATGCGCGATGCGCGTAACGCAATTCTCGCGACGATAGCCGCGATGGTCGCCACGCTCTACGCGGCCACGCTGGTCCTGCTGAATGGCATGGTGCGAGGCCCCGTCAACCGGCTCGAAGAAATGGTGGACCGCATAGCGGGCGGCAATCTCGATGCGCGCTGCGCAGTGGAGTCCGACGACGAACTCGGCCGCCTCGCTGCGCGCGTCAATGCAATGGCGGACCGCCTGCGCGAATCGACGGCGCGCCTTTACGACAGTGAACAGAAGTACCGGAGCATTGTTGAAAACGCGCTCGAAGGCATTTTCTGCCTGCACCGCAACGGCTGGCTGGAGGAAGCCAATCCGGCGATGGCGCGTCTGCTCGGCTACAGCAGCGCAGACGCGCTGGTCGCTGCGGGAACCGGAGAGCCGGGCAAGCGGCCGTTTTCGTCCGAGCTGGTGGACGACCTCTTTGCGCGCCTGAAGCGGGACGGCGAAATAGCCGAGCTCGATTTGCAGCTCACGCGACCTGACGGCACGGCTATCTGGGTACAACTGAGCGCGCGCGGCGTCGCGCACCCGCATGGCGATATCGTTCGGCTTGACGGCCTGCTTGCCGATGTCACGGCTCGCAAGCATGCGCTGGACAATCTGCGCCGCCACCGCGACAGGCTTCAGGTGGAAGTCGCTGAGCGCAAACGCACCGAGCAGGAACTGCGGGCTTCGCGCGAGGAGCTTCGGCAATTGTCCTGGCACCTCGAAGTGATTCGTGAAGAGGAAAGAAAGCGTATCGCACTCGAAATTCACGACGAACTCGGCCAGCTTCTGACCGCGCTGAAGATCGACATTTCATTGCTGCAGATGAAACTGGCGGCCAATCCGGACGCGCTGCGCAAGACCGAAGCAATGCGCGAACTCGTTGAGAAAACCATGTGGATGGTGCGCAATGTGGCCAATCATCTGCGGCCTGCAGCGTTGAATTTCGGCATTGTGTCCGCGCTCGAATGGCTCGCCGAGGACTTCCACGGACGCCACCACATTCGCTGCTCGTTCGTGACATATGGCGACGAACCCGCACTCGAGGATTCGTGCGCGACGGCGATTTTCCGCATTGCGCAGGAGTCGCTCACCAATGTGGCGCGCCACTCTCGCGCGTCGCGCGTGGTATTGACGCTGCGTTCGGACGACGCGTCGATCGACCTGGAGATTCGCGACGATGGTTGCGGTTTCGATCTGAATGCCGTGTCGGCCGGGCACCGCGGCTCTTACGGATTGCTCGGCATGGCCGAGCGCGCCCGCCTGATCGGCGGAGCGCTCTCGATTGCGAGCAGCGCCGGTTCGGGTACTGTCGTCGCGGTGCGCATTCCTCTATCGGACGATGTGCGGGCAACGTTCGTGTCGTGAGGTGGTGTGACCTCCCGGCTACTTGTGCGTGATGCGCCTTACCGTACTGGTAACCAGGTCGACGTAGAAGAGGTCTCCGTCTTGACCTGCTTTCAAATCCACCGGTCCTCCTTGCAGACCCTTCGCAAAATTCTGTGGCGTGTTGTCGGGAGGCCGCATTGTCCAGATGCATTTGCGCAAAAGATCACCGAAGTACAGCGCGTTCTTGAACTGAACGGGGTAGGTCGTGCTCGTGTCGTCAGTGAACCCAATGGCTGAGAGCACGCTGCCGTTCTGGTCCGGCCCTCCGCCGGACGGCTTGCCGCCGCAGGCCTTCCCTTTTCGATCGTCGAGCGTGACGTAACCCAGGTGAGCGTAAGCAAAGAACGGCGCAGTGACACCCCCAACGCTCCCGCAGTAGGCAGTGCTCTGATAGTCGGGTTGCGGAGCCGCAGCGGCGTTATTACTAGGGTTCCATCCTTCGTAGCACGGCCATCCAAAGTTCTGGCCTTCGACGCTCACATGATCGATGGACTCCCAGGCGTTCCAGCCGACATTGCCGATATACAGATCATCCGTGCCGGGCGCGCGCGCAAAGCGGAAAGGATTGCGCAGGCCGTTTGCAACCGTGGCAATGCTTAGGGTGGTCGTGCCTGGATTCGCTATCCGCAAAATAACGCCATCGCTGTAGGGCGAGACACCCTGACTGCGGAACGCCCCCTGTGGCAGATTCGTTCCATCGCCGCAAGCGTTATCCAACTGACCGTCGTCGACCTGATTGAAGCTTGCGCCGTCGCCAGCGCTAACGTAGAGCGTTTTGTTATCCGTTCCGAAAACCAGGCCACCGATACTGTGGGACGTGTAGAAGAAGCACCAGGTCTGGTTGCCTGACGTTGCGGCGGGCAGGATCTTCGTTTCGCCCGTCCCTGTCAAAAGGGAAAGCTGGCCATGGGTAAGGACGTTTCCGCTGCACGCCCCAGTAGCAGGTGGCGTGGTGTAAAGCACGTAGACCTTGCCGTCGTTCGGGGATCTACTGCAAGCCCGAGCAGTCCCCGGTCGGAATCATTGCAGACTTTGCCGCTCAGGTTGCCAAACAGCAAACAGGTGGGAGAAGACAAGTCGCAATTCCACACCCTGCCGCCTTTTTCGGCAACGAAAACCCTCGTTTTATTCTTGTTGAAACTTATCGCTGTCGGCTGGTTAAGACAGCCGCTGTATAAAATCTGCTCGGTGAAACCCTTTGGGAGGGTCGGTTGCGGCCTGGTGATGGAAGTGGGTTGGCACGTAACCGACTGCGTAACAACCGCAGCATTGGAGACAGCGGCGTTCGGGGAAACTGCCTCCGCCGCACCGGGCGGAAACGGTAGAGTCAGCAACAGTACCAGCGCGGCGATTGCGCCGCTTTGGCTAAACCAGTTTTTGCTAAAGCGCGACATTTTGACCTCCCGCACGGATCGGACCGCGAGGGCAGCGCCACCCACCGCGTGAGTCGTTTGCTTTCGACGCCGCAGATGTTAAATAGTGGTCTGTGCAACGGTGGGCGGCGGACAAAACACTGTCAGCGTTTGCCACGCGAGCCGGCCGAGCGGGACGCTGAAGCGTGAATCCACGCTGCGGGACCAGCACTTGTGCCGGATGCGCCGCGACGCTCGGCGCAACGGCTAATCGATGTGCTTTATTTGATGGCGTCGTGGTCGGGTTTGTCGGATTACGCCGCCGCAGCTGCTGCGAGCGACTCTTTCCGGCAATGTAGCGCGTCGAGGTCGGCCAGCGTCGGTAAAGCAGGAATACTAACCCATCGGAGATGACCTGCATGAATGAGCAGCCGGTGAAGACGGTCGCGACCGGGAGTTTGCGGATCGCTTTCCTCGACTATGGTCCCAGCGACGGTTGGCCCGTCATCCTGTCGCACGGTTTTCCCTACGACGTTCATGCCTTCGATGACGTGGCGCCGATCCTCGCCGACGCTGGAGCGAGAATCATTGTTCCCTATACGCGCGGGTTCGGTCCTACCCGCTTCGCTGCCGACGCGATCATGCGAAGCGGGCAACAAGCCGCGCGCGGTCGCGATATCGTCCAGCTTGCGGACGCTCTCGGCCTTGAGCGCCCGATCCTCGCCGGCTTCGACTGGGGCGGCAACGCGTCGTGCGTCGTCGCGGCGTTGTGGCCGGAGCGGATAGGTGGCCTTGTCTCGTACGCGGGCTACGACATCATCGATGTCAGCGCCCAACGACGTCCATCCGCGCCTTCGCTCGAGCACGTTTGCTGGTATCAGCATCTGTTTCAGACCGAGCGCGGGCGCGCATGCCTCGCCGAACACCGCCGCGACCTGTGCCGGATGCTGTGGGAAGAGTGGTCGCCGGGCTGGCGGTTCGACCAGGCAGTATTCGACCGTACGGCGGCGTCCTTCGACAATCCTCACTTCGTCGATGTCGTAGTCCATTGTTACCGCCACAGCTTCGGCCTCGCAGCCGGCGACCCAGCGTTGGACTCTCTCGAACAGCGCCTCGCGCAAAAGCCCGCCATCGCGGTGCCCGCAGTGACGCTCGACGGCACGAGAGACCCGCTGAAACCCGGTGGGACGTCAGATCACAGCCGCATGTTCATCGCCGCGCACGAACACCGCGTGATCGATGCGGGACATAACCTGCCGCAGGAGCAGCCCTCGGCTTTCGCCGACGCGATCCTCAAAGTACGCGAGTGGCTATAAGAGCGGCGTGCCGCGCTGTCCGATGACCTGGACAGGCGGGTGAGCAACTCGCCGTCGTTCCCGTTACGCCGAGCGACGAACGATCGCCACACTCACCCGCAAGCCCCCACTTCGCCGCACGCCGTGCAGAAGTCGCATCCGTCCTTGCGAATCACGGCGTTCGCGCCGCACGACCCGCATTTGCGTCCCAGCATCGAATGCAGTCCTGGTAGCACGCCGGGCTGCGCCGATTGCAACGTGCTGGTTTCGGCTTCGCCCGGATGCGGGCGGATGCCGAAGTCCGCGGGCAACGCCGTTTCCGCTTTCATCTGTCCGCGCGGCAAACGCGCGAGCAGGCGCGATGGAACCTGATTGCCCTCGGCATCGAGGAATCCACGCCGGTGCAGGATCTGCTGGATTGCAAAGGCGAGGGCGGCGACTTCCGAATCGTGCCAGCGCGGCGTGCGGTGCCCGTCCAGACGCTGCACTTCGCCAAGACGCACTTGCCCGCGATCCCACGACACCTTGCGCATGTCCTGCAGATTGCGTGCGACGAACCCGCCGCGCGCGGCGAGCGACAGCGAACGCATGGTCGCCGTGATCCACTGCTGCGACTCGTCGCGCTGACCGGTCGGGATAAAGAACTCGATGGGCCGCTCGATGGTCACGTCTTCTCCGCCGAGACGCCCTGTCACCTCGATAAACGACACCGCGACGTATAGCGATTTCTTGCCGGCTTGCGTCAGATACTCGACCTTCTCGATGATCGCCGGCAGCTCGCCTTTTGGCCGATGGTCGATCGCGATACGCAGCGGATCGAGATCGGTTTCGGCCAGCGTGTCGTCGGCTTGGGGCGGACTCACGCTGAGCACCGCGCCGAGAGTTTCGTTCGGCCGATACGTGGCGAGACCCTTGAGGCCGCTTTTCCACGCATCGAAATACAGGCTCTCGAAGGCTCCGAACGGATAGTCGGCGGGCACGTTCACCGTCTTCGAGATCGACGTGTCCACGTAAGGCTGCACGGCCGCCATCATGTCCAGATGATCGCGCGCGGACATTTCGAGTGCGCTGACAAAATAGTCGGGCAGCCGGCTCACGTCGCCGCCCAGCTCGCGATAAAGCCGGTACGCGTAGTCTTCGACATCGAACGATTCGCGGCCGCCGTCCGCCATCACCTTCATGCGCGTGTAGGTCCACGAGAATGCGGGCTCGATGCCGTTGGACGCGTTGTCCGCGAATGCGAGGCTTACGGTGCCGGTCGGCGCAATCGACAGAAGATGGCTATTGCGAATTCCGTGACGGCGAATCGCCTCCTTGATGTCATCGGGCAAGCGCGATGCGAACGTGCCGGCTTCGAGGTAGCGCGCGGCATCGAAGAGCGCAAACGCGCCGCGCTCCTTCGCGAGTTCCACCGAAGCGCGATACGCCTCGTCGCGCATCAGCCGCGCAATACTCACGGCGAAGTCGCGGCCTTCCTGCGAGTTATAGCGCAAGCCGAGCATTACGAGCGTGTCGCCGAGTCCGGTGAAGCCCACGCCGATGCGGCGTTTCGCGCGCGATTCTTCGTATTGCTGCGGCAGCGGCCACAGGGTGACGTCGAGCACGTCGTCGAGAAAACGCACCTGCGTGCGCGTGCGCCTCGCGAGACCGTCCCAGTCGAATGACGGCTTGCCGCCTTTCATTTGCGCGAACGGATCGATCACGAAACCCGTGAGATTCAGCGGGCCGAGGTTGCAGCAGCCATAAGCGGGCAGCGGTTGTTCGCCGCAAGGGTTGGTCGCGCGAATCGTTTCGACGGCGCGCAGGTTGTTGTCGTCGTTCATCCGCGAGATGAAGACGATGCCCGGTTCTGCGACGTCGTAAGTGGAGCGCATGATGCGGTCCCAGATCGCGCGCGCGGGCCGCTCGCTGTAGACCCACATACCGTCGTTCCGCTGCCTGACGTCGCCTGCCGCGCGCAGCGCAGGCGACGGCTCGGCGCGATGCACGAGCTGCCAGGGCTGATCTTCTTCGACCGCTCGCATGAATTCGTCGGTTACGCCGACGGAAACGTTGAAGTTGTTCCAGCGTCCCTTCGAGTGCTTCGCCTCGATGAATTCGAGCAGGTCCGGATGATCGCAGTCGAGCACGGCCATCTGTGCGCCGCGCCGCGAGCCCGCGCTTTCCACCGTGCGGCAGGACGCGTCGAACACATCCATATAACTGCACGGCCCGGACGCCGACGAACTCGTGGTGTGAACGCGCGCGCCCTTGGGCCGGATCGCCGAAAAGTTGTAGCCGACGCCGCCGCCGCGCCGCATCGTCTCCGCGGCTTGCAGCAGCGCGACGTAGATGCCGGGCAGCCCTTGTTCGTCCACGCCTTGGATCGCGTCGCCGACCGGTTGCACGAAGCAGTTGATCAGCGTGGCCGCGATGCCGGTGCCCGCCGCGCTCATGATGCGGCCGGCGCCGAGCGCGCCGTGTCGCAGGTTATCGACGAAAAGCGCTTCTACCGATTCGCGCAGTTCCGGCGGTTCGGCCTCGGCGACGCCGCGGGCGACGCGCCTGAAGACGTCGTCGGCGGATTGCTCATCGCCTTTCGCGTACTTTTCGAGCAGGACGTCGGTGGCAAATTGCTGCGGAGCGACTAGAGGAGTGGGAGGCGCGCTCGCCGCGCCGGTGTCCTGCCGGGTCGACGGATGCGGCGTGTCTTCTGCCATGGTATGCCCTCGAGCAGCGCCGTGGCGCGCACGGCGCGATAGGTGAATATGCACGTCACGTTACCGCCGCGCGGTGGGCAGGCGGGTGACGTGACGCAAGCAGGTCCACCTTAACGCACGTGGCGAAGGGCCGCAATCGGGGGAGGGTTGTGCGCGGCGCGGTCTGGGAACCGCATGGCCGCACCGGCATGCAGACAGGGATACAGCAGAAAAATCAGGCTTCGGCGGGTAGCGCGCCGACAATTTCGGCGCAGATCATGGCGGAAGCATTCGCCGGTGCTGGGCGCTCGGCCGGCTTGAATACCGCGTCGCCGCGTCGAATCTTGCGACGCGTCACCGCGCAGGTTCCCGAAGTGTGCGCGGATCTGCGCCGCCAGCGCTGCTCGCCGTAATGACATCGCCCCGGCTCGACCCAGCGGATCACCAGCGTCGTGTCGGAGCGCTCGAGAATTTCGATGCGTACGCCGTTGGTACCGTCAAGGGGGATGGACTCCAGGGTCATCATCGTCGGCTCCGTATTTGTGGGTGTGCCGAATGTAGACCTGCGCGCGCCGCAGAGCCATTGTGTCCCCGTTGAAACACTGTTCCCCAATTAGCAACAATCAGACTTGACTTTCGAAGGGGCTTGAATCGGCGGGGCTTCGCGCCCCGCTTGCTATCACGAAATCGGATAGGAGCGTTTTTTGCAACGCAGTGTTGTAATCGCTGAGACACCAGAACCGCGGTCAGAGGCGTGCGCGCGCTTCCTTTAAGATGTCATTGCGATGGTTCGAGCGCGTTCCGCAAGTCTAACGTGTTTGGCTTTGGCGAGTCGGCTCGCGCGCATCCCGGTTTCAACATTGGCATTAATAGAAGAGCTCACATGAATTCACGTCCACCCGTCACCCCGCCAGACTCGACGCATTCCACGGAGTTGCCGGCAACGCCTGGGCGCGTCAAGAAGCAGAGGGCGGCTTCGCTGGTGCTTTACATTGGGCTCGTGCTGCTGGCGTTGTGGGTCGTGCGCGACTTCATCCCGGTGGTCGCCTGGGCAGGCGTGCTGGCGATTGCCTTGTGGCCGCTGCTGCGCAAGGTCGAAGGCAACCGCTGGCTCACCGGCCGCACCACCTTGATCGCGGCCGTGCTGACCCTTGCGATAGCGTTGCTCGTGGTGCTGCCGGTCGGCATCGGCATTGCGCAGGCCTTGCGCGAAGCGCGTGACCTCAGCGAGTGGTTCAAGACCGCGCAGGAGAACGGCATTGCAATGCCGGATTTCCTTCACCGTTTGCCGTTCGGTGCCCAGCAGGTCGCGGCCTGGTGGCAGACGTATCTCGCGCCGCCGTTGCGCGATTCCGCAGCGATGAAGGGCTTGCACAGCACCACGGTCGTCACGCTCGGGCGGCACTTCGGCGCGCGCGCCGTGCATGCGGTCACCGTCTTCGCATTCATGCTGGTGACGTTGTTCGTGATCTTCCAGGCAGGGCCGCGTCTGTCGGGCGCATTGAGCCGGGGCCTGCGGCGCGGTTTCGGTGAAGACGGCGCGCAGCTCGTTCAGCGCATGGCCACGGCGGTACGCGGCACCGTGTCCGGACTCGTGGTAGTCGGACTCGGCGAAGGCGCGTTGCTCGGCGTCGCCTATTTCGTGACCGGCTTGCCGCATGTGGCGCTGCTTGCGCTGATCACCGCGATTGCTGCGATGTTGCCGTTCTGCGCGCCGATTACTTTCAGCCTCGCCGCGTTGTGGCTGTTCTCGCAAGGATCGGTGGCGGGCGCGATCGGTCTGCTGGTGTTCGGTGCGATCGTGGTGTTCGTCGCCGAGCATTTCGTGCGGCCGGTGCTGATCGGCAACTCGACGCGCCTGCCGTTTCTGCTGGTGCTCTTTGGCATTCTCGGCGGCGCCGAGACGTTCGGCCTGCTCGGCCTCTTTATCGGCCCCGCGTTGATGACCGTGCTGATGGTGCTGTGGACCGATCTCGTGCAGTAGTTGCACGCACATCAATGCAATGCCCGGTCGCGCTCTGCGCGGCGCCCGCATCTGCGCGGCGCCCGCATCTGCGCGGCGCCCGACTCAAGGCCGCTGATTCGACGGATGCTCCTGCACCGGCGATCTCGCGCAGCCGAGTGTGTATTTCAATGCGCCCGGTAGAAGGGCGCTCCATACGTCCCACGTGTGGCCGCCGTCGATAATGCGCAGCGCTGCCGGATTGCCGGCTAACCGAAGGTGCGTGTAAAGCAAAGACGCGTCGGCCTGAATGGCGAGATCGTCGTCGCCGGCGGCGATAAAGACGGGCACGCGATAAGGCCGGCTCATATAGCGCTCCCACTGCGCCGGGTAGTTCAGCTCGTGCCAGATGCGCGGATCGAATTGCCGCTCCCCGAACACGCCGACACGTCGCGCGGCCGAACCGCGCGGCGGCTCGTTTGCATAGATGGCAGGGCTCAGCAGCAGCGCGCCGCAAAACCGTTCCGGCTGCGTCATCACGTAGCGCAACGCGCCGAAGCCGCCCATCGAGACGCCGCCGATCATCCGCCCGGCGCGCTGGGTCGATACGGCGTAGTGCGTTTCGATCTCTGGGAGGAGATCGTCGAAGAAAGCGGTCTCCATCTTTTCCTTGCGATCGACGTACCAGTCGGTGCCGCCTTGCGGCATCACGACCGCGACCGGCGGGATATCGCGGTGTTCGATCAGCGCGTCGACCGTGCTTTGCAGATGGCCTTGGGTGATCCAGTCATTCGCGTCGCCATTGTTGCCGTGCAGGAGATAGATGACCGGAATGCGCGCGGCGTCCGGACGATAGCCGGTCGGCAGATAAAGCGTGTAGGACCAGTCGCGTCCGAGCGCGGACGAATGGAAGCTTCGACTCGTTACCGTGCTTGCAAAAGACGAAGCGCCGCAAGCGGCGCAAAGAACAGCCAGCACGGAGTGTAGGAATGGACGCATGTCAGGGTAGGAAGCAGCCGCGCCAGATGACGCGCGGCCGTCATGCTATCAGCATCCGGTGGATCTTTGTCCAGAGAGCTTTACGGCGATCCTCTGTTCCGGATACCGGGCACGCAGTGGGGTAAAAGCTTTGCAAAGCGGCGTGTCGAGGTGCCGCCATGCGCATTGCCTTCGGCGCGTTACGGCGACGTGCGAAGCCGCGTGGTGAAAAGACGCGTCACGAGGCGCTTGAGCGGCTCGGTCCCGCACGCGACGGCGAACAAGGCCGTGACCGCGCACGCGTCGGCGAGCAGACCGAGCGGATAGTTCAGATAGCCGTCGGTTGCCGCATACAGCACCGAGTCCACCACGAGCGAGATCACTGCGCCGGCGATGAAGCACAGCAGGCCCTTGCGTCCAATGACACCGATCAACGGCAGCGACTCAGCGAGTTTTTTTGCCCAGCCAAGCTCGATCAGGTTGGCGACAAGCCATGCAATGGCGAGGAAGTTGACCGCTCGCAAGTAGGACAGGTTCTGCTTGAAGCTCGCATCGAGCGGCTCGCGTTCAATAAAGAGCTTGTAGTAAGCGGCGAGCGCCACTACCGAGCACGCCGCGAAAGTGACGAGCCAGCCCAAGCGATGTTCGCTCACTCGCTGATAGACGGGCTGGCAGCGCGCGAGCGCGCCGAGCACGAACAGCAACTGCCAGGCGAACGGGTTGAAGTCCCAATGCATGTCGGGCGCGGCCGGCAGATACGCATTGATGGCCGGCGCGCCGGCCCACAGCGCGACGCTGCCGGCAAGCAGAAGCCAAGGCTTGCTGCGCGCAAGCGGCAGGATCATCGGCACGAGCAGCGCGAAGAAAGCGTACATGGGCAGCACCGACGCAAGATAAGGCTGGCGGCGGAACAACAGGATGTCACGCATGGCGGCGACGGGCGTGTCCATCAGGTCGTCGAGGTCGGTGATCGCGAGGTTCGGCGCCTCGATGCTGAATGCGTTCAGGACCGCGCTCACGAGCAGCATCAGGCCGGCGGTCACGAGAAACGCCCGATAGATTTCCAGCGAGCGCCGCAGGAAGCGGTTGCGCGCGATGGTTTCGCTACGCCGCTCGGCGAGCGCCGCGTAGGCCGTCGCGGTAGCAAAGCCGCCGAGAAAGACGAAGACTTCCGCGGCGTCGCACAGCGCATACGCGTGCAGCGTGACGCGCGACAGAATGCTTCCGCCGATGTGGTCCACCACGATGATCAACAGAACGAGTCCGCGAAGAAAGTCGAGCTCGACTAAACGGGATTGCGACGGTTTCATTGTTTTTATGCCAAAAGCAGCCGCGTGCGACGGCGCGCTCTTTCAGCGCGTCGGGCGTCTCACATGGCTTTGGAATAGTGGATGAGTGCTGCGGCGGCCGCGCAATCGCGTTGCCGCTGTCGACCGGCACGAAGGCACGGTTGCACGATGCAGTAAAAATGACCCGGGCAGAGCGGCGGAGTTCCGCTTCGGTGCCGCGAAAGTCAGCGATTATATTTCTTTCTGTGACAAGTCTGCTCGGAGTCACACAAATGGGAAGCCCGCCCACATGGGTTGTCGGCGGAATAGGCGGTTAAAGACAGTGGAGATTTCGCAACGTTTTGACATATCCAAGCGACACCCAATGGACGGACGGCTTACGGCGTGTGAGGATTTCCCGTAAGCGCGTCAGGCATCTAGAAGCGCGTTGTCGTAGGGTCAAGAAGAAGGCGTCGGATCGAGTTAGGCCCATTACTCGAGTGCAGGGGGATCGTCATGAACAAGCAAGTGTTCGCGCTCGCTGTTTCCACCGCTGTGTCCGCCGCTTTCAGCGCACCAGCTTCGGCACAGACGAGCGTCACGCTGTATGGCGTGCTCGACGAAGGCATCAACTACACGAACAACGCCGGCCGTGGCCATGCCTACGAGTTGGCGAGCGGCTATGCGCAAGGCAGCCGATGGGGGCTCAAGGGCGCGGAGGAACTTGGCGGCGGTCTCAAGGCGATTTTTCAGCTCGAGAATGGTTTCGACCTGAGTTCCGGGCGATTCAATCAGGGTGGCCGTATGTTCGGGCGGCAGGCTTTCGTCGGCCTGAGCGCGGACCGCTTTGGCACGTTGACGTTCGGGCGCCAATACGATTCGGTAGTCGATTATCTGGCGCAGACCACGGCCAATGGCAATTGGGCCGGTTCGCTCTTCTCGCACCCCTACGATAACGACAACACGGATAACTCGTTTCGCCTCAACAACACCGTCAAATATACGAGCCCGTCGCTTAGCGGTTTTCAATTCGGCGGCACATACAGCTTCAGTAACGATACCAACTTCGGCAATAACCGCGCTTATAGCGTCGGCGGACAGTACGCCTATGGAGGGCTGCTCGTGAGCGCCGCCTATTTACAGGCCAATAATCCCGGCAATGGCGTGAATGGCGCAATTGCCGCCAATGACGCCAGCTTTATCGCAACCCGCATGCGCGTGTTCGGTGGCGGCATTACGTATAACTTCGGTCCGGCTACGGCGGGTTTTGTGTACAGCAACTCCAATTATCTGAATCCGACCGGCAATGGTTATCTCGGCGTTACGCCGCTGGTGCCGCCCGGCGTATTGCTGAATTCGTTGAAATATCAGAACTTCGAGTTGAACGGAAAATACCAGTTTTCACCGGTGCTGTTCGTCGGGGCGCAATACGTGTACACGATGGAAAATTACGATGCGTCGAGCGGCGGCGTCAAACCGAAAATCCATTCGTTTGGTTTGATGGCCGATTACAACCTGTCCAAACGCACCGATGTCTACATTCAAGGCGAGTACCAGCACGTGACTGGCGACTCCACTTACTCGATACTCGATGATGCGTTTATAACCGGCGCACAAGCGCCGTCGTCGACATCGAAACAGGTCGTGGTGCGCGCCGCGATACGGCATAAATTTTAAACTTGAGTCTGTACGCCGCCGCCGATAACGACGATACAAGAGAAAAACGCGCCCGGTGAGCAGTTCACCGGGCGCGTCGTTTTTTGCCGGTCATTCGCACCGGCTGCTTCATTCGATACTCAGTTCATCAGGACGTTTTGCACCAGAATGCCGGCCATCACGCCTGCGGGAATGCCGAAGGTTCGGCCGCGGAGAGTCGCACTCAGATCTTCGTCGAGAATAAAGCTGCTGCGGCGCTTGCTCCATACCGTCTTGTACAGAACCGGCCTGGTGTCGGCGATAAGGAGCGAGATGACCGTCGTCGCAATGACCTGTTCGAATGCATGCAGTCTGGCCATGAGCGGGGAAAATTCAGCCCCGACGCAGAACAGCACCATGATGGCGGTAGCGATCACGGCGCCAAAGAAGAAACCGCTCATGAAGCGGTTGGCTGATGTAAGAGAATCCACTTGAGCCTCGACTTCTTCATCGTCCGGGTGAGGGTTGATGAAGCAAAATATTCTGAAGGGAAGGTATTTCAGTTGAGTAACTGGGGAGCTTTTTCGGTGCGCGGCAGTCAGCATCAAAAGAGGCCTAAGAATATTTTTTTTATGCTCTTCAACCTATCGTCCGTTTCCTAATCACGCTTCGGAGAAATCCTAAAGCGCGAGGGCGGATACGGGCTCCGCCCCGGCTCAGTCAACCGTGGGACATTGACCTGACTTCTTCGATGGAGATTTCATGAGCAATCGTGCGACGCAAATTCTTCCTCACCATCGCTATGTTCATTCGCTGGGCGCGCCGCTCGCCTGCGTGCAAGGCACAATCAGCAAAGTATTCGCGAGTCCGGACAACCACCACGGCGCGAATCATCAGCATATGGTCATCAAGATCGACAAAATGTTGAAGTTCGAAGGCGGCACGCAAAACCTGGTGGGCACAGAAGTGTTCGTGGCGGTTCGCTTCGGCGACAACGAGGGACTGTCCGAAGAGATCCCCGGACTACAAGCCGGTCAACCGATCGAGGTGCAAGGCGAATACATTCCCGAGGCGAGCGCCTATCCGACCGACGACAATTCGGACCCTGTCCTGCCAGTCCTGCATTTCACTCACCATCCCGTCGGCTACGTGCGCTATGCGGGGCAGTACTACAGCTGATGCTTGCCGGCTCGACCGCCGTGCGTGGCCCATCGCCTTTTCGAACCGGCCATTCAAGTTATGACGGCGGCGTGCCGTTAAGCAGATGGCGTCGATCGCGTTGCCCGCCCGTTGCGCGCGCAACGACGCATGCAAGGGCGTGCGTAACGTTTGTATCAGACTGTGTGACGCGCCGGGTTTTCTGTTGAAGCCACTTTACAATTCTGCTGGGAATTTAGTCCGGTCTGGCCCGTCCGCGAAGGGAGTGGCTGCTTTGAGCGCCCGAATCCGCCGCCGCGCGAGCGACGAATCGACGAGCCGGGCCGGTCGAATGCAAGGCAAGAACAGCAAGGGTGCGGGGCGCGCAACGCGCGCTCGCCAGGTCGCAACACGAAAGGCTGCGCGTTGTTCAATCGCGCGCATCGCATGCGGCCAGGCGCCTGCGACCTGCCAACAAGATACGTCAGGATTCGAACATGATCGGAAAGCGTTTCGACAGAGCAATGATGGTCAGCATTGCCGGCGCGTGGCTGGCGCTTGCGATGACCGGTTGCGCGAACGTCGGGCAGCAGGGTGCGCAGGGCGACGGAGCATCGGCAACAGGCGCCACAAGCCTTGCAGGCACGGCGGGAGCGTCTGCATCGGCGAATACGCCGGCGCCGGCCGCCAATGAAGCCTCACCACTCAGGAGAGCGCCGCCGCTGGTGTATCGGGTCAAGCGCGGAGACACGCTGGCGCGCATCGCGCAGCGTCATCATTGCAGTGTCGGGCAGTTGCAGGCTTGGAATGGCCTCAAGGCATCGTCGCGGTTGAAGCGGGGCCAGGTGTTGCGTGTTGCATCGCCGGAAACGGTGCAGGCGGTCAACGCGGCAGCGGCTGCCGCGAAAGCCGCCGCTGCTACGTCGAGCGCCTCTGTCGCGCAGACTTCCGCGGCCGATGGAGCCGCAGCCGGAACGTCGTCAGCCGCGCAAGCTTCGACCGGCCCGAGCGCCGCCGAAGCGCGCGAAGTCGCGCAACAGACCATGCGTCACGCGAACGGTGTTGCGCTCGCGTGGCCGGCGGGCGGCCGGGTGGTCGAAGGGTTTCAGCCGGGCGAAACGCGCGGCATAGAGATCGGCGGCAAGGCAGGCGATCCGGTTCGTGCTGCGGCCGACGGCAAGGTCATGTACGCCGGTACGGGGCTGAACAGCTACGGCAGTCTCATCATCGTCCAGCACAACAAAGACTTCCTCACCGCCTACTCGCATAACCGCAAGCTGCTGGTCAAGACCGGAGACATCGTTCGTCAAGGGCAGCAGATCGCCGAGATGGGCGATCAGAACAACTCACGCGTCTCGGTCGGCTTCGAATTGCGCCGCGACGGCAAGCCCATTGATCCAATGCCGTACCTGCCGCAAGGACGCGGCTAGGCGCATCTCGTCGGGCGGCTTCAGTCGAGCTGCCCGAGCCACCCGAGCGCCGCCGCGACGATTGCTTCCGGCGCATCTTCCTGCACCAGATGGCCCGCGCGCGGCACGGCCTGAAAGCGCGCCTGCGGAATCAGCGCGGCCAGACGACGGCCGCGCTCCAGCTCAATCCACCGATCCTCTTCGCCCCACAGAATCTGCGTCGGGCAGCGCAGTTGCGCATAGCGGGGTTCGACTTCGTCTGTGTAACGCTGATCCATTTGCGCGATCTGGCGGTAGAACGCAGCTTGCCCTGTTGCGCCGAGCCATGGTGTCACGTACGGCGCAAGCTCGTGATCCGAGATGTCGCGCGCGATCGCACCGCGCACATACGCGTTGACCACGGCCTCGTGAATATAGGGCGGCAGCCCTGCGAAGGCGTCGCCGTGGCGGCGCACGTGCTGGACGAACGGCGAACCCCACGGCGCGAGCGCCACCGGATCGATCAGCATGAGGCTGCGGTAGTCGCAACCGTTGATCAGATGCGCACGCAACGACGTGGCTCCGCCGAAGTCATGCGCGATCACATCCGGGCTCTTCAATTGCCAGTGCGCGAGCAACTCGGCGAGCAACTCATTCTGGACACCGAGAGACACGTCCTGGCCGTCGCACATGGCGGACTGCCCATAGCCCAGCAAATCGTAATAATGGACCGTGCGATGTTGCGCGAGATGTGGCGCGATGCGATGCCAGACATAAGATGAAAACGGTGTGCCATGAACCAGCACGAGTGGCGGGCCGGTTCCTGTCACGTTGAAGCGCACGCTTTGATCGCGGAACGTATAGGTTTGGGGTAGCGGCCAGTCGTTCATGGCAGTGAGCGGTTGTGACGAAGTCTGCTTACGTTAGCAGGGCTCGCGACAGCATGCATCACGGTTTTGCGTGGTTTTAAACGGCCGGCGCCGCGATGCACCGCCAGACGCTGCTCGGTTGACCGCCCACGTCCCGCAAAAGCTCACCGTAAAATTGTTCAGCAAACCCAGGCAATTTGGTCGATAGGTCTTTCATCGCGCTTGCACGGCACCTCCATCGACCAGTCGCTCATGCATCATCTTTACGAATCGCGCATGAATGCCCTTGAATCAGGGCGATTTTGCGCCGTCATGGTTGGCAAAGCCTGGTAATCGCTGATTGGCGACGCTCCGCCGCTTAGGAACAACCACGCCGGATAGACGCAGACTCATCACATATAAAGGCTTGCGAACGGTGAGGAAATCCGGGAGACGCGGCCTGTCAGTGACTACTTCGACTACTTCGCTTGCGCGCCGCGCAAGAGTTGCGATACCTGGCCATGCAGATGCAGTATCGCCGGATCGGCCTGCAACAGCGGCAGATAACGCGGCAGGAAAATGTTGTTCGGCTGGTCGGGGGAGAAGAGGCCGGTAACGGCTTCGGCAGCGGCGATCCGGTCCGTGGCGTCGGCTTCCTTGTCGTCGAGAATTTCGTCGACGTTCGCGATGATCGTCGAGAGCGGCGTGAGCCAGCGGAAGCCCGTACCGTTGATCAGCACTTGCAGAAACGCCGCAGGCGTAAGCGGGCCGAATTCTTTCTCGTACGACGCGCGCTCATGATCGAGTATCGCCTTATGCAGCGCCAGCAAAGGTCTGCGGATCTCCGAGAGGAATTGGGTGCATTGCTGGTCGTTCATGATGCGGCTCCTTCGGATGGTCAGTGCAGGTCTCGCCCATGCTAACAAAAATGCGGCGCCTGGGGCCGCTCCGGTGCCATTGCACAGCAATGGCGGGGTCCAGGCGAAGTTCTTAATGCACGGCTACAATTCGCCGAACCCTCACAGTCACTAGCGCGATGCCTGGCGTGCAGTTACGCGACGACGCGTTTGCAACGGCGCATATTGGCATTGCGCATTAGTCATTGCTGTCGAATAAACGCGACGAGTCATTGCGTTTTGAACGCAGGTCATGACTAAACAGCCTGGCAAAAGATAACCCCACAAGGAGTCGCTCATGACAACATTCAATATCAACGGCGAGACACATACCGTGGACGCGCCGCCCGACATGCCTCTGTTGTGGGTCCTTCGCGATCTCGTCGGCTTGACCGGCACGAAGTTCGGCTGCGGTATCGCTCAATGCGGCGCCTGCACCGTTCATCTCGACGGCGTCGCAGTGCGCTCGTGCGTATTGCCGGCGGCGGCTGTCGGCGACAAGAAGATCACGACCATCGAAGCAGTCGGCAACACGCCCGCGGGCCAGAAGGTGCAGCAGGCGTGGCGCCAACTGGACGTGGTGCAATGCGGCTACTGCCAGTCGGGCCAGGTCATGTCGGCGGCCTCGCTGATTGCGAGCAACCCCAATCCTACCGATGCTGACATCGACGCAGCCATGGCCGGCAACATCTGCCGCTGCGGCACGTACAACCGCATCCGCGTTGCAATCAAGCATGCGGCGAAGGGAGTCTGATATGTCGCAAGGATTGCTCGATGCACAGAACGGCGCAACGTCCTCGCCCGAGGCAAACGGAAAGCGCGGCGTGTCGCGCCGCACATTCCTCAAGCTGAGCGTGACCGTGGGCGCGGCGGCGGGCGGCGGGTTGCTGCTCGGATTCAGCATGCCGGCCGTCAGTCAGGACCAGAAAGCCGGCAAGTCGGTGATTGGCGGCGACGCAAACGAAGCGGCGCAGAACGGCGTGTTCGCACCGAATGCGTTCATCCAGATCGACACGGCAGGCAAGGTTACGCTGGTGATTCCGAAGGTCGAGATGGGTCAGGGCGTTTATACGTCGATTCCAATGTTGATCGCCGAAGAACTCGAAGTGCCGCTCGACACCGTCACGCTCGACCACGCGCCGCCTGACGAGAAGCTCTTCACCGACCCCCTGCTCGGCGGCCAGCTCACCGGTGGATCGACGTCGATCCGCTATGCATGGGAGCCGATGCGCAAGGCAGGGGCCACCGCGCGCATGCTGCTTATCAGCGCGGCCGCGCAGCAATGGCAAGTGGACGCCGCGAGCTGTCATGCGAAATCCGGCCAGGTCATTCACGCGGCGAGCAATCGCAGCATCGGCTATGGCCAGCTGGTGGATGCCGCGGCCAAACTGCCGGTGCCGCAGAACGTGCCGCTGAAGGACCCGAAAGACTTCAAGATCATCGGCACGGCCGTGAAGCGCCTCGATTCGCCGGAAAAAGTGGACGGCACCGCAACGTTCGGCCTCGACGTGCGACTACCCGACATGGTCTACGCGGCCATCGCAAATTGCCCCGTGTTCGGTGGCAAGCTTGCGAGCGTCGACGATACCAACGCGAAGAAGATCCCCGGCGTGCGTCAGGTCGTCAAGATCGACAACGCGGTCGCCGTGATCGGCGATCATACGTGGGCAGCCAAACGCGGGCTGCAGGCGCTCGACATCAAATGGAACGAGGGCGCGGACGCAAAGCTTTCGATGAAGCAGATCGTCGACGATCTGGCCAATGCGTCGCAACGCAACGGCGCGGTCGCACGCAAAGACGGCGATGTGGTGCACGCCTTTTCGAACGCGAAGACGCGAGTCGATGCCGTCTATCAGCAGCCGTTTCTCGCGCATGCCACGATGGAGCCGATCAACTGTACGGTGCATGTGCGCGCCGATGGCTGCGAAATCTGGCTCGGCTCGCAGGTGCCCACGCGCGTGCGCGACGCGGCAATGGCCGTGACCGGCTTGCCCGCCGACAAGATCGTCGTGCACAACCATCTGATCGGCGGCGGCTTCGGTCGCCGGCTCGAGTTCGATATGGTCACGCAGGCGGTCAAGATCGGCAAGCAGGTGTCGACGCCCGTCAAAGTGTTGTGGACGCGCGAAGAAGACATTCAGCACGACATGTACCGGCCGTACTACTACGACAAGATTTCCGCAGGCCTCGACGCGAACGGCAAGCCGCTCGCGTGGCAGCACCGGATCGTCGGTTCGTCGATCATGGCGCGCTTCGCACCGCCTGCTTTCAAGGACGGGCTCGATCCCGACGCGGTCGAAGTCGCGTCCGATCTGCCGTACGACTTGCCCAACCAGCTTGTCGACTACGTGCGCCAGGAGCCGCACGCCATTCCCACCGCGTTCTGGCGCGGCGTGGGCCCGACGCGCGGCACGTTCGTGGTCGAAAGTTTTATCGACGAACTCGCGGCCGAGGCCAAGGTAGACCCCGTCAAATACCGGCGCGATCTGCTCGGCAAGACGCCGCGCGCGCTGAATGTGCTCAACACTGCCGCGCAGGCGGCAAATTGGGGCAGCGCGGTGCCGAAGGGGCAAGGGCGCGGCGTGTCGGTCATGCATGCGTTCGGCAGCTACTTCGCGATCGTCGTCGATGTCGCCGTCGATCAGGGCGAGGTGGCGGTCAAGCGCGTGGTGTGCGCGGTCGATTGCGGAATGGTCGTCAATCCGAACACCGTCGAAGCGCAGGTGCAAGGCGGGATCATCTTCGGCATTACGGCGGCGCTTTATAGCGAGATCACGATCAAGGACGGCCGCGTGGAGCAGAACAACTTCACGGACTACCGGATGCTGCGTATCGACGAGACGCCGCCTATCGACGTGCATATCGTGAAGAGCAGCGAGGCGCCGGGCGGCATCGGCGAGCCGGGAACAGCCGCGCTCGCGCCCGCACTGACCAATGCGATTTTCGCGGCCACCGGCAAGCGGCTGCGGCAATTGCCGGTCGGCAGCCAGTTGAAAACCGCTTAACGGGAGCCCGACATGAAAAACACTCTGAAGGGTTTCGGTGCGGCGCTATGCGTGGCGTTGCCTTTTCTGACCCAGACATCGCCGGCAAGCGCGGCGGCATCCGCAGCCGACCAGGCGCTCGTGCAACGCGGCGCGTATCTGGCGAAGGCCGGCGATTGCGCCGCATGCCACACGGCGCCGAAAGGCAAGCCGTTCGCGGGCGGCTTGCCGATGAACACGCCGATGGGCCAGATCTACACCACCAACATCACGCCCGACGCGCAAACCGGCATCGGCAGTTATACGGAACAGGACTTCGCCCGCGCCATGCGCGAAGGTGTCGCGAAAGACGGGCACAACCTGTATCCGGCGATGCCGTATCCGTCGTATGCAAAGGTCAACGACGAAGACATGAAAGCGCTCTACGCGTTTTTCATGAGCGGCGTCGCGCCGGTGCAGCAGGCCAATCGCGAGTCCGACATCAAATGGCCGATGAACATGCGCTGGCCGCTGAAGCTCTGGAACATGGTGTTCCTCGAGAAGGGCGTGTACCAGAACAAGCCGGGCAAGGACGTCGCATGGAATCGCGGCGCGTATCTGATCCAGGGACTCGGGCACTGCGGCTCATGTCACACGCCGCGCGGCATTGCGTTCCAGGAGAAGGCGCTCGACGAAACCGGCAGCGCGTTTCTGACTGGCGGTCTGCTCGACAACTGGTACGCGACGAACCTCACCGGCGAACATAACGGCGGCCTCGGGCGCTGGAGCGATCAGGACTTGCAGGCGTTCCTGAAGACCGGCGCGAATCGTCACGCTTCCGCATTCGGCTCGATGACGAGCGTGATCAACAACAGCACGCAGAACCTGAACGACGGCGATATCGCGGCGATGACGACGTATCTGAAGTCGCTGCCGGCGGTGGGCGGCAACGGTGCCCCGCCCTACAAGTACGATCCGCAAACGACGAAGGTGTCGCTCAACCGTCCCGCGAACGATGCCGGCGCGCGCGTCTACACCGCGTATTGCATGCATTGTCACGGCGTCGACGGACGCGGTTTTGCGCCGATGCTCGCGCCGTTGGCCGGCAATCCGAACGTGCTGGAAAAGGACGCGTCGTCGCTCATCAACGTGACGCTGAACGGCACCGAGGACCTCGTGATCGGCGGCATTCCCGCGCCGTATCCAATGCCGAAGTACGCGCCGGTGCTCAACGACCAGCAGATCGCCGACGTGCTCACGTTCGTGCGTGCCGGCTGGAACAACGGCGCGCCCGCAGTCACGGCCGCCGACGTGACGAAGCTGCGCAAGTCGACTCAAGCGGCGCGCTAGCTGTAGCGTAAAGCGTGAGCGCATGAAAAAGCGTCAACCGTCTTGCGGCGGTTGACGCTTTTTACCTTCTGCGACGCACCCGGCTCGCGAGGTCTAGCGATGCTGTCCGACCTTCTGCCGCTTCTCCAGCACGCGTGCGTACCAGGTCAGCGGAAAGCACATCGCGAAGTAGATCATGGCGACCATCCCGTAGATCGGAAACGGGCGGAACGCTGCGTTCGTGATCATCGTGCCGGTCTTCGTCAATTCAGTGAAGCCGATAATCGACGCCAGCGCAGTGCTCTTGACTACCTGCACGAGAAAGCCGACCGTCGGCGCAACGGCGATTTTGAGCGCCTGCGGCCAGACGATATAACGCAGCTGCTGGCTGAACGTCATGCCGAGACTCGCGCCGGCGGCCCACTGACCGCGCGGCACGGCTTCCACACAGCCTCGCCAGATGTCGACCAGATACGCGCTCGTGTAAAGCGTGAGCGTGACCGTGGCGGCGACCCACGGCGACACGTCCACGCCGAGGAGCGGCAGACCAAAAAACGCGAGAAAGAGTTGCATCAGAAGCGGCGTGCCCTGAAACACCTCCACATAGAGCACGACGATGCGGCGCAGCCACGCGATCGGCGACACACGCATGGCGAGCAGGATCAGGCCAACGATGCCGCCGCCGACAAACGCGATCAACGAAAGCAGCACTGTCCAGCGCGCCGCGAGCAGCAGATTGCGAGCGATGTCCCACAGGGTGAATTCGACCATGATCAACGCTCCGCGGGCAGGGTGCGGGCGCCGCGCCACATCAGGCGGGCGCGCCAGCTGCGAGGCGCGCTGTCGGCGCCGCGCGCGGTGCGGCCCGCAAACAGGCCGCGTCCGAACCGGTTGAGGATTTGCCGCAGCACGATGGACAGCAGCAGGTAAGTCGCCGTGATGATCAGGTAGCTCTCGAACGAACGGAAATTGCGCGACTGAATGAAGTTGGCTGCGTACGTGAGATCAGGAACGGAGATCTGCGACACCACCGCCGAGCCGAGCATCACGATCAGCACCTGGCTCAGAAGCGCGGGAAACACATTGGCGAGCGCCTGCGGCAGCACGATGTAGCGAAACACTTGCCGTCCATGCAGACCGAGTGCTTGCGCGGCCTGAACCTGGCCGCGCGAAATGGAGTCGATGCCCGCGCGCACGATTTCGATTGCGTAGGCACCCAGGTTGACGGTCATCGCCAGAATCGCCGCCTGTATTTCGTCGATGTGAATACCGAGGCTCGGCAAGCCGAAGAACACGAAGAACAACTGCACGATGAACGGCGTATTGCGGATCAGTTCCACATAGCTCGCCACGACCCAGCGCGCCCATTTTGGTCCGGCCACCGCGACGCTCGCGCCCGCGATGCCGACCACGGCGCCGAGCAAGGTCGAGATCGCCGTGAGTCCCAATGTGACGGCAACACCGCGCGCGAGCATCCCCGCATAGAGGCCGAAGCCGCTGAAATCGAACGCATAGGTCATGGCGTGGCGCTCATCGTGAGTCAAACTCCGTACAGGAAATTCAGAGGTCGGCCGGCAACGGCGTGCGCAGCCATTTCTGCGAAATCGCGTTCATGGTGCCGTCCTTGCGGGCCTTGGCTATGGTTTCGTCGACTTTCTGCTTCAGACGCGGCTCGTTCTTGTTCAAACCGACGTGATCCGGCGAGCTGAAAAGCGAGAACTTCTGCTCGGGATCGTTCGCGGGATGACGCGCGAGAATCGTGGCGCCGACGTCGTTGCCGACGACCATCAACTGTACCTGACCAGAAAGAAACGCCGAAATTGCTCCGTTAGGATCGTCGAAACGTTTGATGTTCGCGCTGGGCGGCGCGATCTTCGTCACGCTCAGGTCTTCCAGCGTGCCGCGCGCGACCGAAATCGATTTGCCTGCCAGATCGGCGGCGTTTTTCACCGGCAATGCTTTCGGGCCGAATACGGCCAGGTAGTACGGCGCGTACGGCTGCGAGAAGTCGATCACCTTCTCGCGCTCGGGCGTCTGGCCGACCGACAGCAGCATGTCGGCCTTACGGTCCGCGAGGTACGCCATCCGGTTGTCGCCCGTCACCTGCACCAGTTCGACCTTCGCGTTGAGTGCGCGGCCGATCAGATTCGCGACGTCGATGTCATAGCCCATCGGCTTCATGTCCGGCCCGATCGAGCCGAACGGCGGATAGTCCATGAACACGCCAATGCGCACGGTGCCCGATTTGGCAATGCTGTCGAGCGCATCGGCATGAGCGGCCGGCGAAAACGCGCTGAGCGCGCCAGCGCCGGTGAACGCGAGCGCTGCGGCCAGCGTGGCGAATGCGCGGCGCGCTGTCGATCGAACGGGCTTGAGTTGCTTAATGAGCTGATTCATGGTCTGTCCTCTGTCGAGTGTGTTGCAACTGTCGTGTTGGAATACGATTGATATCACTGCACCGCGCGCGCGGCGATCAGCTTGCACGCGTGCGGCGGCAGTTCGGCCAGCACCGGCATGCCGAGCGCAAGGCCCGGTGTTTCCCGCGGCGTAGTTGCGGCAGTCAGCGTAAAGCCGGCGCAATCGATCGTCGCCTCAAGCGAGGCGCCTACGTCGCGGATAAACGTGACCGTACCGGCCAGCCGGTTCGGCCCTGCGGCGGCGCCGGCCGCGGATTTCACGCAGACGTCCTCGGGACGGATAAGCAAACGGATGTCGCTCGTGGACTCCGGAACGCGAGCCGCCTGCGACACCGCAATGCGCACGCCGCCAGGAAGACTGACCGCGCCCGCGCCGTCGTAAGTGACCGGCAGGATATTACCGAGCCCGATAAAGTCGGCCACGAACTCGCTGACCGGATCGCGATAGATGTCGAGCGGCTTGCCGACCTGAGCGATGCGGCCTTTTTCCATTACGACGATTTCATCGGCCATGGTCATTGCTTCGCGCTGGTCGTGCGTGACCATGATCGTGGTGATGCCGAGGCGCTGTTGCAGCAGGCGAATTTCCACTTGCATCGCTTCGCGCAGTTTGGCGTCGAGCGCGGAAAGCGGTTCGTCCAGAAGCAGCAGTTTCGGCTGCGACGCGATCGCACGCGCAATCGCCACCCGTTGCCGCTGGCCGCCGGAAAGCTGGGTGACCGGCCGGTTCGCCATATGCGGCAACTGGATCAGTTCGAGCAGTTCGGCGATCCGGCGCGCCTGTTCGGGCTTCGGCGTCTTACGCAGCTTCAGCGGATAGGCGATGTTTTGCGCGACGCTCATATGCGGAAAGAGCGCGAGCGACTGGAACACCATGCCGAAGTCGCGCTGGTTGGCCGGCACGCGCGTGATGTCGCGGCCCGCGAATTCGATGCTGCCCGAGGTCGGCGTTTCGAGGCCGGCGATCATCCGCAGCAAGGTGGTTTTGCCGCAGCCCGACGGGCCGAGAAAGCACACGAGCTTGCCGTCCGGCACGCTCAGATCGACGCTGTCGACAGCATAGGCCGCGCCGAAGCGCCGGGTCACGGCCTGCAAGGTCAGATGAGTCATCGAATGCTCCAGCAAGAAGGCGTCGGAAAAACACGAGCGGTCACAGCGCAACCCCTTCGTCGCCGATCAGCTTTTCGAGCAGCCAGATCAGCGCGAAATCGATCGCGACGATAAACACCGCGAAGCAGAACACGGTCGGATCGAGCGACGACACCGTGCGGCTGTAGAGCCACACCGGCAAGGTCATCGTGTCGATCGTGTACAGGAAGAACGTCACGGTGAATTCGTTGAACGACACGATGAACGCGAACAGCATGCCGGCGAGAATGCCGGGCCGCATCAGCGGCAGGATCACGTCGACGAGCGCGCGGGCCGGGCTCGCGCCCATCACGCAGGCCGCTTCTTCGAACTCGGGACCAATCGAGGCGACCGACGCCGCGCAGTTTTTCACCGTGAAGGGCAGGGCCAGAATCACGTGCGCGACGATCAGGCGGAAGACGCCGAGTTCGACCGGCAGCACGTTGAAGACGAGCAACAGCGACAGGCCCAGCATCACGAGCGGATAGACGAGCGGCAGCGCGACCAGTTGCTCGACCGCCGGTTTGCCGCGAAAGCGATAGCGGCTCAGCGCGTAAGCCGCGGGCACGGAGACGAGCGTCGCGATTAGCATGGTCGACAGTGCGACGATCAGGCTCGTGCTCAACGCGGCGCCCATCGAAAGCGAACTGGTTGCGTCCGGCGACACGAAGCTTTGCCAGGCGGCGCGATACCAGTGCAGACCGTACGCGTGCGGCGGGAATTCGAGCGTGTCGGCCGCGCTGAACGACATCGTGATCATGGTGAGAATGGGCAGCGCGGCGACGAACAGCACGATAGCCGCGAGCAACGCGGTGGCCTTGCCGAGCTGACCGGGCAGAGCGTTGGACAGACGCGGCCAGCGGGGCGGCGGCGACGCGCGATGCAGGCGCGCACTCGGGACGGGCGTGCTCATGCGTGGGGCTCCTCGGCGAGACGTTGGGTGCGGCGCACGAGTCGTTGTGAAAGCGCCATCACGGCGAGCGTCGCGATCATCAGCACGACACCGGATGCCGACGCGGCCGGCCAGTTCAGCAAAGGCGCGACCTGATCGTGAACCAGTACCGCGAGCATCGGCACGCGGCGGCCGCCGAGCAAAAGCGGCACGGCGAACGCGCTGGCGTTATAGGCGAACACGAGTAGCGCGCCCGACACCAGACCGGGCATGGCGAGCGGCAACAGGACATGCCGCAGCGTTTGCCAGCGCGTTGCGCCGAGCGTCGCCGCGGCTTCCTCGAATGAACTGGAGACGGCGCGCATGGCACTCGAAAGCGGCAGCACCGCAAGTGGAAACGCCGTCTGGATCAGGCCGAGCAGCACGCCGTTTTCACGGTACAGCCACATCAACGGACGATGCATGAGACCGCTGCCGAGCAGCGCGTGATTGAGCAAACCGGCCGGGCCGAGGATGATCAGCCAGCCATAGCCTTGCAGCAGCAGATTGACGAGCAGCGGCAGCAGCACGCCGGCCAGCAACAGCCGCCGCGCGAGACGCGACTTCGTGCGCGCCATCGCGAGCGCGACCGGAATGGCCAACAGCACCGCGCAGATCATGCTCTGGAACGCGAGCTTCAATGTGAGCCACAACGACCGCATGAAGTAGCCGTCCAGCAGATCAGCATAGTTCTGCAGCGTGAAGCCATGCCATTCGTTGCCTTGCGTGCCGAAGCTCATGCGTAACACGACGAGCGCCGCCGCGCCGAGCACCGCGAGAAACAGCAGGATCGGCGCGAGCAGCAGCCATGGCCGCGCCTTCTGCGCGACGCTGGCTGCAGGCGCGTCGGGTCCTGCGGCGTCCGGTCCTGCGTTGAGTGCCGCCCGGGACGCGGCGCTCATGCCAGGCGCCGCCTCGTGAGCCGTAGCATCGGAGGAGGCCGCTGAAGCACGCCGCGAGAAGCGCGCGGGCATCGTCGTCATGCCGAAAAGATTTCGGTGTAGCGCTTGATCCACGCGGGCTGCACGGCGGCGAGCGCCTTGTCGTCATGCAGCACGGCTTTCTCGGCGATCTGCTGCGCGCTTGGCACGAACGCGCGGCTCTCGGCGGGAATCACCGCTTTCGAATTGACCGGGCCGTTGAGCACGTCGGCGGCCATGCGGCCTTGCACGCCTGCATCGAGCGAATGGTTGATGAAGGCATGGATGAGATCGATGTCGCCGGGATGCGCTTTCGGGATCACCGTGAACATCAATTGCGTGGCGAAGCCTTCTTTCATGCCGTACGTCACGCCCATCTTGTATTCCGGCTTGCGAATCTGATCGGGGAAAAACGCCGGCGAATAGATGCCGCCAATGTCGAGCGAGCCGGTGCGAAAGAGATCGGCCACCTGATTCGGATTTTCACCGAGCGTCATGACGTGGTCTTTCAGTTGCATCAGCTTCTTGAAACCGGGCTCGATGTTCTGCTGCGAGCCGCCGTTCATCTTCGCGGCGATGATCGCCAGATCGACCGCTTCGGCCCATTCCGGCGGCGGCAGGAACAGGCGGCCGGCGTATTTGGGGTCCCACAGCGCTTCATACGACGACGGCGCGGTTTTCACCGTCGACGTGTTGTAGATCAGACCGTCGGACCACAGCAGGTAGCCAATGCCAAAGCCGTTCGCGCCAGTGCGGTATTGCGGCGCCACTTCTTTCAGGTTGGGCAGCTTGTCGAGATCGGGCTTCATCAGCAAGCCCGCGTCGCCGAGACCGGCTGCGCCCACGCCCGCGAGCGTGATGACGTCGTAAGTCGGGCGCTCGCCCGCGGCCTTGACCTTCGCGACCATGCCCGAGGTGCCGTCCGCGCGGTCGGCGATCACCTTCGCGCCGGTCTTCGCGGTGAACGTCGCGGCGATGTTGCGCAGCGCGGCCGCGCCCGTGTCGTCCGACCATGTCAGGAGCCGCAACGTCTTGCCGCTGAAGTTCTGCTGCTGCGCGCGCAGACTGACGAACGGCATCGGCAACGTGGACGCCGCGAGCGCTGCGCCAATCGTTTTGATGGCCTGCCTTCTGCCCCGTTTGATCTCTTGCATGGCGGTCTCCCTGTGTTGAACGCCTGTTGCCTGGTGATAATCGCTGTGACCGCTGCCGCCGCACCGCACGGCACCGTTCGTTGGCGTTGGCGGATGCGTACTGTGGATGCACTCTAGGTTTGCCAAAATCCGTCAACAAACGAAATATGCGCATGGAGGGCATGACGTAATCTCATGCCGGGCACGTATCGCGAAGTGCGGAAAGCGCGTCGCGCGATCCGCTCGAAGGTTGAGCCACCGGCGCATTCGGGTTAACGTCCATGCATTTCCGTGCTCTGCGCTTGCCCGTAGGTATGAGCAAAGCTCGGTTCTGGTGCGCTCGTGGTGGCCTCGTGCCCCGCTGCAGTGCGCGCCGCGCACATTCGGCGCGTTTTTCGACCGACGCATGAGCGCAACGCATGCCGTTACGCGTTGCCACGACTCGTGCGGCGACGCGCGATCGCGTATCCTGTGGGCAGGCGACGAATGACGACATCGGTCCTTCACACCGCCGCAATGATTTTTTCTGATCCGGATACCTGATACTTCATGCGACGCCTCCCGCCGCTCAACGCGCTGCAGATTTTCGAAACCGTTGCGCGTCACCGCAGCTTCACGCGCGCCGCCGATCATCTGTGCCTTACGCAAGGCGCGGTGAGCCGGCAGATCATCGCGCTGGAGGACTACTACAAGTTTCCGCTCTTCAAGCGCCATGCGAAAGGGCTGACGTTGACCGCCGAGGGGGAGTTGCTGCTGCCGGCGGTGAAGGAAAGCTTCGCGCGAATCGAGGAGATTTCGCTGCGCTTGACGCGCCAACGCACGGACCTCGCGCTGAAGGTGCCCACTTGCGTCATGCGCTGGATGCTGCCGAAAATCATGCGCTTCCAGGCCGAATATCCGGACCTGCATGTGCAGATCACCACGACATGGCAGCACGACGTCGACTTCCAGCTCGAACCGTTCGATGCCGCGATCATTTATGGCTCGTCGCCCGGTGCGGACGTGCAGGCGGTGCCGTTATTCGAGGAGCGTCTCACGCCCGTGTGCGCGCCCGATCTGTTGAAGGACAAGCCGCTCGCGGCCGTCGGGGATCTCGCGCGGCATACGCTGTTGCATCCTACGCGCGATCATCGCGACTGGAAAATGTGGCTTGCCAAGGTCGCCGAAGCAGACACGGCAGACGCGCGCGAGATCGACGCCGAGCACGGGCCGAGCTTCGACACTCTGGACATGGCAACCAACGCCGCGTTGCAGGGCTTCGGCGTGGCGATCAGCGACCTCGCGCTAATCGACGAGGACGTGGCCGCGAGGCGTCTCGTGCGGCCTTTCGATATGGTCCTCAAAACGGGTTGGCGCTACTACTTTGTGTATCCCGATTCGGTTGCGCATCAGCAGAAGCTGAATCTCTTTCGCGACTGGATCGCCGCGCATTGGGAAGAATAGGTGTCGATGTTCCGCCCGTTTGAAGGCGGGGCGGCAGAGCGCAAAGCTACGGCGCGAACGACAGGAACAGATATGCGGCGAAGAGCGACAGGTGCACCGCGCCCTGAAGGATCGTCGTGCGTCCTGTGCTCAGCGTCAGCGTGCCGACAATCAGCGTAAGCACGAGCAGCACGGTCTCCTTGCCGTCGAGGCCGAGCACGAGAGGTTGCCCCGTCGTCAGGAACACGGCCGCCACGGTTGGAATGGTCAAGCCGATACTCGCGAGCGCGGAGCCGAGCGCCAGATTCAGGCTGTTCTGCAAGCGGTCGGCGCGCGCCGCGCGCACGGCGGCTAGACCTTCCGGCAGCAACACCAGCGCGGCGATGATGATGCCTACCACCGCCGGCGGCGCGCCGGCATTCTGGACCGCTGTCTCCACGACCGGCGACAACACTTTCGCGAGCAGCACCACCGCGACGAGGCACGCCACCAGCAGGCCGCCGCTCGTGAGCGCGAGTCCGGCGCTGGGCGGCGCGGCGTGCACGTCTTCGTCGGGCACGTCGGCGAGAAAGTAATCGCGATGGCGAACCGTCTGCACGAATACGAACACGCCGTACAGCACTAGCGACGACGCGCCGGCGAAAGCGAGTTGCGACGGCGACAGCATCGGGCCGACGCTCGTCGTCGTGTAGTTCGGCATGACGAGGGTCAGCACCGATAGGGACGCCAGCACGGCGAGAGCCGCAGCCGCGCCGCGGCTCTGAAAGTCCTGCTCGCGGTGGCGGATGCCGCCCACCAGCACGCACAGTCCGACGATCCCATTGCAGACGATCATGACCGCGGCGAACACGGTATCGCGTGCGAGGCCCGCTTTCTCGGGGCCGGACGTCAGCATGACGGAGACGATCAGCGCGACCTCGATCACGGTCACGGCGACAGCGAGAACTAGCGTGCCAAAGGGCTCGCCGACGCGGTGCGCGACCACTTCAGCGTGATGCACTGCCGTGAAGACCGCGGCGCAGAGCGCGATACCCACTAGCACGAGCAGTAACTGGTTGCCCGGCGACGCGTAGGCCGCGCCCAGTACGATCCACGCAACCAGCGGCACGGCGAGAGTCCAGCGGGGCAAGACGGTCGGCGGCTTGGCCATCGGGCATCCTTTTGTCTGGTACTTGTTCGTGAATCGTGCGACGAGGCGGGCTTTGGAAACGGGAGCGACGAATTAAACCGGTGCGTTAGGAGGATGGTGCAACGGTTTGGATGGTAGAGCTTTTTATCAGGCGCGGGGAAGGTTTGTTGATGGCCCCGCGGGTCCTGGCAGCACGAGATTGGGCAGGGAATTGCCACGCTGGAGGCCGCGTTGGAATGGTCTGGCCGGGATTGCCGACCGTGGACTGCAGACAGCGAACTGCGAACCGTGACGCGTCAAAATGCGACGACACTGCTAAAGAGTTGCTCGAGCCTGTTACGCCCGGCAGAGTGCCAACGTCAGGCAACTCGACGCCGGCACTTGCCGAGGTTGCTGCCGGCGCCACGCGAGCGCCGGCTTGTGGTCGTTACTGGCCGACCGGGCGAACCGTCAATGCGTTCTTCACCGACGTCACGCCGGCCACGCCTTGCGCCGCTTGCGTTGCGATGTCGACTTGCGACTGGTCAGGCACCGTGCCGGCCAGCGTCACAGCGCCTCCGCGTGCGCGCACGTTGATGTTCGCGACGCTCAAGCCCTTGGTCTTGGCGAGCGCGCTACGGACCTTGCGTCCGAGCGCACGGTTGGCAGCCTTGGCCTGCTTGCCCGTTGCCGCCGACGACGCCGCGGTTGCCGGTGCGGACGCTGCAGCGTCGCTGCTTTGTGCGGATGCGTTGAGCGATGCCAATACGATCAGCGCGCCGCCGACCATCTTCATTGCCGTGGATGCTTTCATGCGAGTTTCTCCTTGTCGTGAATATGCTCGTCCCCTGGCGGAGACCATGTGTTGCACTACGGGTACAGCGGAATCAAATCGGAAGGACGTCACTGCGGGTCTTGCAAATGCTTGAGTCTGGCGAACTCGTTTTGGCTGCTTCGACGGGCCGAAGCCCGCGTGAGCCGGTGCAGGCTTGCTTGGGGCCGGAAGCAAACGATACTCCAATTGGTTCCAGGGTGAATGCGGCGGTGCCCGGAATGAGGCTTTGCTACAACGGTGAAGCCATGATGAGCAAAGCTTTGCTGCATATCCGGGCGGGCTGGTGTAGGCCGTGGCGTCCCGTGTTCCCAAAAAGTGGACTAACGGTGGACTAACGTGGACTTACCGTGGACTAACCAATGCATCAGCCCGCGGACTAACCCACGCACCAGTCACTGCAACCACCAACGCATTCAAAAAAGGCACGCAGCATGAGCAAATCATTGCTTCCCATCATCCCGTTGTCGCGTAACGATTTGCCCGTGGGGGCCGCTGACCTCGCGCGTTTCATGGTCGGCAAATACCTCGTGCACGACGTGCCCGAAGGGCGTATGAGCGGTCGCATCGTCGAGACCGAGGCATATCCGGTAGGCGATTCGACCAGCCATGCGTTCATCGGGCGTCGTCCGTACAACGGCTCGATGTTTCTCGCGCCCGGCTACGCCTACGTGCGGCTCACCTATGGCCTATCGTACATGCTCAATATGTCTGCCGAAGCGGAGAACATCGGCGCCGGCATTCTGATTCGCGCGATAGAGCCGCTCGAGGGTCTGCCGCTGATGGAAGCGCGCCGCCCCGGCGTGCCGCTGCGCGACCTGGCACGCGGACCCGGCCGCCTCACTATGGCGTTGGGCATTGGCCAGTCCTTCGACGGCCAGGATCTTTGCAGCGGGCGCGACCTGTGGATCGGTGTCATCGAAAAAGGCGATATGCCGGTCGGTGTGACGACACGCATTGGCTTGTCGCGGGAAACGCATCGGCCGCTGCGTTTCTTCGAGCCGGGCAGCGCATTCGTCAGCGGCCCGCGCAAACTGCTTCTTGCACCTCACGCCGACCTCGGCGGCAATTTGCAAAATTGACCGTCTCGCGGCCGCCGATTGCACGGATAAATACCGCAGCTTCGGAACGGAGGAAGGCAGGCGTGGCACGTCGGCGAAATTATTACGGCAACGATGCAAGCGGCATTTTGCTTGGCGGCAATTCCGGCTGACTTTTTCGATTACGACAATTATGTATCTCACAATTAGGGGTTTTCCCTCGGTGCGCCGGTGACTAGACTGGAATCACTCGCTTCCACACGGTGTGGCAAGCAGCAAATAAAACCAAGTCTGGAGGTAATAATCATGAAATCGCTTATCAAGGCAGTCGCCATTGCAGCAGTTCTCGCCGCTCCGATCGCATCGTTCGCTCAATCGAGCCAGCAACCCGTGACGCGTGCGGAAGTCCGCAACGAATTGATCCAGTTGGAACAGGCAGGTTACAACCCGGCAGTCAGCAATGACCCGAACTATCCGGCCGACGTCCAGGCCGCCGAGCGTCGCGTCCAGGCGCAAAACCCCGCGGTTGCGCAAACCCAATTGCCGGTTGCCGACACCAGCGGTTACGGCGGCGTCGCGAATGGCTCGTCGCAATCAGGCGGCGTGCGTGAGCCCATGACTGGCGCGAAGTCGGTTTATTTCGGCAACTAAGATTCTGCAGCTTGGCCGCGTCGGCAGTCTCCGCTAGTTGAGTCTGCAACCGGCCGGCCAGTTTCGTAAGGCCGCAGAGCGTTGGATTCATCAAGCGTGATACGGCCGCTGCCGCAAGCATTGCAAGTCTGGATATGAGCCGGAGAGCGTGTCGCCAGATCAGGCGGCGGCCGGTCTTCCAGCCGGGATTGAAATACCGAATCACGTAGTTCTGACACGTTGGGCGGGCTAACGCAAAGACTCAGGTCCATGGCCGACACCGCGTCACACAGCGCCGTAGCCTCATACGCAGGCAAAGCGTTGCGCGGTGTCACATACCGCCCAGAAATTCACAGGAACCTCCGCTGCCGCAAGGTAGCTTGGCCCAACCGTTCAGCGATTGGGCTTTTTTTGCGGCTCGTACATGCGGCAGGCGCGGCGCGTCAGGGACGCTCGCCATGAATATAGAACTCGAGTTGCTGAATGGTGAACTGCTGTTCGGCGATGATGTTCTTCACGAGGTCGCCGATCGACACCATTCCGACGAGCCTGTCGTTTTCGATCACCGGCAAGTGGCGCATACGCCGCTCGGTCATGAGCGCCATGCAGTCGTCGGTGGTCTGCTCGGGGCGCACGAAGCGCACGGCCTTGCTCATGATCTCGCGCACCGGCGTGGCCTTCGATGACCGGTCCATCAGCACGACCTTGCGCGCGTAATCGCGCTCGGTGACGATCCCCGCGATGCTGTCGCCGTCCGTCACGACGAGCGCGCCAATGCCTTTCTCAGCCATCAGCTTGATCGCTTCGTACACGGAGTCGTCGGCCCGTATCGTGTAGACGGTCGTGTTGTTCGGTTTGGTTTTAAGAAGCTGTGCAACGGTTGTCATGGAGCGGCTCCGTTTCGCGGTGCAGCACGCCGGCGCGGCGGCTGTCGAGGACCAAGCAATTCCAGTATAGGCGCGAGACGCCAGCGAGTGTGTTCGGGAATACCTGGAGCGCGCGAAGCGTTTACTTCGGGTAGTGCGGCCTCAAACTATTGCACTTGCGGTGAGTTGGGCGCTTCGCTGGTGCAAGATCCGTGCGCCATGCATGGGCATACGGTGAGGTCGGCCGATTAGCGGTAAACTCCTGTCCGTACCTTATCCCCGGTTTCATCGGGTTCATGTTCAGCACCTTTGTCTAACGCCATGCTCACGTCTCACGATCCGTCGCCCGTAGTAGACGGCGCCATCAACGGCGAATGCGTCGTTCTCGACGCCACCGCCACGCTTCCCACGCGCTACGGCACGTTCACCTCTTACGTGTTTCGCGTGGTCGAAAGCGGCGCCGAACATCTTGCTCTCGTGATGGGCGACGTCGCGAACCGGTCTTCGGTGCTGACACGTTTGCACTCCGAATGCCTGACGGGCGACGTGCTCGGCTCGTACCGCTGCGATTGCGGCGAGCAACTCGATCTGGCGCTCCGCTATATCGCGGCCGAAGGCTGCGGCGTGCTTCTGTATCTGCGTGGGCACGAAGGCCGAGGCATCGGTCTGTCGAACAAGATCCGCGCTTATGCGCTGCAGGAGCAGGGCCGCGATACCGTCGAGGCTAATCTCGATCTCGGCTTGCCGGACGACTCACGCGAATACGACTCGGCGGCGGGCATCTTGCGCACGCTGAAAGTGACCTCGGTCCGCTTGATGAGCAACAATCCCGAAAAGTTCGACACGCTGTCCAAACACGGGATTCCGGTCTGCGAACGCGTCGCGCTCGCCATTCCGATGCGCGAGGAAAACGAGCGCTATATCCGTACGAAGCAGCTCAAGTTTGGGCATTACTTCGATGAGAATGAGTAGGCGGGAGGCGGTATTTATGCGTAGCTGTCTGCGGTGAGAAAGCCCCAGGATCGCAGGTGTAAGCGATGGTCTTTGGTGGCAAATTCCCAAGCGCGAGACCGAGGGGCTTCATTACGAGAATCGCGAGCCTTCAGCCTTGCATCATGCGGCGAATGTAGTCCTCCCGTTCCTCGTCATTCCTGTACAGGTGATACACGTAGGCAAGGGGGTCTTCGTCCTGATCACGTTCCGGCGCAAACTTGTTGAATGTTGGATCGTGCGCCCACCATGCCTCATATTCGAGGCTGAATCCGTTGATGGTGAACGTCGTCGTCTTGCTGTCGAAGTTATGGCCATAGCTCACGTCACTCGACGGCCCAACCTCCCAGCGCGGCTCGCCGAGTTGAAGGTACAACCTTCCGTCTTCAGCGTATTGCACAAATGTCTTGCCCTCCACGGGAAAAGCGAAACCGCGCACGGGCAAAAACTCTGACCCGGTGACGGGAGTAAGGCTGCCCGTCGGCTTGTCCAGCACAAGTCTCGGACGGTTCGGCAGGGTACGGACGATGATCTGTGTTTCGTTCATTTGACTTTCGCGATGCCCGTGAGGATGTCCATGGTCGGGTTCGTGCGTGTTGCACTTTCAATGATCTGTTGAGGGGTCTTGCCGCTCTCGATCAGATAATCGTAGCTCGGGCCCATCTTGTCACCATACTTGGCCAGGTTGCGCGCGTATACGCCCGGCAACTGCTCTTCCGTGTAGTAGGAAAGGCGGTCTGCGTTGCGACTATTGGTTATCTGCTGGGCTATCTCTTCGTCCGGCACGCCCGCGCTTCTCTGGTCCGCGATCCAGGCCTCTTTCTGTTCCATACCTTCGTGATAGTCGATCCGCTTCGCGGTCGCACCCGCTGTTGCTTCCGGGTCGGTCCAGTCTACACCCCACTTTGACTGGTGAAACTCGGTCCCTTCCTTGGGCATGTACCCGTAGACGCCAGCCGCGTTGGGTTCCAGGTCAGCGGGCACCTTATCGACCGTATAGTCAAAGCGCGAAACCGGCGCGGCGACAGGCTCTTTTGGCGATTTGAGCAAAGCGATGGGAACAGGCTCTTTGGGCGCCTCGAGCATGCCTGCGCCCTTGCCGGCGAGTCCACCGCCAACGAGCGATCCACCCAGCATCGACCACTTCTGGCCATCCGAACCCTCACCAAAAACAGCGCCGCCGACCGCAGAGCCGAGTTCCCCGCCGGCGAATCCGCCCGCTGCGCCGATCAGACCGACAACGGGCCCCGCGAGCACGACCGCCGCGGCAATTCCCACGCCGAGCATCGCCCAGTTCATCCAGGCCGGAACCTCCGGGCTGATGTCATCGGTCGTCTGGCGTGCACCGCCAATGAATACATTGGGCGAGCCGTCGCTGATGACCGCGCTGCACGCAAGCATGTCCTCCTTGCGGCTTGCGGGCTGGCCGTTGATGAAGACGGTGCTCGAACCCTGCGCGACGACTTGTGGAGCACCTGAGTGGTCGCTACAAAGCCCGTTGCTGATGTGCGCTCGGATAGCTGAGCGGCTATTGATGAAGACGTTTGGTGATCCGGATATGAGACTGCCCGTGACGTGTCGGGGCGCCCAGGACATCGTGCCCAGTACTTCGCCGATACCACCACCGGCAGCAGCTCCCGCTGCCACTGCCGCCAGCGCGATCAATGCTGTGCCGCCCGTAAGCGCTACGACTGCTGCACCAAGCAATGCGCCACCGATCAGACCGGCGAGCATCCAGCCTTTGGAAGCTGTGTGCGCGACCGGGTCTCCGAGTCGGGCTGCGGCGAGTAGCGAATCCATCAGCTAACCGCCGGTTTCGTGAGTACAGAGACGGACACATCAGCCAGATATCGGCGCACGGCGTCGACGCTAGACAGACTGCTGATGCCACTGACGCTGCGTACAGCGTCGAGCCGATGGGCAAGGCGAGGGTGAGTCGCCGGGTCGAGAGTCCAGAACATATAGCGCTCGCCATCCGGATGCGCCCAGCCTTCTCCCGGTTCCGTTGTCCGCTCGAGCCCGATCGGTGCCCCCGTGTGATCGAAGAACGCGACCTTGGGGTCGAGCGCGTCCGCGATGTTATAACCGAAGAGTTGGGACAACCTCGGCACGACTACCAGCGACCCGTCGGCCTCTCGCAGAACGAAGACCAGCCCGTCTGCGTCAGCAGGAAGCATACGGCTCGCGAACGGTCCAGCTCCCCGCTTGGCAAGTTTCACGCTCCCGACCAGCTTCTGGTATTCCTCTGCCCACTCCGGCGTAAAGCCGTTCGGGCACGTCCCTATGAAACTGATTGCACGGGGTGTCGTGCCTGAGGCTCCCCGCGCCATCACAACGGTCTGTCGCTGGTGTAACGGCGTGCCCTGAGAGGCCCAGATATAGTCGATTTCTCGCGCCGTGTCACCGTCGACTTCCCTTGCTCGCAGGTTTTTCAGTTCGAAGCGGGGCAGTGTTTTGCGCATTTGCTGGACGAGCTTATGCGCGAACGTATCTACCGTATCGCTTTCGTCCATATCAGCGCGTGACACGACAAAGGTGAACGCGTTGATGCCGTTGCGCTCTACGGTGAACAGGTGCATGGTGCCGTCCTTGAACTGCTCGGGCAGATCGATGGAGGCATCGTTCATCTGATAACTGGACATGGATGTGTTCTATCCGCTGCTTGTGGTTTGCATACCTGTTGCCTGCGTCCTGCGACTGCGTGCCGCGCCACCGCTGACTTTCCTCGGCGGCATGTATCCCCGGCCGACACGATTCGCTTTGCGATCGCTTCACTGCGGTCCGCTTGTGGCGAATCGCGAGGCGTGATTTTTAGTTCAAGTTACTCATCGAGTCGGGAATGTTGGCGTTGGCCCCGTGATCGATCAGTGTCGCCATTTGTGACAGCTGTCGCGCATTTGCGGTCGCGAGCAGGGCCGTCTAACACTGTCGTCTAACCCTGCATTAACCTTCGCCATCTGCAACGCGATAACGTGGCCATCGCGCTACCTAGGATGTCGTCTCATGCCGGCAACCCTGCGTTTTTCATCTCGGGTACTTCTCATGCCGTCGGCCACTTCCCGCCTGCGCTGATTAATTTCTTGCGTATCGCCTCGATACGCTCAAGCTGGGGGGAGCCTTTCGGCGTACTGTCAAGCTCGATCTTGAGCACCTTGGCGTATGTCACGCCACCGTCATTGACGACGGTAGGGTCGGCTTTGTGCGATAACAAATAGTCAACGGAGTCCCACTGGCGGATTTGGGTCGCTCCGAAAATCGCGGTGTTGCCAAGCGAATCCTTGAGGTTCACATTTGCGTTGTTTTCTACGAGCACGCGCAATTGAGCTAGAAGATTGTCTTCGGCAACTGCGAAAAGCAGGGGAGTGTCCCCGTCGTATCTCAGGTCAGGGCTCATGCCTCCTGCCAGGAGCGCCTTGAGCAGGGCGGGTGAGTCAGCCCGGGCGGCGATACACGCAACGTTGCCTCTGGTTTGACCAAATGGCTGCTCCGGTTTGGCACCATGGCGGACCAGTTCGCTAACGATCTGATAGCGCACGTTGCCTGCGTCCGTTTTGACGGGGACCGTTTCTTGGACGGCGAACGCGAGCATCGTCATTTCTTTCCTGCCTACCAGGCTCAAGTCGACCTTCGGTATCAGTTCCCTTGTACGGGCGAGATCGCCATCCCGGATAGCACGGGCTAGCTCGAGTTCAACACCAGAAAAAAAGTCTTCGGGAGGATAGCGTTTGAAGGTGGACATGTGTGTTTCCTCTGCCTGGGTCGGCCACCAGAATGGGCTTGTGACGCACACCGCGACGGCGACTGCCCCGGCAATTGCGAGTTTTCGATATTTCATTTAATGCGATCCTAGAAGCTGAAGCAGCGACGACTGCTGGTCCGCAACCGTTGATTCCATTCCTGCATTGACCTGCGCCATCTTGTGACGCGATAACGTGCTCATCGCGCTGCCCGGGATATCAATCTGCTCACCAACAGCTTTCGGCATTACTGAAGCTGTGGCGTCACTGATCGGACCGAGTTTTCCTTCCTGTAATCCAGTCAGGATGTCGCCGTCGACACGGTAATTGGTTATCGAAGCGCCGACCGGTGTCGCTCCATACAGCGAGAGTGTTCCGGAATTCAATCCCGCGGCGTTAAAGGTAGTTGCGCTGGAGCCGCTCGCCTCTGCGGCCGCTGACGCGAGCCCACCACCGAGCGAGTGACCCGCGAGGTCAAGATCCGAAGCATTACCCGAGGCTTGCACAGTTTTGCCAATTTTTACTGCCCGCCCGTAATAGGCGGACTCGTAGCCCTGACCCTGTGCGATGTTATTCGACATGTCCTCCCGCGTGAGCTGTTCGGTACCTTTGAACGCCACCGTTGGCTTCATGCTATCGCCAAACACAGCGGGGTCAGGCGCATACGCCTGTGCTCCGAAGTTGCTTCCGGGTATCGACAGATCTGCGGGGCGCAGGCCGTACTTTTTCAGAGCCTCAGGGTCATTGCTGATGTTCGACCATCCGGGCGGCGCCGTACCGGGCGAATAAACTGCGTCCGCCAACTTCGCCATCTGCTGGGCCTTGACAGATGCCTGCAGCCGCTTCGCCGCGTCACGCACCTTCGGATCCGGACTCGCCAGACCCGCCGCGATGATCGCCTGCTGCTGCGCCCACTGGATGGCCAGCGCCTGCTCCGGCGTCACAAACAGGCCTTGGTTCAGGTGAATTACCGGCCCGTCGAGGAAAATTCCGCTCTGGTTGATCAGGATGCTCGACGCACCGTGCGAGAGCTTGATGCTGTCGGGCTTCATCGTGATGATGCTCGCGCCGACGCGATGCTCGATCTTGTCCGTCGCCTGATGCATCTGGTTGCCAGGCCCAGCTTCACCGCCGACCGCTTTTGTATCGATCGTATTGGCCGTCGTCGCGCGCGCCTTCGCGATCGTCTCCGTCAAGCTACCCTTGGCGATGTCTTTCGTTTCATCGCCTGCGTGCAGTCTCACGAGCCGATTTCCGGCTTCGATCGAGCGCGTCTCGCTATCCTTGACGACGGTGTTCAGATTCTTCTGGGCGTGGATGAAGACCTCTTCCGATCCGGCGACATCCGAAAACTTCAGTTCGTTGAACCCGTCGCCGTTGATGGTCTTGCTGCGCAACCCCATCGTCCGGCCCGCGGTGTGGTGGTAGGGGTTGGTTTTCTCTCCATTGAAGACGCGACCGACGATGATCGGGTTGTCAGGGTCGCCCTCGTTAAACGCGACGAGCACTTCCTGTCCCGTGCGCGGCATTGCCGACCCGCCCCAGCCCCCGCCCGCCCACGACTGGGCCACACGCACCCACATCGAGTCGCTACCATCCTGCTTGCCACGGCGGTCCCAGAAGAAATGAACCTTCACAGAACTGCCGTCGGTGTGGACTTCCTCGCCTTCCGGCCCGACCACCACCGCCGACTGCGTACCGTACATGTAAGGCTTCGGCGTGCGCCGTTCGGCCCGATAGGGAATATCCACCGGCAGGCACGAAAACGAGTTGCGATACGGAAGTTCGTGCGACTCGTGTGTGTAGTCGTTGGCAGCTTCGTGCCGTACGTGCAGAAGGGCAAAGTCCTTGTTGTTGAAGGCCGATACCGGATGATTGACCAGTTTGAATTTCAGGCCCGGGTCAAGCTTCTGAACGTACGATGCACCATTGAAATGATGGGCCTGTGCCTCTTCAGCCTCCATTGCAATGCGCGCATAACGCTCCCCGTCGTCGCCGTGGTCGTAGAGCGAGTGATATTCGTACCGCTCAGTGTTCTGGATATTCGGATTCGACAAGGTCGACGGAACCTCCACATGGAGGAGGGGCGTCGACGGTGTGCGATGGTTGAAGTCCCGATACGTGATCTTGCCGACGCGGAAGCTGAACGCTTCGTTCCACTGCGAGATGCCGTTTTTCTCACTCGCCGCGCTGTCCGCGTAGAACGGAATTTCGGCGAGGCCGTCGATCGCCCTGAAGCCCGCATTGCTGTCGCTGATCACGAGGACGTGTTTGTCCTTCTCGTGACGAATCCACCAGATAAGCCCTTCCTGCTCCATCAGGCGTGCCGCGAAGTTGAAGTACGACTCGCGATACATCACGATGTATTCGAACGGTTTATATTGGCCTTGCAGGTTCAACTCATAATCACTAAATCCGAACTCGGAAAATATTTCCGCCAATATATCCGAAGGCGTTTTATTCTGGAAAATTCTGCAGTCTGTCGAGCGGCTGAGAAACCAAAGCCAGGGCACGACCGTCATCTGGTAGCGCGTAACAGTGCCAGAATTACCAACGCGCGAAAAGGAAATGACAAAGCCGTGAAAGAAGCGCTCGGACTGGTTAGGGTTCTTTGGCACTGCGGAAAGCAGTCCGCCCTGTTCAGGCTTAAGCGAGACAGAAACGAGTTGGCCGACGAGAGAGTCAATCTGGATATCGCGTCGCTGTGATATGAGATCGAGATGAATCTCTGGCAGCTGGTTCAGATACTCGTCTGCCACCAACGCGGTGACCAGAAGCACATCCGGGCCGAGCGGCGTCCGAATCGACATGAAGCGATTCTGCTGGGTGAGCTGGGGCTTGGTTGCAAGCGAATTGATGGCGTCTGCGACGGCTGAGGGCGTCTTGCCGATCAGGTTCGACGCCGTCTGGGCCAGTTGAACCGCGCGTGCCGCCTGATTAACGACTCCCGCTGCATATGAGCTGCCAACCGGTCCGCCTAAACTACTTGCGACTCCGGCAAATGACTCCGCGCCACTCAATAGTCCCGCAATAGAACCTCCTGACGCGGAGATTCCGTCACTAGCGTTATTAAAACTCATTGAAGCCCCCAGCGTGGCAAACAGCCGATTTTTTCTTTGGCGCTTTTGCGCTGGCCGAATAATACCCCAACACCAAATTCCTAAAAACCACCGCAAGACAACTTTTGTTGGAAAGTGTAACGGAAAAGTTAAATCCAGAGTGCTGCGTCAACTATTAACCCTGCATAACGACGCGAACTCGGACGGCCCCTTCGCAGTGTCGTGCAAACGATCAATGACTCCAACGGATATTAAATCGTGCTTGAAGTGACCATACTGACATAGGATTCAAGGCAGTTCATTCGATATGAGAGCGCGGACAAGAAAGGCAGCCCTTGATCGTCTGCAAACACGCTGGCAACGTCGCAGCTCGGACTCTTTCGGGTTGCGGCCTGCGTCTGCAAGTTACAGAGGGTATTGGCCGCTCTCCCTCAGCAAAGGTACTTTGAGCGTCGTCTATCGAAGCTCCGAATTGAATACCCTTTGGTGTTGGAAGCGACCTTGATGGAACAAACAAGTCGCGGTGTCCTCTGGCGCGTGTTACATGTCGGTTTATTAGCCGACGGGCGCAAGAGAAGCAGCAGCTGCGATCCAATGCAATGACAGGAGCTGGCTTTGTCACTTACCCCTGAGAATGGCGACACCGGTCATACGGCGACCGTTATCGGACAGTAATTCCGGACAGCCACATGCAATCTACGGCCCACTCGAACAGGATCATCTGTAAGGAGCACATTTATGCGTGAAGGGTATCGTTACGAGCCATCGGCGACCGGATTCACGCCTGCCTGGCTGGATATTGCGTTCAAGGAACGGGGCGTCAGCCGTTACGGACCAGGAGAATCCAACCCGAGGATTGCCGAATACAACAACACGACTCAACTCGCCGGTTATGACGACAAGATTTCGTGGTGCTCGTCATTCCTCAACTGGTGTATGAAGCAGTCAGGCGTTCCCGGAACGGGATCGGCCTTGGCTCGCTCGTGGCTCTCGTGGGGCAATCCGCTCGATGCGCCCAGATATGGTTGTGTTGCTGTGTTGACTGCCGACGACGCCGTCGAATGGAAAGGGCATGTCGGGTTCTTTATCCGATCGGACGCCGACAACGTCTACCTGTTCGGAGGCAACCAACTCGGAGAGGTGAGGGAATTGGCTTATCCGCTCGAACGCGTGCTGGCCTATCGCTGGCCGTAAGCAAAACCCGTTCGAATGACAAGGCAGGAATGCGGCTCGGACCGCTATAACGGGCGAATTGCATCTCGCGGAGAGACTGCGGACTCATGTGGATGTCGAGGCGTTTTCTGAGAGCGAGCGCCCGTCGAAGCACCGCCACATCGATCGAACGATCCGGTTTCCAGTGACCCTCATATGCGTCGTGCGTTAGCGCGGTCATCGGCCGCGAGACAGGCTAACGCTTCGCTCGCAATCGAGGCCGTCTGCACCTGCGCCCCAAAGCTACGCCCCTGCGCAACTCACTTCATTCTCACGACGACCTTGCCCCGGGCACGTCCTTGGGCCAGGTATTCGAGCGCTTCCTTCGCCTGCTCAAACGGAAACACCTTGTCGATCACTGGACGAACCTGTTCCGACTTGAGGAGTTTGCCAATTTCAGAGAGTTGGGTTCCGTCGGGGCGCATGAAGAGAAATGAATACGCCACATCCCGCTTCTTCGCGAGCCGCTTGATCTTGCGGCTCATTAGCCCGAATACCAACCTCAAAATAAAGTTCAGCCTGCGGGCGCGGGCGAACGCTGCGTCCAGCGGCCCGATGAGCGACACGATCTTGCTCCCCGGTTTGAGGATGCCTATGGATTTCTCAATCGCATCGCCTCTAAGGGTGCCAAGCACAACGTCGTAGCCGTGCAGAACTTTCTCGAACTCCTGCTTCTTATAGTCGACAACCTCGTCTGCACCCAGACTGGTCACCAGTTGCACGTTGCCCGTGCTGGTTGTCGTTCCCACGCGGGCACCGAAGTGCTTTGCGAACTGGATCGCAAACGTGCCAATGCCGCCCGACCCGGCAGGAATGAAAACTTTCTGGCCGGCTTGAAGGTGGGCGCGCTCTTTCAACGCCTGCCACGAGGTGAGCCCGACCATCGGAACGGCCGCAGCCTGCACAAAGTCGAGGTTGACCGGCTTCGACGCGGCAACGCTCTCCGGCACCGCCGCGAATTCAGCGATCGAGCCCCGGCCGAGATCGAAAAGGCTGGCAAAGATTGCATCGCCCGGCCTGAAACGCGTCACGTTACTGCCGACCTCGGTCACCACGCCGGCAATATCGCTGCCCAGCGTAGCGGGCAACTCGAATTTGAGGACGGGCCTGAAGGTCCCCGACGGAATCATGTTGTCGATCGGGTTCAACCCCGCCGCGCGGACCTGTACCAACAGTTCATCAGGCTTGAGCGTGGGGCGGGGCACTTCGGCGAACCCGATTTCGGGTGTCTTGCCGTAGCGTTTGAAGGTGAGCGCTTTCATGGTGTTCTAAATCCAGTTTTGGGTACCTGTCGCCGGCCGCGATGTTTTCAATGCGCCAGAAATTCCAGCGCTTTGATCACGAAGTCGGCGTGATACTGAAAGATGCCTCCGTGTCCTGCGTCCTCGTAAATGACGAACTGCGCGTTGGGAATGCGGCGCGCCATATCGTGGCTCAAGGCGGTAGGCACCATGATGTCGTTGTCTCCATTGGCGATCAGGACAGGCATGTGCAGGCGGCCGAGATCCCGCGGCGCCTGCCGGCCCCAAGCCTTGATCGCCTTGAGCTGGCGAAGCAACGCGCGGGGTGTCGGCCCTCTGTCGCGCTCCGCCGTGCGTTCCTTCAGCCTCTTCAGGAACGCGTTTGCCGCCTGGCGGCCATTAGCGGTGGAGGTGAAGAACAGATAGGTCTTGGGATCGCGCATCGTCACCAGACCCTTGAGCATCAATGGCCAGGACTTGGCCCCCACACGGTCGATGCCCCGACCGCCCGCGGGCCCCGTACCTGTGAGGACGAGCCTGCGCACCAGGCCCGGCGCCTTTAGCGCCACGTCCTGCGCGACGAAACCGCCGAGCGAAAAGCCGAGCAGATCGACCTGACTGAAACCCATCGCGTGGATCAACGCGATGGTGTCGCGCGCCATCTCGTCCACGGTCAAGGGCGTGAGGCCGCCAGATAACCCGATTCCGCGATAGTCGATCGCGATGATGCGATGCTTGCGAGCGAGGCCATCGACGATGCGCGGATCGAAGTTGTCCAGCACGGCGCCCCAGTGGTTGAGCAGGATCAGCGGAATGCCGCCGTGCGGGCCAAGCTCGCGGTAAGCGAAAGTGGTTCCGGCCGCCGTGACATGGCTGTTCTGTGCGCGGGCATAGGACATTGCCGACTGGCTAACCCTGCCGGTCGAGTCGATCGTCTGCAACGCGCGTGAGCGTTGTGTGTGCGTGATGGTCATCGAGCTACATCTCAAGAACTGAGCCGGGGAATCGGTCGATAAGGCATGGCTGGCTTTCGCGTAGACATAGGCCAAAGTGTTCAGGCTTCCGACCGGTAGCGATCGGCCGCGTGCGCTTGTCGAATGTCCGACAGGAGCCCTTGACGTGCGCCATCCAGCGCATCCCAGCGGCCGGCCACATGCAGCGGCGGGATGGTGACCAGTTCGCGGCGGTCGAAACCGACGAGCGCCGCATCAACCAGTTCGCCGGCCTCCATCACCTCGGTAAGCGAATTGACGTCGATGCCGGCGCGCTCCCAGATCTCCGTACGGGTCGCTGCCGGCAGCACCGCCTGCACATAAACGCCGCTGGGCGACAACTCGAGGTGCAATCCCTGCGACAGAAACAGCACGAACGCCTTGGTGGCGCCGTAGATCGACATACCAAACTCGGGCGCGAGGCCCACCACCGAGCCAATGTTGACGATCGTGCCTGTGCCCGACTGGACAAAGCGCGGAGCGACCGCGGCTGCCAGCCGCGTCAGCGCCATGGTGTTGAGCGTGATCAGGCGTTCGATGCCCTCGCTGGTCTGCTGCAGGAACCCGCCCGACTGAGCCATCCCCGCGTTATTGATCAGGATACCTATGCTAGCGTCGTCGCGCAGTCGGGTCTCGACTGCAGCCAGGTCCCCCGGTTGGGTCAGGTCAGCCTGCAGCACTTCGACGGCAACACCGCTTTCTTCACGCAGGCGTGCGGCCAGCGTATCGAGGCGCGCCTTGTCGCGTGCAACGAGCACGAGGTCGTGGCCGCGGCGTGCGAAGCGCTCGGCGTAGATGGAACCGATGCCGGAGGATGCACCGGTGACGAGAACAGTCGGAAGCGTGGTCATGAGTAGTTTCCTTCGAATAAGCGGTTCGGGTGCGGGAACAAGCGCCGCGCCTCAAGCGGTGATGGCTGGGTAATCGGTGTAGCCCGCGGCGCCGCCACCATAGAGCGTGGCGAAATCGGGCTGAGCCAGCGGGGCGCCGGTCTTCAGGCGCTCGACCAGATCGGGATTGCTGATGAAGGCACGGCCGAACGCGAACAGGTCTGCGGTGCCCTCGTTGAGCCTGGTGGTGGCGAGCTCCAGGTCGTAGCCATTGTTGGCGAGATAGGTCTGCCTGAACCGCTGTCGCAGTGCGTCGTAGTCAAACGGTGCGAAATCGCGCGGGCCGCCCGTCGCACCCTCGACCACGTGCAGGTAGACGATGCCCAGCGCGCTGAGCTGCGCCGCGATGTAGTCGTACTGCGGCTGAGGATCGCTGCTCGAAATGCCGTTTGCCGGCGACACAGGAGAAATGCGCACGCCGGTGCGATCGGCACCAATTTCTTTCACCACGGCCGCGACGACTTCCAGCAACAGGCGCGCACGGTTCTCGACAGAACCGCCGTAGGCGTCAGCGCGCTGGTTGGCCCCGTCCTTGATGAACTGCTCCAGCAAATAGCCGTTCGCACCGTGAATTTCCACGCCGTCGAAGCCGGCCGCAATTGCGTTGGCCGCAGCCTGACGGAAATCGTTCACGATGCCCGGCAATTCGACAAGCGCCAGCGCACGTGGCTGGGATACATCGACAAATCCGTTGTTGACGAAGGTTTTCGTCTCCGCGCGAATCGCCGAAGGCGCGACTGGCGCAGCGCCGCCGGGCTGGACGTCGGCGTGCGAAACGCGTCCGACGTGCCAGAGCTGCGCGAAGATGTGCCCACCCTTGGCGTGCACGGCCTCGGTGACCTTGCGCCAGCCGGCAATTTGCTCAGGCGTGTATAGGCCCGGCGTGTCCTGATAGCCCTGTGCCTGGGCCGACACCTGGGTGGCTTCCGTGATGATCAGGCCCGCCGAAGCGCGCTGGGCGTAGTAGGTCGCGGCCAGTTCGCTGGGCACTAGCCCGGCGCCCGCGCGATTACGCGTTAGCGGTGCCATGACAAAGCGATTGGCAAGCGTCAGGCGGCCAAGGGCGTAAGGCTCGAAAAGCTTCTTTCCAGTCATGTCGGTCAATTTCTGGGTTGGCAATGGACGCAATGATGATGGTCATAATCTAACGTGTCAAGGTTTTGATGATGATCGACATCAATGTATAATCGAACCTTCGAACACATGAACCACTGTGGTCACGAAATGAAGATCACCAAGGCACAGGCGCAGGCCAACCGGGAACGCGTCGTCGAGACGGCGTCAAAGCTGTTTCGGGAGCGCGGCTACGATGGGGTGGGCGTTGCCGATCTGATGGCAGCCGCCGGCTTCACGCACGGCGGCTTTTATAAGCAGTTCGGCTCCAAGTCCGATCTGATGGCGGAGTCGGCGGCCTGCGGTATTGCGCAGACCGTGGCGCTGAGCGCGGGTGCCGACGCACCTGAGTTTGTGCGGTACTACCTTTCCCGCGAGCACCGCGACGCCCGCGCGACCGGCTGCACGATGGCTGCGCTGGGTGGGGATGCCGCGCGTCAGTCGGACGCAGTTCGGGCCGAGTTTGCGGCCGGTATCGAGAACCTGCTGACTGTGCTCTGCCCCGAAGGCGGTGCGGGGGACGGTGCGGACACGAGCCAGGCGCGAGCCAGGTCCCTCGACATGCTGGCGCATGCGGTCGGTGCGATTGTCATGTCGCGCGCCTGCCCGGACGATTCGCCGTTGGCCGACGAAATCCTTGCGGCTTGCCGTGACCAGATTCTGGCGTCAATGAGCCCGTCGACGACCGCCGCGGGCGAAGAACCGTAAGGGCATTGGCCCGTACCCGTGCATGCTCCACCATCTGTCGTCGTGCGCATTCTCGATGGAGAGAATGCCAAGCCCGCATGTTCGCGATCACCTGGCTCTTGAGCTACAGCGCGCAAAAAATCCCGCCGGGCGGACCGGCCGGCGGGCCCCGAGATCCGAACCTCGGTGACAAGTCCGGAGGGTACGGAAGGAGAACGAACTGCGATGGCTGGACCAACCGCCTGGCCATCCCACTGCGCTCCCCAGGTATAAAGCCGTCAGACCTGCAAAGCATCCATCATGCGGGTCCGGGCTTGCGACTCCCGATCCCTGGACTCATGCCTTGACAAATTGCAGGCCGCCGAAATTCTGGATCGTGGGAATGTCGACTTTCGTGTACGTGCTGATCTGGGTAACCGGTGCGACCACGATACTCGGGCTGGCGAAGCCGCCACCATAAGCAGCATTGAAGTTCCCGAAGTTGAAGTTGCTGCCGCCGCGTACAGCGGACAGAGCCCTGGCGGACAGTTCTTCGGTGTGGGCGATGTCTCTGATGGTCAGCGAGGTCATGGTAGGTCTCCTGGAGCTGTTTCTCTGTTTGGGTTTAAAGAGTGTGGTTCGACGTGCAAGCGGGGAGAGCGCACCTTGATGGGATGAAACGGCATCCGATGTGGGTGCGACTCTCCGCGGCGCTTAACTCACGCCTTGGCAAGCTGCAGGCCGCCGAAATTCTGGATCGTGGGGATCTCGACTTTCGTGTACGTGTCAGTCTGCGTGACGGGTGCGACTACGACGCCCGGGCTGGCGAAGCCGCCGCCATAGGCAACATTGGCGTTGCCGAAGTTGTAGTTGCTGCCGCCGCGTACAGCGGACAAGGCCTTGGCGGACAGTTCTTCGCTATGGGCGATATCTTTGATGGTCAGTGAGGTCATGGTAGGTCTCCTGGAGCTGTTTCTCTGTTTGGGTTTAAAGAGTGTGGTTCGACGTGCAAGCGCGGAGAGCGCACCTCGACGGGATCGAACGGCATCCGCTGTCAGCGCGACTCTCCGCGGCGCTTAACTTACGCCTTGGCGAACTGCAGGCCGCCGAAGTTCTGGATCGTCGGGATCTCGACTTTCGTGTACGTGTCCGTCTGCGTGACGGGTGCGACCACGACGCCCGGGCTGGCGAAGCCGCCACCGTAGGCAAGGTTGAGGTTTCCTGCGTTGTAGTTGCTGCCGCCGCGTACAGCGGACAGAGCCTTGGCGGAAAGTTCTTCGGTGTGGGCGATGTCTTTGATGGTCAGTGAGCTCATGGTAAATCTCCTGTGAAGGTCTTCGGTCTGGATGGAAGAGCACTATTTGTCGCGCTCACAGGGGTATTTGCATAGGGTGTGCCAACGTGAAGCGGGCAAGCTGGCAACCATCACATAAGTTGCTGAATCTAAATGGAAAAATAAAATCGCCCGCGAGGTTTTTCATGCGGTTGCGGGGCGCGAGGCAGCAAAAGGTGTCGTGGGATAGCAAACAGGTTTTGGCTGAGTGTCTGCCTTGAATGAACGGCCGCGCATTCAAGCGCATTGATTCGTTCGAATGACGGGGACTCGTCAGTTAGTTGACGCGGTACCTGATGTTCTTCGCCTGCCGCTGCGACCGTCATATCAGCGCAATGACATCGCTTAAAACAGACCAAAATCATCGTTGCTATCGGGAATCGCATTGAGCAGATCCCGAAGCGCACGCCAGCCCACCAGTGCCGACAACGTCAGCACGAGCGCGAGCAAGCCGCTCGCACGAGTGGGCATTCTTCTCGCCTCGCATCTCAAGGGGCAGGTCGACATCTCCGTGGTCCTCGATCAACCGTTCTGTGCCGCGTCCTGCGGCATGATCGTCGCTAACGCCTGCGCCAACGTAGTGGGACCGAATCGCCGTTCGCTAACGCCCGCTTGCACGTCGATGCGTCCCGCGTTGTGCGCGTCGTACAGATCCGCAATGAGCCGCGCGTGTTGCTCGCTCAAGCCCGCGCCTTCGAGCATCGCGGCCCATTGCTCCCGCGGCACCGCGTGCGGCACGACAGGCCGGCCCGACAGTTCGCCGATAGTGTGCGCAACGTCGTTCACACTGACGCGTACTTCACTTTCTATGCTCACCACGCGAGGCGAACGCTCACGCGGATCGCCGTCGAGCAGCAATTGAGCCGCCAGCGCGCCGACATCCTGCGCAGCCACAGTAGGAAAGCGCTTTTCGAGCGGATGATGCAGGCTCGGCAACACCCCTTTGGACAATGCGAGCGGCAGCACACGCGCCCAGTTGTGCATGTGCTCGGCTGCGCGCAGGAACGTCAACCGGGTGTCGACGGTGCCGAGTTGCGTTTCGAGGTAGTGGAAAAGCGTCGTGATGCCCGTTCCGCTCGGCTGCTCGGCGCCATAATCCGAAAGCGCGAGTACGTGCGGTGGCGGATTCGCATGCAATGCTTCGACGCTCACATCGATCATGCTGCGCATCGCGTTTGCCGGGTCGTCGTCATGGCGCGGCAGCGGACACACAACCTGCACCGCGTGCGCGTCTTCCAATGCGCGCGCCACCGCTGCCCGGTCGTGCAAATCCGCGACCACGACATCGCAGCCGATTCGCTCGAACGCATCCGCCTGCGCCACGCTATGAACCACGGCGCGCACGTCCCGGCCGGCGCGTCGCAACGCGGCTACGCTCACTTTGCCGACATTGCCGCCGGCTCCAAAAATCACGAACATCAGGTGCTCCTTACCGGATCGTCATGAGAGGATCATAAGGACGCGCGCAGCGCAAAACGCGCATGCAAGGATGCCCGTGAGCAGATTCGGATGACTCGTTGCTCGTCGGCGCTGCGCACGGGAAGTCAGGAGGCGTACTGAGCGTAGGCGCTAAAAACCATGCACAATGCCCGCAGACCGACTGCCATCCGCGAGATAAACGATGAATGCCGTCCCAGAGACCCGCACGCAGATCCCACCCGCGCATACCGGCTCCCGTATTGCGCTGCGCTCGAGCCGGCTGCTCGCCTGGCAGGGTTTCGGCGCGGAGCTGGTGAACGTGTCAGCTGGCGTGCACCGGATACCTGCGTTCAAGCATCATCGAATCGGCGTGCATGTGGGCGCGCCTGTCCGCGCGCACTGTCGTTGCAACGAGAAACCGCACTCGCGCATTCAGGCGCACGGCGACGCCGACGTGATTCCGGCAGGACTCGACGGGCAGTGGAGCGATGAATCGGCCTGCACGATTTTCAGCATTTGGATCGGCGAAGATTTCGCGCGCAGGACCGCTGAACAATTGGCGCGCAAACCAGACGGCGCGCAGATTCTCCCGCAGTTCCAGATGCGCGATCCGCGCTTTCAACACCTGGCGTGGGCGTTGCGCGCGGAACTGGAAGCAGACGTCGCGTCTGACCCGCTCTACGCCGAAAGTCTGTGCACGGCAATGGTGGTCCGTCTGATTGGCGGCGCCGCGTCGCTAGACAACAAGCGGCGCACGCTCGCACCGCGGACAGCGGCGCGCGTGACGGAGTTTATCGAAGCACATCTCGACCGGCGTCTCACGTTGAGCGAGCTTGCCGCGCTTGCCGACCTCAGCGTGCCGCACTTCAAGGTGCTATTTCGCGCGACGCTCGGCGTGCCTGTGCATCAATATGTGGTGCAGCGGCGCGTAGAACGCGCGCGAACGTTGTTGCTGCAAGGCCGGCTGAGCGCCAGCCAGGTCGCGCTCGACGCGGGCTTCGCACACCAGAGCCATATGGCGCACTGGATGGGGCGGCTCCTCGGCATCACGCCGCGCGAACTCGTGAAGTCGAGCTCGCGCTGACGAACACAATAGACCGTACCGGCATTAGCTCGACGGCGGCGCCGCTGCCGTCAATTGCGAGTACACGTCATGCGACAGTTGCAGCAACTGCTTGCGATCGATACCGCCTGACACCGCGTAGCCGAAATCGCCGTCAACCCAATAGAACACGTTGACCGGCCCGTCCTGATACAGCTTGAACGCTGTCGTGTTCGCGTTCACCTTGCGGCGCGAGATGCACAGCGTCACCCGTTCGCCATTCTGGCCGCGATACATGAACTGCGCGGTGTCGCCGTCCGGACCAGGCAGCAGGCGGCCACCCGACAGCGCGAAGCCTGCCTTCGACAACATGGGCGGATGCACATTCGTGCCGAGGCGACTCGCCAGCCACTTCACGAAGTCCTGCTCGTGATCCGCGTTCATGTCGGTGGGCCGGTCGACCGCCGGCATATAGACGACATGCGCAATCGCAGCCTGACGCGCGAGTACTTCGGTGCTGTCCGCACTGACAGGGCGTGTGTCGGACGAACCCGCCACCGAAGGCAACGTGTCGCGTCCCATATGCGTGCCGACGCCGATGCCAATGCCCATTACCAGCGCCGCCGCCATGCCCGCGAACTGCGGCCAGTTGGCAGCGACGCGCGAGCGGCGCGGCGCGCCCGGCTGTAAACGCTTCGGCACGGGTTCGTTCAGCACGCGGTCGTAGCGCTCATGGAACATGCTGTTCAGCGAGAAATAATCGCTGATGCGCGTGGCCAGATCCGGATTCTGTTCGAGCGCGCGCTCGACCTCCGCACGTCGTTCCTCGGACAGCGTGCCGTCCACATAGGCGTGCAGTTCTTCTTCGCTAACTGGCGTAATTTGCTCGCTCATCGCACCACCTGTAATTTCGCACCGGGCTGGCTGCCCGCCATCAATGCCCGAAGCCGTTCGCGTCCGCGCGAAAGCCGCGACATGACCGTGCCGATGGGCACGTTCAGCGCGAGCGCGACGTCGGCATAGCTCATTTCCTCCAGCCCGACCAGCAGCACGACTTCACGCTGCTCAACGGGCAAACGCTGCAACGCGTAGTCGAGATCGCGCATTTCCAGCGAACGGGATTGTTGCGCCGGCACGGCGAACTCGCTTTCATGCACGCTTTCGTCATCGACCGCCACGTGTACCGCGCGCGACGACGCCTTGCGCGCCTGATTTGCAAACACGTTGTGCATGATCGTAAATAGCCAGGCGCGCAGATCGGTGCCGGCCTGGAACATTTCGGTGCGGCCGAGCGCGCGTTCGAGCGTGTCCTGCACCAGATCGTCCGCGAGGTCGCGATTGTTGATCAGCGCCCGCGCATAGCGCCGCAAGCGCGGCACGTGTTCCATCAACTCGTCACGAACATCCATTATTCATCCCGGTCATGGGGCCTCTCGTGGACACGGAGCGGCGGCGCTTCGTCGGGCGTCGCACGCGTTTGTAGTGCAAACACGCGTGCACGCATTTTATTCCGTTGATTAAACGACACGCCGCAAGATCGTGCGGTTTCATTGCATGGTCATGACGTCGGCGGCGCGCATCAGACCGTGTGTGCGTGCATTGCCGGCGACCACGAAGCGCTGCCGCTGCGCCGTCCATGTCAACAGACGTACATCGCCGATGCGGCGCGCCGACCATTGCGGCTGAGAAGGCGCGAGCAGTGCGAGCGTCGACAGCACCACGACCGGCTCGTTATCGCCATTCAAATAGATGAATTCGGTGGCGCGCTGCAGCAGGCCGAGCGACACGACGCGCTGATCCACGAGCCGCAGCCCGATCGCTTCGAGGTCGGGAGCGGACGGATCTCGACGAGTCGGCGAGCCGGCGGGAAACGGGGCGGCGGCGGTTTCGGCCAACGCCATGATGGCCGCGTTGTTAAGCGCCTGGCGCGTGACCTCGGTGGCCGCGAACCAGCCGCTCACGGCGACGCACGCGATGACGAGCGCAACCAGCACCCTGAGCGGCTTGCGCAAGCGCAGCGTTACAGCGCTGCGCCAGCGGCTGCCGGCGTTGCGCCGCCCGTTGAATGCGCTGGCCTCGGGTTCGTCGGCGGTCTGAAAGGAGCGTTGCATCTGTTCGTTGAGCTTGCCGTAAAAGGCGACCCGGCGGGCTTCCGCCGGATCGCGGCCGAGATAATCGCGCAGAAACGCGGCGCGCGCCGGCGACAACGTGCCATCGGCGTAGGCCTGAATGTCGGCTTCGGAAAGCGGCGAATCGTTGGGGGCGTCGGTCGGGTTCATGGGAAAAGGTCTCCGGGCAAAATCCGGCTATTGAGGTGCAAACACCGCCGCGCTGCGGTTTATTCCGCTCTCGTCACCGGGTTTGCGCAACATCTTTTACTGTGCCATCGCAGCGTCGCGGAAGCTAGCAAACCCGTTCGCGAAGTGCTTTATTCCGCGCAACGGAAATGTTTTTTCCACGTGGCTGACGCAGGAATAAAAGCCGGTGAGGCGTGGTTCTCCCTGATGCAAACCCGCAACCAACTCACCGGAGTTCATCATGAAGAAGATCGCTTTTGCCGCATTGTCCGTCGTCGTTCTGGCCGCTTCGTCGAATGTTTTCGCGCAAGGAAAAACCCGTGCCGAGGTCTATCAGGAACTGATCCAGGCACAACAGAACGGTCTCGATTACGTGACCGACGCATCATATCCGGACGTCAGCCCGGTCTTCGCGCATATGGTCGAACAGCACAAGCAGGCGCTTGCTGCCGAGGCGGCCGCGAACCGCGTCGCGAGCGACGCCAGGCCGACCGACAGCATGAATTGAGGGCATTGAAATGCCGACGGCCGGCGCGCGTGGCGAACGCGCGCGCCGGAAATCGAACGGAATAGACTTGCGCCGCGCGTGTTAGCCAATCAACGCCTCGATTCAGCAAGGAGTCTCCGTGACAAAAAACACCGTTCCCGATCAGTTACCTCGCTGTGTGCCGTGCCGGCTTGCCGCGATAGGCGCCGTCGTGCTTCTGTCCGCAGGCGGCTTCGCTTATACGGCGGGGTGGTTGACGCCGCAACGCCTGAGCGCGCCGCGCATCGTCAATACGCTTCAGGCCGTGGCGGGTCAACCGCATCCGGGCTATCGGCGCAATCATGCGAAGGGCCTGTGCGTCGAAGGTTATTTCGACAGTAACGGCCAGGGCGAGCGCGTCTCGCGCGCGGTCGTATTTGCGCCCGGACGCACGCCGGTCACCGGACGCTTTGCGGTGCCCGGCGGCAATCCGTCGGCGCCCGATACGAGTTCCCCGGTGCGCAGCCTCGCGCTGCTCTTTCAATTGAAGGACGGCGAGCAGTGGCGCACCGGAATGAACTCGACACCGGTCTTCGCCGTGCATACGCCTGAGCAGTTCTATCAGCAACTGCTTGCCGCAACGCCCGATCCGGCGACCGGCAAGCCGGACCCGGCCCGGCTCAAGGCCTTTTATGCAGCCAATCCGGAGACCCAACCCTTCCAGACGTGGGTGAAGGCGCATCCGCCTTCGTCGAGCCTCGCGAACGCCGCGTACTACGGCATCAACGCGTTCCGCTTCACCAACCAGGCCGGCGACACGCGCGCGGTGCGTTGGGCGATGGTGCCCGAGACGCCGTACGCGCCGATTACGGACGCGCAAAAGGCCGAGAAGAATTTCCTCGCGGCGGACCTGGACGAGCGTCTGCAGAGCGGGCCGTTGCGCTGGCATCTGATCCTGACCGTTGCTCATCCGGGCGACCCCACCGGCGACGCCACGCTGCAATGGCCGTCCGATCGGGAGAATATCGACGCGGGGACGCTCGTGATCGAGCGCAGCACGTCGCAGGAAAACGGTGCTTGCCGCGACGTCAATTTCGACCCGACGATCGTGCCGGCGGGCATCGCGCCGTCCGACGATCCTTTGCTTGCCGCGCGCTCGGCGGCCTATGCGCTGTCGTTCAAGCGACGCACGCGCGAGGAAACGCTGCATCCGGAAGTTCATCAAACCCCGACGACACATGGAGAGCGCTCATGACGCGGACCCGCACGCACTTCAGTCCGCTAGCGCGGTTTTTGCACTGGACGATGGCGCCGCTCATCGTCGCGATGCTGTTTATCGGCGTCGGCATGGTCGCAACCGTGTCGCGCGCGCATGACACGCTGATTGCAATTCACAAGCCGCTTGGCATCGCTTTGCTGCTGCTCGTGGTGATACGCGCAAGCGTGCGCTTACGGCGCGGCAGTCCGCCATTGCCTCGCGACATGCCCGCATCGCAAAAAATGGCGGCGAAGGGCTCGCACGCGGTGCTCTATGCGCTGATGTTTGCGATGCCGCTAATCGGCTGGGCGATGCTGTCCGCGGCGGGCTATCCGCTCACGCTATGGGGTCCGTTTCATTTGCCACCGATCGCGCCGCATAACGTCGAACTTTTCGCGGTGCTGCGCGCGTTGCACACGTGGCTTGCTTTTGCGTTGTTCGGCACGGTGCTGCTGCATCTTGCGGCGGCGCTGTTTCATGGCCTGATCCGCCGCGACGGCGTGTTTTCGAGCATGGCGCGCGGCGGACGCTAGACGCCGTTTGCTAGTTGCGGATTCGCTCGGAGCGAGGATCGTAAGGCGCCTTCAGGTGAAGCGTAGCCGGCAGCAATTCGCCGGCTACGTCGATCGCATATGCGCCGCTCGTCAAATACGCGGAGTCTGCCTCGCCGTCGGAGTTGTTGACGTAGCCCATCGCGACCGGGCAGCCGAGCGTATGGCCGAATGCCGCCGAACTCACGAAGCCGACCGGCTTGCCGTCGCGCAGAATCGCTTCGCCGCCCCAGAGCATGCGATCTGCTGCGCCGTCCGCGGTCAGCACCACCATGCGGCGGCGCAGCGGTTTGCCGCGTAGTTCGAGCAGTGCGTCGCGGCCGCGGAACGGAATGTCGGTGTCGAGTTTGCATGCGAATGCAAGGCCCGCCTCGAATGGGTTCGTGTCCGGAGTGAGTTCGCGGCCCCATGCGCGGTAACCTTTTTCGATGCGCAGCGAGTCGATCGCGTAGTAGCCCGCATTGACGAGGCCGAACGCCTTGCCGGCTTCATGCAGGATCTCGTACACGCCCACTGCGAATTCGACCGGCACGTACAGCTCCCAGCCCAGTTCGCCGACATAGGTGAGGCGGGTCGCGCGCACGGTTGCATAGCCGATATCGACTTCGCGGCTTTGGCCGAACGCGAACGACTCGTTGCGCCAGTCTGCTTTTGACACGCTTTGCAGAAGTTCGCGCGAGCGCGGCCCCATCACGGCGAGCACTGCATACTGGCTCGTCACGTCCACGAGCACGCAGTGCTTATCGCGCGGAATTGCTTTATCGATCATGTCGAAGTCGCGCGTGGTTTGCGCGGTGCCGGTAACGAGCAGGTACTGATCCGCGGCGAGGCGAGTGAGCGTGAAGTCCGATTCGTAATTGCCGCGTTCGTTGAGCATGCCGGTGTAGACCGTGGTGCCCGGCGGCACGTCGACGTCGTTCGCGACCAGGTTTTGCAGGACGCTTTGCGCGTCGCGGCCTTTGACAAGAAATTTGGAAAACGACGTCATGTCGAAGAGCGCCACGCGTTCGCGGCACGCACGGTGTTCGGCCCCGCTTAACGGCAGCCAGTTCTGCTGGCCGAACGCATAGTCGATGCGTGCTTCGTCGCGCGTCGGTGCGAAGAAATTCGCGCGCTCCCAGCCCATCTTGCTGCCGAAACACGCGCCGTCCTCGCGCAGCAAAGCGTACAGCGGCGAGCGGCGAAACGGACGGGCGCTGTCGAGTTCGCGATTAGGCCACGGCATCGCATAGTGCAGGCCTAGCGTTTCCTTCACGCGATCGTGCAGCCACGTGTCGTTGCCGTTGAAGCGCGCAAAGCGGCGAATGTCGACCGGCCACAGATCCATGGTCGGCTCGCCCGCCACAATCCATTCGGCCAGCGCCATGCCGGCGCCGCCCGCCGAGGCGATGCCCATCGAGTTGAAACCCGCGCCGACAAAAAAGCGTCGCAGTTCGGGCGCCTCGCCGAGCATGAAGTTGTTGTCGGGAGTGAACGATTCAGGACCGTTGTAGAACTGGCGTACCTGCGCCGTTTCGAGCGCGGGTACGCGTTGCAGCGCGTTCGTCATCAGAATTTCGAATTGATCCCAATCGTCGGGCAGCAACTGGAATTCGAAGTGTTCGGGAATGCCTTGCATGCCCCACGGTTTCGCGTTGGGCTCGAAACCGCCCATGACGAGGCCGCCCACTTCTTCCTTGAAATAGATGAAGCCGTCCGGGTCGCGCATGACGGGCAGGTCGGGGTGCACGCCGGCAATGCGTTCCGTGACGATGTAATAGTGCTCGGCCGAGTGCAGCGGCACCGTCACGTCGCACAGGCGGCCCACGGCCTTGGCCCACTGGCCGGCGCAATTTACGACGATTTCGGCGCCGATCGTGCCCTCGTCGCCGTTCTTGTTGCGCCACGCAACGCCAGTCGCTTCCCGCGCGCCGTGCGCGTCGCGTGTGTGGATAGCCGTCACGCGCGTGTTCTCGACGATGCGCGCGCCGCGCATGCGGGCGCCGCGAGCCAGGGCCTGCGTCAGATCGGTGGGATTCGCCTTGCCGTCGCCGGGCAGCCAGACGGCGCCCAGCAGGTCGTCGGTGCGCATGACAGGCCATAGATCGCCGGCCTCGCGCGCGCTGATCACGTCGCAGGCCACGCCGTAGGCGCGAGCCACGGCGGCGGTGCGTTTGAGTTGAGTCATCCGCTCGGCAGTGCGGGCCACCGACAGCGAGCCGCATTGTTTCCAACCCGTTGCAAGACCCGTTTCGGCTTCGAGTTCCGCGTAGAGCGCGGTCGAATAGCGGATCAGCTTCGTCATGCTTTCCTGAGTCCGCAACTGGCCGACCAGACCGGCCGCATGCCACGTCGTCCCGCAGGAAAGCTGGCCTTGTTCCATCAGGACGACGTCGGTCCAGCCGAGCTTGGTCAAGTGGTACGCAACCGAGCAACCAATGATGCCGCCGCCGATGATGACGACGCGCGCGTGCTGAGGGATGGATGTGGACATGTGTTGAATTAGATGAATGACACGCGAAGATTGCCCCATAAATGCACATGACGCAACGGGGAGTTGTTGCAAGATCTGAGGTGATATCTCGACACACAGATGTCATTTGCCGGCTGTAAAGGTGCTGTACAGGCCGAAAAACGCGGCGCTTAGCTTAAGGCAACCGCTTTGCAATCACCGCAGATTTGAATGTGGCTTTGTGTGGGAATAAATGAGAATTGCCACTCTGAACCGTGGTTTTTGCTAGACTCACCGAAGCCCACAATCGCGCACTCCATGTTCTCTACCCAACGCCAGAGCGAAATCCTGCAGCTTGTCCGCGAGCAACGCACCTGTACGATCACCGGTCTCGCGGCGCGCTTCGAGGTTTCCGACGAGACTATTCGCCGCAATATCAAACCGTTGATTGCGCAGGGCCTGCTTCTAAAGGTCCACGGCGGCATCATGCTGCCCGAGCGCCTCGACGAACCGCCGTTCGAGCGGCGCATGGCGGCCAGCCTCGCGGGCAAGCGGGCGATCGGCGCGCGCATCGCTGAACTGGTGAGCGACGGCGACTCTCTGATTCTCGACGGCGGCAGCACCTGCGTGCATATCGCGCGGGCGCTGACGGCGCGCTCGCGGCTCACGGTCGTGACCAACTCCATCGAAGTGGCCCGGCTGCTCGCGCCGCGCAACGGCAACCGCGTGTTCATCGCGGGCGGCGAACTTCGTGCCGACGACAGCGCCGCGATCGGCGACAGCGTTCAGGCTTTTCTGCGCCAGTTTCATGTGCGTTACGCGATCGTCTCGGTGACCGCGATCGACATGCACGGGCATTTCATGGACGCGCTTCCCGCCGACGTCGCGTATTCGCTCGCGGCGTTCGCTCAGGCGGAGCGTCGCGTGGTCGCGGCGGACCACGCCAAATTCGGACATAGCGCGCTGCTCCACGCTTTTGCCGCGGATGGCGTGGACCTGCTCGTTACCGACGAAGCTCCCGCTCCGGCGCTTGCGCAGGTTTTGACGGCCGCAGGTGTCGAGGTGCTCGTCGGCGCGCCGCCCGGCGGCGGGGCGAGAAGCGGCGAGAAGGGCGGGCAGGACCGGTACGACCCGAAGAACGGAAACGACGGGAACGGCGAGAACGACGAGAACGGCGCGCGCCCCCGCTAGCAACCGCCTCGCTGAGAGCGGTTCGAACGCGGACACCGGCCAACGCACACCAGACCCCACACCAGGCTCGCCCCACGCGAGCGCCGCCTCGCACAGCCAATTCGCTCCGACGCGTAAAATGGCCGGTTATCGCTGGCAGCCTGGCTCCGGGTGAACGAAGCGGTGGACTGCGCCGTCCGCCGGCAGTTGCCTTCCGCGCCGCCTGCCTTCGCCGGCTTGAAGAGGATGCACCCTGATGTCGTCAGTTTTCTTTGATCGCGAACGGATTGCAGAATGGCTCGGTGAGAACACCGTCGCCAAGGCGCGCGCGGTCGGGCCCGTCAGCAAAGTCGCATGGCACGGGGCCACACTGACTGGCGACGTACAAGGCTCGCAGCCGCTTCCTTACAGAACGCGGGTCCGTTTTCGCACCGACGGCGGCCTGCCGTGGGCGCAGAGCGACTGCACCTGCCCGGTCGGCCGCAATTGCAAGCACGTCGCCGCGCTGCTGCTGGCCGAGCTCGAATACCACGACGAGATGGACCACATCATCGACGTGGACGGCAATGAGCGCGAAGGTGGCGCCGCCGTTTTCGGCCGATCCGCATCGGCGGAGCCTACTGCTTTGCAACCTGGCGTGCGTCCCGAACTGGTCAGCTGGCTCGAACGCTTCCGGGCACGCGCGGAAGCCGCCGACGCCGCTGTTCAGAAGGCAAGCGCCGCGCGCACCGAGACGCTCGCCTACCGGCTGAACTGGTCCGACTTCCACATGCGGCACGAGGTCGTGCTGCACCGCGCGCGCTGCCATCCGGACGGTCGGATCGTCTCCGTCGGCGAAACGTGGGGCAACGTCGAAGCGGCGCTCGTCAAGCAACCGGGGTTCGTATCGGACGAAGATCTGTCCATCTTGCGCGGCCTGTGGCTCGGCCGTTCTCGCGAAGACTTCGGGCAATTCGTTCTGCGTGGCACGAACGGCGCGGAGATGCTGCAAAAGCTCATTGCCACTGGGCGCCTCTTCGTCGACTTCGGGATTGCGCCAGGTCACGACGGCCCCACGCCGCTCGCGCGTGCGGCCGACCGGCCTGGGCGCATCGAATGGGAGCCGCTTGCCGACCAGCGGCTGCGCCCGGTTCTGTGCACCGAGCCGCGCGCGAGTATGGTGTTGCCGACCGAGCCCGTCTGGTATGTGGACGGCGTGGCGAACGAGGCCGGTGTGGTCCGCTCGTCGCTACCGTTCCAGCAATTGCCCGATTACCTCGCAATGCCGCCGATCTCGCTTGCCGAAGCGCCCCTTGTCGCGTCGGTGCTGCGCGAAGTTGCGCCCGACTTGCCGTTGCCGCCCACGCAAGACTCGCGGGCGATCCGGGTGATCGACGTGGAGCCGGTGCCGGTGCTCACGCTCAATAGCCACGCGTTGCCGTCCGCCGGAAAGGCCAAAGGCCTGGCCGTCGAACTGGCCGGCGTGAGCTTCGACTACGACGGCGTCAGCATCAACGTGGACAGCAGCGTGACACTCGTGCCCATGCCGGGCGGCGACGTCATTCACATCCGCCGCCGCTACGAGGTCGAGAAGAAGCGCCTGCTCGAACTTCGCAAAAGCGGGTTGCAGAAGGTGCCCACGAGCCGCGTGTTCACGTCGCGGCAACTGCCCGATACGATGCTCGGGCTGGCCGATGCGGACGCCTGGTCCTCGTTTGTCAGCGACGCGGTGCCGGAACTCGTCAGCAGAGGGTGGCGTGTGACGATGGCGCCCGAGTTCCGCTACAACGTGATCGAGATCGACGCGATCGACGGCACCGCGCATCAGGCGGGCGACGGCTGGTTCGATCTCGAAATGGGTATTCGCATCGGCGAGCGCAATGTGCGGCTCGAGCCGCTGCTCGCCGATCTGTTCCGCCGCGACCGGCGCTGGCTGGGCGGCACGCTTGAGGCGATCGCCGACGACGAGCCGATTGAACTGAAGACCGAAGAGAACAAGCGCCTGCGGCTGCGCGCGGACCGGTTGAAGCCGGTGGTGCGCGTGCTGGTCGATCTGTTCGATTCGCTCGGTGCGAGTCTCGCCGAGGGCGCGCCGCTGCGCGTGCCTTCTGTGGACGCAGGCCGCCTCCAGGCATTGAGCGATACGGGACGCTGGCAATTTCGCGGCGACGATTCCATTCGCGAACTCGCGCAGCGTCTGCAAGCCGGTCCTGGCTTGCGCGAGGTGCCGGTGCCTAGCGGTCTGCGCGCTGAACTGCGCGCGTATCAGCAGCAGGGTCTGAACTGGATGCAGTATCTGCGCGAGCAGGGTCTCGCCGGTGTACTCGCCGACGACATGGGCCTTGGCAAAACCGTGCAGACGCTTGCGCATATTCTCGCCGAGAAGGAAGCGGGCAGACTCGACCGGCCGGCGCTGATCGTGGTCCCGACCACGCTCGTGCACAACTGGCGCGAGGAAGCACGCCGCTTCGCGCCCGAACTGAAGGTGCTGGTGCTGAACGGCCCGCAACGCAAGCAGCGCTTCGATCAGATCGGCGAACATGAACTCATCCTGACGACGTACGCGTTGCTGTGGCGGGACCAGAAGGTGCTCGCCGAACACGAATATCACCTGCTGATTCTCGACGAGGCGCAGTACGTGAAGAACGCGACGACGAAAGCCGCGCAGGCAATCCGCGGCTTGAACGCGCGGCACCGGCTGTGTCTGACCGGCACGCCGCTCGAAAATCACCTGGGCGAACTGTGGTCGCAGTTCGATTTTCTGCTGCCGGGTTTTCTTGGCAGCCAGAAGGATTTCACGCGCCGCTGGCGCAATCCGATCGAAAAGAATAACGACGGCGTGCGCCGTTCGTTGCTTGCGCGTCGCATCCGGCCTTTCATGCTGCGGCGTCGCAAGGACGAGGTGGCGAAGGAGTTGCCGGCCAAGACGACGATTGTGTGCTCTGTCGATCTGGAAGGCACGCAGCGCGATCTGTACGAAACCGTGCGTACGGCGATGCAGGAGAAGGTGCGCGCGGCCGTCAGCGCACAGGGCCTCGCGCGCAGTCACATCATCGTGCTCGACGCGCTGCTGAAGCTGCGGCAAGTGTGTTGCGATCCGCGACTGGTGCGCACGCTCAGGACCACAGGCGACGGCGCGGAACGCAGCGAGGACGCAGCGGCGAAACCGGCGAGCCCGGATAAGGCGGAAAAGGGCGCGCGTGGTATGCGCTCTGCCAAACTCGACCTGCTGCTGTCCATGCTGCCGGAGCTGATCGAAGAGGGACGCCGCGTGCTGTTGTTCTCGCAGTTCACCGGCATGCTCGCGCTGATTGCCGAGGCGCTGGACGAAGCGGCGATTCCCTATGTGATCCTGACCGGTGACACGACGGACCGGATCACGCCCGTCGAGCGCTTTCAGCAAGGCGAGGTGCCACTGTTCCTGATCAGTCTGAAGGCGGGCGGCGTGGGGCTGAACCTCACCGCTGCGGATACCGTGATCCACTACGACCCGTGGTGGAATCCCGCCGCCGAGAATCAGGCCACCGACCGTGCACATCGGCTCGGACAGGATAAGCCCGTGTTCGTCTACAAACTGATCGCGGCGGGCAGCATCGAAGAAAAGATCGTGGAATTGCAGGAGCAAAAGGCAGGTCTTGCAGACAGCATTCTTTCGGAAGACGCCGCCGGCGCGGCCAAGTTCTCCGACGACGATATCGACGCACTCTTCGCGCCGATGCCCGAGCTCGAAGGCGGAAGGTGACGCGACCCGTTTTCGGGACAGTGCGCACGAGTCGCGCACTCATCCACCACTGAATGCCGACGTTTTCCGGTATCCAATATTCCCAGATTTGACTCCGCATTGTTCAAAGACGTCACAAGTCGTCAAGAAACGCGGAGTTTGTCTGCCTGCCGTCAACGGTTGCTTGCCGTACTCGTTGAACACGCGACCATCATCAGGTCAGTCAACGCAGTACGTTAAGGAAATAACCGTTATGAACAAGCATTTCGTCGCCGCCGCTGTTGCCGGCCTTTTCTCGATCGCAGCGTTTGCGCAGGCTTCGGCACCGGTCGCGGCATCGTCGCAAGCTGCTGTTGCTGCTACCCAGCAGGAAGCAACGCCGGCAGTCAAGCAACACCACGCCACGAAGCAACACAAGCACGCACATAAGCATTCGCACAAGCATTCGCACCATGCAGCATCGGCTGCAGGCGGCGAACAGGATGCCGCACCGGTGTCCGACGAAGCAGCGCCCGCCAAGCCGTAACCGTTACGCCGCGTAGCGAGCCTGTGAAGACGCGGGCCGGTGCTTGACATCGGCCCGTTTGCTGCGTGCAGTTCATCGACGAAAACCTGCGCGAAACATAAAACACGGTCTTCTTTCGGGCAGCCCGGTGGCTGACGCAGAGCGTCGTTCGCATTGCCGCTTGCAATCACGTCTATTTAATTAGGACTCTTGTATGAAACGTATCTGTCTTTCGATCGCGTTTGGCTGCGCGATGAGCCTGTCCGTCGTCGCTCAGGCAAAGAGCTTCGGCTTCGAGCTCAGCCCGTCCACACGCACGACTGCGAATGCTCCAGCGACACAAGGCTGGCACGACGGACGTTATTGGGACGGTCACCGTTCGTGGAGCCGCGACGAGTGGGAAGGGCGGCGCACGCGTGCAGGTCACGACGATGCTTATCGCTTCAATCGCGGCACTCATTGCCCGCCGGGCCACGCAAAGAAACACGATTGCTGATGTTCTCGCCCGCAATGAACGCGCGCGCCGACTGCGCAGCGTGTTCGACAGGCGGACCTCGCCGTGCTGGCCGCCGTGCCGACGGCCGTGCTGGCCGCCGCGCCGCCGCAGCAACGGTAGCCCGATGCGCCGCCTTGCACTACCCCGATCTCGCCCACTGCTCTAATGAAAATCTGTTTGCCCCGTTTCGCCACACCGGCTGTCCCAATCCTGCTCGTCTTCTCGTTGGCGGGCGCGCTGAGCGGTTGCTCGCTGCTCGCGCCGAGCGGTGCGCCTGCCAGTCCGCCGTTGGCGTGGCCCTCCAACTGGGCGCCCGCAGTGCCAGCAGTGCCTGGATTGCCAGCAGTGCCCAATGAGGCAATGGTTCCGGCCGGGTTCTATCGGGTGAATTCGGGCGATACCTTGACCGGCATCGCCAGGGCATTTGGCCGCGATGCTGCGGCCATTGCGCAGTGGAATCATCTGTCGGCGGATGGCGCACTGGATGCCGGGCAACTGCTGCGGGTCGCGCCGCCACCGGGAGTTGCCAGCGCGCCTGCCGGATTGAATGCGCGCACGCCTGCAAGCCCAGAACCCCGCGCGAACGCAGTGCAGAGCGTCGCGCCCATCGGCAAAGCGCGACTCGCATGGCCGGTTAACGGGCCGGTTGAAGCGCCGTTCGTCGCAGGAAAAACCAGGGGTATTGCGATCGCTGCGGCCGCCGGCGCACAGGTGAGAGCGGCGGCGAGCGGCAGGGTCGTCTACGCGGGAGGCGGCATTGCGGCTTACGGTCTGCTGATCATCATCAAGCACGACTCACATTTACTGACCGCCTACGCCAACAACCGCGCGCTGCTGGTTAAAGACGGCGCGCTCGTCAAGAAAGGGCAGGCGATTGCCGAGCTTTCGTCGGACTCCCACGGCGACGCGTCTTTGCATTTCGAAGTGCGCGACGGCGGCAAGCCTGTCGATCCGCTCCTCTATCTTCCGAAGCGCCCTTAAGCCGGTGCCCACGCGGCATTGCCGCTTTCCTCGAACCGGACCGACGCGGCGTGCTGTTTCGTGCAGCGCGCTGCGCAATGTAATGCCCTATGACTTTTCGCTTCACCAACCGCACCGGCTCAACCGGTTTCACCGGTTTTCTTCGCGTGCCTGCAAATCCTCTCGGTCTCACGCTCGCGTCGCTTGGCTGTGTGTTGGCGCTGGCGGGTTGCGCGCCGTCGGTCGTTGACCGCTCCGCCCTGAGCAGCGCCGAGCCGGCCATTCGTACAGTCGCGCAGACTGCGCCTCATGCATTGCAAGGTGGCTACAACGATGATGACGAGCGGGCCGCTGCCCTTGCGCCGAGCTTATCGGCTGCCGAGCCGCAATCCGAGCCGCAATCCGACGCGCAGTCCGCGGATGACGATTCGCCGGCCGCGTCGGCTTGCGCTTGCAGCAGGCGCTTTCTGCAGACCGGCCTCGCGTCGTGGTACGGCAAGGTTTTCCATGGTCGCCGCACCGCGAGCGGCGAGCGCTACAACATGCACGCATTGACCGCGGCACACCGCACTTTGCCCTTGGGCGCGTGTGTACGAGTGACGGCAGTGGGGCGAGAACGTTCGGTGGTCGTGCGGATCAACGACCGTGGGCCGTTCGTGCACGGACGGATCATCGATCTCTCGTATGCCGCTGCCGAGGCAATCGGTGTGAACGTCGCGGGTACCTTGCCCGTCAAGCTCGAACACATTGCGCCCGCGCGTGGTCTGGACGGCGCTCGTCGCTGTGTTGACCGGGCAGAGCGGGCAGCGTGAGGGTCGGCCGCAAGCTTTCGCAGCTTTCGATGCGGCCGGGATTCGCGTGACTCATGCTCGAGAGAATGCAGCACTGGCGTGCGAGTTTTTCGCTTTCACGTCCGTCTGTAACAAATCATCGCCTTCTGTAAATGTTCACATGTCCGCACTGTTCATCCCCCAAGGTTCGATGCCGCGCGGCATTGCAACTTCGGGATGGTTGTTATGGCCTGCGTAATATCTACCGCGTTGTTCGTTACAAACGTAGTTCTTTCATCTTGAGAATGAATTTCTGAGCGGTTACTTTCTGTGCACTCGTGAGGTAGCCCCCCGCGAGCGTGTGATGTTTTTACGGCGTCGTCCTGACCAGGCACGACGCCGTTTTTTTTGCTCTCGACGGCCCGCGCGCAACGACCCATGCCGCGAAACGCGCAGAGCACCCGGGCAATCGGAGCGCGACTCGGTGTATTGAGCGGTTGCCCAAGACATAACCTGAAAGCTTTGCTCCGCGATTAACTGCACGTTGTCACAGTGAGAGGTGTCGATCCACTGATCCAGTGTTTTTTGACTGGTTTGTGCGGACTCGACAGCTTCATTGCAAATCTACAACAGCGGCAGCACCGATTTGACAATCCTTAAACGATTTATTTTGGGACCGTTTCTATACTCACTCAAATTGTCAAATCGCTGTTTCCCGAAAAGCTTGTCGCGGTTTGAAAAAGACAGGCGCGGGGCCTGAAGTGTGCGAGAGAGACCACCTTTTTATATGCAGGCCCATACGGGCCGAAACTAGCCGGCGGGACCTGAGAGGCGTCGGGAACGGCGCGCAAAACCGGCAAAAGCGGCATGCGAGCCGGCAGCCGCCGCTGAACCGTTTAATGGCATTCAGCAAAGATCGATCGTCTTTTCGATTATGATTATCGGCGGTTTGATAATCGCCGCTCCCAAATCGAAAAATGCGCGCTAATTTTGAGATGGGGTGGCAGCAGGGTTGTACGGGGCGCGAGGCGAAGGACCATTAGTCGAAAGAGAGTCAAACAAACTTCGAACTGAAGATGAATGAAAGGCCGGATCGCCGGTGCCAGCGAGCACCGGCGTCCCGGTCGATCCGCCGGCTTGCCGGTAATGGCCGCGGTCGCCGATACGCCGCTGCGCCCATTACCGGCAAACGACGAACGAACGACGAACAAACGACGAAGTCGCGTTGCGGGGTTTTTATGAGAATTGCTGTCCTGGATGACGATTCGGCGCAAGCCGATCTGGTTTGCCAAACGCTGTCGGCAGCGGGCCACGTCTGTCATGCATACGTTGCGGGACGCGAACTGGTGCGGCAGTTGCGGCGCCAGACATTCGATCTGCTCGTGCTCGATTGGAATGTGCCTGACATGTCGGGCGAAGAAGTGTTGCGTTGGGTGCGCGAAAGCCTGTCAGAACGCTTGCCCGTGCTGTTCATGACGAACCGCGGCCAGGAGAGCGACATTACGTCGATCCTGAACATCGGCGCCGACGACTACGTCGTCAAGCCGGTCCCGGCCGCCGTACTGCTCGCGCGCGTCGGTTCGCTGCTGCGCCGCGCTTATCATCTGAAGCCGTTGGCGGCGACGGAAGTCTTCGGCGAATTCGAGTTTGATCTGCATGCCAAGCATGTGGTGGTGCGCGGCACCAAAGTGGCGGTCACCCAGAAGGAGTTCGAACTCGCGCTGTTGCTGTTCCAGCATCTGAGCCGGCCGCTGTCGCGCGCGCATATTCTCGACGTCGTCTGGAAGCAGGCGACGGACATCCCGTCGCGCACGATGGACACGCACGTGTCGATGCTGCGCAGCAAGCTCGGCCTGCGGCCGGAACACGGCTACCGTCTGACGCCGATCTACGGCTATGGCTACAGACTGGAGCGGCTGGAGTCAGCGAGCGATACACCGCCAGCCGCGGACCGTTCGCAAGCGGGGCAGGCGTGACGGTTTCCGTCGACGACGCTTCAGCGATACGCGGCAGGACCGGCTCGGCTGGCCGCCGCGCGAGCGCCGTACTAGCCGCGGCGGGATTCTTCGCCTTCGCCTGCTTCGCGCCCGCTTCGGCACAGGCGCAGCCGTCACGGGCGCCAAAGCAGCGCGCGAAAGCCGCGCCTCCCGCCTATGTTTCCTATGTGACGCACGCAGGCGACACACTCTATGAAATCGCGAGCCGGTATCTCAGCGACACCGCCGACTGGGCCGTGCTCAGTCGCCTGAATCAGGTGCCCGCACCACGTCGCATGCCCGCCGGCATTGCACTGCGTCTGCCAGCCGACAAACTGAAGCAGGACCCGGAGACGGCACGTGTGATCGCGACGAGCGGTCCCGCTGAACATGCGTCGGGCGCGAGCCCTTATCTGCCGCTGACGGCGGGCGCGACGCTTGGCGAAGGCGACCGCATCCGCACCGGACCCAACGGTTTCGTCACACTGGAGTTGTCCGACGGCTCTCATCTCACGATGACGCAGGACGGCGCGCTCGATATCGACCGGTTGCGGCGGACGACACTGACGGGCGCGGGCGACCGTCAACTGGAACTGCGTCGCGGGCAGATCGAGAGCCAGGTCACGCATGCGACGAAGAAAGACGACCGCTTTCAGATCCGTTCGCCGTCGGTGGTGGCGGGCGTGCGTGGGACGCGCTTCAGGGTCGCTTACGACGGCGACGCGCAAACCACGGCTGTCGAAGTGCTGGACGGCGCGGTCGGCGTCGATCCGGTCGCGGCGCTTTCGCGCAAGTCTGCACCGCCGCCAGGCGTGCCGCTGCAGGCGTCGGCGCAACTGCTCACGGAACGCTTCGGCAGCGTGACGCGGGCCGGCGCCGCGATAGGCGATGCAGTTGCACTGCTTCCAGCACCTGCGCTCAAGGAGCCGGCGAGAGTGCAGGACGGCAAGACGGTGGCTTTCGATCTGATTCCAGCCGAGGCCGCCGGAGCCGCCGAAACTGCAACATCCGCAACAACCTACCGCGTGCAGATTTCCCGCGACGCCGACCAGCTCGATCTTATCCGCGACCTTCGCGTGAGCGCGCCACATGCGGACTTCGGCGATCTGGCAGACGGCACGTATTTCGTGCGCATTGCGGCGATCGACGCGAACGGGCTCGAAGGTTTGCCGCAGGTGTATGCCTTCGAGAGACGGCAATTCGCGGTCGGCGCGTCGGCCGTGCCGCGCGTGGGCAGCCACGATTACGAATTCCGCTGGTTCGTGAGCCGCGCGCCGGCGTCGGCGCAAACGCGTTTTCGCTTCGTCATGGCGACGACGGCCGATCTGCGTCATCCGATTGTCGACCGCGCGGATCTGACGGGCGGGCAACTGGTGGTGAGTGATCTGCCGCCAGGCGTCTATTACTGGACCATCGTTGCCGAGCAGTTCGACAACGGCCGCTCGTACGCGACGGCCAGCGCAGTTCGCACGTTCACGCTTGCGCGCTGACGCTGACAGATTCACAGGCCCGGAAGTGCCCCGGTCCGCTTGCTGTTTTTGGCTTTCTACCTCCTGACATCGCGCCTTGCCCAACACATCCACGCGCTTGAGCCTCGACCCGCGCGCCCGTCTCGGACGGCGCGCCGGCCGTCGTTTTCTGATCGAATGGGCGGCTATCGGATGCCTGGGTCTCGTCGTGATCGCGCTCAGTTCGTTGGGTCGCATGAGCGCGAGCGTCGATCATCTCGTGTACGACCGCTTACTGAGCCTGCATGCGCAGGCGGTGCTGCCGGACATCGTCGTGCTGGAAATCGACAATGAAAGCATCGCGCAACTCGGCCGCTGGCCGTGGCCGCGCAGCGTTCACGCCCGATTGCTCGAGCAGGTCGCGAAGGCAAAGCCCGCCGCGGTCGTCTACGACGTGCTCTTCACCGAAACCAATCCCGACGACGCCGAACTTGCCCGCGCGATTGCGCTGAGTCCGACCTATTTGCCGGTGCTCCTCACGGACGCCGGGCGCGGCGCGCCCGTTGTCGTCGTCGAACCGGTGGCGCCGCTCGTACGCGCGGCGGCCGGCCTCGGGCATATCAATATTGAAGTGGACAGCGACGGCATCGTGCGCAGCGTCGCCCAGTTCGAAGGCGACGCCGACTCGCGCTGGCCGCAGTTGATGCTCACGGTGGCGCGGGCGGCAGAACGCGGCGCGCTAGGGCTGAATGTGCAGCCGGCGAGGCGCGCGTCTCTGGAATCGGCGAGCGATGCAAGCGATCGGGGAACGGGTGCGCGCAACGACGCGGCGAGCGACGGCCGCTTCCTGATCCCGTTCAGCCCGAATGCACAAAGCTACGAGAAGCTCAGTTTCGCGAGCGTGCTCGCGGGCCAGGTCCCGCCCGAGAAATTGCGCGGGCGCATCGTCGTAATCGGCGTGACAGCATCGGGTCTCTACGACCGGTTTGCCACGCCGGTTTCCGGTGCATTGGGGCCGCTGCCCGGCGTCTACATCCACGCGAATGTGCTCGATACGCTGCTCACCGGCCGCGAAGTCGCGCCCGCCGCACGATGGCTGCTGCTCGTCGTCTCACTGGCTCCGCTCGCGGCGTTGCTGGCCGGTTTCCTCGTGCTGTCGCCGCGCCGCTCGCTGCTGCTGACGGGCGCGCTGTGCCTGCTTGCCATGTCCGGCAGTGCGATTCTGCTGTACGGCGCGCAGCTGTGGTTGTCGCCCGTGCCCGCGATTCTCGGTGTGGTGGCCGTTTATCCGATCTGGAACTGGCGCCGGCTCGAAATGACGATGGCGTATCTGCGCAAGGAGTTGCAGCGTCTCGCGGACGAACCGCATCTGCTGCCGCAAACGCCGCAGCGCCGGCGCCAGTTTGGCGGCGACGTGCTCGAACAGCACATGGCGCTGATGGCGCAAGCCGCACAACGCGTGCAGGACATGAAGCGCTTTATGTGGGACAGCCTGGACAGCATGCCCGAGCCGATTCTCGTGAGTGACATGCAGGGCATCGTGCTGATCGCGAACCATGCCGCGAGGGCGCACTTTGCACGTCTTGGCGCGCCGATGCCCGAGGGACGTTCCATGCAGGCGGTGCTGGGTGGCCTGACGTTCGTCAAGGCCATCGATAGCGGAGCCGGATCGGATGCCGAAAACGATTTGCGGGCCCGTGCGCACTGGCCCGCGCTGCTCGATCCCACGAGCCGCGAGTTTGCCGCGCTGATGGCGCAGGGCGTCGAAGTGCGCGACGCTGACGGGCGCGATCATCTGCTGCGTTACGCGAACTGCACGAATGCTCAGGGCGAGACGACCGGATGGATCGCCGGTCTCGTCGATGTCTCTGCGTTGCATGCCGCCGAGCGCCAGCGCGAAGACGCACTTCGGCTGCTGTCGCACGATATGCGCTCGCCGCAGGCGTCGATCCTGGCGCTCGTCGAGATCGAGCGGGCCCGCGAGAAGCCGGTGCTCGCGCGCGGCTTGCTCGAGCGCATCGAACGTTACGCGCAACGTGCGCTGACACTCGCCGACGACTTCGTACAACTCGCGCGCGCCGAGTCGCAAACCTACCTGCTGGAGCCGGTGAATCTCGCCGAGCTGATGATCGACGCGAGCGATGAAGTCTGGCCGCAGGCGCACGCGAAACGGATCGCGTTGCACACGGAAACGGACCTATCGGCAGAAGGCCGCGACATAGGCGATATCGGCGACGAGGGCCACTGGATCTGCGCCGATCGTTCGCTCCTGACCCGTGCGCTCGTCAACATCCTGAACAACGCGGTCAAATACAGTCCGCCCGACACGCATATCACCTGTGAGCTATCGAACGAGGTGCCCGCGCGCACGTCGGCGACGGCCGGTTTCACTATGGCGGTTGCATCGGATCGCGCGACGCGACGCGTGTCGTGCACGATCCGCGACCAGGGCTATGGGATACCGCAAGACCAGCAGGCACAGCTATTCGAACGCTTCAGACGTTTTCACGAAACAGAGCGGCCAGAAGTGGGCGGCGCCGGGCTCGGCATGGCCTTCGTCAAGACCGTGGTCACGCGCCATGGCGGTGAAGTGGACGTGGTGAGCGCGCCCGGGCGAGGCACGGCAGTCACGATCTATCTGCCGGCACTGGAAGAAACGCAACTGGATCGGCCTGCGAGCCGGCGTCATGACGCCTGAGCGCGCGTCTTATCGAATCGGGGAGCGAATTGTGGAAGCGACGAAAGCGGTGAACGCAATGAAAGCGACTCTGGTGTGTACGGCGCTTGCTGTGGCGACACTCGCCGGATGTACCGGCATGCACGCGGACGTGCACACCGCGACGCCCGCAGCCGCACTAGCTGGCGAGCGGACGTACACGTTCGCGCGTCTGCCGATGCAGGAAGCGCGCGTCGACCATGCGCAGTTCGAAACCGTGCTGCGTGACGAGCTGACGAAGCAGGGTTTCGCGGATACGGCGGAGCGGCCTGCGCATTACGTGCTCTCGGTCGGATACGAGACGCGGCCAGCACAAATCGGCGTTGGTGTGAGCGACTGTGCATCTGGCAATTGCGGCCCGCAGACCGACGCATCGGTCCCGCTGTTCGGCGCACGCGTCTACCGTCATACGCTCACGCTGCGGTTTTTCGAACGTGTGAGCGGGCGCGAAGTGTACAAGGTCAGCGCGGCCAGTACAGACCGCGACGCCGATCCGTTGCACGCCACGCCCGCGCTGATCAGAAGCGCGCTGGTGCAGTTCCCGTTCGACGCACCAACCGACTGGCGGGTGAAGTTGCGCCCGAATCCAGAAGGCAGCCTGCCGGACGTGGTCTCGGTGATGCCGTTGCAAAGATAATGCCGGCTACAGCGGATCGCACGGCGACTGCTCCTTCGGTATCGGATCTTCGGGCCAGCGGTTTTCAAATACGCAATCGGCGAGCGGCGTGCGCTCCGCCCATCGTTCGGTTTGCAGCATCGGCTCGCTATAAAAGCGGTCGACGTGGCCAAGGCATAGTATCGCGACCGGCCGCGCGCCTTCCGGCATGCGCAGGAGCCGACGCACTGCATCGACGTCGAAGAGAGACACCCAGCCCATGCCGAGCCCTTCGGCGCGGGCGGCGAGCCACATGTTCTGGATCGCGCAGGCCACCGACGCGAGGTCCATTTCCGGCAGCGTGCGCCGGCCGAAAATATGCCGCTCGCGGCCGTCCATCAGCGCCATGACGAGCAGCTCGCCGCACTCCAGCATGCCTTCCACTTTCAGTTTCATGAACTCTTCGCGGCGCTTGCCCAGCGCGTCGGCGGTAGCAAGCCGTTCGCTTTCGACGTTCGCATGCAACGCAGTACGCAAGGCGGGATCGGTGATGCGCGCGATGCGCCACGGCTGCATGAAACCCACGCTCGGCGCGTGATGCGCGGCATCGAGCAGACGCTGCAATACCGCGGCATCGACGGGATCGCGCACGAAGTGGCGCATGTCGCGGCGCTCGTAAATCGCGCGATAAACCGCGTCGCGGTCGGCTTCGTTAAAAGGCTTCGCCATTGAACAGAGCGGCCGTGAAGGCCGGGTTGGAGGGCCAGTAAGCGTGCATGTAAGTCGCGACAATCGAGCCGACGCGATATAGAGCCTCGCCGGGCGCATCGCCTTGTGGCCGCGTGGCCGAGCGCAACGGCGAAAGCGGCGTGCCGAGCTTCGAGTAGTGAAACGTGTGGCCGGTCACGGGGCCATGCATGCTGTCGATCTGTTGCATGCCGAGCGCGGTGAAGCGTGTTTGCATCGTCGCGTGACCGGGCAGCAAGCCGAGCATCGACGTGCTGACACCTTGCGTGTCAGTGAGCTTATCGAGCAGATAAAGCATGCCGCCGCATTCGGCGACGAGCGGTTTGCCGGCCGCCGCATGTGCGCGGATCGCCGCGGTGCTGCGGGCATTCGCGGCGAGCGCCGCGGCATGCAGTTCGGGATATCCGCCGGGCAGATACAGCGCATTGGTGTCGGAGGGCGGCGCTTCGTCAGCGAGCGGCGAAAAGTAGTGAACGCGGGCGCCGAGCGCTTCGAGCAGCGCGACATTGGCCGGGTAGATGAACGAAAACGCGGCATCGCGCGCGATGGCGATGTTTTTGTTGTGCAGAAGGCGGGGAAGCACTTGTGGCGTAGCCGCGCCAAACTCCACCGCGGGCGGCAGCCCGGCCAGCGCTGTATGACTGAGCGCATCGGCGGCGCGATCCAGACGCGCGTCGAGATCGTCGATTTCCGCGGCCTGATGCAAGCCGAGGTGGCGATCGGGCAATTCGATTTCGTCGCTGGCGGTAATGTGCCCGCACCAGTGCAGCGCTGGCGGCAATGCCTCTTCGAGCATCTGCGCGTGACGCGAGGAACCGACGCGGTTCGCGAGCACGCCATGAAACGGCACCTGAGGCCGGAAATTCGCGAGGCCGAACGCGACCGCGCCGAAGGTTTGCGCCATCGCCTTCGCCGATATCACCGCGAGTACCGGCACACCGAACTCGGTCGCCAGATCGGCGCTGCTCGGCGTGCCGTCGAAGAGGCCCATCACGCCTTCGATCAGGATCAGATCGGCTTCGTCCGCCGCCTGCGCGATAAGATTGCGGCAGGCGTCCTTGCCGACCATCCACAGATCCAGCGACAGCACGGGCGCGCCGCTTGCGCGCGCAAGGATCATCGGATCGAGAAAGTCGGGCCCGGTCTTGAACACGCGCACACGCCGTCCCAGTCGCCGATGGTAGCGCGCGAGGCCCGCAGTGATCGTGGTCTTGCCTTGACCCGACGCGGGCGCGCTGATAAAGAGCGCAGGGCAGGCGGACACGTTCAGAACTCCACGCCGCGCTGCGCTTTCACGCCTTGCTCGCGGTACGGATGCTTGACGATGCGCATTTCGGTGACGAGGTCGGCGGCTTCGATCAGCGCATCGGGCGCGTGGCGGCCGGTCACGACCACATGCAGCATCGCCGGACGCGCGTTGATGACGGACAGCACTTCGTCGAGCGGCAGATATTCGTACTTGAGCACGGTGTTCAGTTCGTCGAGGATGACCATCTGATAGTCGCCGCTTTCGATCATCCTGCGTGCTTCGTCCCAGCCTTTGCGTGCGGTGGCCATGTCGGCGTCGCGGTTCTGCGTGTTCCAGGTGTAGCCGTCGCCCATCGTCACGAAGTCACAGTTGGCAATAGCGCCGAGGAAGTCGCGCTCCGACGTATGCAGCGCGCCCTTGATGAACTGCACGACGCCAAGCCGCATGCCGTGGCCGAGCACACGCACAGCCATGCCGAAAGCGGCGGTTGTCTTGCCCTTGCCGGTGCCGGTGTTGACGATCAGCAGGCCCTTTTCGACGGTCGCGTTGGCCTGCTTTTTTTCGTGGCCTTCGCGCCGGCGTTCGGTCATGCGTTGATGCGATTCGGGATCGGTCTTCATGGAAGGTCCTGTGAGATGGTGGTGACACTGTGTGCTGGCGCTGGTGCGGTCGATGCGATCGCCACGGTGACACCAGCGTAAACGGTTTTGCGAGCGATCAGATGTGCGGTGCAACGGGCGGCCACCGCAAGCAGCGCGCACGGTTCGCATACGCCGTCCACGCCGAGATGCTCGCGCGCGGCAGCCGACGGTTCGTGAACGTCAATCGCGAGAATCTGCTCGCGGCTGAACACTTGCAGCGTGAACCCGTGACGCGCGCAGAACTCCAGCAGGCCCGGCTCGTCGGCTTTCGTTTCAATAGAGGCTACCGTTGCAATCTGTTCGAACGTGTGCGAACCGAGCGCGGCGCGCACCGCCGTTTCGATCTCGTCCGCCGATGTGTACAGGCGGCAACCGATGCCCACGCTAAGCGTTTTCATTTCGCGTCCGGCGAAGATGCCGCATCTGATGAGCTTGCCGCGGCGGCACGCGCGAGCGCGAGCGACGCCACGCCGCCTATCACCACGATCGCAGGCGAGCCGAGTCCCGCGCGCGCGACGGCATCGGCGAATTCACCAAGCGTCGAAAGCGCATGGCGTTGCTCGGGACGCGTAGCCGATTCGATCGCCGCACACGGCGTGTCGGCGCGCATGCCGGCTGCGAGCAATGCGCTGACGATATCCTTCAGCCGCCGCATGCCCATGTAGATGACGAGCGTCATGTGAGTGGCGGCGAGCGCGCCCCAGTCCGGCTCGCTGCTGCCCGCACCGTGGCCGGTCACGAAGATCACGCCTTGCGCGTGATCGCGGTGTGTAACCGGAATGCCGATAGCTGCGGGCGCCGCGATTCCGGCTGTGATACCGCTGATGATCTCCACCTCGATTCCGGCCGCATGCAGCGCCTGCTGCTCTTCGCCGCCTCTGCCGAATACGAACGGATCGCCGCCCTTGAGTCGCGCGACGCCGCGCCCAGCATGCAGATGATCGAGCATTTGCGCGACGATGCCTTCTTGCGGCGTCGACGGATGACCGCCGCGTTTGCCGACATAAACAATGGACGCGTCGGCGCGCGCGAATTGCAGCACGTCGGGATTGACGAGATCGTCGACGAGTATCACGTCGGCTTGTCCGAGGGCGCGCGTTGCCTTCAACGTCATCAGTTCGACGTCGCCGGGCCCTGCGCCGATCAGCCACGCGCGTGTCATCGCGCCTCGCTAACCGTGCACGGCAACGACGTTGCGCGCTCCGCCGGCGTACGCCATGCAGTGCGGCACGCGAACGGGCCCAGGTGATTGGAGATCGAAGTCATTCAAGCGGTGTCTTCACGCACGACGGCACGCGCGGGTGCGAACCCGGTTGCCAGATAGTGCTTCAGCGCCTTCACATCCGTCCCTCGCGGATTCCGGCTGCCGGCGGCGTGACGTCGAGAAACGCACGGTCGCCTCCGCATCTGGCCGGTATCCGGGCTGGCGGCCTCACGCGCTTTGCCTTCCCGCCCGCATTCATTCGAATGTATCGGACAGTGGCATCGAAAACGCATGCGCGGTGCAGCATGAACATTGCACCGCAGGTCGCTTACCGTTGCGGGGACAGCACAGGTTGAGCGCGGGAGCGCTGCCTGTTTCCCGTTTAACTGCACACGCGAATGCATGTGCGGGCACCAAACGCGCGCATACGATAGCACACGAGAAGCCCGTGCGATAAGCGCGCCGGGCCCGCGTTTCCTTGACGGCGCCAGACGGTCGGCCTAAACTCGCACGCACTTCTGGTGCTCGTGTGCGCGCTCGTGCGCATGCAGTTAAACGGGAAACAGGGCGCCCGCCTGTCACGGTTTGGGTCAACCTGTGCTGCCCCCGCAACGGTAAGCGAAAAGTGACGTCACGGCGGTTCGCGTGGCGTCGCAGTGCCGGCTTCGGTGTCCACGCGCAAGGCCGCGTGGGCATATCACCACTGGGCGAGAAATCACTCGTCCGGGAAGGGGAAGCGGCGCTTTCGCCAGCCCGGATACCGGCCGGAACACGAAGGGCGAACGCCGCGGGGATGCGGCGCTGCGCTCATGCCCTCACACCCGTTTTCTGCGTTTTTCCTGTTGTAGCAAGGCCGTCGTTCATGCCCGAGGCACGCGCTGAACCTCATGCGTGCGGACTACGCCGGCCGGCGCCTGCAACTCCTGGGATGGACCTCACGATGCAAACTCAAATGCGCAAGATCCCCGTCACCATCGTCACGGGCTTTCTCGGCAGCGGCAAAACCACTCTGTTGCGGCACATTCTTCAGCACGCGGGCGGCAAGCGCATCGCGGTGATCGTCAACGAGTTCGGCGAACTTGGAATCGACGGCGAAATCCTGAAGGGTTGCGGCATCGGTTGCGACGAGAATGGCGTCGAAACGGAAGGGCAATTGTATGAACTCGCGAACGGTTGCCTCTGCTGCACGGTGCAGGAGGAGTTCTTTCCGGTGATGGAAAAGCTCGTTGAGCGCCGTGAGCAGATCGACCATGTGCTGATCGAGACATCGGGTCTCGCGTTGCCGAAGCCTCTCGTACAGGCGTTCAACTGGCCGCAGATCAAAAACAGTTTCACCGTCGATGCGGTGATTACCGTGGTCGACGGTCCCGCTGCCGCGAGCGGCCAGTTCGCAGAAAACCCGCTCGCTGTCGATGCGCAGCGCAAAGCCGATCCGAATCTGGATCATGAATCGCCGCTGCACGAATTGTTCGAAGATCAGTTGGCTTCGGCCGATCTGGTGATTCTGAACAAAACAGATCTGCTCGATGAGGTTCGTCAGAATGCGGTCGAAGCCGTGATCCGCGAGGAGATTCCGCCGCAAGTGAAGGTCGTGCGCGCGCACATGGGGCAGCTCGATCTGCACACGCTGTTCGGACTCGAAGCCGCATCGGAAGAAACGATTCACTTGCGCCACGACCATCACGGTTCGGCGGACGACGCGGACCATCACCACGATGAATTCGATTCGGTAGTGGTGCATGCAAACGTGCTGTCGCGTGAAGCAGTAATCGCCGCACTGCAAACGCTTGTTCAGAGCAACACGATCTACCGTGTAAAGGGTTTCGCGGCGTTGCCGGGCGCAGCAATGCGTCTCGTGATTCAGGGCGTGGGCCGGCGCTTCGACAGCTATTTCGACCGGCGCTGGCAACCTGGCGAGGCGGGCGAAAGCCGCTTCGTGCTGATCGGTGAAGACCTCGATCAAGCCGCGCTGCAGCGCGCGTTCGACGCGGCGCTGGGCGTGTCGAACGCTCAGGTGCCGGGCGTCGCAGCGCAGCAGGCGTAAGCGCACATGCATCTTCTGCGCACCACGCCGGGCGGTTTCGTCGACGATACGCAAGGCGTGATCCGTATCGATCAGCGGCCTGCGGATATCGTCGTGCTCAGTTCTGCGGACACCACGTTGTCGCTGCTGGCAAGCGTGTTTCCTCGTCTCGGCGACGGCTTTCCGAGCGTGCGCCTCGCGAACGTGACGTATCTGCGGCAACCGGCGTCGGTGGATTTCTACGTCGAAGATGTGCTGCAACACGCGCGCGTCGTCGTAGTCGATCATCTTGGCGGCGAAGCGTATTGGCCGTACGGTATCGAACAGGTCGTCGCGCTAGCGGAGCGCAAACAGCAAACGCTCGCGATGTTTTCGGGCGATCTGCAGGAAGATCCCAATCTGCTTGCGCGCAGCACCGCGGACGCGGATCTGTGCCATCAGTTGTGGCGTTATTTGCGGGAAGGCGGTCCCCAGAATGCCGAGGCGTTTCTGCGCTGCATCGCGCATCGCGCGCTCGGTTGGGGACACGAGCCTGCGCCGCCCCGCGCGTTGCCGGCCGCGTCGCTTTACCATCCACAACGCGACACGCCGACAATCGCCGACTGGCAAGCGCGCTGGCGGCACGATGCGCCCGTCGCGGCGATACTGTTCTACAAGGCGCATCTTCAGGCGGCCAACACAGCGGTGTTCGACGCGCTGATCGAAGCTCTCGACGCACAAGGCGTGAACCCGCTGCCAATCGCGATTACGTCGTTGAAGGACGCGGTGAGTCGCGAAGTCGTGCAGTCGTTGTGCGCGCAACATGACGCGGCGCTCGTACTCAACACAACAGCGTTCGCCGCTTCTGCGATCGATGATCCCGAACCGCTCGCGCTCGCCGGCGACGCGCCTGTGCTTCAGGTGATTCTGAGCGGCGGCAACCGCGAGGACTGGCTTAAGGACAATCAGGGCCTTAATTCGCGCGACATCGCCATGCATATTGCGCTGCCCGAAGTGGACGGGCGCATCATCACGCGCGCGATCAGTTTCAAAGGACTCGCGTATCGCTGTCCGCATACGGAAGTCGACGTGGTGCGTTATCAGCCCGATCGCGAACGCGTAGACTTTATTGCCGAGTTGAGCCGCCGCTGGTGCCGCCTGCGCTCGCTTGACAACGCGGACAAGAAACTCGCGCTGATTCTCGCCAACTATCCGATGAGCGAGGGTCGCATTGGGAATGGCGTCGGACTGGATACGCCGGCGTCGGTGGTCGGCATTCTGTCGATGTTGCGCGACGAAGGCTATCGCGTGGCAACCGTGCCCGATAACGGCGACGCGCTATTGCAGAAGCTGACCGAGGGCGTGACGAACGATCCGGTGGTGCGCGATCTGCGGCCCGCTTTGCAAAGCTTTGCGCTGGCCGATTACCTCACCCATTTCAACGCGCTGCCCGCCGAAGCGCGCAACGCGCTGAATGCGCGCTGGGGCTCGCCAGAGCACGACCCGAGCGTGCGGCGCGGCCGTTTCATGATTGCGGGTTGGCGTTGCGGCCACGTATTCGTCGGCATTCAGCCGTCGCGTTCGCGCGAGCAGGGCGATTACGCGAGCTATCACGACGCCGAACTCGTGCCGCCGCATGCGTATCTCGCGTTCTATTTCTGGCTGCGTCATCAGTTCGGCATCGACGCGGTCGTGCATGTCGGCAAGCATGGCAACCTCGAATGGCTGCCCGGCAAGAGTGTTGCGTTGAGCGATACCTGCTGGCCAGATCTGATTCTCGGGCCCATGCCGCATCTATATCCGTTCATTGTCAACGATCCGGGCGAGGGCAGTCAGGCCAAGCGCCGCGCGCAAGCCGTGATCGTCGATCATCTGATGCCGCCGCTCACGCGCGCCGGAAGCTACGGTCCGTTGCAGGACCTCGAGCGCCAGGTCGACGAATACTATGAAGCGCTGATGGTCGACCCGCGCCGCTCGAAACTATTACGGCGCACGATTCTCGCGACTATCGTCGAACATAAGCTCCATGAAGAATTGAGCCTGTCCGAGCCGAAGGGTGAAGACGACGAAGATGCGTTACTCACGCGCGTCGATGCGTGGCTGTGTGAATTGAAAGAAGCGCAGATTCGCGATGGTTTGCACACGTTCGGCCAATCGCCGCAAGTAGTGCAACGACGCGATACGCTGCTTGCGTTAGCGCGCTTTCCCGTCGGCGATGGGCAAGGTGGCAACGCAGGGTTGATCGATGCGCTGGCGCGCGATCTGCAGATCGATCACTTTTTCGACCCGCTATCGGTGGATTGGTCCGCGGCCTGGACCGGCCCGCGTCCTGACATTCTGCAACAGGTCAGCGATGCGCCCTGGCGGCATTGCGGCGATACGCGCGAGCGTCTGGAACTGTTCGCAGCGGAAATGCTGCGGAGCCTATGCGAGCCGCAAGCGCATACGGATACAGATACGTCGAGCGCATTGGCGAAGGCGCCGCTGCCGCAAGCAGAGCGCGTGATCGAGCGCTTGCGCAACGACGTGCTGCCTCGGCTCGACGCATGCGGTACGCAGGAAATGACGCATCTCAGACGCGGTCTCGAAGGGCGATTCGTGCCGCCGGGGCCGAGCGGTTCGCCATCGCGTGGCAGACCCGATGTGCTGCCGACCGGCCGAAACTTCTATTCGGTCGACACGCGTGCGGTCCCAACGCAAGCGGCCTGGTCGTTGGGGCTCAAGTCGGCGCAGCAGTTGATCGAGCGGCATTTGCAGGAACATGGCGATTACCCGCGTGCGATCGGTCTGTCCGTGTGGGGCACCGCGACGATGCGCACCGGCGGCGACGACATTGCGCAAGCGCTCGCACTACTTGGGGTGCGACCGAAGTGGGCGCCTGGCAGCCATCGCGTGACCGACTTCGAAATCATGCCGATCGAAGCGTTCGACCGGCCGCGCATCGACGTCACGCTACGTGTGTCCGGCTTTTTCCGCGACGCGTTTGCGAATGTGATGCATCTGTTCGATGCTGCGGTGCAAGCCGTCGCCGAACTGGACGAACCAGCAGAACTGAACCCGATTCGCGAGCGTGTGCTGCGGGAACGCGATGCATTGATCGCACACGGTATGGACGCGGCCGAGGCACGCAAGCGCGCCGGCTGGCGCGTATTCAGTGCGCGTCCCGGCGCTTACGGCGCCGGTTTGCAGGACATGATCGACTCGCAACAATGGCAGACCGACGCTGATCTCGCGAATGCATATCAGGCTTGGGGCGGTTATGCGTACACGCAGAAAAACGCCGGCGAAGAAGCGCGTCACGCATTCGGCACACGCCTCGCCGCGATGGATGTCGTATTGCAGAATCAGGACAACCGCGAACACGATCTGCTCGATTCGAACGACTACTATCAGTTTCAGGGCGGTATGGTCGCAGCTGTGCGCCATCTTGCAGGCAATCAGCCGAGCGTTTATCACGCCGACCATAGCAACCCCGCCGCGCCGCGCGTTCGCACGCTTCACGAGGAGATCGCGCGCGTAGTGCGCTCGCGCGTGGTCAACCCGAAATGGATCGACGGTGTAAAGCGCCATGGTTATAAAGGCGCTTCTGAAATTGCAGCAACGGTCGATTACCTCTATGGCTATGATGCGACCGCGCGTGTGGTCGCGGACCATCAATATGCGCTTGTCACCGATGCTTATCTGAACGATGCGGATACGCGCGAGTTCTTGCAGCGGCACAATCCACATGCGTTACATTCGATTTGCGAGCGCCTGCTGGAAGCGATGCAGCGCGGTCTGTGGCAGGCGCCCGGCGACTATCGCGCTCAGGTCGAACAGCATCTGCTCGCGAGCGAACAGCAGATTGAAGGAATGCAATCATGAATGCAGCCACGCAAAATGCGCGGCCAAATCCTGCGCAAAACCCCGCGCAAAGGCCGGCGTTTCCTTTCGCCGCATTGATCGGTCAGGCGCCGTTGCAGCAAGCGCTGTTGCTCGCCGCGATCGATCCGGGGCTGGGTGGCGTGCTGGTGACCGGGCCGCGAGGCACGGCTAAATCGACAGCCGCGCGCGCGCTCGCCGAGCTGCTGCCCGAAGGGCAACTGGTCAATCTGCCGCTGGGCGCGAGCGAGGATCGTCTGATCGGCACGCTCGATATCGAAACCGTACTGCGCGACGGCACCGTGCGCTTTTCGCCTGGGCTGCTAGCGAAGGCGCATCGCGGTGTGCTGTATGTGGATGAGGTGAATCTGTTGCCCGATGCGCTCGTCGACGCGTTGCTCGACGTCGCAGCGAGCGGTGTGAACACCGTGGAACGCGACGGCGTATCGCATAGTCACGAGGCGAGCTTCGTGCTGATCGGCACCATGAATCCCGAAGAGGGCGAGTTGCGACCGCAATTGATCGACCGCTTCGGCTTGATGGTCGAGTTGCAGAACTGTTTCGAGCCGCGCGTGCGTGAAGAGATCGTGAAGGCGCGGCTCGCATACGATCTCGATCCGGTGGCCTTTAGTGCCGGTTACGCTCGTGAGCAGGCGCATTACGTCGAGCGGATCCGCGCGGCACGCAACAAGCTCGCGCAGCTTTCTTTCGACGACGCCGTGCATGCGCATGTCAGCGCGTTGTGTATCGACGCCGCAGTAGACGGCTTGCGCGCCGACCTGGTGATGCTGCGCGCCGCGCGAGCGCTCGCGGCACTGGAGCAGAGCGATGCTGTAACGTCGCAGCATGTGGATCTCGTCGCTGAAGCGGTGCTCGTGCACAGGCGGCGTCAGCGGGACACATCGACCGCTAACGATGCGACTGGCGGCGAAGCAATGTCACGCGGTTTGACGCACAGTTCGACTACGCCCTCATCTTCCGATGTCGAGGCCGGCGATGGCGATTGGGGTTATCTGCCGCCGCAGCCATCCGCGACGACGCACGTCAAAGGCGTCATACCGCTTAACGTAAAAAAACGCTGAGCCATCGGAAGGGCGCCGCCGCTGACTCGCGCAGCGGTTTCCGATGGCGGCAACGGGCGCAGACGCACAGCAATGTGCGTGCAGATCCGCGTGGCGAACCAACGCGCCGTATCGCATGGCCGCAGACGTTTGCTGCGAGTGGACAGCGACGAGCGAAAGGGCATCGGGAAGAGCGCGGCCAACCCGCGCTGCGTGCCGAAGATCTGCGTTTCGTGCGCGAGACGCCGTCCAGCGGTGTGCTGCACTGCTTCGTGCTCGACTGCTCCGGCTCGATGCTGGCCGGTCAGCGCCTCGCACTTGCGAAAGGTCTGCTGATTGCGCTGTTCGATCGCGCGAGTGCAATGCGTGCCGAGGCTGCGCTGATTTGCTTCGGCGGAGCCGGCGCAGACCTGCGCTTTGGCCCCGCAGTGCCGCGCTGGTGGAACGAGCGTTGGCTTGAGCCCGTCGGCGGTGGCGGCGGGACGCCGTTCGCAGCGGGCATTCGACAGGCAACGCAGTTGCTCGGGCGCAGCGCGCGCCGCAACCCGGCGCAACAGCGCTGGCTTTGGGTTCTGACCGACGGCCGCACGACCGATCAAGCGACGCGTCCCCTGGATGCAGACGAAGTCGTATTCGTCGACTTCGAGCGTGGCGCGATACGGCTCGGCCGCTGCGAGCGGATGGCGAGCGCCTGGGGCGCACGCCGCGTCACGCCGGAAGAACTGATTGGTTGATAGGCAAGCGCGCTTCGCGCACTGCTTGCCGCGGGTTCATTTGAAGCCGTGCGACCACTGCTGCACGTCGTCCTGACGATCGAACACGAACACTTTCAACGCTATCTGCTGGGCCGGTTCGAGTTGATCGAATTCGAGTCCATGTACCGAAGAAGTGTCAGCGCCAGTGCTCTTCTGCAGGTTTCGGATCACGGCCGTGGTCTGTATCTCTGTGTCCATCTCCACCGATCCGAGCCGGAAAGCCACGCGCAACCGGTCGCCGACGGCACCCAGGGTCCACGGCGCCATCAGCGACATGCCAAGCGCGCTGAGGCTCTTCGCTACGCCGAGACCGTCGTACGTGTCCCCGGTTTCGCCGATGCCGAAGCGCACCGCGAAATGCGTTTCAACGCGTATCGACTTGCGTTCGCGCAGACGCCGGATTGGGCCTGGGCGGGATAGGACCACGTAATCGAACGGAGAGCGGCAGATGGCTTCGACGGTGCATACGAATCGGAACACCGCCTGACTTGCAATCGCGACGATGTCGATGTTTTCACCGAGGCCGAGCGCAAGCATGCGCCCCTGCTGAAGCGGCGGAGTGATGAACAGCGAATGATTCGGCGCAAAACCGATGATGCGGCATGGATGCATTGGCGCGCCGCTGCCCATTTGCAGGCGTACGCCAACCAATGCACCGATTTCGACGTGCATGTCGGCGAGCGTCAGCGGTGTTTGCGGTTCGGCATGCGTATCCGCTACGGCTGCTGGCTGTGCTGCCGCGTCCGCCAGGTCGCCGCGGCGCGGCTCGAAGTGCTTGAAGAGAAAGGCTTTTTCGTCGGCAGTTGCGAGAACTGTGCCGCTTGCAAAAAGCAGCGAGCCGTCTGTATCGACGATCGGCCATGCGAGCGGTGTGCCTACCGGTACCGCGTCGGCGCTGAGGGCCGACGAAGGCGCTGCTGGCGCGGGATTCGGGACTTGGTGGTCGGCTGATTCGTCCATTGAGCAGCGATCGTTTGAGTGGCGGGATATCCAGTTTAACGGCGGCCGGCGAGAGAGCTTTAATTGATGCGAGACGGCGGCGGCAGTTCTTTCGTGTGTTCGTAGTCGGGGCGGGTCGGCAAATTGCGTTGGATACCTAACTATTTGCAGGTACGCGGAAAAGTACTGCTCGTTCCGTTTCTCAACTTTTTGAAAATAATTGCAGATGAGGGGTTGACGGGCTGCGGGCTGCATCGCATAATTCGCCTCCCGTTTGATGACGGACGCGAAGAAAGCAGAGCTTCTTCACGAATGATCTTTAAAAACTAACAGCCGATAAGTGTGGGCGCTTGATGCGCGACGCGGGTGGATCTCCGGATTCACATAAAGCGAAAGTATCAAGTCTCACACAGTAATGAAAGGAAGGTTTGGTCATCGAGAGATGGTTGAACACTTCGTCAGTACGTTGAGTGAGCGACCG
>NZ_JAVDVL010000013.1:0-172584 GCF_031456815.1 Paraburkholderia strydomiana
CAGTGCGAGGGCGTGCGCGAAGCCGCGGTGATCGTGGTGGGCGAGGCGCAGAAGCAGCGGCTCGCGGCGTATGTGGCGGGGCAGTCCGATGCAGCAGCCTTGCCGCCGCTCGACGCGCAACGTCTGCAACGCGAACTGGAGCAGAAGCTGCCGGGCTACATGGTGCCGTCGTCGATAACGGTGCTCGCACGGTTGCCGTGGATGCCCAACGGCAAGCTCGACCGGGCGTCGCTGCCCGCGCCGCAGGCGGGGTCGATCGAACGGGTGGCGCCGTCGAACGAGGTCGAAGCGGCGCTGCTGTCGATCTGGGCGGCCGTGCTCGGGCGCGATGACCTCGGTGTGACGGACAACTTCTTCGAAGCGGGCGGCGACTCGATCCAGAGCCTGCAGATCATCGCGCGGGCACGCGAGGCGGGCTGGCGGCTGACGCCGCGGCAGGTGTTCGAGCATCCGACGGTCGCGGGGCTCGCGCAACGCGCACAGCGGCTGGACACGGGCGCAGTAGAGGAATTCGACGACGGCGCGGCGCTGCCCTTGACGCCGATCCAGCGGCTCTTCTTCGAGCGCTATCCGCAAGGGGAATCGCACTGGAACCAGGCGGTGCTGCTGAAGGTGAAAGGGCGGCTGGTGCCGGCGGCGCTGGAGCGCGCGGTGGCGGCGCTGGAGGCGCGGCATGACGCGTTGCGGCTGCGGTTCGTGAAGGAGGCGGGGGAGTGGAAGCAGGTGGCGGTGAAAGCAGCCGGGACGTCAGAGGCAGAGCGAGCCCCGAATGCTTCGCAAGCATCAAACGCATCAGACGCGTCAGAGGAAGCACAGGCATCGCGGACATCAGAACCGCTGCAGACCTCACAACCATCACACTCAGCTAGCACAGCGGTAGTCCACCACGACCACCTCGCCTCGCTTGCCGGGCTGACAGCGGCCTGCGACCGCATCCAGTCGAGTCTGAACATCGAACACGGTCCGGTCTGGCGCATAGGCCACTTCGAGACGCCCGACGAAACGCGCGTACTGATCGCGATCCATCACCTGGCGGTGGACGGCGTCTCCTGGCGCGTGCTCCTCGAAGAACTGCAAACCGCCTATGAACAGGCCGAACGCGACGAACCCATCGCACTGCCGGCGCCGTCGATGTCATGGCGCGCCTGGGTGCGCGCAATCAATCAGTATGCCGAATCATCGGAGCGCGTCAGTGAACTCGCGTGGTGGCAAACTTCACTCGACGCGCCGGCGTTGCGCGCCGGCCCGCTGTTCCCGCCGCTTTCTTCGCATCCCCAACCGCAAAAGACGCTGCTGAAAAAACTATCGCCCGACATGACCGCCGAGTTGCTGCGCGAAGCGCCGCGCGCCTACAAAATGCGTGTCGATGAAGTGCTGCTTGCCGCGCTCGCTCGGGCCATCGGCGATACCGTCGCGCGTGACGAAGTGCTGGTCGAACTGGAGGGCCACGGTCGCGAAGACGTGATTGAAGGCGCAGACCTCAGCCGAACGGTTGGGTGGTTCACCACTCAATACCCGCTCGCGTTACCGCGCGGCATGGACTCCGCTGACTCGCTGCTGCGCGTGCGCGAGCGCCTTGCCGCGGTACCGCTGCGCGGCCTCGGCTGGGGCCTGCTGGCCTGTTGCGCCGACGCAGCCAGCCAGTCAGCGCTGCGCGCGCTGCCATCACCGGAAATCGGCTTTAACTACCTGGGCCGCTTCGATCAAACGTTCGACGGCGAAAGCCGCTTTGGCTTCGCGCCTGAATCGTCGGGAGACGCCATCGCGCCGCATGCGCGGATTCCCGATCGCGCGCTCGATATCAATGGCTGGATTGCAGGCAACTCGCTGACGTTCAACTGGGGCTACGCGCCGCAGTTCCTGTCCGATGAGCTCGCGGAGGAACTCTTCGCGTCATTCGAGTCCGCTCTCGACGAACTGCTGGCCCATTTGCGCACAGCCACGTCGCAGCCGCAGATGTCCGCTCCGCTGAGGGCAGCTCCGGAGTCGCTCGAGACGCTTGCAAGGCGCGACGCCGTCGCTGCAAGCTGGGCTGCGCGTGCGGTCTATGAGGCCAGTCTGCCGGTGCCGTCCGACGACGCGCTCGCTGGCTGGTTCGCGCGACGTCGGCCGCAAGACGCGAACGCGCGGGCGTGCGCCGTGTCATCCCCGGTCGTGCCGTTGAACGCGCTCGGTGCGCCCGCCACGCTGTTCTGTCTGCATCCGGGCTACGGCATGGTCGGCGAATATCGCACGCTTGCGCAAGCGCTCAATGGCCGCGTGACCCTGATCGCGATGCAGGCGCCGGCGCTGCGTGGCGAGCCATGGGAAGGCGACACCTTCGAAGCCCTCGCCGCGCACTACGCACAGCGCATCGAAACGCTGCAGCCGCACGGCGACTACGCGTTGCTCGGATGGTCGTTCGGCGGGCGGCTTGCGATCGCCATTGCGGATCATTTCGAGCGGCGCGGCGTGCGCGCGTCGTTCGTCGGTATCGTCGATACGGCGACGCATCGCGTAGACGGCGCTGCGCCCATAGTCGACGAAGGCTCCGTGGCTGCGCCCGAACTCGCGTTGCTCGACGGGGCGGAGCCGTCGCTGCTCGGCAAAGCGCTTGCCGTCGATTCCATGCACGCGGACTTGATGTCCCGGCATGAACTGCCGCGCGTCGCCTGCGATCTGCACGTGTGGCGCGCTCGGCGCGTAGCCGACCCGCGACGCCGGATGGCATGGGCGGACCGCACGCGCGGCCGGCTGCACGAGTTCGACATTGACGCGACTCATTCCAGCATCGTCCACCATCCGCTTCTCGCGGCGCAGCTTGCGCAGTGGTTCGGACAGCCGCTTCCACGAAACGGAGACCCATCAGCGTCCTTGCACGGCGACGCCTGAGCAGTCGGCGTTTTGCAAGGTCCGCCGCACGACCTGCAGGACTATCCGACGAGCGCCGTTGTCGCTTCGCCGCGACGATTTATTCACATTGAATGCGAACGATTATTGTTTACATTAGCATCTTGTCTTGAGAGAATCGTCACGCACCAGGAGCGGCGCGGGACGCCGCCCCTGACTCGGGGATACAAGAATGGGGAAACAAGAAGAATGAAGGTAGAGCAGGCAGGGAAAAGCGGTTCTAAACGGGAGCGCGGCTTGCCGCACCTGCGACCGATATACGTCGCGCTGATGCTGGGCGTTGCCGGGTTCGGCGCGCACGCACAAGGGTCGCTGGCCGCGGCCTCGGGCGCGGAGGCCTCGAAGGAATTGCCCGCGGTTCAGGTGCGCAGTTCTGCTGAGGATCCGCTTGGGCCAGGCGTCGGCTACGTGGCCAAACGTTCCATGACGGGAACCAAGACGGATTCCGCGTTGCTCACGAATCCGCAGAGCGTATCGGTCGTAACGCGTCAGCAGATGGACGATCAGGGCGCGCAGACCGTCGATCAGGCGTTGCGCTACACACCGGGCGTGTATTCGCAGGACGGCACCGACATTCGTGCCGATCAGCTTTACGGCCGGGGTTTTGCGCTCGACTCGTATCTGGACGGCTTGCATCTGTACCAGTCGCCGCGCTTCGCGACGCCGCGCATCGACCCATATTTCATGGAGCGCATCGACGTGCTCCATGGTCCGGCCTCAGTGCTCTATGGGCAGGGCAGCCCGGGCGGTCTCGTCAACTACGTGAGCAAGTTGCCGACGGAGCAGCCGTATCACGAACTCATGATGCAGATCGGCAACCACAACAACTATCAGTTGGGTTTCGATTTTAGCGGTCCCGTCGACAAGAATGGCACCGTGCTGTACCGGCTGACAGGCGTCGCCCGCACCGCCGAGACGCAAGTCAGCGCGATCAAGGACCAGCGGCTTGCCATCGCGCCGTCGGTCACGATCCGCCCGAACCGCGACACCACGTTCACGCTGCAGGGCAGTTTTCAGCGCGACCCGAACGGTGGACTGTTCAATCCGGTTCCGGCAGGCGCGACATTGTTCAGTAATCCAAATGGTCAACTTGGGCCGGACAAATATTTCGGCGACCCGGATCGCGACGGCATGCACCGCACCCAGTACTGGTTCGGTTATCAGTTCGATCATGCGATCAACGACAAACTCAGCGTGTCGCAGAATCTGCGCTATCTGCACATCGACCAGCATTACTACCAGACGTCGGTGACGAGCGCGCTCGGGAGCAATCAGCGTACGGTGTCGATGTGGGGCAACGTCGATAACGAGCACTACACGCAGTTCGAGGTCGACACGCACGCACAGGCCAAGGTGACGACGGGCGCCGTTCAGCACACGATGCTGTTCGGTCTCGACTATCAGCGCTCGATGCTGGGCGACACCGAGGGTAATTCCGTCCTCGGCACGGTCGATCTGTACAACCCGAACTTCTCGTCGCTGCCGACACAGCAAGCGAATACGCGCCTCGACTATTCGTTGAGCACGGTCGGCGTCTATGCGCAGGACGAGGCGCGCTGGCGCAACTGGGTGCTGACGTTCGGCGTTCGTGAGGACTGGACAGGGGGCAACCAGCAGACCACGTTGCTCACCACCGGAACCGGCACGACGTACCACACGAACGATCACGCGTTCACCTGGCGCGCCGGTCTCGCGTACGAGTTCGAAAACGGCATTGCGCCGTACATCAGCTATTCGCGTTCGTTCCAGCCGGTGCTCGGCGCGACCTACTCGGGCGCGCCGTTCGCGCCGACCAAGGGCCGGCAGGTCGAAGCCGGCGTGCGTTATCAGCCGAAGTGGTTCGACGGCTACTTCTCCGTCGCCGCGTTCACTCTCACACAGGACAACGTGTCGGTAAGCGATCCGAACCATCTGGGCAGCACGATACAAACCGGTCAGATCCGCTCGCGCGGCGTCGAACTGGAAGCGCACGCGAACGTCACCGCAGATGTGAAGGTGATCGCGTCGTACACGTACCTGAATCAGGAAGTGACGAACACGACGACGGCTAGCAGCCTGAACAAGCGCCCGACGATCGCGCCTCGTAACACCGCTTCGCTGTGGGCGGATTACACGTTCCACCGCGGGCCGCTGCGCAACTTCGGCCTCGGCTCGGGCGTGCGCTATATGAGCAGTTCGGCGGGCGACGCAGCCAACACGTTCACGGTGCCGGGGCGCGTGCTCGTCGACCTGGGTGCGCATTACGACATCCAGAACTGGCGTCTGTCGCTGAACCTTAACAACGTGTTCGACCGCGAGTACATCTCGTACTGCACGACCGCGTCGGTTTGCTACTGGGGCGCGAGCCGTACGGTGCTCGGAACGGCGCGCTACCAATGGTGATGGCCATGACGAAGGGTGGCGCCGACGGCTCACTGCATGCGTTGTCATGACGGAACGTCTGCGCTTTAACGGCAGGCGGCGCCTCGCGCTCGCTGGTTTGGGCGCGGCGGCGCTCGCGGCATCGGGCGCTCCGTTCGCCCGCGAGGCGGCCGCGCGTCCGGATGCGGCGAGTTCAGGTGCGCACGCGGCTGCAGGTGCCGCTGTCGCTTCGAACCCGCGCGTCGTGGTACTCGACTGGCCGCTGACGGAAGTCGTGCTGTCGCTCGGCGTAGTGCCGGCCGGCGTTTCGCGTCCCACGTGGTATGCAAAGCTCGACGGCGTTCCACCGTTGCCGTCTTCCGTCGTCGACACGGGCTTGCTGTATCAGCCCAATTTCGAGGTGCTGGAGTCGCTGAAACCGGAGCTTATCGTCATCACGCCATGGCATGCGCCGCTGCGCGCGTTGCTCGAACGGATCGCGCCGACGTTGACGGTGCAACTGTTCGGACCCGGCATCGACGTCTATCCGGCGGTTCATGCCGCGACCCGAAAGCTGGCCGGCGCGCTAGGACGCGAGGCCGCGGCCAATGCGCTGTTCGCACGCGCCGACGCCGCGCTTGCCGACGCGTCCGCGCGTCTCGCGGCCTTTCGCGCGACCGGACGCCCGCTCTATCTACTACGCCCAATCGACGACCGCCATATCGCCGTGTTCGGCAAGAACAGTCTGTTCGGCGGCGTGCTCGGCGCGCTCGGGATCGACAATGCGTGGCAGGGCATGGCCGATCCGCAAGGCATGACCGAAGCGGACCTCGGTGCGCTCGCGGCGCACACCGATGCGCAAGTCGTCACGATCGGCGTGCCGCCCGGCGTCGCCGCGCAACTTGCGCGAAGCCCACTATGGAGCGCGTTGCCGTTCGTGAGGCAAAACCGCGTGCAGCATATCGGACCGTTGCCCGCGCTCGGCGGCGTCGTTGCGTCGATGCGTTTTGCCGACAGCCTCGCGAACGCGCTGCAAGGAGTCAACACATGAACCGCCCGACGGCGACCGTCGCCTTCGCCGCCCCTCGCGCCTGGCGGCTGCCCGCGTTGCTGCTGATGCTGGCCGCGTGGCTCGTTTATCACACGCTATCGGCGCGGCTGCCGGTCGCGCAATGGCCAGGCGTCGTGCTGTCCGGCGCCGACGCAACGCTGCCGCAACTCGTCGTGCGTTATGGCTGGTTGCCGCGCGTCGCCATTGCGTTGATCGCCGGTGCGGCGTTGTCGCTCGCGGGTGTCGTGTTCCAGCAGGTATTGCGCAATCCGCTTGCTGAACCGCTCACGCTCGGCGTGTCGGCGGGCGCCTATCTCGCCCTGACGATCGCCGCGGTCGTCGCGCCCGCGCTCGTCGCCGACATGCGTTTCACGGTTGCGCTGACCGGCGCCGCACTCGCAATGCTGGCAACCATGGCGATGACCTGGCGCAAAGGCTTCGCCGCCGTGTCGATCGTGCTGGCCGGAATGATCGTGAACCTGTATTGCGGTGCACTGTCCGTCATCCTAACTATCGTGTTCGAGCGTTCGCTCACATCCGTTTTCATCTGGGGCGGCGGGTCGCTCGTGCAGAACGGCTGGGCGGGCGTCGTCTGGCTGCTGCCGCGCGTGCTCGCCTGCGGTGCGGCTGCGGCGCTACTTGTGCGTCCGCTCACCCTGTTTTCTCTCGACGACGGCAGCGCGAGCCAGCTCGGTATGTCGCTCGCATGGACGCGGCCCGTCGCGCTCGCCATCGCGGTGATCCTGAGCGCGTTCGTCGCGAGCGCGGTCGGCGTGATCGGCTTCATCGGGCTCGGCGGTCCGGTGCTCGCGCGACTGATGGGCGCGCGTCGGCTGCGCGACCAGTTGCTGTGGGCGCCGCTCGTCGGCGCGCTGTTGCTCGCAATCGCCGACCAGGCCGTGCAGAGCTTGCCAGGCGTGCTCGGCGAATTGCTGCCGACCGGCGCCGCGGTGGCCCTCTGCGGCGGCCCGCTGCTGCTGTGGATGCTGCGGCGTCTGCACGTCGACGCGCCGCGTCCAGCATCGGCGGAACGCGCAGCCCCGCGCCGCGCGTTGCGCGTGCCAGTGCTGCTGCTCGGCGGGCTGCTCGTTGCCGCGGTTGTCATCTCGCTGTGCTTTTCGGTGACGATGCACGGCTGGCAATGGACGGACGCGCGACATTGGAGCGACGTCTGGTTCTGGCGCGTGCCGCGGCTGACCGCTTCGCTCGGGGCCGGCGTGATGGTCGCACTCGCGGGCACGATCCTGCAGCGCGTGACCGGCAATCCTATGGCGAGCCCCGACTTGCTCGGCGTCAGCGGTGGCGCGATGCTCGGCATGCTGGTGGCCGCGGTCGTCGCGACGGAGCCGTCGACGCCCGTGCTGCTCGCCGGATCGGCGGCCGGTGCACTCGTTTGCCTGCTGACGATCGTCACGCTTGGGCGCCGCAGCGGTTTCGCGCCCGAGCACGTGTTACTCGCGGGCATCGCGATCAGCGCGTTCGCGCAAGCAGTCATCATGCTCGCGACCGCGAGCGGCGGTGCTTATGCGAACCTGCTGCGTCCGCTGCAGTACGGCTCGACCTATCTCATCGTGCCCGCGACGGCCATCGCCGTTGGCGTGTGTACGGTCGCCGCCGTGCTCGTCGCGTATCTCGGCGCGCGTTGGCTGGAAATCCTGCCGCTCGGCGCCAACGTGGCGGATGCGCTCGGCGTCGGCGCACAGCGCGCGCGGCTGCTGCTGCTCGCGGTCGCCGCGATCCTCACGGCGGGAGCAACGGTCGTGATCGGCCCGATGTCGTTCGTCGGCCTGATGGCGCCGCATCTCGCGCGGCTGCTCGGCTTTCCGCGCGCGCGTTCGCAGATGCTCGTCGCGGCGCTCATTGGCGGCTTGCTGATGGTGCTGTCGGACTGGCTCGGGCGCAACATGATCTTCCCGCAACAGATGCCGGCGGGCGTGATCGCGACGCTTCTGGGCGGCCCTTATCTGATGTGGCTGTTGCGTCGTTGATGCATCGATCCAGTTAGGCCGATCCTGCTGAAAGCGGGGACGAAGTCAGGGAGCCGATGGCTCCCTGACTTTTTGTGCGACGTCCGCGCGCGATCTGCGCGACCTCGCGAATCGCGTCGAACGCCGCCTTAGAACGAAAACGTCGTATTGAGCATCACGAGCCGCGACTCGCCGACGGCGATGATCAGATTGCTGTTGCTCGACGGATAGTACGTTTTGTCGAACACGTTCTTCACGTTCAGTTGCACATGCGTGGGAATCTTGCCGATCTTCGTGTCGTACGCGGCGAACAGGTCGGCGACCACATAGCCCGGCAGCGTGAAGCTATTTGCCGTATCGCCCGGCCGCTTGCTTACGAGCCGCGCACCGCCGCCAAAGCGCCATTGTCCCGGCAGGTAGGGCAGCATCGTGTCGTAGACGGCGAAGAGACTGCCCGTATGACGCGCCGCGTTCACGAGACGCGTGCCGTCGTCGCGGTCCGTCGCGTTCGTATACGCATAGCTGCCGATCACGCTGACGTGCTGCGTGAGCCGTCCGGCAACGTCCAGTTCGACACCGCGCGACCTCGCGCTGCCCACTGTCTCGGTCGTATCGCCGACGGTTACCGCGACGTTCTGCTTGTCGATCTGATACACCGCGAGCGTGCCGGTGATACCGTGCGAGTCGAACTTCAGCCCGGTTTCGAACACGCGTCCATGCTCCGGCGCGAGCGGCTCGTTCACTTGTGTGGCGACGTTCGGCACGAACGACTTGCTGAAGTTCGCATACGCGGAAAGTGCCGGCGTCAGCCGGTACACGAGGCCGAATTGCGGCAGCCAAACCTGTCCATGCGAGTGATCGGCGATCACGAACGGACGGCCCACGCCCGATAGTTGCTGCCAGTTCTCCCAGCGCACGCCGCCTACGGCGATCAGCCTGTCGGTCAGATGAACGGTGTCCTGTGTGACGACCGAGTAGGTGTGGACCTTCGACAGGCTATCGCTTTGCGCCGCGCTCGGCGTGCCGCCCGCAGCGAGCATTCCATAGACAGGCTCGTACAGATCGAAGCCGGACACTGCCTTGCCGCGAATCGTGTCGCCCCGAAAGCTGCGCTGCCGTTCGTATTCGCCGCCCACATAGACCTCGTGACGCATGCCTGCGAGATTCAGATTGCCGATCGCGCCCACGGTGGCGATCTCGTCGGAGTCGTTGCGCTGCAGATTCGCATCCGACGTGCGGCTCATGATGCCGGTCCTGCTGTTGAACGCCGTCGCGCGCGTGATGTACTGGTCGTAGCGGTCGCGGCTCCATCCGTAAGTCGCGCGCACGCGCCACTCGTCCGAGAAGCGATGTTCGATCTTCGCCCGCAGCGTTTCCTGCTCGCCCGAGCTTTGCGCCCAGGGTTCCTCGTAGCGCGTGTAGCGCAGTGCATCGTCGAGATGGCCGTTGACGAGCACGGTGCCCCGGTCGAAGGGCGTCGTGTAATCGACGTACTGGTAGCTCACGTCGATCGATGTATTGGCGTCATGCCATGAGAGCGACGGTGCGATCAGCGAATCGCGCTGACGTCCGAAGCTGCGCCAGTAGCGCGCCGTGTTGTATTCCCCGGTCAGGCGAAAGGCGAGCGTGCCGCCCGCGACCTGTCCCGGCTGGCCGATGGGCCCGGTCAGGTCGAAGCCCGTACCGCTGCCGCGATGGCTCGTGTAATTCGCCGAGACGGAGCCGTGGAAGGTGTCCTCCGGTTTGCGCGTGATCAGGTTGATGACGCCGCCCGGCTCCTGAATGCCGTAGAGCAGCGAGGCGGGGCCTTTGAGAACTTCGACACGGTCGATCGTCGCCAGATAGTTGTGCAAGCTCGGCGAGCGGATTCCGTCGACGAGGATCGAGCCGTCGTCGTTCGAGCCGAAGCCGCGTTTGATGAACGCGTCGCGCGTGCCGCCAAGCGTGTTGGTCTGCGTGATCCCGCTTACGTTACTCAGTACGTCGTCGAGTGTGCGCGCCTGCTGGTCCTGCATCACGCTCGAACTCACTACCGCGACGGACTGCGGAATGTCGCTGATCTTCGTCGCGATGCCGCTCGCCGTTTCGCTCGTGCGCGGACGATAGCCGACGGTCGGGTCGGCGAGCGCTGTGCCTTGCACGGCGACCGCCGGCAATTCCGACGAAGCGGCGGGCTGGGCGCTCGCGGCGTCGGAGGAAGCGGCGGCCATCGCGGCTGGCGCGGTCACCATGTACATCATCATCGAAAGCGGCAAGCCGATGCCGGACCGGCGATAGCGGCCTGGTAGTGCAGAAGTTTTTACGAAGCGCATGGATGGTTCGGACGACGCGGCACGCCCGCACCAAATCGGTCGGGAGTGTCCGGCGGCGTCAGTTTTCATTAATGATGCGAGAGAATAATGTAAATGAGAATTGTTATCAAATGAAAACATTGAAAATCTTAGGTAGGCGGAGAGCGGTGAGGCGGCCGCATTGGCTCGGCCTCGCTAGCGTTGCGCCGGTGGTTACCGCGTCAGCAGAACCCGCATGCTTGCTCTAAACTAGCTGCCGCCCGCGCCCAGCCCAATCAAACAAGACGACCTCGATGCCTCCTGTTCCCGCCGATTCCAACGATCGCAACGACTCCACCGATATCTCGAGTGTCAGCCTGCCGAAGCAACCGGCGTTTCAACGCTTCTGGTGCACGCGGATTCTTTCGTCGCTGTCGTTCCAGATGCTCGCGGTCGCGATGGGGTGGCACATCTATGCGCTGACGCACAGCGCGTTCGCGCTCGGCCTCGTCGGTCTCGCGCAATTCCTGCCAATGTTCCTGCTCACGCTCGTGGTCGGCCATTTTGCGGACCGCTACGATCGTCGGCGGATCGCGGCGATTTGTCAGAGTCTCGAAAGCGTCGCCGCATTGCTGTTCGCGTGCGGCACCTTTGGCGGATGGATCAGCGCGCCGGTCATCTATGCGCTGGCCGCATGCGTGGGCGCGGCGCGCGCGTTCGAGTCGCCGGCGGTCGCTTCGCTGCTGCCGGGCGTCGTGCCGCGCCCGCAGTTGCCGAAAGCGACGGCATGGGCCACTTCGGCGAACCAGACCGCGCAGATCGCCGGTCCCGCGCTCGGCGGTCTGCTTTACGGCATCGGGCCGGGCGCCGCTTATCTCGCATGCATGCTGTCTTTCGCTGCCGCCGCGACGGCCGTGTGGGGCATTCCGCTACGCGCGAAGCCGGCAAGCCGCGCGCCTGTCACGCTCGAATCGGTGTTCTCCGGCATCGCGTTCATTCGCAAGGAGCCGGTCATATTGGGCGCGCTGTCGCTCGATCTGTTCGCGGTGCTGTTCGGCGGTGCCACGGCGTTGCTGCCGGTGTTCGCGCGAGACTTCCTGCATACGGGGCCGCTCGGGCTTGGCCTGTTGCGCTCGGGCACGGCCATCGGCGCGCTCGCCGGGACCATCTGGCTTGCACATTTCCCGCTGCGCAACCGGCCCGGCGCGGCCATGTTCGGCGGCGTGGTCGTGTTCGGCATCGCGACACTCGTGTTCGGCCTGTCGCATCAGTTCATTGTTTCGCTGCTTGCGTTGATGGCGCTCGGCGCGTCGGACACCATCAGCGTGGTCGTGCGGCTGTCGCTCGTGCAGCTTCGCACGCCGGATGAAATGCTCGGACGCGTGAGCGCCGTCAACTCGCTTTTCATCGGGACGTCGAATCAATTGGGCGAATTCGAGTCCGGCGTGACGGCCGGCTGGTGGGGCGCACGAACGGCCGTACTGGTAGGCGGCATCGCAACCATCACGGTTGCCTTGCTGTGGATGAAGCTCTTCCCCGAACTCAGGAACACGCGTTCGCTCGAACGCGAAGAAGAACTGGTGCCTAGCAACTGAGCGGCGCGCTATTCTCAATTGATGGAAACCCGGTTCTCGATCCGGCCGGGTTCTCCAGAAAAGCTTTAACGGTTAAGGTTGACGTGTTACTTGCGGAACGACCCGCGAAGGAGCCGCTTCATGACACGCCTCGACTCGCAACCGAACAGTTATCCGAGCGACATTGCTTTCACGCCCACCGTCAAGGCATTGCAAAGCCGCAACGGATCGCGCGACGCGTATGCCCGGATGGAAGAAGAGCACGGCTGGCAAACCCGGCTGACGCCTGACGTCGCGCGTTTCATCGAGCAGCAGACCAGCGTGTTCTTCGCGACCGCAAGCGCAGAAGGGCAACCGTATATCCAGCATCGCGGCGGCCCTGCGGGTTTTCTGCACGTGCTCGACGACCACACGATTGCGTTCGCCGACTTCGCCGGCAATCGTCAGTACATTACGTCCGGCAATCTGGCCGACAACCCGAAAGTGCATCTCTTTCTCGTGGACTATGCGCATCGCCGGCGCATCAAGATATGGGGCGAAGCGCGTGTGATCGACGACGATCCCGCGCTGCTCGCGAAGCTCATGCCGCAAGGTTACAAGGCACGCGGAGAACGCGTGATCGTGATGAGCGTGCATGCGTGGGACGTCAATTGCCCTCAGCACATTCCACAGCGTTTCGAGGCTGCGGACGTCGCCGCCGCGTTGCAGGAGCGTGACGAGCGCATCAAGGATCTCGAAGCGCAAGTAGCGGAACTCAAGCGCCTTTCAGCTGCTTCTGGCGCTTGATAGACGATGCCCGACGGTGATCTGAGCCTGAGCCGCACCCGCTATCATGGTGCGATCGCGACTCGGCTCCTTTCATCATGCGCATTGCTCCCTTACCACCGCTCCAATGTCTGGTCGCGTTCGAATCGGCCGTGCGGCACGCAAGCTTCACCAAGGCCGCCGCGGAGTTGCATCTGACGCAAAGCGCGGTCAGCCGGCAAATCCAGCAACTCGAGGAATTTCTCGGCCGGTCGCTGTTCGTCCGTGAGCATCGCGCATTGCGTCTGACCATCGCCGGCGAGGGTTACGCAAAGCGCGTGCAATGGCTGCTCGCGAACTGTTCCGAAGCGACGCTCGACGTCATGAAGCGTTACGGCGACCAGGAACTGACCATCGCGTGTTCGTCGGGCGTCGCCGTGTTGTGGCTGACGCCGCGGCTCGGTGCGTTTCGTGCCGCTTACCCGAACGTGAAAATCAGAATGATCGTGCGCGACGGACTCGCGTCGATGTCGCCCGCCGAATTCGATGTGGGTCTCTACTACATCCGCCAGCATGCCGAGCCGCATTACACCGCCCGCCGCATTTTCGACGAGGAGGTGTACCCGGTCTGTTCGCCCGCCTATCTCGCAGGCCGCGTGCTCGAGCCCGCCGATCTTGCTCAGGAAACGCTGCTGATTCAGGAAGACGGTCAGCGCCAATGGATGTCGTGGCCGGAATGGTTTCGCATCAACGGCGTGCAAATGCCTGTTGCGCCGCAGGCGGTCATGGTCAATCACTATCCGCAACTCGTGCAAATGGCGATTCTCGGTCAGGGCGTCGTGCTCGGCTGGCGGCACATGATCGACCGATGTCTCGAAGAAGGGCTGCTGGTGCGCGCCACCCACGCATCCGCAAGTCACGGCGGCGGCTACTATGTGGTGTCGCCGAACGACCGCTCACAGAACCAGGCCGCGCGCGTGTTCACGCGGTGGCTCTTCGAGCAGGCCGAAGCGCAGACGGGCAGGGCGGCGGCCTGAACGGCTTCGCATGCGCTGCACGCATGCGTGCATGCGAATCTTTCGTTTCGAAAACAATTCAGGTCTCTCTACGATCGGCGTTATGCATGCAAAAGCGCCGCGAGGACGGCGTGGCGCGTTGCCGACACTTTGCCTGACAGGCAGCCAGATGAGGAAAGAGACCATGCAAGGAACGCTTTCATCCAACGTACCGCTCTCCGTGGACACGCTCGCGCGCCAGCGGCGGCACGCCATTATCGCGACCGTGCTCGGCAACGGGCTCGAATGGTTCGACTTCACCGTCTACAGCTTTTTCGCGGTCATTATCGCGAAGCTGTTCTTTCCGACCGGCAATGACCTGACCTCGCTTCTGCTTGCCGTCGCCACGTTCGGCGTGGGCTTTTTCATGCGTCCGGTGGGCGGCATCGTGCTCGGCGTGTATGCGGACAAGGTCGGGCGCAAGGCTGCGCTGTCGCTGACCATTCTGCTGATGGCGGGCGGCACGGCGCTCATCGGCATTGCGCCGACTTATCAGCAGATCGGCCTGTGGGCACCCGTACTGATCGTGATCGCGCGATTGCTGCAAGGGTTTTCGGCGGGCGGCGAGATGGGCAGCGCGACGGCGTTTCTCACCGAGTACGCGCCCGCTAACAAGCGCGCGTACTACTCGAGCTGGATTCAGTCGAGCATCGGCTTTGCGGTGCTATTGGGCGCAGCGGTCGGCACGTTCGTGACCAGCAGTCTGAGCACCGAAGCGCTTCATTCGTGGGGTTGGAGAATGCCGTTTCTGATCGGCATGCTGATCGGACCCGTCGGCTATTTCATTCGCAGCCGCATGGACGAAACGCCTGCCTTCAGCGCAGTGGCCGACGAAGCGAAAGACGATTCGCCGCTCGCCGAAGTGTTCCGCCGCTTCCCGCGAGAAACCTTCGCGAGCTTTTCGATGGTGATTCTGTGGACCGTTTGCACCTACGTTCTGCTGTTCTACATGCCGACGTATTCGGTCCGCACGTTGCATCTGCCGCAATCCACGGGATTTCTCGCGGGCATGTTCGGCGGTTCGATGATCATGTGTTTTGCTCCGGTGGTGGGCAAACTCGCTGACCGCTACGGGCGCCGCCGTTTCCTGTCGGGAGCCGCCGTGCTGATTCTCATGCTGGCCTGGCCGATGTTCGCCTACATCAACCGGGCGCCGGGCCTCGCTTCGCTGATGGTTTTTCAAGGCGTGTTCGGTCTGCTGATCGCTGCATACACCGGACCCATTCTCGCGGCGTTCTCGGAACTGTTTCCGACCAAGGTGCTCTCCACGGGCCTGTCGGTCGCCTACAACTTCGCTGTGACGATCTTCGGCGGCTTCGCACCGTTCTTCATTACGTGGCTGATTGCGTCGACAGGCAGCAACATGGCACCCGCGTTCTACGTGATGATCGCCGCCGCGATCAGCCTGACGGGCACGTTCTTCGTGCGCGATCCGCAGCGGCACTGAATCGGGCAGCGCGTGCGGCGCGCTTCCGGCCGCACGGATTTCTTATCAAGTAAGCAAGTCAGCAAGTCAGGACAATTCCCATGAGCATTACGGTAATCAACGGCGGCAATGTACTCGATCTCAAGCAGGGCATTCTGCTCGAACATCATCATGTCGTGATCGAGAACGGCCATATCGTCGAAGTCACCGATCGTCCCGTCGATCTGCCGAACGCACGCGTGATCGACGCGCGCGGCAAGACGGTGATGCCAGGTCTCATCGATTGTCACGTACATGTGCTCGCTTCGCGCGCGAATCTCGGAGCGAACGCAACGCAGCCCAACATCCTGACGGCGATCCGCGCGCTGCCGATCCTGAAGGCGATGCTCGGCCGCGGCTTCACGACCGTGCGCGATGCGGGCGGCGCGGATTGGGGTTTGACGCAGGCGCTCGAAAACGGCCTGGTTCCGGGGCCGCGCATTTTCCCATCCGGCAAGGCGCTTTCGCAGACGGGCGGCCACGGCGATTTCCGTCCGCGCGGCGATATGCTGGAGCCGTGTTCGTGCTGTTTTCGCGCCGGCGCAATTGCGCGCGTAGTGGACGGCGTGGATGCCGTGCGTCTCGCCGTCCGCGAAGAAATCCAGAAGGGCGCGACGCAGATCAAGATCATGGCATCGGGCGGCGTGGCATCGCCAACCGATCCGATCGGCAACACGCAGTATTCCGAGGACGAAATCCGCGCGATCGTCGCCGAAGCGCAAGCTGCAAACACCTATGTGATGGCGCATGCATACACCGGCCGCGCGATTTCGCGCGCGATTCGCTGCGGCGTGCGCACTATCGAGCACGGCAATCTGGTGGACGAAGCCGCCGCCAAACTGATGCGCGAACATGGCGCGTTTGTCGTGCCGACGCTCGTCACCTACGACGCGCTTGCGAAGCACGGCGCCGACTACGGGTTGCCGCCCGATTCGATCGCGAAGGTCGAAACCGTGCGGCAAGCAGGACGCGATTCGCTGCAGATCTACGCGAACGCTGGCGTGCCGATGGGTTTCGGCTCCGACCTGCTCGGCGAAATGCACACGTTCCAGAGCGACGAACTGCGCATTCGCGCAGAAGTGCTCGGCAATCTCGAAGCGCTGCGCTCAGCAACCACGATCGCCGCTGAGATCGTTGCGCAAGAAGGCAAGCTGGGCGCAATCGAAGCGGGCGCGGTGGCGGATGTGCTGGTGGTCGACGGCAATCCGCTCGACGATATCGGCACGCTGACCGGGCAGGGCGAGCGTCTCGCGTATGTGTTTCAGCGCGGCGAAGTCGTGAGCGAGCGCGGCGCGGTAGTCTCGCGCTGAGACAGCGTGTCATGCCGGACTGATCGCGTGCAATTGATGCCCGTGCGCCCGTTACGTAGAATCGTGGCGCACAACGCTTGATTGCCAGCGCAACGATTTGCGCGATCACGAGGAGAACGGGCATGACTTTGCACACGGCCGGGCCGATTGCGGCGACCGTCTATCGCGGCGATTCGGTAGAGAACACGCACCGCGCGCATGTTGCGGTCGTCGATTCGAATGGCCGCCTGCTGTATTCGTTCGGCGACCCGTCGCGCGTGACGTTGGCCCGCTCCGCCGCCAAGCCTGCGCAAGCGCTGGCGGTGCTGGAAACGGGCGCGCTCGAGCGCTTCGGTTTCGACGATGCGGACCTCGCGCTGATGTGCGCCTCGCACAGCAGCGAGCCGCGTCATATCGAACGTGCGCGGCAGATGCTCGCCAAAGCGCAGGCGAGCGAAAGCGACTTGCGCTGCGGCGGGCATCCGCCGCTGTCCGATGCGGTGTATGTCGACTGGATCAAGCGCGATTTCAAACCGGGTGCCGTGTGCAGCAATTGTTCGGGCAAACATGCGGGCATGCTGGCCGGCGCGCGATCGATCGGCGCGGCGCTGAGCGGTTACGAACAGCCGGAGCATCCGTTGCAGATCCGCGTGAAGCACACGGTGGCCGACGTTTGCGACTTGCCGGACGACGGCGTGCAATGGGCCACTGACGGTTGCAATCTGCCCACGCCGGCATTTCCGCTCGATCGTCTCGCACGGCTCTTTGCGAAGCTGGCCGCGGCGCAGGACGAGGTTTCGTCGTCCGGTGCAGCGCCCAACACGCGGACAGCGGCACTCGCGCGCATCTATCGCGCGATGACGGCTTATCCGGAACTGGTCGGGGGCGAGGGCCGCTTCTGCACGATATTGATGAACGCGTTTGGCGGCGCGCTCGTCGGCAAGCTCGGTGCAGACGGCAGTTATGGGATCGGCGTGCGCGCATCGAGTCAGACTGCCGCGCACACGTCGAAAGCGGGCGCACAAGATGCACAAGGCACACAAGGTGCACTCGGCATCGCCGTAAAAATCGAGGACGGCAATGTCGGCGTGCTGTACGCGGTGGTTGCCAAAGTGCTGGCGCAACTCGACATCGGGACCGCCGGACAGCGCGCGAAGCTCGACTCTTTCCATACGCCCAGGATGCTCAACACCATGGGCGTCGCAACTGGCCGGCGGGTCTTCTCGGTTGCGCTCGAAGCGTCCCGATAGGACGTGTGCCGGGCAACGCCCGGCACTCGCGCGATTTCGTCAGGCCGCGGCTTCTGTGGCAGACATCAGTGCACTGCGTATCGCGCTGGCGAGTTCACTGGCCTGAAACTTCGCGACATAGCCGTTCGCGCCGGCGTTCTTCACATGCGCTTCGTTGGCCGCGCCGGTCAACGACGAATGGATGATCACCGGAATGTCGCGGGTGCGCTCGTCGGCCTTGATCTGGCGGGTCAGCATGAAGCCGTCCATCTCGGGCATTTCGAGGTCGGTCAGAACGAGCGCGATGCTGTCCTTGACGCGCGCGCCGTTGCTCTGTGCTTCGTCGGCGACTTGCTGCAAGGTCTGCCACGCCTCTTCGCCGGTCTTGGTCATCACGTATTCGGCGCCAATCGCGGTCAATGCCTGCTCGATCAGCTTGCGGGCGAAACCGGAGTCGTCGGCGGCAAGAATCTTCGCGCCCGGGCGAATGCCGAGTGCATCGCCCACGGACGTCGGGTCCACGCTCGGGTGCTGCGAGGGGAATACGTCGCGCAACACCTGCTCGACGTCGATCACCTGCGCGAGCCGCGAATCGCCCGTATTGCCGTCGATCCGCGCAATGCTCGTCACCAGGTTGCCGCCCGCCGCGCCTTCCGCGGAGAGCACCTGATTCCACTCGAGTCGCACGATGTCGTCCACTTCCTCGACCGCGAACGCCTGGGTGGAGCGCGCGAATTCCGTGACGAGCAGGATATTCAGGCCGCGCGTGGGCTCGCAGCCCATGAGCCGCGGCAAGTCGATCACGGGAATGATCTGCCCGCGAATGTCGACGGCGCCCATCACGAACGGCGACGAACCGGCGATCGGCGTGACCGGCGGCATCGTCGAAATTTCGCGGACCTTGAACACGTTGATGCCGTAAAGCTCATGCGCGTCACTGCCGGGGACGGAGCCCAGCCGATACAGCAGCAGTTCGAATTTGTTGGAACTCGTCAGGTTGCTGCGTTCGTCGTGCGCGCGGTTATCTGCTGCCATCGAATCTCTCCAGGATTGCGGTGCGTGGCGCGCTTGCATGGATTGATGCCGTCGCGCCTCTTACTTTTTGTTATCGGCGCGCTTGCCGAAAAATTCAGCGCTTTGCCGGATTTCTGCTGGCAATCCCTGGGTGAGCCACCTGATCTCATTCACGAGATGGCGTCATTCGTGTGAAGGTTACCTGCCGTTACACAAGCCACAGCGTCGTATCACACCGCGCCGGGGCGCGCTTCTAGAATCTCCCGCGATGGACGGCGGTGCCACGCGGCGCCCCGTGCTCCGTTGCCGTTTCGCTTTCAATCCAAGGAGAACGTATGATCCGCTTGCCTCTCGCCACTATCGTCAGCGCCACTATGGCGAGCCTGCTGACCGTCGCCACGGCCGCCAGCGCCCAGACGGCGCCGGCCCCCGCCGCAGCGGACGCGGGCCGTCTGCATGCTGCCGACCAGACGTTCATTGCCGACGGCACCAAGGCCGTCGCCACTCAACGCGATGCCGCGCGCATCGCCACCTCACGTTCCACGGACCGCGACGTCAAGGCATTCGCCGAGCGCGTCTCGACCGATAACGCTAAGATCTCGGACGCGCTCCGCGCGGCGAGCCCGCGCGGCGTCGACGTGCCGAAGAACGACCCTGACACTGCCGTGCTCGCGAGCATCAACAATCTGCGTGGCGCCGAGTTCGACAAGGCTTATATCGAGCAGGTCGCGCTCGCCGGCGAGCAGAAGGCATTGTCGGCGTTCCAGGCCGAAATCGCTTCGGGCCGCGATCCGCAATTAAAGGATGCGGCGAAAAAGGCGCTGCCGACCATTCAGGAGCATTACGCGATGGCGCAGGAACTGGCCAAACGCAAGCATCTGTCGGCGGCGCAGTAAAGCACTGCACGCGTGCCGCTTCGCTGGGACAAAGCGGCGCGGCGCGCGTTTTTTCCGGATTCATCGCATGAAGAAGCCTGCCAATCTGGCGCAACAGTTGGACCATATGCTTAGGCAAGCGGTCGCGCTTCAACAGAACGGCGCATTGGCCGAGGCGCAGGAACTTTATCGCGAGATTCTCGAGCTCAAGCCTCGCCATTTCGACGCGCTGCAACTGCTGGGCGCATTGGCGTTGCAGAGCGGCCGCATCGAAGAGGGCGTCGATCTGCTCGCGAGGGCGCTCGCGGTCAACCCGAAACAGGCCGCGGTTCATTCCAACCTGGCGTATGCGTTGAACGCGCTGCATCGTTTCGATCAGGCGTTGGCCAGTGCGAACCGCGCGCTCGCCTTGCAGCCGCAGTTTCCCGACGCGCTCAATAATCGCGGCAACGCGCAGGCGGGCCTCGATCGTCCGCTCGACGCGCTCGCGAGCTTCGACCGGGCGATCGCGCTCGTCCCCGATTTCGCGCAGGCCTGGAACAACCGCGCGTGCGTGCTGCGCGATCTGGGCCGTCCCGCCGACGCATTGGCCAGCTGCGACCGTGCGCTTGCGCTGCATCCGGGTTACGCCGAAGCATGGAGCAATCGCGGCAATGCGCTTTCCGATATGAACGAGCCGTATGAAGCCGAGCGCAGCTACCAGCGCGCGCTCGAACTGGCGCCGGGCTTCGTCGACGCATGGAATAACCTCGGTCTTACGCAGATCGATCAGGGGCAACATGAGCAGGCGCTTGCCAGCTATCAGCGCGCGCTTGCGCTCAATCCCGAAGCCGCCGAGACCCACTGGAACGAAGCGCTGTGTCTGCTGCAATTGGGGCAGCTCGAAGCGGGCTGGCGGAAGTATGAATGGCGATGGGAGCGCAGCCGCATCAAGGCGAGCCGGCGCGTCATCGCGCAACCGCTTTGGCTCGGCGACTTTTCGCTCGACGGCAAGACGATTCTGTTGCACGCCGAGCAAGGGCTGGGCGACACGCTGCAGTTCTGCCGCTATGCGGCAATGGTGTCGAAGCTCGGCGCGAAGGTCATACTCGAAGTGCAGCCTGAGTTGCGGCGGCTGATGTCCACGCTCGACGGCGCAGATCAGATCGTCGAAGCGGGCGAACCGCTGCCGCCGTTCGATTGCCACTGTCCGCTGTTGAGCTTGCCGCTCGCGCTCGGCACGTCGCCCGGCAGCATTCCGTCGTCCACGCCTTATCTTTCTGCCGGGCCCGCTGCGGCGCGCGCATGGGGCGAGCGTATCGACGCCGATGCACGAGGCCGCCTCAAGGTCGGCCTCGTCTGGGCCGGCGGGAACCGCCCGCACGTGGCCGAGCTTCGCAAGAACGACGCGCGCCGTTCGCTCACATTCGCGCGCTTCGCGCCACTTCTCAATGTGGCCAACGTGCAGTTCTTCAGTCTGCAAAAAGGACCGGCGGCGCAACAATTGTCTGTCAGCGAATGCGCCGCGCATATCGTTGACCACACCGGCGAACTGCACGATTTCGCCGACACCGCAGCGCTCGTCGCGAACCTTGATCTGGTGATTTCCGTCGACACATCCACCGCGCATCTCGCCGGCGCGCTGAACAGGCCGGTGTGGATTCTGGAACCGCTTCGACACCTGCTGGCGCTGGATGCTGGAGCGCAGCGACACGCCCTGGTATCCACGCGCAAGGCTCTTCAGGCAACCGTCGCTGGGCGATTGGGACAGTGTGATGGAAAGCGTGCGCGCAGCGCTCGCCGACCACGCGCTCGCGTGGACCGGCGTAGACTGAACGTCCGTTTAAATGACGGCTATGCCACGGAGATTCATCAATGGAATACAGACATCTGGGTGCATCCGGTTTCAAGGTGCCGGTGCTGAGTTTCGGCACGGGCACGTTCGGCGGCAAGGGTGATTTTTTTCAGGCGTGGGGCTCGACCGACGTCGATGAAGCACGGCGTCTCATCGACATTTGCCTCGATGCGGGCGTGACGATGTTCGACACCGCAGACATCTATTCGCGCGGCGCTTCGGAGTCGGTGCTCGGCGAAGCGCTGAAGGGCAAGCGCGATAAGGTGATCATCTCGACCAAGGCGACCTTCCGTTTCGACGACGGTCCGAACAACGTCGGCTCATCGCGCTTTCATCTGATTCAGGCAGTGGACGCAGCGCTCAAGCGCTTGCAAACCGATTACATCGACCTTTTTCAGTTGCATGGTTTCGACGCCAGAACGCCGGTCACGGAAGTGCTGTCTACATTGGACGACCTGGTGCGCGCAGGCAAGATCCGCTACACGGGTGTGTCGAACTTCTCCGGCTGGCATCTGATGAAGTCGCTGGACACGGCGGACCGCTACGGCTATCCGCGTTATGTCGCGAACCAGACTTACTACTCGCTCGTCGGGCGCGATTACGAGTGGGAATTGATGCCGCTCGGCGTCGATCAGGGCGTGGGCGCGGTGGTGTGGAGCCCGCTCGGCTGGGGACGTCTGACCGGCAAGATCAAGCGGGGCCAGCCGTTGCCCGATACGAGCCGTTTGCACAAGACCGCCGACATGGGGCCGCCGGTGCCGGACGAGTATTTGTACCGCGTGCTCGATACGATCGACGAGATCGCCGTGGAAACCGGCAAGACCGTGCCGCAGATCGCGCTGAACTGGCTGTTGCAACGTCCGACGGTGTCGACGGTGCTGATCGGCGCCCGCAATGAAGAGCAGTTGCGGCAGAACCTGGGCGCGGTCGGCTGGAACCTGACGCCGGAGCAGGTCGCGCGGCTCGATGCGGCAAGCGCCGTGCGGCCGGCTTATCCGTACTGGCATCAGGAAGGATTCGCCGAGCGCAATCCCAAAGCGGTATAGGCGGGCGGTTCGGTGCGAGTTCTAACGCGTGAGTCCGGCGGCTCGTCACGAGTGCCCGGACTCACGCGCGCTGCAAGTTCGATTAGACCACTGCGTTGAGCCGCTTCAGGTTGCTGAAGCGGCGCCCGACACGCATCAAGCCAATCCGCCGTTTGCCCGCAGCACTTGCCCGTTGACCCACGCGGCCGCCGGGCTCGCGAGAAAGGCCACCACCGACGCAATATCTTCCGGTTGCCCGAGGCGTTCCAGCGGCGGCATCTTTGCAAAGTGTTGAATCTGCTCGTCGGTCTTGCCGTCGAAGAACAGCGCCGTCGCGACCGGGCCCGGCGCCACCGCGTTCACCGTGATGTTGCGCCCGCGCAGTTCCTTCGCGAACACGTGCGTGAACGTTTCCACCGCGGCTTTGGTCGCGCTGTAGATCGCGTAGCCAGGCATGTTCAGCGCGACGGTCGTGCTCGAAAAGTTGATGATGCGTCCACCGTCGTTCATGCGGCCCGCCGCTTCGCGCAACGTATTGAAGGTGCCGCGCACGTTGATGTCGAATGTGCGGTCGTACAACTCGTCGCTCGTGTCGGCGAGCGGCGTCGGCTTGATCACGCCTGCGTTGTTGATCAGCACGTCCACTTTGCCCAGTTGCTGCTCGGCGGTTTCGAACATGCGGCGCACGTCGGCAGCCTTCGACACATCGGCCTTCACCGCCACCGCCCGGCCACCCGCGCCGTTGAGTTCGGCGACGAGCGCGTCGGCCTCGCTGGAACTCGACGCGTAGTTGACGACGACAGCAAAGCCGTCGGTCGAAAGGCGTCGCGCAATGGCTGCGCCGATGCCTCGCGATGCGCCGGTAACGATAGCGACTTGTGCGTTCCTGATCGTGTTCATGGTGCGTTTCCTTTTCGGTATGGAGTTGGTGAGTGAATGATGAACGCTTTGTGCTTCGAGATAATCAGGTTAGACTCGCCATCATCATTCGATTTTCTTTAACAATAGCGCCCATATGGACCGTTTCGAAGAAATGCGTGTGTTCGTGCGGGTCGCCGAGCGGCAAAGCTTCACGCGCGCGTCCGACGACTTGCAGATACCGCGCGCCACGGTCACGAACCTCATCAAACGTCTGGAGGAGCGGCTCGGCGCGCGGCTACTGGAGCGCACCACGCGAACGGTTCGCCTGACGCCCGACGGGCAGGCGTATTACGGACGCTGCGTGCGGTTGATCGCCGATATGGAAGAGGCCGAGGGCTCGTTCTCTAACCTGGCGCCGAAAGGTTTGTTACGTGTGAATCTGCAAGGCACGCTCGCTCGGCACTTCGTCGTGCCGACGCTGCCGGCGTTCCTTGCACGCTACCCTGATATCGAACTGACAATCGGCGAAGACGACCGTCTGGTCGACCTGGTGCGCGAGGGCATCGACTGCGTGCTGCGAGCCGGCACGCTGCAGGATTCGTCGATGGTCGGGCGCCGCGTCGCGCAACTGCAGCAAGTGACGGTGGCGAGCCCGGCTTATCTGGAGAAATATGGCGAGCCCGCCGATCCGTCGGCGCTCGAATCGCACCGCGCGGTCAACTATGTGTCTAGCGCAACGGGCAAGCCGGTGCCGCTCGAATTCGACATCCAAGGCCGCATTACGCCGATGCTGTTGCCCGGCGCGGTGTCCGTGACGGGCGTCGAGCTCTATACGGGCTCGGCGGTGGCCGGGCTGGGCATGGTCCAGGTGCCGCGCTATCGCGTGTCGGATGAACTGGCAAGCGGGCGTCTTAAGATCATTCTCGCGAATTTTCCGCCGCCGCCGATGCCGGTGTCCGTGCTGTATCCGCAGAATCGGCAACTGTCGTCGCGGGTGCGCGTGTTTGCAACGTGGCTGCGCGATATCTTCGAGGCGGCGGGCACGACGTGAGCGCCGCCGTGTAAGGTCTCGTGGGATGATGTGCGCCGCACATCGGGTGCGGAACCTGCAACAAGGGAGCAGCAAGATGATCGATGGACTGGTGAGCGGGCGCCTGTATGGCGAGGCGCAGCTTCGCACGGGGCAAAACGGTACGCGCTTCGTGACCTGCAAGGTGCGCGCGGTCACCAATGACGGCGACACGATTTTCGTCAACGTGATTGCGTTCGATAACGGCGTGCAAACCGCGCTGCTCGCGTTGAGCGACGCGGACAGCGTTGCGCTGAGCGGGGCAATCACGCCCAAGGTGTGGACCGACAAGAACGGCCTGGTCAAACCGGCCGTCGACATGGTCGCTCACAAGCTCCTGACAGCCTACGAGGGGCGCAAGGACGGCGACGCGTGACGGCTGACGCCGCGCGCGGCATGGCGCCTGCCGTGTAGCGGGGCGTTATGACACGAAGTGCGCCAAACTTGGCCGGTGCGCGTCGTGGAAAACTGTATAAATATACAGTATAGTGTTCAACTGCAAGCGGGACGCGGCTTCAGCGCCTCAGCGCCCGTTTGCACTGAACTTGCGCGGTCGCGAGGCGTCCGTGAGAGGTGGCCCACTCATTCAGACGGTCGAAAAATTGTCATCCAACGGCATCATCAAGATTCGCGGCGCGCGCCAGCACAACCTCAAAAACGTCAATCTCGACGTGAAAACCGGCGAAATGACGGTCGTTACCGGCCCGTCCGGGTCCGGCAAGTCGAGCCTCGTGTTCGACACGCTTTACGCGGAAGGGCAGCGGCGCTACGTCGAAACGTTTAGCGCGTACGCGCGGCAGTTCCTTGATCGCATGGACCGGCCGCAAGTCGACCGGGTCGACGGCGTGCCGCCCGCCATCGCGATCGACCAGACCAATCCGGTGCGTAGTTCGCGCTCCACCGTCGGCACCATGACGGAGCTCAACGACCACCTGAAGCTGCTCTACGCGCGCGCGGCCGAACTGTTCGACCGCAAGACGGCGCATCAGGTGCGTCACGACACGCCCGAAACGATCTACGCCGAGCTGCTCGAACGCACGGAAAAGGACGATCCGCGGCTTGTCGTCACGTTCCCGGTCGAATTGCCGGAGTCGGCGTCCGAGCAGGAAGTGGAGCAATGGCTGTCGGCGAGCGGCTACACGCGCGTGCAGGCGCAGCGCGAGGTCGAGTCGCCTACCGGCAGACGCAAACTGCTGGACGTCGTCGCGGACCGTTTCCGCCTGCGCCAGGCGGACAAGCAGCGCGTTGTCGAGGCGATCGAAGCGTCGCTCAAGCGCGGCGGCGGGCGCGTGAATATCTACGTGCTGCCGCCGGCTTCCGAGGTCCAGCAGGCGCCTGAGGCACAGCAAGCCGAGCCGCAAATCTGGCGTTTCTCCACAGGACTGCACAGCCCGGAGAGCGATCTGCGCTACGCCGATCCGCAACCGGCGCTGTTCTCGTTCAACTCGGCGTACGGCGCGTGCGAGGTCTGCCGTGGGTTCGGCCGCGTGATCGGCGTCGACCTGGGTCTCGTGATTCCAGACGCGCGCAAGACGCTGCGCGACGGCGCGATCAAGCCCATGCAAACGCCGGCGTGGAAGGAGTGTCAGGACGATCTGATGCGCTACGCGGCGAAGGCCGACATACGCCGCGGCACGCCGTGGGGCGAACTCACGGACGCCGAGCGTGACTGGGTGATCAACGGCTCGCCTGACTGGAACGGCAAGTGGCAAAGCCATTGGTACGGCGTCAAACGCTTTTTCGAATATCTCGAATCGAAAGCGTACAAGATGCATATCCGCGTGCTGCTGTCGAAATACCGCAGCTACACGCCATGCGAAACCTGCGGCGGCGCGCGCCTGAAAACGGAATCGCTGCTTTGGCGTCTCGGCAGCAAGAAGAACGCCGACGACGTGCTGACGCCCGCACAGCGCTTCATGCCGCGCGGCGTCGAATGGAACCGCGCTCAGCTCGAAGCGTTGTCCGGTCTCACCGTGCACGACCTGATGCTGATGCCGATCGAGCGCATCCGCCGCTTCTTCGACGAAATCAGTTTGCCGAGCGCTTTGCTCGACGACGCGCTCAAGCTGCTGCTCGCCGAAGTGCGCACACGCCTCAAATACCTGTGCGACGTCGGGCTCGGCTACCTGACCCTCGACCGCCAAAGCCGCACGCTGTCGGGCGGCGAAGTACAGCGGATCAATCTCACCACGGCGCTCGGCACGTCGCTCACGAAAACGCTGTTCGTGCTCGACGAGCCGAGTATCGGCCTGCATCCGCGCGATCTGAACCGTATCGTCGAAGCCATGCATCGCCTGCGTGACGCGGGCAATACGCTGGTGGTGGTCGAACACGATCCGTCGGTCATGCTGGCGGCGGATCGCCTGATCGACATGGGGCCGGGGCCGGGCGAGCGGGGCGGCTCGATCATTTACGACGGTGTGCCCGAGGCCATCCGCTCGTCGGGCACGCTCACCGGCGAATATCTCGGCGGCCGCCGGCACGTGGCGGACGCGGCGCACTGGTCGCAGCGCCCGGTCGACGCGAGCACGCCTCGCATCGTGCTCGAAGGCGCGACCGAACATAATTTGCGCGACGTGACGGTGGAGATTCCGCTGCAACGGCTCGTCTGCGTAACAGGGGTGTCGGGCTCCGGCAAATCCACGTTGCTGCAAGACGTGCTGTATCCGGCCATGGCGCGGCACTTCGGTCTCGCCACCGAGTCACCCGGTGCATTTCGCAGCCTGACCGGCGCGGACCAGGTCACCGACGTCGTGCTCGTCGACCAGTCGCCTATCGGCAAGACCGCGCGCTCCAATCCGGCGAGCTACGTCGGCGCGTTCGACGAGATCCGCAAGCTGTTCGCGAAGGCGCCGCTTGCGCAACAACGCGGCTATGGCCCAGGCATGTTCAGCTTCAATTCCGGCGACGGGCGCTGCCCGACGTGCGGCGGTTCGGGCTTCGAACATATCGAAATGCAGTTCTTGAGCGACGTGTATTTGCGCTGTCCGGACTGCGACGGCCGCCGTTATCGCGCCGAACTGCTCGAAGTGAAGATCGAGCGCGGCGAACCCGCGCGTGCGTTGAGCATCGCAGACGTGCTCGAACTGACCGTCAGCGAAGCCGCCGCCTATTTTTCGAAGGACGCCGAAGTATTACGCGTGCTGCAGCCTATCGTTGATGTGGGCCTCGAATACGTGAAGCTCGGCCAGCCGGTGCCCACGTTGTCGGGCGGCGAGGCGCAGCGGCTCAAACTCGCGGGCTTTCTCGCTGAATCCGCGCAGGCGCGCACCGCGCGCGGCGCGAAGCAGGCAGTCGCCCAACGGCTTTTCATGTTCGACGAGCCGACCACGGGCCTGCATTTCGACGATATTGCCAAGCTGATGCAGGCGTTCGGCAAGCTGCTGGCAAGCGGCCATTCGCTGATCGTGATCGAACACAATCTCGACGTGATTCGCGCGGCGGACTGGATCATCGACCTCGGTCCCGAGGGCGGCGACGGCGGTGGCCGCGTGTTGTGCGCCGGCACGCCGGAAGACGTCAAGGGCTGCCCCGAATCGCATACCGGCGAAGCGCTGTTGCACTACGACCGCGCAATGAGCGCGGCTGCACTGCCTGCCGAGGAGGCATCGCAAGGCATTCCGTTGCAGAAGGCGCTGAGCGCGGCGCGCGCGCGCCGTGCCGTCGAAGGCGAGGACGTCGTACGCATCGTCAACGCGCGCGAGCACAACCTGAAAGCGCTGGACGTCGACATCCCGCATGGCAAGTTCAATGTCATCACCGGTGTGTCGGGGTCGGGCAAGTCGACGCTCGCGTTCGACATTCTTTTCCACGAAGGGCAACGCCGCTACCTCGAATCGCTCAATGCGTACGCGCGTTCCATCGTGCAGCCCGCCGGCCGGCCTGAGGTCGACGCCGTGTACGGCATCCCGCCGACGGTCGCGATCGAACAGCGTCTGTCGCGCGGCGGCCGCAAGAGTACGGTGGCGACCACGTCCGAGGTGTGGCATTTCCTGCGCCTGCTGTATGTGAAGCTCGGTTTGCAGCATTGCATTCATGACGGCACACCGGTTACGTCGCAAAGCGTCGAGTCCATCGCCGCGCAATTGCTGCGTGACCATAAGGGGCAGCACGTCGGCTTCCTCGCTCCGCTCGTGGTCAACCGCAAAGGCGTGTACACGGATCTCGCGAAGTGGGCGAAGGCACGCGGCAATACGCATCTGCGGGTGGACGGCGAATTCGTGCCGGTGGACCCGTGGCCGAAGCTCGACCGCTTCCGTGAGCACACTATCGAACTGCCGGTTGCCGACCTGATCGTGTCGGCGGACAACGAAGCGGAACTGCGGCACGCGCTCGATCAAACGCTGGAAGTCGGCAAGGGGGTGATGCATCTGCTCGCGCCGCTCGACGGTCTGCATGACGCAATAAACGGCGGGCGGCCCACCGCGAAGCTCGGCGCGGTCAAGGTGCTCTCCACCAAGCGGGCGTGTCCGGTTTGCGGCACGAGCTACCCCGAGCTCGATCCGCGCATGTTCTCGTATAACAGCAAGCACGGCTGGTGCACGACCTGTGTGGGCACGGGGCTCGCGCTCACACGCGAGCAACGCGCCGCGTACGACGACACGATCGTCGTAGACGACAATCGTGGCCGCGAACAGAGTTTGCCGTCGGAAGAGCAGGAACCCGAAGGTCTCGTCGACGAACCGTGTCCGGATTGCGTGGGCACGCGTTTGAATCCCACGGCGCGAGCCGTCACGTTCGACGCGCAAGCCATTACCGACGTCGCGCAGTGGACTGTGTCGGATACGCGCGCGTGGATCGACGGTTTGCACATGACAGGCCGCGACGCTGAGATTGCGCGCGACGTAGTCAGCGAGATCGGCAGCCGTTTGCAGTTTCTCGAAGAGGTCGGGCTCGGTTACCTGAGCCTCGACCGGGCAGCGCCGAGCCTGTCGGGCGGCGAGGCGCAGCGCATTCGCCTCGCCGCGCAACTGGGCAGCAACCTGCAAGGCGTCTGCTATGTGCTGGACGAGCCGACCATCGGCCTGCATCCACGCGACAATCAGATCCTGCTGAACGCGCTGCGCAAGCTCGGCGACAAGGGCAATACGCTCGTGGTCGTCGAGCACGACGAAGACACGATCCGGCGGGCCGATCACATCATCGACATCGGGCCGGGCGCCGGCAAGCGTGGCGGCACGCTGATCGCGCAGGGCAGCGTGGCGGATCTGTCCGCGCAGCCCGAATCGCTGACGGGGCAGTTTCTCGCAACGCCCATCGTGCATCCGCTACAGCCGCGTCGCAAAGTCGTCGCGCCAGGCAAGCGCGCGGCGGCGGTGCCCGAGAACTGGCTGACCGTGCACGGCGGCAAACTGCACAATCTGCGCAACGTCACCGTGGGCATTCCGCTGTCGCGACTCGTCGCGGTGACGGGTGTCAGCGGCTCGGGCAAGTCCACGCTTGCGCGTGACGTGCTCATGGCGAACCTGCTCGACGCAGTTGGGCGCTCGGTGTTGTCGTCGCCGGCTACGCGTCGGGCGCGAGCGGCGGCAGAAGAGAAGCCCGCCGCGAACCGCCGTTCGAGCGTGCTCGCGCGCACCGCGCCACGTGCTCCGCTGAACGTCACGCATGCGTGGCAGGGCTGCGATTCGATCACGGGTTGGGAAAGCATCGACCGCGTGCTGGAAGTCGATCAGACGCCAATCGGCAAGACGCCGCGCTCGTGTCCCGCAACGTACATCGGCGTGTGGGACGCAATTCGCAAGCTGTTTGCCGGCACGCTCGAAGCTCGCGCGCGGGGCTACACGGCATCGCGCTTCTCGTTCAACACAGGTGAGGGCCGCTGCCCGGCTTGTGAAGGGCAAGGCGTGCGCACCATCGGCATGAGCTTCCTGCCGGATGTGAAAGTGCCGTGCGATGTCTGCCACGGGCAGCGCTTCAACCCGGAAACGCTCGCAGTGACATGGCGGGGCAAGAATATCGGCGACGTGCTCACCATGGAAATCGACGAGGCTGTCGAGTTCTTTGCGCCGATCTCGAACATTGCCCATCCTCTGCAGTTGATGAAAGACGTGGGGCTCGGTTACCTCACGCTCGGTCAGCCATCGCCTACCTTGTCGGGCGGCGAGGCGCAGCGCATCAAACTCGTCACGGAGTTGAGCAAGGTGCGCGACGACATTACGCGGCGCGGTCAAAAACCGCCGCATACGTTGTATGTGCTCGACGAGCCGACGGTTGGCCTGCATATGGCCGACGTCGCCAAGTTGATTCGCGTGCTGCATCGTCTCGCTGACGGCGGCCATAGCGTGGTGGTGATCGAGCATGACCTCGATGTGATCGCCGAGGCAGACTGGATCATCGACCTCGGTCCCGAAGGCGGTGTGGGTGGCGGGACAGTCGTCGCTGCTACGGACCCCGAAGGAATCGTGCTGGTTCGCGCGAGCCACACCGGCGCAGCGTTGAAGCCTGTGCTCGACCGTACTGCACATGGCGGCGCTCGCGCTGCGCAAGTCCAAGCGGGCGAAGGCACCAACGGGTAGCGGAAACTTCGAGTCGCGCAGCAAAAGAGAGGGCCCGCATTGCCGACCAGGCGATGCGGGCCCTTTCCATTCCCCTAGAGCATGTTTAGTTCGAGACAATGTTTTGTTTAGTGCACTGTCACATCGTCGGATATCGCAAGCCGGGTTGGCACACGAGCAAATTCGGAAAACTTTAGAACGTCCCGTCTAAAAGGCCGGCAGTGCCAGATTGAAACAATGCCATCAAAAAAAGTTTGACGACCGATTTTGATTTGTTATTGTCCCTGTCCATTGAGTGTTTCATAACGCTTGGTGCGTTGGTGGGACACGCGCACCGGGCTCTTCTTCACGGTTTTCCAGCCTGTTTGAAAGTCAAGCGTCCGTAATTCGGCCGCCGCTTCCGCTCGCGCTCGAAATGCTTAATCGCTTGCCATGACGCCTCGAGGCGTGGTCCAGCTGCGACATAGCAGCCGGACGAGCAGTGAGTGTGGTGCGCGAAACAATATTTGCTTATATCAAACAAATTTTGACTACGTGATTCTGACTTGCTATGTTTCTGCCACCGCATGACATGCAGCGCAATTTGATCTGAGCCTTGCGCGCAGGCGGTTCTGTGGCAATAGTGTTCCCCAGTCAGTGAATCTTTCAACTCACTGACAGATCAGCTGGGCAGAAGCAAGCTCGCACCGGAAGTGCCCTCGGCAGAACGCTGGCGAGTTGATGAAAAGTTAGGCATCCAAATTGTTTGTGTCTCAGTGAATGTGCCGAGCCGCGCCGAAAATGGCGTGCCGCGAAAGCGGACGGGTTCACCTCGACATGAACATTGCACGAATAGAAAAGCTTTCATTTCTGTTAGTAAATTAGTAGTCCAATTCAATAGATTGAATTGGATTCGTATCGCCTTTCGCAAAGTGATTGGATTAAACGCAATTTAATCGTTTTGGACTTATTTGCACTAATGCTGGGCATATCCGGTAAAGCGTGGTGCGCCGTCGTCGTAAAAAGGGCAGGGAAGTTCATAAGGCTTTTCTTGCACAACAGGTGTGGTCTTACTGACAAGTGAGAAGGGGAAAATGAAACAAAGGGCATTGGCGTTGGCCATTAAAAGGATGCTTTGGGCAGAACTCGCCTTGTCGGCGGCTATGGCCGCACCGGCGTTTGCACAAAGCCAGCCGGCGACGACCGGCAATACCGCGGCCACTACGACGTCGGAAGCCACTCCGGCAGCGACGGACTCGGGCAACGTAACGAAGATGCAGCGCGTGGAAGTTACCGGCTCGCTGATCCGCACGTCGGATAAGGTCGGCAATACCGAGGTGCAAACCATCACGCCGAAAGAAATCGAGCAAAGCGGTTACACGACCGTGGCTGATTTTCTGCGCGGCACGTCCGCCAACTCGGGCAGCAGTTGGGGCCAAACGACCATGAACAGCTCGGCGCAAGGCGGTGGGGGCATCGCGTTGCGCGGCTTGAGCGAAAAGTACACGCTGGTTCTGGTCGACGGCCAGCGCGTCGCCAATTACGGCAAGGCGGTGAACTTCACCGACACGTTCTTCGACGTCAACTCGATCCCGCTCAATATGGTGGATCACATCGACATCGTGAAGACGGGCGCCGTGTCGGTGTACGGCTCGGACGCGATTGCCGGCGTGGTCAACATCATCACGAAGAAGAACTTCCAGGGCTTGCAGTTCGACGGCCAACTGGGCAAGGCGCAGCATCCGGGCGACGCGCAGGGCAACTTCGGCGTGCTCGGCGGCTTCGGCGATCTGAATTCCGACCGCTTCAACGTAACGGCTGCGGCGAGCTATTACCGCGACACCGGTTCCTCGCTCGCCGATCGTTCGATGACGGCCAACCAGGACTTCAGCCAGTTCCCCGGCGGCCTCGCAGGCCCGCTCGGGCCGAACCAGCAGTCGTACTGGACGGCTCCTGACGGCACCAAGACCGCGCTCAGCCCATGCCCGCCCGGCAGCGTGTCGGCGGACGGCGGCGCGGAGTGTAAATCGAATCCCGCGAGCACGACCTCGCTGGTTCCGTCTACAACGCGTTTGAACGCAAAGGTGCGCGGCACCTTCAAGATCAATGACGACGTGCAGGCCTACGCGGACCTATGGGTGAGCCGCAACGAAACCGTGCAGAACGAAGGCCCCGCGGCACTTTCAAGCATAACCAACGCCTACAATCCGGCCACCGGTTCCGCGCTGCCGCTGTCGCGCACCGTTCCGGGGACCAATCCGTACAACCCGTTCGGCGCACCGGCGCAGATCAACTACACGTTCCCCAACACTATTTCAGCGGATACGGTCTCCACCTTCTGGCGCGCGATGACCGGCGTGAAGGGCTCGTTCACCACGCAGAAGTTCGGCGACTGGGACTGGTCTGCGGACTACGGTCATTCGCAAAGCACCGTGGACACGACCTACAGAAACATGTTGAACGTGGCGGGTGTCGAGAACATTCTGCAGAACGGCGTGTACGACTTCGCGAATCCGTCGGCCACGCCTAACGGGCTGAACGGCGTGTTCCAGAACGACTACGAACAGGCTATCTCGAAGCTCGACAGCGTGACGGCGAAAACCTCGACCGGCAATCTGTTCAATCTGCCGGGCGGCCCGGTCGGCGTCGGCTTCGGTACGGAATTCCGCCACGAGAGTTCGCTGATCAATTCGCGCACTTACACTGTGCAGGGCATCACCGCGCCGGCGAACGTGCAGACGGTCGACGGCGAGCGCAACGTGGCCGCTGTCTACTACCAGGTCGACATTCCGATCATCCGCAATCTGACGTTCACGCAGGCGGGCCGTTACGACCACTACAGCGACTTCGGCGGCGCGTTCTCGCCGAGCTTTGCGCTGCGCTTCCAGCCGGTGCAGGCGCTCACGGCATTCGCGTCGTATAGCCGCGGTTTCCGTGCGCCGACGCTCGTCGAAAACTCGCAGGCAACCTATCTTGCGCACCAGAACCTGGTCGATCCGAACGATCCGAGCGGTTCGTCGACCAAGCGCTTTACGACTGAACAGGTCAATGGCAATCCGAACCTGCAGCCCGAGCATACGAAGAACTACAACATCGGCTTCCAGCTCTCGCCGGATTCGTCGACCGATATCGGCGCAGCGTTCTACAAGATTCACATCGACGGCGTGATCGGCACCAACGATCCGAATGCGGTGATGAACGCGAACGACCCGTCGACGGTGATTCGCAATGCGGACGGCACGGTCGCCTACATCAAGGAACAGTTCGTCAATCTCGGCTCGCTCGACACCGACGGCTTCGACATGAACTTCCGCAAGTCGGTCGGCACGAAGTACGGCACGTTCACGCTCGCCGGCGACTGGGCCTATGTGTGGCACTTCAAGCTAAACAGCCCCGGCGCACCGACGCAGGACTTCGCGGGTAACAACCTTGCGCTGCTGCAACCGTTCGGCGCGAGCAACCCGCGCTGGAAGGGCAACACGAGCCTGAGCTGGGACTATCGCAAGTTCACGACCACGCTCACGTGGCAGTACACGGGCCCTTACACGAATGCGGTGGCGTCCGAATTCGGCGACGGCGGCACGTTGTCGGTGGCGTCCTACAGCCAGTTCAACCTGATGGCCACGTATCGCGGCTTCAAGCACTGGACCATCTACGGCGGCATCAACAACATCTTCGATCGCAAGCCGCCGTTCGACGTCGAGTGGCAGGCCACACCGGATATCACCGGCTACGACCAGTCGCTTTACACCAACATCGGCCGCTTCTTCCAGGTCGGCGCGACGTACCGCTTCTAAGTCCTCGATGTCTGTTTTTGAAAAGCAGTCTGTTTAGTCGGTCGGCTGCTTCGGCTCCCGTCTTCGGGACCGAAGCGGCCCAACTTTGTTAGAGACGCAACTGGAGTTCCCCGTGCTCAATACCCTTATCAACTATTCAGTTCAATCGATGGGCCTGATTCCCGTTCTGGCCTTCATCTTCCTGCTGGGCATCTCGATCATCGTCGAGCGCTTCATGTTCTTCTCGCGAGCGGTCAAGGCGGGCAAGACGCTCGAACATGATCTGAAGATGGTCGAGCCGGCCAATCTGTCCGACGCACAGAAAGTCGCCGAGCACTACAAAGCAACCGTGCAGGGCGAACTGGTCAAAAGTGCGCTGAAGGTGCAAGGCAAACCCGAAGCGGTGGTGGAGCGCGAACTGGAGGAAACCATCATGTTCCAGATGCCGCGCCTCGACCGCAATCTGTGGATTCTCGACACGGCGGTGACGCTCGGGCCGCTGCTCGGCCTGCTCGGCACGATCATCGGCATGGTCGAGTCGTTCAACGTGCTCGGCACGAGCGGCACCGCGAATCCGAACGGCGTGACGGGCGGGATCGGCCACGCGCTCACGGCTACCGCGTGCGGCCTGACGATCGCCATTATCTGCGTGATCTTCCTGAACTACTTCAACAAGCGTATCCGGATGACGGTCAATCAGTTCGATCTGATCAAGTCGCTGCTCGTGTCGCGGTTCGCCGCCTGAACATCCGTTTCCAAGGAGAAGGATCATGCGTAACCATCGCAGCCATTACCTGGGCGCGGAAGAGAAGGCGCGCATCGAGATCATTCCGATGATCGACATCATGATGTTCCTGCTCGTGTTCTTCATGCTTGCCACGCTGAAGATGATTCAGGGCGCGGGCATCAAGCTCGATCTGCCGCAATCGAGCACGGCGGAGCAGTTGCAGCAGACGGTCAAGGTGTCGATCGGCGTCACGAAGACCGACGAGATTTATCTCGACGCGAAGCCGGTCACGCCCGCGGAGTTGACCGCGCATCTGCAAGGGCTCGTGCATGATTCGAAGAAGGTCGACGTGGCGATTGCGGGCGACGAAGGCACGAGCTACAAGAACATCGTCAAGGTGATGGACCTCGTGCGCGCGGCGGGCATCAGCTCGGTTGCACTCGCCACCAATCCGACGACATGAGCTCTCCGGTACTCGACATGAAAGACCCGCAAAGCCGCCTGAGCGGCGCGCTCTGGGCGTCGTCCAATCCGGCGCATCATGGCCGCATGTCCATGAAGACTGCGCTCGCTGCCGCGCTCGTCGTCGAATTGCTGATCGTCGCGGGGCTCTCGCAGGTGAGCTTCAGGCAGGAGCCGCCCGCGCCGCGCAAGATCATGGAAGTGACGATGGCGCCGCCGCCACCGCCGCCTCCGCCCGAGGTGAAAAAGCTCGAGCCGCCGCCCGCGCCGACGCCGGTAAAACCGCCGCCTAAACAGCAGCAACCCAAGCCGCAACCGGCGCCGAAGCCGCCGCCGGCGATGCCGTCGGCGACGCCCAAACCCGCGAACATCGCGCCCGCCGCAAATCCGAGCGCGAATGCGCCCGCGCTCGCCACGGCAAACGCGACGCCGGGTCCAGCCACGGCGCCTGCCGCTCCGCCCGCGCCGGTGGCGCCGCCGGCGTTACACGGCGTGGTCGACGGACGCGGTCACTGCCAGGCCGTGCAGCCGCAGATTCCACGCCGCGCGTTGCAAGAGGGACTGTCGGCGACGGTAATCGCACATCTGTCGATCAGTCCCGACGGCAGCGTCAGCGACGTAAAGATCGTGCGCGTGACACCGCCGACCTCGGTCTTCAACGACGCGGTCATCACGGCAGCCAGGTCGTACCGTTGCGAGAAGAATGCCGAGCCGTACGTTGGCGAGGTTGCGTTCTCGTTCAAGACCGCACCGAGCGACGACGACCAGTAAGGCCGCAACCGCAGTGGAGAAGGGAGCGCGGGCGATGGCCAGAACCATCCTCGCGCGATTCGACGTACCGCGTGCCGGCTCGCAGCCGGCGCGCGACCTTTTAGCGCTTGGAATAAATGAGACCTGTGAAGTTTCGCTGGCCGCGCGCGTTGCGCATGCTCGCATATCTGCCGCGGCCGGGCTCGAGCGTGGCCTCGCTGTGGGCGCGCGCCGTCGTGCTCGGCCTCGGTCTCACATTGGGCATGACATCCGCGCACGCGAGGCCATCGATATCGCAATACGACGAGCCCCGATATCCGGCGAACTTCACCCACTTCGACTACGCGGATCCCAACGCGCCTGCGGACGGCACGCTCAGCTTCCAGAACTACAACGAGTTGCAGACCTACGATTCGATGAATCCGTTCCTCGTGCGTGGCGCACCCGCGCCGGACGTGCTGCACCTGATGTTCGACACGCTCATGCAGCGAAGCTGGGACGAGCTTGCGTCGGAGTATCCGTTGATTGCGGACGACGTGGAAGTCGCGCCCGATCTGTCGTCGGCGACGTTTCACATCAACCCGGCCGCGCGCTTCTCGAACGGCGATCCGATTACCGCAGCCGACGTCAAATATTCGTTCGACACGTTGACGAGCCCGCAGGCGTCGCCGATGTTCAATGCGCAATTCGCGGTGATCAGGCGCGCGGTCGTGGTCGATCGGGCCACCGTGCGCTTTGAATTCAGGCGTGCCGAGCGCGGCGCGCCGCTGATTGCGGGCGACCTGCCGGTGTTCTCGCCGAAATGGGGGATGCGTGCCGACGGCACGCGCGCGCCGTTCGACCAGATCGCGAACGAGGTGCCGGTTTCGAGCGGCCCGTATCTCGTCGAATCGCGCAAGAACGACAAGGAGATCACGTACAGGCGCAATCCGGCGTATTGGGCGGCGGACCTGCCGTCGAGGCGCGGCATGTACCGCTTTGCGCATATCACGTTCAAGCTGTATCGCGACCACTACACGCAACTCGAAGCCTTCAAGGCCGGCGACGCCGATGCGATTGTCGAATACAGCGCGACGCAATGGGCGCGCAAGTACGTGGGCAAGAACTTCGACAACGGTGTGTTGAAGAAAGGCAATTTCGCGGATGGCCCCGCCCAGATGCAAGGCATGCTGATCAATCTGCGCAAGCCGATGTTCCGGGACGTGCGGGTGCGCCATGCGTTGACCATGGCGTTCGATTACGACTGGATGAACCGGATGATGTTCTACGGCCAGTACCGGCGCACCGGCAGCTATTTCGCTGCGAGCCCGTTCGGTGCGAGCGGCATGCCGGGCGCGAAGGAACTCGCGCTGCTCGAACCGTACCGCGCAAGTCTGCCGCCGGAAGTGTTCGGGCCGATGGTGAAGCCGCCCGACACGCTGCCGCCGAATTCGCTGCGCGGCAATCTGCGCGTGGCGCGCGATCTGCTCGCGCAAGCAGGCTGGCACTATCGCGACGGCGCGTTGCGCGACGCCAACGGCACGCCGATGAAGATCGAGATCATCGACGATCAGCCCGGCATGGACCGGCTGATTCTTCCGTATATGCAGGCGCTGGCGAACCTCGGAATAGAGGCGCATCTGCGGGAGATCGACAGTGCGTTGTATCAGAAGCGGATCGACAACTTCGAGTTCGACATGACCACGTATATCTATCCGCCGGTCACCATTCCCGGTGTGGAACTCGCGCGCCGCTTCGGCAGCGCGGCGGCCTCGCAGGTGGGCTCGGAGAATTACCCGGGGATCCGCTCGCCCGCAGTCGACTCGCTGATCCATGCCGCGCTCGCCGCGACCACGCTCGACGATCTGCAGGCGGCAACCCGCGCACTCGACCGCGTGCTGATCAACTCCTATTACCTCGTGCCCGAGTATTACGCGCCGGGCGCGCGCATTGGCTACAAGGCCACGCTCGGCTTTCCGGAGATCGTGCCGGCCTCGTACCAGTACGAGGATTGGGTTATCGACTACTGGTTCGCCAGACGGCAGGCCGCGTCACATTGAGTTCATCGGAAAGCGACATGCTTGCGTACATTTTCAGACGATTGCTGTTGATGGTGCCGACCTTGCTCGGTGTCGTCACGCTGACTTTCATCGTCACGCAGTTCGTGCCGGGTGGGCCGGTCGAGCAGGTGATGACGCAACTCCGCCACGGCACTGGCCGTGGCGGAGACGCGGGGGCGGGCGGCGGCGGTTATCACGGCAGCCAGGGTGTCGATCCGCAGCAGATCGAGCAGATCAAGAAACAGTTCGGCTTCGACAAGCCGCCGCTCGAGCGCTATGTGCTGATGCTCGAACACTACGCGAGCTTCGACCTCGGGCAGTCCTACTATCAGCATGCAAGAGTATGGGACGTGATCCGCTCGAAGCTTCCGGTGTCGATCACGCTCGGGCTCTGGACGGTGCTGCTCACCTATCTGGTTTCGGTGCCGCTCGGCATCGCCAAGGCGGTGCGCAACGGCTCGCGTTTCGACACCGTGACGAGCGTACTCGTGCTCGCGGGCTACGCGATTCCCGGCTTCGTGCTGGGCGTTCTGCTGCTGATGCTGTTCGGCGGCGGTACCTTCTGGCAGGTATTCCCCATGCGCGGTCTCACATCGGATAACTTCGGTGAGCTGAGCACATTCGGCAAGCTACTCGATTATCTGTGGCACATCGTGCTGCCAGTCACGGCCTCGGTGGTCGGCAATTTTGCGGTCGTCACGATCCTCACCAAGAACACGTTTCTCGAAGAGATCGGCCGTCAGTATGTGCTGACCGCGCGTGCGAAGGGCGCCACCCAGCGCGACGTGTTGTGGAAACACGTGCTGCGCAACGCGGCGATTCCGCTGCTGACCGGATTGCCGGCGGCGTTCGTCGGCGCGTTCCTGAACGGCAATCTGCTGATCGAGACTTTGTTTTCACTCGACGGCATGGGCCAGCTCTCATACGACTCCGTGATTCGCCGCGATTACCCGGTCGTGCTGGGCTCGCTCTTTCTCTTCACGTTGATCGCCCTTGTAACCAAACTCATTGCTGACGTCTGCTATGTCCTCGTCGACCCGCGTATCCAGTTCAACCGGCTTGACCGATGACGCGTCCGCCGCGCCACGCGGCTTAGTGCCGTCTCCGTGGCGGCGCACGTGGCTGCGCTTCCGGCGGCAGCGTCTGGGCTACTGGAGCCTCATGATCCTCGCTTCGCTGTTCGTTCTCAGCCTGCTCGGCGAGGTGCTGTCGAATGACCGGCCGCTCGTTGTCCGCTATGACGGGCATTACTATTTCCCGATCGTAAAGGACTATCCGGAGACGCTTTTCGGCGGCGATTTTCCGGCGCGCGCGAATTACCTCGATCCGTATATTCGCTCGCGGCTGGAGGCGAACGGCAACTTCGCGGTCTATCCGCCGAACCACTTTCACTACGACACGATCGACTATTTCGCCGCGCATCCGTATCCGGCGCCGCCCACGTCGTCGAACTGGCTCGGCACCGATCAATACGGGCGGGACGTGCTCGCGCGGCTTCTTTACGGCTTCAGGCTGTCGGTGTCGATGGCGCTCGCGCTCACGGTCTCCGGCGTGCTGATCGGCGTGGCGGCGGGCGCGGTACAGGGCTTTTACGGCGGGCGCACCGATCTGATCGGCCAGCGTCTGATCGAGATATGGAGTTCGATGCCCGACCTGTATCTGCTCATCATCTTCGCGTCGATCTTCGAGCCGACGCTGTGGCTGCTGTTCATTCTTCTGTCGATGTTCGGCTGGCTCGTGCTGTCCGACTACGTTCGCGCGGAGTTCCTGCGCAACCGTTCGCTCGACTATGTCAAAGCCGCACGCACGATGGGCCTGTCGAACGGGCAGATCATCTGGCGTCATGTGTTGCCGAACAGCCTTACGCCGGTTATCACGTTCCTGCCTTTCCGGATGAGCGCGGCGATCCTGTCGCTGACCAGCCTCGATTTCCTCGGGCTCGGTGTGCCGCCGCCGACGCCAAGCCTCGGCGAGTTATTGCAGGAGGGTAAAAACAATCTGGACGCCTGGTGGATTTCGGTGTCGGCGTTTGCCGCGCTCGTGGTCACGTTGCTGCTGCTGACTTTTATCGGCGACGCGATGCGCAATGCGCTCGACACGCGATCGCGCGGTTCCGCATTCGGGGGGGCGCCGCGATGAGCGTCACGTCGAACGACCGGCCGCTGCTGGAAATCGAGCGCTTTTCCGCGCGTTTCGGCGACAAGCTCGCGGTGCGCGATCTTAATCTTTCTATCGCATGTGGCGAGCGTGTTGCGCTCGTCGGCGAATCGGGCTCGGGAAAGAGCGTCACCGCGTTGTCCATTCTGCGGCTCGTCGACCACGCGCATTTGAGCGGACGGATTCTGCTCGACGGTGAAGACCTGTTGAGCAAGACCGAGCAGCAAATGCGCGGGCTGCGCGGCGCGGACGTGGCCATGGTGTTTCAGGAACCCATGACCGCGCTCAATCCGCTTTTCACGATCGGCAAGCAGATCGCGGAAAGCGTGCGACTGCACGAGGGCTTGCGGCCGAATGCGGCACGCTCGCGCGGCATCGAGTTGCTCAGGCGCACAGGTATTCCGGAGCCGGAGCGCCGCATCGACAGTTTTCCGCATCAGTTGTCAGGCGGCCAGCGCCAGCGCGCGATGATCGCGATGGCGCTCGCGTGCCGTCCTCGCCTGCTGCTCGCCGACGAGCCCACTACCGCGCTCGACGTGACCGTGCGCCAGCAGATCGTCGACCTGTTGATCGAACTCCAGGAACAGGAAGCCGCCGAGCGCGGCATGGCGGTGTTGCTGATCACGCACGATCTGAATCTCGTCAGGCGTTTCGCGCAGCGCGTCGCGGTGATGGAGAAGGGCGTGCTGGTCGAAACGAATACGACGCAAGCATTGTTCGACGATCCGCGGCATCCGTACACGCAGCGTTTGCTCGACAGCGAGCCGCGCCGCTCCATAGCGCCGCTCGAAAAAGGCGCGCGCCGTCTGCTCGAAGTGCAGGGGCTTTCCGTCGACTACAGCACGCCCGCCAAAGGTTGGCGATCGCTGTTCGGCCGCTCCACGTTTCGCGCGGTGCATGACGTCGATTTGAGCGTGCGGCGCGGCGAAACCCTCGGCATTGCAGGCGAATCGGGATCGGGAAAATCGACGCTTGCGGCAACGGTGCTCGGTTTGAACAGGGCTGCTGCGGGTCATGTGCATATCGACGGCATGCCGTTGTCGGTGTTGAAGACGGCTGCTTCGCGGCGTGCGTTGTACTCGCGCATGCAGGTGGTGTTCCAGGACCCGTTCGGCTCGCTGTCGCCGCGCATGACGGTGGAGCAGATCGTCGGTGAAGGTCTTGCCGTGCATCGGCCCGAGATCGACGCAAAGGCGAGGCGTGCACGCGTTGCCGGTCTGCTGGAGGAAGTGGGGCTGCCCGCCGACGCGATGCCGCGTTATCCGCACGAGTTTTCCGGCGGGCAGCGTCAACGGATTGCGATTGCACGAGCGCTTGCAGTGGAGCCGGAACTGCTGGTGCTCGATGAACCGACGAGCGCGCTCGACGTGTCGATCCAGCAGCAGGTGCTCGCTCTGCTGGTACATTTACAGAAAACGCGCAAGCTAAGCTACCTTCTCATCACGCACGATCTCGCGGTGATGCGGGCCATGGCGCATCGTGTGATCGTCATGAAGTCCGGGCGGGTCGTCGAGGCCGGTGATACGCTCGAAGTTTTGCATGCGCCGTCGCATCCCTATACACGATCGCTTCTGGCCTCGTCGCTGCTGATGGCGCGGCCGGATTCCGCGCAAACTCCAAGGAGTGTGAATGATTGACGAACGCTGGGCGCAGGCCGCCCGGTCGCTTAAGAGCCGCGCGGAGTTCTGGTCGCTGCGCATCGTCGACGAACGGATCGACGATCACGAGGTTCGCAACGATATCGCGCAACCGCTGCGCACTGTGCGCGATCGTGGCGCGATGCTCATCGCGTGGGTCGGTGCGGGAGCCGGCTATGCGGCGACGGCGAATCTCTCGGCGGCGGGCTTGCAACAGGCGCTCGATCTCGCCACCGCACGCGCCGAGGCGAGCGCGGCATTATCGTTGATCGATCATCGCGAAGTGGCGCGTCCGTCGGCGAGTGGCCAGTACGTGTCGCCGAATGCGCAGCACACGCTGCCGGGGCGCGCCGAATGGATCGACCGGCTCGGCGCCGAATGCGCGGCGGCGAAGCTGGATTCGCGCATCGTCGAGCGAGTGGCCGCGATGCAGATCATTCACACCGATCAGCTTTACATGACCGGCGACGGCGTGCGTATCGATCAGCGGTTCCGCTTCGTGATGCCGCAGTTGAGCGTCGCAGCGCATGCGAATGGCGACACGCAAGTGCGCACACTCGGCGGCAACTACGGCACGCTCGGACAGGGCGGCATGGACGTGCTGGCGCGCTTCGGTTTCGACGGCTGCGGCCCGCGCGTCGCCGCCGAGGCGCTGCAATTGCTCGCCGCGCCAAATTGCCCGTCGGGCAAGCGCGACCTTCTGCTGATGCCCGATCAGATGATGCTGCAGATTCACGAGTCGATCGGCCATCCGCTGGAACTCGACCGGATTCTCGGCGACGAGCGCAATTTCGCCGGCTGGAGCTTCGTGAAGCCGGACATGTTCGGCTCTTACCGCTACGGCTCTGAACTGCTGAACGTAACTTTCGACCCCGAGTTGCGCGAAGAAGCTGCAGCCTACGCATTCGACGACGACGGCTCCGAAGCGCACAAGGAATATCTGATTCGCAACGGCGTGCTGGAGCGGCCGCTTGGCGGCGCGCTCTCGCAGCAACGCGCGGACATGCCGGGCGTGGCGAATTCGCGTGCGTCGAACTGGAACCGGCCGCCGATCGACCGCATGGCGAACCTGAATATCGAGCCGGGCGACAGTTCGCTCGACGAGATGATCGGCAACATCGAACACGGCATTCTGATGCGCACCAACACGTCCTGGTCGATTGACGATCATCGCAACAAATTCCAGTTCGGCTGCGAATTCGGGCAACTGATCGAGAACGGCAAGCTCACGCAGATCGTCAAGCAGCCGAACTATCGCGGCATTTCCGCGAATTTCTGGCGCAGCTTGAGCGCGGTCGGCAACGCCGACACGCGCGAAGTGTATGGCACGTCGATGTGCGGCAAGGGAGAACCGGCGCAGATCATTCGCGTGGGCCACGCGTCGCCCGCTTGCGTGTTCAGCAATGTCGACGTGTTCGGAGGCGCGTGATGAGCGACTTCATGTCACCGCGCGCCGCGCATGCCGTGGACTGGCAGCGGCACTTCACGTCGCTCGCCGATGCGATCGAGCGTCTCCAGCAACGCGGCGAAACTACGCTCAGTTCGTTTGCCGGCGAGCAGTCCGACTTCATTCGCTTCAACGCGGGCAAGGTGCGGCAAAGCGGCACCGTCTCGCAAGGCAAGCTGACCTTGCGCCTGATCGACGGCGCGCGTCAGGCGTATTCAACGTTGACGGTGTGCGGCGAGCTGGAGCAGGACATCGACGAAGTGCGCGCCGCGCTGGCCACGTTGCGCGAGGGTCTGCGCGATGCCGCCGACGATCCGCACCTGCTGTTCGATACATCCGCATGGCAGCGCACCACGCGGCGTTCGGGCAGATTGCCGGATCCGCACGGCTTGTTGCGCGTCGTCGCCGAATGCGCGCGCGGCCTCGATTTCGTGGGCTTTTATGCGGGCGGCACCATTGTGCGCGGCTTTGCGTCGACGGGTGGCAGCCGCGGCTGGTATGAAGTCGACAACTTCAATTTCAGCTGGTCGCTCTATGACCCGAGCGGTCGGGCAATCAAGACCACATACGCAGGCGACGACTGGAGCGATGCGGTCTTCGCCGGCAAAGTGGAACAGGCTGCCACGCGTCTCGCGGTGCTCGCTCGCGCGCCTCGTGCGCTCGCGCCTGGACGCTATCGCGCATGGCTCGCTCCGGCCGCACTTGCGGAGCTATTGGGCGTGACGGCGTGGCGCGGTTTTTCGGCACGCGCGCAGGCCAGTTCGCGCAGCGAGTTGTACAAGCTGCACGTGGGCGAGATCGCGCTGGATCGTCGCGTCACGCTCAGCGAAGAACTCGGCCTAGGCATCACACCGGGCTTCAACGACGACGGCTACTTGCGCGACAGCGTTGCGCTGATCACAGCGGGCCGCAGTGCCGGGCAACTGACCAATGCACGCAGCGCAAGGGAATACGGCTTGACGCCCAACGGCGCGCTCGCCGAAGAATCGCCGGCGTCGCTCGCCATGCAGCCTGGCGACCTGATGGACGAGGACGTGCTTGCGCAACTGGGCACCGGGCTTTACATCGGCAACTTGTGGTACGTGAACTTTTCGGACCGGATGAATTGCCGGCTCACCGGCATGACGCGCTTCGCAACCTTCTGGGTGGAGAACGGAGAGATCGCCGCGCCGCTCGAAGCCATGCGGTTCGACGACAGCCTGTATCGCCTGCTTGGCAGCGAACTCGAACGGATCGGCGCGCACGCCGAAATGCTTCTGAGCGATGGGACGTGGGGCGAGCGGGCGACGGGCGGCATGCAATTGCCGGGCATCCTTGCAAAGTCATTCGAGCTGACCCTTTAAGCATTGCGACGCGGCTCGCCGTTCGAGGCGAGCCGCGCCGGCTTCCCCGCGTACGCGAACGGGAAGCTTCTCACGACCCCCAATCTTCTGAAGAATTAGCGTTTCACGCAAGGAACCACTCTACAGTGGCGCCGATTAATCTGAAGAATAAACAGATCGTGTTTCATAAATGAAACATTTTTTGCGATTTTAAAACGTTCGCATAAACGAATAATCGCTGGATTAGAATCGTTGCGGGCTAATTACCACGGCTGACAAGGCACATTCCGAATGTGCGAATAACAAATCCAATTAAAAGGGCCATTGCGGTGCGCCGGTGTGTTCAGCTTTGAAACGTTTTGATAGCGCTCCAATGCCGCACACGCCGCCGGGCGTATGCACACGGCATTCCACGGGGAAAGCGAGGCGGGCTGCGGTCCCGCTCAGCCGCGGCTCGCAGGGCTCGGCGGCGGCGCACGGTAGGTTTTTCCGCTCCGGATTCACGCGTCGGCTAATTATTACTTGCATCAAATGAGAATAATTTTCGTCAGACGTTAAATGCCTGGCTAATTCCGTTGTTTTCAAATTTACTAACGGGATTCATTCGGCTAACATCGCTGATAATGCGTGAAGCGGCGTTCACCGATGTTGAATAGCGATTATCAGTTGATCCATATCGTCGGAGTAACGCGCGTCCTCGTCCAACCACGTAGACATTTTGAGGAAGACCATGTCCCACATCCACGTCGATTCCGCGAGGGTTACCTGGTTACACACGCCCGCTGTCAATGTGCGCACAGCGGCGCGGCGAATTGGTGTGCTGTTGTTCGACGGCTTCTGGTTGCTTGGCCCCGGTACGGTCGTCGAAATGTTCCAGACCGCGAACGAACTTTCCGGTACGCGCCCAGGCGAAGAGCCGCCGTATGAAGTGCAGTTCCTGTCGCTCGACGGCGGCAGCGTGCCGAGTTCGTCGGCCGCGCGCATCTGGACCGATCGTATCGACACGCGCTATGGAACGGGCTTCGACGTCCTTTTCATTGCCGGCGGTCACGGCGCGCATGAGGCGGCCCGCGACCAGCGCCTGCTTGGCTGGCTGCGCTCGGTGCAGGCACGCACTCGTGCAATCGAAACCATCGGCGAAGGGCGGCTCGTGCTGGAGGCGGCCAATCCGGGCGACCCCGAGGCGCTGCAAATTGGCCGCTATGGCCGCGGCGGGGCGGACGCTATCCTCAGCGCGTCCAACGATCGCAATGACTGCGCCCGCAGCGCGCTGATGTTCATCAAGCGCGATCTAGGCGCGGAACTCGCGCGCAGCGTCGCCGAACGCGTGATGCCTGGCATGGCTGCAACATGGGTTCCGCTGCCCGCCGAGGGCGGCACGCTGAGCGTGGCGGAAAAAATCCGCGCGGCCGCGCGCTGGATGGAAGCGAACTGCGACCGTCCGGTGTCGGTTGCCGACGCAGCCCAGGTCGCCGCGATGAGTGAGCGCAATTTCCTGCGTCGTTTCAAGCATGAGATGCACGTCACGCCGTCCGACTACCTGTTGCAGGTGCGTCTGCGCATTGCTTGCAACTTCCTCACTGAAACCGAACTGCCGGTCGACAAGATCGCGCGGCGCAGCGGCACCGGCAACGGCGACCGCCTTGCAAAGATCTTTCGCAAGCGCATGGCGCTATCGCCAACCGAATATCGCGCCCGCAGCCGGCTTGCCTCCTCGGAGCTCTGACAGTAGAGCGCGTCTGTAGGGCAGGCGCGTTTCAAGGCCGCCGCGCGGACGCGCGGCGGTGTCCTCGTTCTTTGTCGAGCAGTTTCTTACGGGCACAGTGGCATGGGCAACCAGGTGTTGGCAACGGCACTGCCGGAAGTGAAACTCATCGAGCCCGAGGTGTTTGGCGACCCATTCGGTTTCTGTTATGAGAGCTTTGCCGCGGACGAGTTTACCGCCGACGTCGCACGCGGTTTCGACTTCGTGCAAGACCGGCATCTGCGCGCGGTGCATGGCGTGCTGCGCGGATTGCACTACCAGGTCCAACGTCCGCAAGGCCGGCTCATGCAGGTCGTGGCAGGCGAAATTTTCGATGTCGCCGTCGACGTGCGGCTCAATTCACCGAACTTCGGCAAGTGGTGCGGCACGCACCTGAGCGCGGAAAACCATCGGCAGATCTGGGTACCGCCGGGCTTCGCGCATGGCTTCGTCGTGCTTTCCGACGTCGCCGAGTGTCTGTGGAAAACAACCGAGTACTGGTTTCCCGAACTGGAGCGCTGCATCTTGTGGAGCGATCCGGACATCGGCATTGAATGGCCGATCGATTTCGAGCCGATTGTCGGCGCGAAGGACGCTGCCGGGCGGCGTCTATACGAAGCCGAGAACATGGCTTAGCCGCGCATGCGCGGTCACAGTTGCGTTGTCGTTACTGCGCGGCGCGCTCGACGGATCGCAATGCGCCGTCGCTACCGCGAGGCCACCACCGCGCCGACACTCGCGGCCACCACGAACAACGTGCCCGCGACCTGCAGAATACCCATCGGCTGATGCAATACGACAAAGCCTGCCACCGCACCGATGGCTGGCTCTACACTCATCAGGATGCCGAACGAACCTGCGGGCATATGACGCAACGCCACCATTTCCAGCGCATAGGGCAATAGAGGAACGAGTATCGCAAGGCCGGCGGTCGCCGCGAGTTGGCCTGCGGCCACGTGTATGCCGCTTTGTGCGAGACCGAAAGGCGTGGCCACGAGCGCCGCTGCGATCAGCGAGACCGACAGGCCTTCAAGACCCGCGAAGAGCTTGCCGGTCTTTTTCATCAACACGATGTAGCTACCCCAGCCGCAGGCGGCGGCAAGCGCAAGGAATACGCCGAGCGGTTCACCCACCCAGCCGCCGCGATCGCGCGAAAGCAGCACGACGCCGGCAATCGCCAGCGCGGGCCATAGAAGCGCGCGTGCACGGCGCACGGCCAGGGTTGCCACCGTCAGCGGCCCAAGAAAGTCGATCGCCACCGCGAGGCCGAGTGGAATACGTTGAAGCGCCGCGAAAAAACACAATGTCATGCCGGCCATCGCGGCGCCGAGCGCGCCCGCGGCGAACCAGTGCGCGCGCGAGTAGCTGCGAACGCGCGGCCTTACCAGCACTGCGAGCACGAGGGCGGCCCAGCAGAGCCGCAGCCAGGTGGTGCTGAGCGAGCCGTAGACCGACATGGTCGGTTCGGAAAGCGCGGCGCCGAACTGGACGCTCGACATGGACAGCACGCACAGCAACGCTGCACCGGCTGCGGCGCGCGCAGGTTTGACGTCGGCCGGGTCGGGCGCGGCTGCGCACTTGATTGTCGTGTCCTGCATGGTTTTTTCGCGTCGGTGTGTGAATGTTCACGCTATCTTATCGGCTCCCGCGCTACTAAGATAAGTTGATATTTCTTATGCCGACTTCAACAATCGTGATGACCCGTGACCTCGACAGCAGTCTGCTTCGCACATTCGTCACCGTCGCGGAGACGGGCGCGGTGGGCGTGGCCGCAATCCGTCTCGCGCGCACCCAGGCGGCGGTGAGCATGCAGTTGCGCCGTCTTGAAGAAGACCTCGGTCAGCGGCTGCTCGACCGTTCGCCACGCGGCGTGCAACTCACCGAAGCCGGCCATCTGCTGCTGCCGTACGCGCACGCGATTCTCGGCGCGGGTGCCGATGCGCGGCGTGCGCTGAGCGCGGGGCAGGTGTCGGGCACGGTACGGCTCGGCATGCTCGAGGACATCGCCGTCGGTCGTTTGCCGCGTGCGTTGCGGCGTTTTTCGATTGCCTATCCGCGGGTCGCGCTCGAAATCGTCGTGGACAGCAGCGCCGCTTTATCCAGGCGGCTCGTAGACGGCGGCCTCGATGTGGTCGTTGCCGATCCCGCGTTGGTGAACGGCACGCCTTTGCTCACATGGACTCAACCGTTGTTCTGGGTCGGCGCACGCGGCTATTCGCGCGACGCCGAAGCGCTCTTACCGCTGGTCGCTTTCGGCGACACATGTCTGTGGCAACAGAATGTGTTGACGGCGCTGCGCCGCGCGGGCATCGGCTGGCGCATTGTGTGTACGAGCACGAGCTTGCCGGCGGTGCAGTCGGCGGTCGAAGCGGGGCTCGGCGTGTCGGTATTGCTCGAAGGCAATATTCGTTCGGAGTCCATGAGAATTCTGGGTCGTGCCGATGGCTTGCCCGATGCGCCCGCTGCGGATTTCGGCCTGTTCACGCGCGAGGTCGCGGGCGCGCAGGAGGCAGCCGTGCAGACGTTGCAAGGTTTTCTATGCGAGGAGTTGCATCTGGGCATGCGGGAGAGCGACTCGCGCGTGCTGTCGGAGGAATGAAGCAGATACAGACGAGGGGATGCTGGAGTGGCGCGTGGAACACGCTGAAGACTGGCGGCACACGCATAGCGCGATGCGCGTGCTGCGTTGCGGAGAAGCCCGGCGTGAGCGGCAACTATTGCAATACACCGTGGCAGGTATTGCAAGAGGTTGTTCGCACGCGCCGGGGCGGGTATTCCTCCGCTTATACAGCCGATGCGGCGATCAGCGCCGCATCACGCCCATCAGCAAGGTGACGAGGAAAATCACCACGAAGATGAAGAACAGCACCTTGGCGATCTCCGTCGCGCCGGCGGCGATGCCGCCAAAGCCGAATACCGCGGCGATGATAGCGATGACGAAGAAGATTGCAGCGTATCGAAGCATGAGGCCTCCCACCGATGAATACTGGATTGAAGTAGAACGGCGGCTCGCCTCGGGTTAGGTCCCGCAACGAGCGATCTGCCGGCGAGCGATGTTGAGCAATGGCTGTGCCTGGTTCCCGCCAACCGTCGGCGGCCGGGCTTGCTGTTGCCTCACTGCAACGACACGCTAAGCGCCGAGGAGCGCCTCATGCCGTGAAAAACGGATATCCACCGACGATAACGTTTGCGCGAGTCAATAAGCATGCTGCCGAGTGGATCGATGTGTCAGTTGATTTGCGCTGCATAAAAACAGGCGTGTCAAATGAAAAATAGTTAATCCGCATTTAATAAGGGTGAAGCAGCGGGGTGTCATGGCGGCAGAAACAACAAGATGTCGTGCGGCTGCCGTTGAGTCTCTCAACAAAATCCGCCCCAAGCATGACCGTATTAACGCCACTCACCACCGCAAATTGGCGGTATCAAACCGTCGCGCACTGGCACAAATCGGGTTTTAGCGATTTCCAGGGGAAGTCCACCGAACGCTTTCCGGCTAAAGCGGTTTATCGAAAATCACTTCACCAAACGGCCAACGGCGGAACCCCGGCGGTCCTTCTGTCGCGCCGGATCACGCGCCAATAACAACGTGCGGCGGCGACGATTCCGCTAGCAGGGCACCTGACACAACACTGGCGCTCCGAGCCCCATCTTGCCCGCTTAAGCCTGCTCGAAAGATTCCCGCTGAAAACGATTAAGTCATTCGTGGATTGTTAATTGTTGTCAGACCGAACGATTTTGGACCCGGCGGGTGGTGAAGAGGTGAAACGTTTGCGCCGTCATATAGGATTGGGTAGCACAGTAGTTCGTTGATGTTCCCGGCGTTTTTGGCGATTGTTGGTAAAAAACCCGAGCGCCAGAATACTCGTGCAATTTGAAAAAGCTGCTATTAGAATGCGCAACCTGGACGCGGGGCGGCTATTAACGCCAGAGGGGCCGTGGCGGTGTTTTATTACGCCGTTGTAAAGGTCGGCGCAGCGCGCGTCAAAAAAGAGGGGCAGTCAATCGAGTGGGCTGCAGTAAAGCCAAAAAAAAGCCGCGTTCAATGCGGGCCGGTAAAAGAGCATAAACCGAAGAAGAAATCACATGCCATTGGGGATTCAAACGATCGGGGGTGCGCGCCGGGCGCTTCGCAACGGGCCGGGCGGCGAGGCGACGCCAGCGCGTTTCGAGCGAGGACGTGCCCAGCCGCGCCTCATGCGTGTGTCCGAGTGCGCTGTCCTTGCGGCGCTCGCGATCGTCTACGGCAGCGCGAACGCTCAGTCGACGGCGCCGCAATCCCGATCCGCGACGTTACCCACGGCACCGCTAGCTCAGGCAGAAGCGCGCACTGCGCAAGCGGGTCCTTTTGCGTCAGTCAATCTCGCGTTTTTCGACGGCGCCAATGTGCCGGTCGGCTTGTTGCAAGCGTTCGATGCCGTCGTCGTCGATCCGTCGCATGGTTTCGATCCGTCGGCGAATCCGTTGCACCATACGGTATGGCTCGCGCGCACCGGTGCGGACGCCGCTGCCAGCACGCCCGGTGCATTCGTCGCGAGCGTAATCGAGCCGCTGTGGCAGCGCGGTTATCGTGGCTTCCTGCTCGACACGCCGCAAGCACTTGCATCGATCGACGCGATTCGCGCGGCGCATCCCGACGCGCGAATCGTGATCGGCGGCGACGATGCGCTTAAGCTCGCCGCGCCGCATGCCAAAGCGCTGTATGCGGTGGTGGGCACGTCGCTCGTCAGCGGTGCGAGCGCGAGCGGTGCCGGGCAGATCGTCGTTTCCGCAGACGACCGTGCGGCGCGCGTCGCCGCTGCGCAAGCGTTCATGCGGCAGACGGGCGTGCCCGTCGTGTCGATCGAATACTGCGCCGCCGATGACCGCGCGTGCGCGCGCAGGACGGCGGCGCAGGTGGTGGCGACGGGCGTCACGCCCTATGTGACCGACGTGGCGCGCGACGTGGTCGGCATCGGCGCAATCGAAGTGCTGCCGCGCAAGGTGCTCGTCGTGCAGGACACGGGCGAAGATTTGCTGCTCGACGAAACCCCCGGCGTGCGCGACCTGGCAATGCCGCTGAACTATCTCGGCTATGACGTCGAGTACGCGAACGTCAACGACACGCTTCCCGATGACATTACGCCCGACCGCTACGCGGGCGTCGTTGCGTGGCTGCAGGGCAGCGGCACGCAGGACAGCGCCGTGTGGCGCAGATGGGTCGATGCGCGCATCGCCACGCACGTTCCCGTTGCGTTTCTTGGCCAGTTCGGTTTCGACGCGGCCGAGGACGAAGGGCGCGCGCTCGATCTGCAGGCAGTGCCGGGTCCCTTCAGCGACAAGGTAGACGTCGTCTCGCGCGATCCGATGATCGGCTTCGAGATCGATCCCAAGCTCGGCCCGCGCGATCTGACGGGCGTTCAGGTCGGCGCAGCCAGCCGGCCGCTGCTGCGCGTGAAGAGCGGTCAGGCGACGCTGGACCCGGTCGCGATCACGCCATGGGGCGGCTTTGCGATGAGCCCGTACACGGTCGTGTCGCTCAACGGCATCGACCAGGAGCGCTGGGCGATTCAACCGATTTCGTTCCTCACCGCCGCATTGCGTCTGCAACAGATGCCGTCGCCGAGCGTGACCACCGAGAACGGGCGGCGCCTTTTCATGTCGCACGTCGACGGTGACGGTTTCGCGTCGCGCGCGGAATTCCCCGGCGCGGACTATTCGGGCGAAGCGCTGTATCAGCAGATTTTTACCCGCTACAAGGTGCCGATGACGCTGTCCGTCATCGAGGGTGAAGTGGGGCCCACGGGTCTTTACCCGAAAATTTCGCCGCGGCTCGAAGAGATTGCCCGCAAGATGTTCGCGCTGCCGTATGTGGCAATCGGCACGCATACCTACTCGCATCCGTTCGACTGGGGCAGCGTGGACGCGAAGACGGGCGAACGTGTGGACCGCGGCGGCGGCGATACTGCGTTCTCGCTGAACATTCCGAACTACACATTCGACATCGACCGGGAGGTAACCGGCTCAATCGATTACATCAACACGCGCCTTGCGCCTCCCGGCAAGAAGACAACCATTCTGCAATGGCCCGGCAACTGCAAGCCGCCCGCGGTGGTGGTGCGCAAGGTCTACGCGGCGGGCGTCGCGAACGTGAACGGCGGCGACACCGTCATCACGAAGAGCGCGAGCAGCTGGACCAACATCGCGCCGATCGGCGTCGACAAAGGGCCGGGCGCGTATCAGGTGTACGCGCCGAATCAGGACGAGAACGTCTACACGAACGACTGGCTCGGTCCGTTCTACGGTTTCACGCGCGTGCTCGAAACCTTCGACATGACGGACAAGCCGTTGCGTTTCAAGCCGATCGACCTGTACTACCACATGTACAGCGGCACCAAGGTCGCTTCGCTGCGCGCGCTCGACCAGATTTTCACGGCGGTGCTCAAGCAAGCCGTGCTGCCCGTGCAGATGACCGACTACACGCAGAAGGTCCTCGACTGGCGTTCGTTCGCTGTCGCACGCGCGGTGCGCGGCGACGTCGACGCGGATGCAGGTGCAGGTGCAGGTGCAGGTGCAGGTGCCGATGGCGGCAAGCGTGCCGACGGCGACTGGATCGTGCGCGGCAACGGGGACGTGCGGGAGTTGCACTGGCCGCTGTCGACGGCGCCGGATCTGCGCGCATCGGCCGGCGTCACCGGCTATTCGGCCGGCCCCGACGGCACTTATATCCACATCGCAGACGGCGCCGCTCGCGTGTCGTTCAACGGTGCCGATGCTCGCGATAGCGCTTCGGGAGCGCTTTCGAAAGCAGCCGCATTGCCCTACATCGCCGAAGCGAACGGCTTCGTTCGCAACTTCAGGCGCGGCGCAAACGGCATGTCGTTCGAATTCGGGGGCTACTACCAGCCGTTCGTCAGGCTTGCCCACGCGGGCAGTTGCAGTGTGAATGTCGCCGGACGTCCCGTCGCCGTCCACCGCGACGCCGCAGGCTTGCGCTTCGACACCCCGGCCTCCGCCGGTCTGGAGGTGAACTATCAGCCCGTCGAGATTTCCTGTGAGCGCTAAACGTCCCCGTATCGCACCGACCTGGCTCGTCTGTCTGATGGCGGGCGTCGTACTGCTGACGATATACGGCGTGTCGCCTCGCGGCGGCTTGCGCCAGCGCGTGGCGTCGGTCGGGGCGCCCAGCGAGCTGAGCGTCGCGTATCTGGAAGCATGGTCGAAGGTGCGGCCGGATAATGAGGAGTTTCTCTCGTTGCTCGGCGCGCAGTATTCGTATCTGGGCCGCACCGCCGACACCGAGCGGATCGCCGCACGCATGGATGCGCTCGGCACCGACGACATGCATCGCACCGCGACGATGCTGCGTCTTTCGGTGGCGGAGCAGCGCACGTTTGCGATTCCCGAAGACGATCCGCGCCGCGCCCGCGAACTGAGCGATCTGCGCGTGCATTTGCAGGAAGCGGCAAAGCTGCAGTGGGCGCCGAAGGACCTCGAATGGCTCGCACAACGCGCGGCTGCCGTCGGCCTGCCCGATCTCGCGGTGCAACTTTATGCGCGGCTCTCGGCTAACGATCCCGATGGCCGCAACAAGTGGGACACGCAGATCACGCGCTACGCGCTGCAAGTGGGCGACTATCGCGCGGCCGCGGATGCCTGGTTCCGTCAGCAGGCTGCGGCTCGCACGCGCGACGAACAGCGCCGTTGTTTCGTGGCGGGCCTGCGCGCGTTGCAGTCGGGCAATCTGCTCGATGACGCGCTTGCCGCGGCGGACGCACATGGCAGCGCGCTCGCCGACGATCCCGCGACGCTCGTCGTGCTGCTGAATCTGGCGCGTGCCGCGAACCGGCCGCAAGCGGTCGATCGCTACGCGAAGATGCTGGCGCGCTATACGTCGAACGAATTGCGTGAGATGCCGCCGCAAGGGCTGCCTTCGCCCCGCGCGCAATACGCGTATATGGACGGACCTGTCGCGCGGCCCGGCGGCTTCGTGCTCGCGAGTCTGCGCGAGGCGATGCACGGCGAGGCGCAACCTCCGCGCACGGTTCACGTCGTTCGCATTGCGACTGCAGCGACCCCGGCAAGCCGAGCAACACCGGCAAGCGCAGCCACCGCTGCATCCCAGACTAACCCGGACCCCGGCATCGCAAACACCGTGTTCCAGGCGTTCGTCGAATCCGGCGACCTGCCCAACGCGCAGAAAATCGCCGCGCAACAGGTGCAGCGCGACCCGCGCTCCGCAGTGTGGGTCAAGCGACTCGCTGAAGTGGCGGAATGGAATCGCGAACCTTCGCTCGCGCTGAAGTCGTGGCTCGAATATGCGCAGGTGTCGAACGATCCCGTTGGCTGGCAAAACGTGCTGCGTATCGCACCAATGCTCAACGACGACGAAGCATATCTCGTTGCGCTGGTTCACCAGGCGCGCGCGAAGCCCGGCGACATGAAACTCGTCGACAGCGTCACCGCCACCTATGAACGTCTTGGCCGGCCCGACGACGGTCTGGCGTTCCTGCGTTCGCTGCCGCGCGGCGCGAATGGCGATGCGATCGATCAACGCATAGGCGCGCTTGCCGAGCGGGCAGGGCACGACGAAGAGGCGCTCGCTACCTACCGCGCGGTGCAGGCCCGTCATCCGAACGACGCAACGGCCGCGCTGCGCACGGCGAGTGTGCTGTACCGCAAGGGCGACTATCGCGCCTCGCTCGCCGCGTTGTCCGCCGCGCGAGCAGGCGCAAAAGACGGCGACGAAGTTTTCTGGCGCAACTACGCCGAACTCGCGCGACTGCAGCAACGCGACGGCGACGCCAACGAGGCGTATCGCCACCTGCTCGCGAACGGCATGGCGACGCGGGAAGATCTCGGCGAAATGACGGATTTCTACGATCCGTATCCGATCGACGCAGGCCGCATTGCCGAGTTGCGCTTTCATCGCGAACACACGGCGCGTGCGTTGCGCGACGCGATCTACTACTACCTCGACGCGCAGGCCTTGGACCGGATCGCGACGCTGCTCGCGAATCTCACGCCGGACGAGCGGAGGACCGCCGACGCATCGCCCGCATTGCTCGGCGTACGCGCCGAATACTATCGCCTGATGGGTGAGCCGCAAAACGCACTTGCCGATCTGAAGCGGGCAGTGGACCTGCCCGGCGCAGGCTCCGACGTGAGCGCCGCGTATCTGTGGACCCTCGTCGACTACGGCAGCGACGCGGATCTGCGCGCCGCGCTCAAGCGCTGGCGCGCCAATGCCGCTCAAAGCTCGGCGTTGTGGGGCCCGTTCGCCGCCGCTGAAATGCGGCTGAACCGGCCCGTCGCCGCGCTCGACTATCTGCGCCGGCAGGCAGGCATGATGTCGCGCGATCCGCTTTGGCTCCTCACCTATGCCGACGCACAGGAACAGTCGGGGCACGCGGGGCTGGCCTGGACCATCCGCAAGAAGGTGTGGCTGCAACTGCAGGACGAACAGGCGAAGCTCGCGAAACTCCACGGCGCGCAGCGCGCGTCGATGCGTGGCCGCGCCGCGCAGGACGCCGAGACGGCTGCCGATCTGCGCGGCCGCCGTGTGACGTTATCGACGGAGTTTGCAACGGGTGACGTCTCCGCCGCATTGCTCGACGACCTCATGTCCACGCACGCAACGCCGGCCGACATCGCGCAACTGCGCCGCACCTTGATCGGCAACGCGAAGGGTTTGCCCGGCGGTGCGCCGATGCAAGGCGCCGATCTGCCGCAAAACGCGCAGGTGCGCGGCGCGGTTGCGAAGGACGTCGCGGTTGCATGGGCGCTGTCGCACGAAAGCAATCCGCTTGCGAAGCGCTGGCTCGCGCAGCAGTATGCCGAACGCCTGTCGCGTCCCGCCGACGCGCGGCTCACCATCGCGCTCGCCGAGAACAACGTCGGCGAGATGGAGCGTCTGCTCGATCTGGAGCGCTCGCGCTTGCCGGTCTACGACCGCATCGACGCGACCATCGCCGTCGATCATCCTGATCGCGCGCAACAGCTTGCGTTCGACGCCCTTGGCGGCGCGCCGGAAGACACCGAACTGCACACACGGGTCACGGAGACGACGCTCGACTGGCCGCAATCGATCGACGCGAATGTCACCAACTACGTCGAGCATCCGCTCGATTACGTCGAGGCAACGCTCGCCGGCAGCCGCAAGATCGCCGAGCGTTATCTCGTTGGCGTGACTGCGGTCCAGCATTTTCAGCATTCGACCGACATCACCCAACTTGTCAACGTGCCCTCGGTGGATCGTTGGCTCAACATCTACGGCGAGCGGCGCACGCGCGACACGTCGTTCACGATCACGGGCGGCAGGCGCGTTGCGTCCGCCTCGTTCTACACGCTCGATCTGGCGGGAGAGGTGGGCCGCAACTCGGCCCTGACACTCGGACTCCGCGCCGGCCGTAATCAGGTCGCGGACGAAACCCAGACGCTGCTGGTCGGCGGCATGAAAGACAACCTGATCGGCGATTTCACGTATCGCATGACGCAGCACATCACGCTCACGGGCAGCGTGGAGGCGGACCGTTTCTACAGCCAGGCGCGCACCTATATGGGCAGCGGCGTGCTGTCGACGGGCGAGGTGAGTTACCGGATTCGCACGCAGTACCCGGATTACACGCTGCGCGCGCTGATCACGCACGGCGGCTATGGGGCGAGCGGGCAGGCCGACGGCCTGATCTCGCGTCTGTTGCCGGTCGCGCTGCAACCGGCCACGCCGCGCGACTTCATGCCCGACACCTATACGCAATACGGCTTCTTCTTCGGCGCGGGCAACGATCTGCTCGAGCAGTACACGCACCGCTGGCGGCCTTTCTTCGACGTCGGCCTGCTGCACGATTCGATACAGGGCTGGGGGCCGCAAATGAGCGTGGGTATCGCGGGCACCGTGTTCGGCGGCGATCATGCCGCGGTGTTCCTGCAACACCAGCGCGTGTCGAAGATCGGCACGCCCGTCACGGTGCTGGGCGCGCGCTACAGCTGGTACTACTGATTACCGATTCTGTCCGACTGACACCGTGGGCGTATCGCGCCTGCGACGAATAACGACGTTACTGAGGAGTGGTTCGATGAACAACATGAAAAGATGGTCCGGCCTCATCAAATGGTCCGTGGCGGTGACGGCGACGGCACTCGTGCTCGGCGCGTGCGGTTCCATCCGCCAAACGGGCTCGCCGGCGCTCGGCGCCAAGGACTCGGTTGCGGTCGTGTCGATGGCGAACTTCACCGAAACGCCGGCGGCGGGCAGCAGCGCGGCTGCGATCGCGGCCAACACGCTGCGCGCGAACGGCCTGACGGATGTGCGGATCGCTCCCGCCGATGCATCGGCGAACGCGATGTTCGACACCGCGCAGCGCGATCTCGGCGAGAAGAAACTCGCCTGGGCGCGTGAACAGCATGTGAAATACGTGCTGACCGGCGCGGTGGAAGAGTGGCGCTACAAGGTGGGCGTGGACGGCGAGCCGGTAGCGGGCGTCACCTTCGAACTGATCGACGTCGCATCGGGTCAGGTGGTCTGGAGCGCCACGGGTTCGAAGAGCGGCTGGACGCGCTCCAGTCTTGCAAGCGTTGCTTCGTCGTTGATCGGCAGTCTGTTGTCGCCGCTGCGCTCGCGCGGTTGATCCACGCGCCGCGCAGGCACGCTGTCATTCGTATCTCGAGATGTCATGAGGAGTCGGCTGTGAATACCGTCACCGCGCAATCCGCCGCTAGTGCGGCGAAGCCGCGCCATTCGAATCCGCTCGGCAACCTGAGCGCGTTGCGGCGCATCGTTGCGCCCGCGGTGGCTCGGCCGTTTTCAATTGTCGAGACGATCGTGTTCGTTGCGGCGGCCGGCGCGTTGAGCTGGGCGCTCGACCGCAACGACCCGTTCCTGCTGCATACTGGTTTTCCGTGGCTATGGTTCGCGCCGCTGATCGTCGCGCTGCGCTACGGCACGCTGCTCGGCCTGCTCGCCTGCGCGATGCTGATCGGCGCGTGGCAGGTGCTGATGCGCGGCAGTCCCGACGCATGGCCGACGCTGTTCTTCACCGGCGGTCTGTTGCAGACCATCGTTGCCGGTCACTTCGGCGATACGTGGGGCAACCGGGCGCAACGGGCGAACGCGTTGAACGACTACCTGAACGACCGGCTCGTCGCGATTACGAACAGCCATTACCTGATGCGCCTGTCGCACGAGCGGCTCGAAAAAGATCTGTTGTCGAAGCCGACCACGTTGCGCGATTCGATTACCGAACTGCGCCGCCTGTCGGTCGCACATGGGCTCGATAGTGCGAAGGACGTGCCGTCGTACGATCTGCCGGGCGCGCACGCGCTGCTCGAATTCGTCGCGCAGGCATGTCAGATCGAAGTGGCCGCGCTGTACCCCGTGCACGGCGGCAAGCTCGGGCGTGAAACGCTCGCCCGGATCGGCGATGCGTTCGAGCTCGACCCGCGCGACGAACTCGTCGCCCGGGCGCTCGAAACCCAGGCCGTCGCGCATCTGAAGAGCGGCGAGCATCCTGTCACGAACACGGGCCTGCTCGTGTGTGCGCCAATGATCTCGGCGGACGGGCGGCTCATCGCCGTGCTGGCGATCAAGCGCATGCCGTTCCTGTCGCTGAACTTCGACAACCTGCAATTGCTGCTGGTGCTGCTCGGCTATTACGCCGACGGCGTCGAACACTCGCAGCAGGTACGCACGATTCTCGATGCATTGCCCGACTGCCCATACGAATTTGCGCTCGACGTGAGCCGCCTCACGCGCCTCGAACGCGCGGCGGGCATTACGTCGTCGCTCGTCGCGCTGGTGTTCCCGCACGACGACGAGGGCGACTCGTTCTTCGAACACGTGATGCGTCGCCGCCGTGCTCTCGATCTGATGTGGCCGGTCAAGGCCGCGGGGCAGTCGGTGCTGATCAATCTGATGCCGGCGACCGATGCGACCGGCGTGGACGGTTATCTCGCGCGGATCGAAGCCAGCCTGCGCGCGCAGTTCAATCTCGATCTCGAAGGCGCGCGCATCGGCGTGCATACGCTGCATCTCGGCGGCGAGCCGGGTCCGGCGTTGAAGCGTCTTCTCGTGCGCAGTGGCGTCGATGTCTGAAACCGTTCGCCCTCACTCCACAGGCCGCGCGTCGCGCGTACTTCGCGCTTTCGCCGCTTTCGCCGGCATCGTGCTCGTCGTGCTGGTGCAATGTGCGTTGGTCTGGCGCGTCGCGAACGGGCAGGTGGCGTTCGACCCGCTGCTGCCCGTCGTCGCGATCAATCTGATCGGCGGTGTATTGCAGGCGCTCCTGTTTCGCGCGCTGTTACCGCAGCACTATCGCGAGCCGCGCGGCTGGAGCTTGCTGTTGCTGTGGCTCGGATGCGCATTCGTGCCGCTGTTCGGCGGCCTCGTCGTACTCGTGAGTTGTGCGTGGGCCGCCTGCTGCCCGCGTTCACACAGCGGCGAGGAACTGGACGACGTGCCGGCGCCCGAATTCGTTACGCACCTGATGTCGCGCGTATCGCATGGCGGCGGCGCGCGCTTGCAGGCGCGCATCGTCAATACGCAGGTGAACGCGTCGGACCGCCTGTCGGCGCTCGTCGCGATCCAAAGCATGCCGACGCGCACCACGGGCACGCTGCTGCGCGAACTGCTTGCGGACCCGGTTGAAGACGTGCGCCTGATTGCTTACGGCACGCTGGACCAGGCGGAAAACGAAGTGACGCAGCGCATTTTCCAGACCGGGCAAAGCCTCGAGATGGCGAGCACCGACGATCAGCGTCACGCGATCAATCGTCAGCTTGCGGAGTTGTACTTCGAACTGATCTATCAGAACCTAGTGCAAGGCGCGGTCTACCGGCACACGCTCGAACAGGCCGATCGCCACGCACGCGCGGCGCTCGAGATCGACGACGGCGACGCCGCGCTGTGGATGATTCGCGGCCGCCTCGCTCTCGCGAACGGCGCCGCGGACGAAGCGGCCGACTACATGGCGCGTGCCCAGGCGCTGGGCTTCCCACGCGAACGCCTGGTGCCGTGGCTTGCCGAAGTCGAATTCCTGCGCGGGAATCTTGTGCGCGTATCCGAACTGTTGGCGTCGCTCGGCAATGCCGCGACGCTGCCGATGCTCAAACCTGTTGCGCGTTACTGGTCAACATGAAACCCTCACTGATGCGCCGCGCCACGGACGCCGATGTCTGCCTGCTGCTCGAAGGCACGTTCCCCTATGTGCGCGGCGGCGTATCGAGCTGGGTCAACGGCATGATCCGCTCGTATCCGGAGCTGCGCTTTTCGATCGTGTTCGTCGGCAGCCGCGAAGAAGACTACGAAGGCGCGGCGTATGCGCTGCCGGATAACGTCGTCCATTTCGAAGCCCACTATCTGTACGAAGCGGCCCATGCCGATAAAGACGCGTCGCGTGAAATTCCCGGCGACGCGCAGGCATTCGCGCGCTCGGCCGCGTTGCACGACGCATGGCGCAACCGCGGCAATTCCGTCGCGGCGTCGGACCCCGGCGCGCTGATGGCCGACATGGTGCAAATGATCGGCGACAATGGGCCGCTGAACGAGGAGCAGTTCCTGTCGAGCCGCGCCGCGTGGGACTTCATCGTCGACCAGTACGATCGGTATTGCACGGACCCGTCGTTTACCGACTACTTCTGGACCGTGCGCATCATGCACAGACCGCTGTGGCAGCTCGCGCGCGTCGCGGAGCAAGTGCCGCCGGCGAAGGTGTATCACACGGTGTCGACGGGCTATGCGGGTTTTCTCGGCGCGCTGCTGCATTACCGGAGCGGTCGGCCGCTGCTCGTGTCGGAACACGGCATCTATACGAAAGAGCGCAAGATCGATCTGCTGCAAAGCCAGTGGATACGCGACAACCGCGGCGCATTCGAGCGCGACATCTCGAAGATCAGTTACTTCCGCGAACTGTGGGTGCGCTTTTTCGAAGCGCTCGGCAAGCTCGCCTACGACGCCGCCGACGACATCGTCGCGCTGTACGAGACCAATCGGCAACGGCAGATCGCGGACGGCGCACTCGCTTCGCGCACGCGCAACATTCCGAACGGCGTGGATGTCGACGCACTGGCGCCGCTCGTCGAACAACGCGTCGCACGGCCGCGCAACGTAGTCGCGCTGATTGGCCGCGTGGTGCCGATCAAGGACATCAAGACCTTTATTCGCGCGCTCTTTATCGCGTCGCGAACCATGCCGGATATTGAAGGCTGGATCGTCGGACCGGAGGAAGAAGATGCGGCCTACGCGCTCGAGTGCCGCGCGCTGGTGCAAAGTCTTGGGCTCGCGAAGAACGTGAAATTCCTCGGCTTCCAGCGCATCGACGAAATCTTGCCGCAAGTGGACGTCATCGCGCTGACGTCGATCAGCGAGGCGTTGCCGCTCGTCGTGCTGGAAGGCTTCGCAGCGGGCGTGCCTTCCATTACGACGGACGTCGGCTCGTGCCGTCAACTGATCGACGGTTACGGTGACGAAGACCGCGCGCTGGGCTCGGCGGGCAGCGTCGTGCCTATCGCGAATCCGGCAGCGTTCGCGCAGGCCGTGCTCGATCTGCTCGGCGACGAACCGCGTTGGCTCGCGGCGCAGCAGGCGGGCCTTGCGCGGGTGCGGCGTTTTTACACGAAGAAGCAGATGATCGATCAATACCGCGTGCTGTACGAACGCCTGACGGCCGCGCCCACACGTGACGGTCGCGAGAGCGGCAACGCGGCCGCTGCGCGCGGCGGCTGCCCGATGCATCACGGCAACGCGCAAACCCAACCGCGAGAGGTGCGCTGATGGCCGGCATCGGTTTCGAGCTCCGCAAGATACTCAAGCACCAGACGCTCTTCGGCGTCGCGCGCGCCTATGCGTACGCGGGGCTGATCAGTTCCGGGCCGCTCATTCTGTCGATCTTCGGGATTCTGATTATTGGTGTGCTGAGCCTCGCGTTCGTGATTCCGAAGTACGCGATCGTGCAGTTCCAGGTGTCGGTGACGTACCTCGTCGCGTGCAGCCTGATTCTGACCGGGCCGCTGCAACTGTCGTTCACGCGCTTTATCTCCGACCGTCTGTTCGAAAAGCGCGACGACCTGGTACTGTCGAACTATAACGGCGTCGTGCTGATTTCAACGGCAGCCTCGGGCGTGCTCGGCGTGATCGCGGTCGCATTCGGCTTTCGCGGCGAGCCGCTGATCTACCGGCTGCTGATGGTGGCGGGATTCGTGGTCGTCAGCAATATCTGGATCGCGGTGATTTTCCTGTCGAGCGTCAAGCAGTATCGGCAGATTCTCTACGTGTTCGCGCTTGGCTACGGCTGCACCGTGGCGTTCGCGCTGATGCTCAACCGTCATGGACTGCCGGGGCTGCTCGGCGGCTTCGTGGCGGGTCATGTCGTGCTGCTCGCCGGGCTGTCCGGGCTGATCTATCGCAACTACCGCAGCGAGCGCTTCATCTCGTTCGAGGTGCTGCAAAAACGCTTTGCGTATCCGAGTCTTGCGCTCGTCGGACTGCTGTTCAACCTTGGCGTGTGGATCGACAAATTCATGTTCTGGTACGCGCCGGACACCGGCGCGCGCGTGATCGGACCGCTGCATGCGTCGGTGATCTACGATATTCCCGTGTTCATTGCATACGTGTGCGTGATGCCCGGCATGGCAACCTTTCTCGTGCGGATCGAAGCGGATTTCGTCGAGTACTACGACCGCTTCTACGACGCAGTGCGCAGCGGCGCCACGCTGCGCCACATCAACGACATGCGCGACATGATGGTCGGCAGCGTGCGGGCAGGGCTGTACGAGATCGTGAAGGTCCAGACGGTCGTGCTCCTGTTGATCCTCGCGTTCGGGCACCTCGTGCTGGAAGCATTGGGAATTTCAACGCTGTATTTGCCGCTGCTCATCGTGGATGTGATCTCGGCCAGTCTGCAAGTATTGCTGCTCGGCTTGCTCAACGTGTTCTTTTATCTCGACGCACGCCGTGCCGTGCTTAAACTCACGGCGGCGTTCGTCGTGCTGAACGCACTGTTCACGGGCATCACGCTCTGGCTCGGGCCTGACTTGTACGGCTACGGTTTCGCGCTCGCGCTGCTGCTCGTCGTGATGGCGGCCGTGACGCTGCTCGACCGCAAATTCGCGTCGCTCGAGTACGAGACTTATATGTTGCGCAACTAGGCGGGGATTCGCGGATGAGTATCGAAAAACGTCAGCGCCGCGACATGTGTGCGTTTTATCGGCGCGTAGTATGCGCGGCGCGTCTGGTGCTGGTGGGCCTGCTGTCTTCGATCGCACACGAACGCGCGTGGGCCGACGCAGGAGCGGGGCCCTCGATTGCGCTCTTTTATGGCACGCAGCCGCCGGTCAGCCAGTTGCGCAACTTCGACGTCGCGGTGGTCGAACCCGACAGCGGCTTCGAGCCACTGAAGCACAAGAATCCGGACACCGCGTGGTTCGCTTACGTGAGCGTGGGGGAGGTGGAGCCACAGCGTCCGTATTACGCTGCCATTCCGAAGGCCTGGCAACTGGGCGACAACACGGTGTGGGGCGCGAAGGTGATCGATCAGGACGCGGCGGACTGGCCTGCGTTCTACGTGGAGCATGTGATCGCTCCGCTGTGGAAGAAAGGCTATCGCGGCTTTTTCCTCGACACTCTGGATTCTTACCAGATCGTCGCAAAAACGGACGCGGCGAGGGCGCGGCAGGAGCGTGGTCTCGTTGCCGTGGTCCGCGCGATCAAGGCGCGCTATCCGCGTGCACGGCTGATTTTCAATCGCGGGTTCGAAATATTGCCGCAGGTTCACTCGCTCGTATATGCGGTCGCATTCGAATCGCTGTACCGAGGCTGGGACCAGGCGGGGAAGCGCTACACCGAGATCACGCAGGCCGACCGCGACTGGCTGCTCGCGCAGGCGAAAACGATTCGCGAGCAATACCGGCTGCCGGTCCTCGCAATCGACTATTGCGCGCCGGCCGACAGCGTCTGCGCCGCCGACACCGTCAACAGGATCAGCGCTGCGGGCCTTGTTCCATATGTCACGGACGGCGGCCTGCAGACGGTCGGCGTCGGGCCGGCTCGCGCAATGAGACAGTGAGGCAGTGAGGCAGTGAGACAGTGAGGCAGTGAGGCAGTGATCGGGCGAACGTAGTCCGTTTCAACGCAACTGCGTGACGGCCAGCAACAACACCATGCTGCCGATCGCGCCATCCAGCACACGCCATGCGCTTGCCCGGCGAAACAGCGGCGCAAGCGCTCGTGCGCCGTAGCCCAGCGCTATGAACCAGACGCAACTCACCGCCATCGCACCAACGGCGAACGCGACGCGTGCGCCGTCCGGTTCGCGTGCCCCAGCAGTACCCACCAGTAGAAAAGTGTCGAGATAAACGTGCGGGTTGAGCCACGTGAAGGCGAGCGTCATAAGCACGATCGGCATCGCGCGTTGCGCGGGCTGTGCGCCTCGGTTCGCGTCGGCGTCCATCACCGCATGCCCGGGCCGCACTGCGCGGCGCAATGCATTGATGCCGAACCACGCGAGATAGGCGAGGCCCACGTACAGCATGACATGCACGAACACCGGATAACGCTCGATCAGCACCGACGCGCCGCCGACACCCGCGCTAATCAGAATGCAGTCCGACACCGCGCATAGCGCGACGATCTTGCCCACATGCGAGCGCATGATGCCTTGCCGCAGTACGAAGGCGTTCTGCGCGCCGATGGTCACGATCAGCGACGCACATAACGCAGCGCCGTGAGAAAAAGACAGCCAGTTCATAGCGGATCCAGTAGACGGGAGAAGCGAACATGGCTAGTCTGCGGTTCTGTGCTTCATAAGAGAAGCTAATTTAGCTAACGCTGATTAAGGAACGCTAATGCTCGACTATGCGTTGCTCGACGCGCTCGCAGCCGTCGTGCGTCATGGTTCTTTCGACCGCGCAGCGAGTGAACTCAACGTCACGCCCTCGGCGGTATCGCAGCGGGTGAAGCTGCTTGAGGAGCGTGTGGGCAGTGTGCTCGTCAAGCGCGGTCAGCCGTGCGTCGCGACAACTTCTGGTGCGTTGCTGTGCCGTCATACCGAACGCGTGCAACTGCTGGAAGCGGAATTGACCGGTCGCGTGCCCGCGCTGCCGGGCGGTCTGGTCGAAGCATGGCCGACGCTGCGCGTGGCGGTGAACGACGACAGCGTCGGCACCTGGTTCATCGACGCAGTTGCGCCGTTTTGCGCCGAGCGTCAAATGCTGCTCGACCTCGTGATCGACGATCAGGATCACACCGCGCAGCGGATTCGCGACGGCAGCGTGCAGGGCGCGGTGACCACTCAGGCGGAGCCGGTGCAAGGGTGCCGCTCGACGCGTCTTGGGCGCATGCGCTATCTCGCGGTCTGCTCGCCGGCGTTTCTCGCGCGTCATTTCGCGGACGGCGTCACGCGCGACAGTTTGCGGCGCACGCCGTGCGTGGACTTCAATCCGAAAGACCAGTTGCAAAAACGCTTCATGCGCCGCATCACGCGAGCGGAGGTCGATCCGCCGTTGCACTGGATTCCGCATGTCGCCGGCTTTCTGCGCGCGTGCGTGACGGGTCTCGGCTGGGGCATGTGTCCCGAGCGCATAATCGCGTCGCATCTGGCGAGCGGTGAACTCGTGGACATGGCGCCAGGCAAGCATATCGACGTCGATCTCTACTGGCAGAGCTGGCGCCTGTCGATTGGCTGGCTGGACGACTTCAGCGCGGTGTTGCGCATGCGCGCGGCGGAGTTTCTGGATTGAGCGGCGTCGCCGCAACGGCCCGGCATGCGTCGCGCGGCGCACGGGCCGACTGAATCGGGAGTGCGGTTCTGCCTGCGGTGCAACAGCGCCGCAGGCAAAACCATCGCGACTTACCTGACCGCCGACCCGCCGCCGTCCGCCACCGGCGCGCTGTCTTCTGCCGCTGCCGCGTCGCGCGTCTCCGGCATCGCCGCCCACACCAGCAAGACAGCCAGCGCACCCGCGGCGGCGAGTCCGAAAAACGCGACCGCATTGCCGAAATGATCGGCGATGAATCCGGCCGCGGTCGTACTCAACGTCGCGCCGATACCCGCAGCGAGCCCGAACAGGCCGATGCAGAGGTTGTAGCGGCCCTTGCCGCCGGCCACATCGGCGGCGATCAGCGGCAGCATCACACCGAACACGGCCGCGCTCAAACCGTCGAGCATCTGCACGGGCACGAGGAGGTATGGGCTGCTGATTCCGGCGAACAGCAGCGCGCGGATCGGCAACGCCGAAAAGCCCAGCAGCAGGATAGGCCGGCGTCCCCAACGCTCGGCGGATCGGCCGACCCACGGGGACATCATTGCGACGATCGCCTGCGGCACGATGATGCACGCGGCGATCACGAGTTGCACGTTGTCGCCCATGCCGGCGGTCACTTCGCCGGCGGCGAGATTGAGCATCGCGGCATTGGACAGATGGAACAACACAATGCATGCAGCGAACAGCAGCATGCGCCGGTCGCGCAGCAACTCGCGCAGGCTTTCGCGGCGCTCGGTTTCTTGCGGCGTCGGCGCGGCTTTCGGCAACTGGATCGTGTCGGTGCGCTGGATCATCGCCAGCGCGAACAGCGCGGGCACGGCGAGCCCCGCAGTCAGCCAGAACACCGCGCGCGGCGAATAGTATTCGCCGAATACGCCCATGAGGCCGGCCGCAACCGCGCTGCCGATCGACGCCCAGCGCGCATTGCGCCCGAGCCGGTCGCCGAGATTCGCACGTCCGACGAGCGCAAACGAAATCGCGGCCAGTGCCGGCGTCAGCATGCAGCTGGCGAAGCCGTGAAAGACCTCGGCGGCGATCACCGGCAGCACAGTCGGACTGGTTGCCAGCAACACCGCGCTCAGGATGATCGCGAAGATCGCCCAGGCGGCCGCGCCTTTCTTGTTGCGCAACGCGTCGACGGCGGCGCCGCCCGGCACCTGACTCACCATTGCGCTGATCGTGCCGACCGACAACGCCATGCCGATCTCGCCCTGCGTCCACTTGTGCGACGCGAGATAGGACGCGATGAACGGTCCAAAACCCGTCTGCACATTGGCGACGAAGAAGTTCAGCCAATCGAGCGCGCGCAGACTTCGCGCAGTAACCAGAGTGCGGCCTGTCATCGGACCGCCCGTGCGTTGGAAGCGGCCGTGGCGGTCGGCCCGGACGCGGGCGCGGCAGCGGCAGCGGGCGCCGGCTGGGCAGGCGGCGCGGGCGGCGCGGGTGATACCGCGCGGATCGGCTTGTCGTTCGCGTAGGGCGGCGTCGCGTTGATCTGCGCATCGCTCAAATCGATTTGCGGATGCAGTTCCTTGTCTTTCGCGACGAATCGCAGCGCCGACCAGTTCGCCGCGATCGTGCGCCGCTCAGTGCTGACCATGCCGTTGACATCCAGCACGACTGCCTGCGGCTGCGCATTGGCGTCGATCAGCACGTCGATCACGCGGCCTACTTTCGCGCCGTTCGAGCGCTCGACCGTCGCGTCGATCACCGGCAACTGCATCGCGGCATTCGCTTTCGCCGGATTCACCGGAGTCGCCGACGGATTCAGCGTGATCGGCGCGGCTTTCGCGGTCGGCGTAAAGCGGAATGCGTTCCACGCGAAATTGACCTTCCGATCGCCGACCCCGAGGAAACCTTGCAGATTGACCACGACTTCGCGCGGCTTGCCGCTCGCGTCCGCAATCATGTCGATTGCTCGCCCGACCACTTTGCCGTCCGGTTTCTGCACCTCGCTGTCGAGCAGCGTATGCGCGTCGTTGCGCTCGATCGTGCGCAGCACGATCAGCGGCGGGGGCGGCGGCGGTGGAGGCGGCGCAGCGACGACGGGCGGCGGCGGCTCGACTTTGTGCGGCTTGACGACCGGCTTCTTCGGCTTCTTCGGCTGCTCGGGTTCGGCGGCTTCGGTCTCGACCGGCTCCGGCGCGGAAGCGGCCACGGGCGCGCTTGCGGCTTCGACCGGCATGACCGTGGCTTCGACGATCGGCGCCTGCTGCGTTCCCCACAGCAGGCTGCTGCAGCCGGACAGTGCAAGAAGCGCCAGCAGCGCGAACGCCGCGAGGATCGTATGACGCCAGGCAGGAAGCGAAAAGCCGCCACTCATCAGGAAGAACTCCATGGACCGGGTGCGGCTGTAGAGCGCCGCGATTAAACAGTACGGCCCAGAGTTTAACCCGCGACGTCGAGCGGTCCGCTTTTGAGGGCCATGTGAGGGGTATGCCGCAAGCACGCTTCATGCCGCGCCGCATACGACCGTCACGCGCAGCGGGCATCTCGCAGCGTCCATCAAGCTCTCAAAACGCTTTCATATGTGGACGAGATAGCGTGACGAGCCGTAGGTGTTAACGCGCGGATCGCACATGCGCTTTGCCGTCGCTTGGACGATATAACTGTCGCGACATGCCCGGCATGCCATTCATGCGATGGGCGATATATTTGGGTTGGCCTACATTTCGAGACAGAAACGGGACACGAAGCGCCCGAAGCACATTAAACCAACGCAAAGAGACGAACCTGATGACGGCCACTTCGACGGCCGTTTCAGCATGCTGATAAAGGAGGCACTCATCATGATGGAACCCCACGCCCAGCCGCTTTCCGAAGCCGGCGCCGAGTCATTCGACACCAAGGGCTTTCTCGACCGCTACTTCGAAATCTCCTCGCGCGGCAGTTCGCAGCGCCAGGAAATCGTCGCGGGCATCACGACCTTCCTCGCGATGGTCTATTCCGTGTTCGTCGTGCCGGGCATGTTCGGTAAAGCGGGCTTCGACACGAGCGCGGTGTTCGTGGCCGTGTGTCTCACGACCGCGTTCGGCTCGTTGCTGATGGGTGTGTGGGCGCGCCTGCCGATCGCGATCGGTTGCGCGATTTCGCTGACCGCGTTCACGGCGTTCGGCCTCGTGCTCGGCAAGGGCTTGCATCCGACAGTCGCGCTCGGCGCGGTATTTCTGATGGGTGTCGTGTTCACCGCGATCTCGGTGACGGGCGTGCGTTCGTGGATTCTGCGCAATCTGCCCACGGGCATCGCGCACGGCACGGGCATCGGCATCGGGCTGTTCCTGTTGCTGATCGCCGCCAACGACGTGGGGCTCGTCGTGAAGAATCCGGGCGCCGGTTTGCCGGTCTCGCTCGGCAATATCACCGCACTGCCTGCGCTGATGTCGGTCGCGGGGCTCGCCGCAATCTTCGGGCTCGTGCGCCGCCGCGTGCCCGGCTCGATCCTGATCGTGATCATTGGCATTTCGGCCATTGCGCTGCTCGTCGATCCGGCCGTGTCGTTTCATGGCGTATTCGCCGTGCCGTCGTTGAGTGCGCCGGGGCACGAGTCGCTGATCGGTGCGATGGACATCAAGGGCGCGCTGTCGATGGCAGTATTGCCCAGCGTGCTCGCTCTCGTGATGACCGCCGTGTTCGACGCCACCGGGACGATTCGCGCGGTCGCGGGCCAGGCGGGCCAGCTCGATGAAAACGGCCGCATCATCAACGGTGGCCGCGCGCTCACGGCCGACTCGGTTAGCTCGATTTTCTCCGGCCTGCTCGGCGGCGCGCCAGCCGCGGCATACATTGAATCGACGGTCGGCGTGGCGGCCGGCGCGAAGACCGGCATGGCGGCAGCAGTGGTCGGCCTGCTGTTTCTCGGTGTGATGTTCTTCTCGCCGCTCGCGAGCCTCGTGCCGTCGTACGCAACAGCGCCCGCGCTGATGTATGTCGGGCTGCTGATGCTGTCCAACGTCAGCAAGCTGCATATGGACGACATGGTCGACGCGATGTCCGGTCTCATGTGCGCGGTATTTATCGTGCTGACCGCGAATATCGTGACCGGCATCATGCTCGGTTTCGCAACGCTCGTGATCGGCCGCGTGGTGAGCGGCGAATACCGCAAGCTGAACGTGGGCACGGTGGCGATTGCGATCGTGCTGGTCGGGTTCTATCTCGGCGGATGGGCGATCTGATTCGCTCGGGACGTCGCGGCGCACCCGCGGCACGCTGAATTATTTGCTGTAACGCGAGCACGGCGGAGTATCCCGGCGTGCCGCGGTCTGGACCGTAGTCGGTTGTTCTCCCTGACGCGGCACGTCGCAATGTTCTATCTGCGACGTGCTGCGTTTCTTTTTGCTCTGTGCGGGCGCCGGTTTTCTGCGTGCTCCGGAGAAACTGCGTGCCTGTTCTTGACATTCGCGAGTTAGTTTCTAAACTTAACCGCATGGTTAAGTTTAATGAAGCGTTGCTCGACCGCACCTTTGCGGCGTTGTCGGACCCCACGCGGCGTGCGCTGCTCGCGCGTTTGTCCGAAACCGAGCTGTCGGTAAGTGAGCTTGCCGAGCCGTTCGCCATGTCCTTGCCGGCGGTGATGAAGCACCTCGACGTTCTCGCGGGGGCCGGCCTCATCACACGTAGCAAGAACGGCCGCACGGTTGCGTGCCGGCTTTGCGCCGGACCGATGGAAGAAGCCATGGCGTGGCTCGGCCGCTACGAGCGCTTCTGGGCGAAATCGCTCGATCGTCTGGCCGCTTTCGTCGAAGAAGACGAAGCGCCGCGCGCGTCAAAGCCAGCCCGCCGTATCGCTGCACTGTCTACACCCGGGCCGCGCAGATCTTCGCCGTCACGAGGGAAACGGCGCGGCTCGTGAGGCGCAGACCGGTCTGCCGTGCGCGAGTCGTCGATGAGTTGCACATGCCGCGTATTTACATGCCGTGTACGTCATTGTGAAGGAGCCGCAGATGGAACCGATGCAAACACCAAAGCAATCGCAGCAAGACCCGCAGCACCGGGTCGGCTCGCGGCAGGAATGGCTGGAGGCGAGCAGGGCGCTGCTGGTAGAAGAAAAAGCGCACATGCGCGCCGGTGACGAACTCGCCCGCAAGCGCCGCGAACTACCGTGGGTGAAGGTGGATAAAACGTATGTGTTCGATACGCCGCAGGGACGCAAGACACTTGCCGATCTCTTCGACGGGCGCAGTCAGTTGATCGTTTATCACTTCATGCTTGGCCCGGATTGGGAGGAGGGTTGTGTTGGCTGTTCGTTCCTGTCGGATCACATGACCGGGATCGTCACGCATCTGGAACATCATGATGTTTCGTACGTGACCATCTCGCATGCGCCGCTCGCCAGGATCGAAGCGTTTAGAAAACGCATGGGCTGGACGTTCCCGTGGGTGTCGTCCGACGGAAGCGATTTCAATTTCGACTATCACGTGTCGTTCACGCCCGAACAACTGGCGAGCAAGAAAGCCTTCTATAACTTCGTCGAGCAGGACGTCGGCATCGACGAGCTACACGGCCATAGCGTCTTCTATAAAGACGCGAACGGCGACGTTTATCACACGTATTCCTGCTATGGCCGCGGCGACGAGCGGTTCATCAACACATACGCGCATCTGGACGTCACGCCGAAAGGGCGCAATGAAAAGAGCAGTCTTATCGATTGGGTCAAGCACCACGACCGCTATGAAGAGAAAGAGGCGCACGGCGGCGGTCGTGCCGCTTGTGGCTAGTGAATTGCGAGAGGAGGAATGGAGCGCCGCGTGCCTACAGCGCCATGTCGAACCCCGGCTTGAGAAACAGTTCGATCGCCATTACGGCGAGACCCATTAAAGCTGCTGACAGCGTCAACGTGCCGTATTCGTCGTAGCGTGCATCGTAAAGGCACGCCACGACGAACAGGATCGCCAGCAGGTTGGTCAGCCAGTCGAAATTCAACGCCAAGGTCATCGATCAAATCCGGGCTCGTGTGCGGCTCGAGCATCGAGCCGCGCGGGTCAGATGAGCAGGATTCTATCGAGCCGAGCTTACGGATTCGCAACGCCGGCGCTTACACAAATTACGACGAAAACCGCGGACCTACGCCGCGTGGCCGGACATCATGTCGTGCTCGATCCAGTCGATTACCGACGTGCGTTTGGGCTGCCAGTCCAACAGCTTGCGTGCGCGCTCGCCGCGTACGCGGCTATTCGAGCCGAGCCCGTACGAAGCCATTTCGTAGCCCCATTCCTTTTGCGCTTCTTCGAGCGGCCAGTCTTGCGGCTCGCCGAGCTTCATCGCGCGCGCGATGGCTGCGCTCATTTCGCGGAACGACGCTTCGCCGCTTTCGACGAAATAGAACGTGCCGGCCGGGCTTTTCTCCAGTGCGAGACGATAAAGCTCGGCGACGTCGTCGATATGCACGTTCGACCATGTGTTGCCGCCGCTGCCGACGTGTCGCACGACGCCGCTCTTTTGAGCCTGTCGCACGAGGCGCGGCAACTGCACGCTTGCGCTGCCCGCTACCGCACCGTGGCCATAGATCAGCGTATTGCACAGCACCGCCGAGCGGATGTTCTGTTGCGCGGCTTCGAGGACCCGGCGGTCGATTGCGACGCGCGCGGCCTTGTCGGCGGTCGGCTCCGGCAGAGCGTCTTCTTGATAGATGCGCGCTTCGGCCGCTTCGCCGCCGGATGCGTCGCCGACGATGCTCGAACCGCTCGTGTGCAAGAACGGTTTGCCGGAGCCCGAGAGTCCTTCGATCAGCGCGCTCACCGCGCCTTCGTGATCGCTGCTGGCGGCGTTGATGACAGCGTCGGCGGCTTGCGCCTCGGCAATCAGCAACGCGCGGTCGTCGAGCGTGCCGATAACCGGCTCGATGCCGAGCCGTTTCAGTTCGTCGCTATGTTCGGGCTTGCGAATCAGACCGCGCACCTGATGACCGGCGCGCACGAGATGCGCCGCAATGGAACCGCCGATAAAACCGCCCGCGCCTGTAATGAATATCTTCAAGACCTTCTCCTGAGTGGAAATCTGATGACAGGCAAACAGTATCCGCCGTCTTCATTCTCGCAAAAAGCGTGTTAGTCTCAAATCAATCTTGACTGTGAATCAACAATGAAAACATCCACCGACGAGTTGCTGGTGTTCGTCAGCGTGATCGACAGCGGCTCGATCACGGCGGCCGCGGAAAAGCTCGGGCAGACCGTGTCAGGCGTGAGTCGCGCGCTCACTCGCCTCGAAAAGAAGCTGGACACGGCGCTGGTGAGGCGCACGACACGCCGTTTGCAATTGACCGAAGAGGGCGAAGGCTTCCTGCAGCGCGCCCGCGCGATTCTCGACGCGATGGAAGAAGCCGAGGAGTCGGTCACGCGCAAGCGCCGCAGGCCTTCGGGGCGCTTGCGCGTCGACGCGGCGTCGCCGTTCATGCTTCACTGCATTGCGCCGCATATGACGGCGTTCTCCGAGCTGTATCCCGAGATCCGACTGGAGTTGACCAGCAACGAGCGGATCGTCGATCTGCTGGAGCAGAAGGTGGATATCGCCATCCGGATCGGCGCGTTGCAGGACTCCACGCTGCATGCTCGCGCACTCGGCAGCAGCAAACTGCGCGTGGTCGCGAGTCCCGCGTATCTGGCCGAGCACGGCGAGCCCAGATCGGTCGATGCTTTGGCCGAGCATCGGCTGATCGGATTTACGGCGCCGGAGCATCTGAACCGCTGGCCGTTGCGCGAGCGAAGCACAGGCAAGGGGAAGGGGAGCCGCAACGGCAACCGCAACGCCAACGCAGAGCCGTTCAGAATCGAGCCGTCGATCACCGCATCGAGCGGCGAGACCTTACGGCAACTCGCGCTGTCGGGCTGGGGCATCGCGTGCCTCGCTGAATTCATGATAGCCGCCGACATCCGCGACGCCCGCCTCGTGCCGATTCTCGGCAATGTGCTACTCGACGAGCGCCAGCCAGTCAGCGCGGTGTATTACCAGAGCGCGTCGCTCGCGGGGCGCGTGCAATGTTTTCTGGATTTCATGGCGGCACGCGTGCAGTTGTAGCGCTGCATCCGGAGTCACCCGTTGTCGAAGGAAGCCCGCGGCTCGCATGAGTTGGCGGGCTTCGTTGCGTTATGGGGTGGGTTTTTCAGCGCTGCTCATCGATGCCGGGAGGGTTTTTGTCCGCGTGGCGGTCAGTATATTGGACGTGTATATACAAGTTGGCCGTTGGGGAAGGCAGCGACTTCGGTCCGCGCTGGCGGCGCGAGCCGATCAAGGAACGCCTTACGATGCGGTGCAGACGGCCTTAGTGGAAAGCCCTGGTCCCGAAAGCATTAAAAACAAGTTGTATATACAAGACGGCGCGGCTAGACTTCTCTCAAATTGTATAGACAGGACAACAACCATGATGACTCTGAAGCCCGGCCACCTCACTCTCCCGCAACTGCGTCAGATCGCGCGGGAACATGTGCCGCTGCGACTCGATCCCGCAAGCCACGCGGCTATCGACGCATGTGCGAAAGCGGTAGCGGACATCGCCGCGAAGGGCGAACCCGCGTATGGCATCAACACGGGCTTTGGGCGTCTCGCGAGCACGCATATTCCGCATGACCAGCTCGAACTGCTGCAACGCAATCTGGTGTTGTCGCACGCGGTCGGGGTAGGTGAGCCGATGTCGCGCCCGGTCGTGCGTCTGTTGATTGCGTTGAAGTTGTCGAGCCTCGGGCGCGGCCATTCCGGCATCCGCCGCGAGGTCATGGAAGCGCTGATCACGCTGTATAACGCCGACGTGTTGCCGGTGATTCCGGTGAAGGGTTCCGTGGGCGCATCGGGCGACCTCGCGCCGCTCGCGCATATGTCGGCGGTTCTGCTCGGCGTAGGCGAGGTCTTCGCGAAAGGCGAACGTCTGCCGGCCACCGAAGGTCTCTCGCTCGTCGGTCTGAAGCCGCTCACGTTGCAAGCGAAGGAAGGCCTCGCGCTGCTGAACGGCACGCAGGCGTCGACTGCGCTCGCGCTCTACAACATGTTCGCGATCGAGGACCTGTATCGCACCGCGCTGGTAGCGGGCGCGTTGTCGGTCGATGCGGCGGCCGGTTCGGTCAAGCCGTTCGACGCACGCATTCACGAATTGCGCGGACATCAAGGTCAGATCGACGCGGCATCGGCATATCGCTCACTGCTGCAAGGTTCGGGCATCAACGTGTCGCACGCCGATTGCGACAAGGTTCAGGACCCGTACAGCCTGCGCTGCCAGCCGCAAGTCATGGGCGCGTGTCTCGACCAGATGCGTCACGCCGCCGACGTGCTGCTGCTCGAAGCCAATGCCGTGTCCGACAATCCGCTGATTTTCCCGGACACCGGCGAAGTGCTCTCTGGCGGCAACTTCCACGCGGAGCCGGTCGCGTTCGCCGCGGATAACCTCGCGCTCGCCGCCGCGGAAATCGGCGCGTTGGCCGAACGCCGCATCGCGTTGCTGATCGACGCGACACTGTCCGGCCTGCCGCCGTTCCTCGTACGCGATGGCGGCGTGAACTCCGGCTTCATGATCGCCCACGTAACGGCTGCCGCGCTGGCATCGGAAAACAAGACGCTCGCGCATCCGGCTTCCGTCGATTCGCTGCCCACGTCCGCGAACCAGGAAGATCACGTTTCGATGGCCACATTCGCTGCGCGCAAGCTCGGCGACATCGCCGAAAACACGGCCAACATTCTGTCGATCGAATTGCTCGCCGCCGCGCAAGGTGTGGACCTGCGCGCGCCGCACAAGACGAGCCCGAGTTTGCAGAAAGTGATGGACGTGGTGCGCAAGGACGTCGCGCATTACGAACTGGATCACTACTTCGCGCCGGACATCGCGGCCGTGACGCGACTCGTGCAGAACGGCACGATCGCGAAGCTGAGCCCGTTTTCCTTCGTGTCCGAACAGTAAGCGAATTCGTGCGGGGCTACGTGCGATGAGGCGCCGCTCAGCATCCCTGCGCGGCGCTCAGCGCCCCTAGGCACCCCGACCGGACCATGAGACACAGCAGCCAATGAACGCACCCGCATATCAGGGCATCAAGGACTTCATCCTCGCGCGCATTCACGCGGGCGAATGGGGCGAAGGCGACCAGGTGCCCTCCGAAAACGAGCTTGCACGCGAATTCAACGTCGCTCGCATGACGGTGAACCGCGCGCTGCGCGAGTTGACCTCGGAGCAGGTGCTGACGCGTGTGCAAGGCTCGGGCACGTTCGTGGCCCGTCCCAAGTACGAATCGACGCTGGTGGCGATCCGCAGTATCTCCGACGAAATCGTCGCGCGCGGTCATCGCTATCAGGCGAAGGTGCTGCACATTGGCGCGAGCATCGCCGATGCGGCGCTCGCCGAAGAAATGCAGGTAAGCGCGGGTAGTCCGATATTTTATTCGCGCGTGCTTCATTTCGAAAACGACGAGCCGGTGCAGCTTGAAGAGCGCTGGGTCAATCCGGCTGTCGCCCCCGAATACGCGTTGCAGGATTTCACGAACACCACGCCGAACCAGTATCTCGTGCGAGTCGCGCCGTTGCAGCGCGTCGAATATCGCATCGAGGCATTGGCGGCGGACGGCGATACCCGCGAGCTGTTGACCATGGACGAACTGGAGCCTTGCCTCGTGCTGCATCGGCGAACCTGGTCGCAAAGCCAGGTCGCTTCGATCGCGAATCTGTGGCATCCGGGCAGCCGTTACCGTTTCACCGGACATTTCTGATTTTTGCTTTCCCTGATTCTTCCCTGACATATCCCGATCATCTTCAGGCATTCCGAGGGCCACCATGAACAACCCGAAACACATCGACCCGCGTCTCGACCCCACCCGCACGATCCGTGCGCCGCGCGGTGCTGAGAAGACCTGCAAGACCTGGATCGCGGAAGCCGCGTACCGGATGATCCAGAATAATCTGGACCCCGAAGTAGCCGAGCATCCTCACGCGCTCGTGGTGTATGGCGGCATCGGCCGTGCGGCGCGCAACTGGGATTGCTTCGACCAGATCCTTATTTCGCTCAAGGACCTGAACGAAGACGAGACGCTGCTGATTCAATCGGGCAAGCCGGTCGGCGTTTTCCGCACGCATGCAGACGCGCCGCGCGTGCTGCTCGCGAATTCGAATCTGGTCCCGCACTGGGCGACATGGGAGCATTTCCACGAGCTCGATCGCAAGGGCCTGATGATGTACGGCCAGATGACGGCGGGCAGCTGGATCTACATCGGTAGCCAGGGCATCGTGCAGGGCACGTACGAAACGTTCTTCTCGGTGGCCAACCAGCATTTCAACGGCGATCCGGCGGGCCGCTGGATCCTGACGGGCGGTCTGGGCGGCATGGGCGGCGCGCAGCCGCTCGCCGCGACGATGGCCGGCTTTTCGATGATCGCAGTGGAATGCGACGAGACGCGCATCGACTTCCGTTTGAAGACGCGTTACGTGGACAAGAAAGCCAAGACACTCGACGAAGCACTCGCCATGCTCGAAGAAGCGAAGCAGGCGGGCAAGGCAGTGTCTATCGGTTTGCTCGGCAACGCCGCCGACGTGTTTGCCGAGTGCGTGACGCGCGGCATCACACCGGACTGCGTGACCGATCAGACGAGCGCGCACGATCCGATTCACGGCTACCTTCCTCAAGGCTGGAAGGTCGAAGACTGGCGCGAGCGTCAGAAGACCGCGCCGGATTCAATCGTCGTGCCGGCGAAAGAGTCTATGGCCAAGCAGGTGCAAGCCATGCTGACGCTGCAGGAACGCGGTGCCGCCACGCTCGATTACGGTAACAACATTCGTCAGATGGCGCTCGAAATGGGCGTGAAAAACGCCTTCGATTTCCCTGGCTTCGTGCCGGCGTACATCCGCCCGCTCTTTTGCGAAGGCAAGGGGCCGTTCCGCTGGGTCGCGCTGTCGGGCGATCCAGAGGACATCTACAAGACGGACGCTAAGGTCAAGGAACTCATTCCCGACGATCCGCATCTGCACAACTGGCTCGACATGGCGCGCGAACGCATCGCGTTCCAGGGATTGCCGGCGCGTATCTGCTGGGTCGGCGTGAAGGATCGTTACCGTCTCGGCCAGGCATTCAACGAGATGGTGAAGAACGGCGAACTGAAGGCGCCGATCGTGATTGGCCGCGATCACCTCGATACCGGTTCGGTGGCGAGCCCGAATCGCGAAACCGAGTCGATGAAAGACGGCTCGGACGCAGTCAGCGACTGGCCGTTGCTCAACGCGTTGCTGAATACGGCAGGCGGCGCCTCGTGGGTGTCGCTGCATCATGGCGGCGGTGTCGGCATGGGCTTCAGCCAGCATTCGGGTGTCGTGATCGTCGCGGACGGCACGGACGCCGCGAAAGAACGCCTCGGCCGCGTGTTGTTCAACGACCCGGCGACCGGCGTGATGCGTCACGCGGACGCGGGCTATGAACTCGCGCAGCAAACCGCGCGCGAAGCGGGCCTCAATCTGCCGATGCTGGGCCGCTGAGCATGACGTTAGCGGGCAGCACAGGCGCTGTGGAAAGCGGCTCCGCGCGCGGCGTTACATTGATCCGCGGTGCGGAGCTCGTAGCCGTACCGTGGAAAAACGGCGGCGGGCTCACACGCGAAGTCGCGGCGTTTCCTGCGGATGCGGGGCTCGACACGTTCGTGTGGCGCGTGAGTGTGGCGGATGTCGCGCAAGCGGGGCCGTTCTCGCGATTTGCGAGCATCGATCGCACGCTCGTGTTGTTGTCCGGCGCGGGCATGTTGCTCGATGAGACCCATCCGGACCACACGTTGAAGACCCACGCGCTGACTCGGCCGCTCGACATTGCGCGCTTCAGTGGTGAGACGGCGATCGACGCGCGGCTTGTCGACGGTGCGACGCGCGACTTCAATCTGATGGTGCGTCGCGACTCGGCGCAGGGCGAGCTGGCAGTGTGGCGCGCGGCGGCCCCGCACGAGACGCAGCCCGAAAGAAGGTTGTCCGCCGACGTCGTGCTGCTTTACTGCGCGAATGGGCCGCTTGCCGTCACATTGGGCAATGCACACGATGATGCAAACCGAAGTGCGCACCCGCAGTGGCTGCAAACTGGCGACGCGTTGCGCATCGACACGCCGAGCGCGTTGCGATGCAAACTGGAAGGCACGGGCGCGCTTCTCGCAATCAGCATTCGCTACACGCAACGATGACCATGGTTCACGCGTGCGTGACGTTGCACGGCAGCGCATGCGCGGGGACCTCCTTACACACGCAACGAGCTGCAAGAGCACGCGATGAAGCAAACCGTCTGGCATCAACTGAACTTGTGCCCTCAGGGCGATCCCGAACACACGCTGCGCGATGCCGCGATCGCGGTTGAGAACGGCAACATCGTGTGGCTCGGCGCGGCCGCCGGTTTGCCTGCGGAATACGCAGATTGGCCGCGCGAAAATCTGCATGGCGCGTGGCTGACGCCGGGGCTCGTCGATTGCCACACGCATCTCGTGTACGGCGGGCAGCGTGCCGATGAATTCGCGCAGCGCCTCGCGGGCGTCAGCTATGAAGAGATCGCGCGGCAGGGCGGCGGCATCGTGTCCACGGTGCGCGCAACGCGTGCCGCGACCGAAGACGAGTTGTTCCGGCAATCGGCCGCGCGACTCGAACCGTTGCTGGCCGAAGGCGTGACGGCAGTCGAAATCAAATCCGGTTACGGACTGGATCTGGAGAGCGAGCGCAAGATGTTACGCGTCGCGCGCCAGCTGGGCGAACGTTATCCGGTGACGGTCTACACCACGTTCCTCGGCGCGCACGCATTGCCGCCCGAATTCGCAGGCCGCGCCGACGCGTATATCGACGAAGTCTGCAACACCATGCTGCCCGCGCTCGCAGACGAAGGTCTGGTCGACGCGGTCGATGTGTTTTGCGAGCGCATAGGCTTTTCACTCGAACAGAGCGAGCGTGTGTTCAATGCCGCCGCGCGCTACAAACTGCCGGTGAAAATGCACGCGGAGCAGTTGTCCAACGGCGGCGGCACGGCCCTCGCGGCGCGTCATCGGGCGCTGTCCGCGGATCACCTGGAGTTTCTCGACGAAGCCGGCGTCGCGGCAATGAAAGAAGCCGGCACGGTGGCCGTGTTGCTGCCGGGCGCGTACTACTTCATTCGCGAAACGCAATTGCCGCCGCTCGATCTGCTCCGGCGTTACGAGGTGCCGATTGCAATTTCCACCGACATCAATCCCGGCACTTCACCCACCACCTCGTTGCTGCTGATGATGAACATGGCGAGCACGCTGTTCCGCATGACCGTGCCTGAAGTACTGAAGGGCGTGACGTCGCATGCGGCGCGCGCGCTCGGCAAGGCGGACCGGCACGGCTCGCTCGAAGTGGGCCGCGCAGCTGACTTCGCGGTATGGTCGGTCGATTCGCTCGCGGAATTGGCTTACTGGATAGGGCGTCCGTTGTGCGCGCGGGTCGTGCGCGCGGGCGAGACTGTTTATCGTCCTTCGACACGCGACGCGAACTGAGCCGGGACCTGAGAGATGACACAAGCAAAACAAACGCTATTCGCGGAACACGCGTACCTGCCGGGCGGCTGGCGCCGCGACGTACTGCTGGAATGGGACGTCGACGGAAACCTGACGACGGTCGAGCCCGACACACGCGACGTGCCTGCGTCAGTGGCCAGAGCGGCGGGTCCGATAATGCCTGGCATGCCGAATCTTCATTCGCATGCGTTCCAGCGCGCAATGGCCGGCCTGACCGAATATCGTGGCTCATCGGCTACAGGCGCCACCGACAACTTCTGGAGCTGGCGCGATCTGATGTATCGCTTTGCCGCGCGTATCTCACCCGAGGGCCTCGCCAGCGTCGCACAATGGCTCTACATCGAAATGCTGAAGGCGGGCTACACGTCGGTGTGCGAGTTCCATTACGTGCATCACACGCCGGACGGCGGGCGGTATGGCAACCCGGCGGAACTCGCGCAACGCGTGGTGGATGCAGCATCGGCCAGCGGCATCGGCATGACGATGTTGCCGGTACTGTATCAATACAGCGGCTTTGGCGCGCGCGCGCCGCGCGACGACCAGCGGCGCTTCATTAATACGCCCGGTAGCCTGCTCGAACTGCTCGGTGCATTGCGCGCCGCGCGGCCTGAAAATGCGGCACTGCGCTACGGTGTGGCGCCGCACTCGTTGCGCGCCGTCTCCGAGCAATCGTTGCGCGAACTGCTCGGCGGGCTGGACGGCAGTGCGCCGGTTCACATCCATATCGCCGAACAGACTGCCGAAGTCGACGCGTGCGTGGAAACAGAGGGCGCGCGTCCGGTCCAATGGCTGCTGGACCGTTTCGACGTCGACAGCCGGTGGTGCCTCGTGCACGCCACGCATGTCGATGCCAACGAGACGCTTGCGCTCGCGAGGAGCGGCGCGGTGGCCGGCTTGTGCCTGACCACCGAAGCGAATCTTGGCGACGGCCTTTTCCCCGCGCAAGAATATCTCGACGCGAAAGGGCGCATCGGCGTCGGCTCGGACAGTCATATCGGCGTGGACTGGCGCGCGGAATTGCGTCTGCTCGAATACGGGCAGCGTTTGACGCGCCGGCAGCGCAACGTGCTCGCGTCCGCGCAAACGCCGTATGTGGCAGACCGTCTTTTCGATGCGGCGCTCGAAGGCGGCGCGCAGGCAACGGGCCGCGCGACAGGCGCATTGCAAGTGGGTCATCGCGCAGACTGGCTGGTGCTCGACCCGAATCATGCGAGCATTGCCGAGCATGCGCCGAGCGCGTGGCTCTCGGGCGTTGTATTCTGCGAGCACGGCGAGACGCCCATCCGCGATGTGTACGCAGGCGGCGACAAGGTGGTCGACAATCGCCGGCATCGCGACGAAGAGGGCGCTTACGCGCGCTATCGCGTGGCGCTCGCCGACCTGCTGAAATGACGTAAAGCAGCGCATCGTGCATTACGTGGCTGCGTCACTGCAAAGATCCTGCGAAAGAGAACTGACATGACTGCTTCGAATACTCCGCCGGTTTTCACGCTGCATCAAGGAAGCCTGCCGTTGCTGATCTCGATCCCGCATGTAGGCACCGAAATCCCCGCCGACATCGCCGGAACGATGACGCCCGTAGCGTTTCGCACCGACGATTGCGACTGGCATCTCGACCGGCTCTATGCGTTCGCGAAACGCATGGGCGCGTCGATTCTCATGCCTACTTACGCGCGCTATGTGATCGACCTGAACCGTCCGCCCGACGGAGCGAACCTCTATCCGGGCCAGGACACAACGGGACTCTTGCCCGTCGATACCTTCGACAAGGAGCCGTTGTATCTGGAGGGCCATCTGCCGGACGAGGCCGAAGTGGCCCGCCGTCGCGATGCTTACTGGGTGCCGTATCACGACGCTCTGGCGGGCGAACTTGCCGCGCTCAAAGCTCGCCATGGCAAGGTGCTGCTATGGGAGGCGCATTCGATCCGCTCGCATGTGCCGCGCTTCTTTGACGGACGCTTGCCGGACTTCAATTTCGGCACCTCGAACGGCGCAAGCGCGGTGGCGGGTTTGGGCGAGGAACTGGCGGCTGTCGTCGAGCGACATGGTGGCTATTCGGCTGTCGCTAATGGGCGCTTCAAGGGCGGCTACATCACGCGGCATTACGGGCAGCCTTCGCAAGGGGTGCACGCGGTGCAGTTGGAGTTGTCCCAGATCACCTATATGCAGGAACAGCCGCCGTACGCGTACGACGAAGCGCTCGCAGCGAAGGTCGAGCCGCTGCTCGAGCAACTGGTCGCAACGGCATCGGAGCGCGTCAAGGCCGGTTGACCGCGGCCTCTCACTTGCAGGCCTGCTGTTTTACCGGACCTCATCCATCATTTCCACGCGCTTTGCGGAGTTGCGCTAAGTCTCGCGCCGCTTCCCCGCGTCGGCCCAGACCGCGAAGGTGTAACAGCGTGTGTCCGCGATTGCGCGCCACGCCTTTCGCGCACAACGTATGGCGTTATGGCGTCCGCATCTGACGAATCACTTTACGCCGCGCGAATCCGTCGATAAAAAAAGCCCCGCAAGTAGCGGGGCTTTGCGATGCGCGCGACGCGTGCGATGCGAGGCGTTCGCGGCGGCCGTCGTGTCCCTCGATGTGAGGGCAACGATTAGCGGCAGTGGCGTTCCCAGTGATGATGCACGCGCACCTTATGGCACACCTGGTGGTGGTGATGCTCATAAGCTTGTGCGGGAGCGATTGCGCTGAGAGCAGCGGCGGCTGCGGCAATGGCCAGAACAATTTTCTTCATTACAAAACCCTTAATCAATGTTGGGAAACTCGCGGTGCAGCACGACCTATGCCGCACGGTTTGCAAGCATGCCACATCGGCGCGCGCGGAGCAGGAACGTCGTCCCGATGCAACGTGTCGAACAGCGCGGCGAAGGTAAAACGGCTACGTGCATTGACATTGAGCGATGCAAGCCGGGTCGATTCACGGCTCCGTGTGCGATCGCGTGCGCCGCTTGCCAGTGAGGCCGTGCAACGGCTACCCTTTCAAAACGATGACGCCCGCAATGGCGTCGTCTTTACATCGGGCAAAAGATGGAAGACCCAGCGATGGAAGATTCCGACGAATTGCTGCTCCCGGTCTGGCGCGCGAATCTCGTGCTGTTGACGCGCGAGGTCGGCGCGGCCAGTCGTCTCGCACGCATGATGACTTTCTCCGCGAGCTACCTGAAGTTGATGTTGTCCGGCCAGCGCGAATTCAGCGAGGAGTTCGTACGTGGCATAGAAGCGGTGACGGGTCTGCCGAATGGCTGGATGAACACGCCGCATACCGAAGCCGAGATCCCGCCCAACGCGCGCGAGGCAATCGACAATGAACAGCCCCTCGCGCGGTTTCGCGGCACCGCGCATCCCGTGCGGAAGAAGACCGTGCTGCGGCCACCTGAGCCGATTTTCGGCCAGGCGTCGCCTGCCAGACGCATCGAAGACGAAAGCATCGACGCTGAAGCGCATCGACGCCAGGCGTATTTTCGCAAGGTCCGTGAACTCGCGGTGCAGGAGGTTCGGCGTTTTGAGCGGCACATCGTGCATGCGCCGGTTGAACTCGCGTCGTTGCGATCGAGAGTGGAAGACGTGATTGCCGCCGCCGATGCGGACGATCCGATCCAGGCGGATCTTGCGGGGCGGCTCGAGCAGATCGAGAAGCATCGGCATCTGCTGCTCAGGCATGTCGAGAGATTGCAGGCTCTGCTCGGCCAACTCGGTGAAGGCGATTGATGATTGATTGGCGGCGCGGGGAACATTGTTGATGATGCGCTACCGGGCGTGCCTGCACATCGCCGCCGCGCTTGCCTTGTTCGCGGCGGCCGCTACCGCTTTTGCCGCAGACACGCGATCGGACGCATCCGGCGACGACCGTGCGCCTTACACGACTGAGCGCGACGTCCATCTCTTCACGATCCAGAAAGACGGCTCGATCGAAGAACACGACGACAGCGTGCTGCGTGCGAATACGACGAGCGGCGTGGACGACATCGCGCAACGCTATGTATGGTTCAACAAGGACATCGAGCAGGTGCAACTGCTCGCGGCCGAGACGATCGACGCCGACGGCGCGACGCACGCGGTCGGTCCAGAAGCGATCCGCGATATTCAGGAGCCGCGCTCGGCGGGCGCGCCGAGCTTTCAGGACGGCGTGTTGCGAACCGTGATTTTTCCCGGCGTCGAGCCCGGTTCGCGCGTGCATCTCACGTTTCGCAAGACGCGCGCGAAGCCGTTGCAGGCGGGTACCTTCGCCTACCTCGTAGAGCCGACGAGCGAACCCGTCGAGGAACAGCGCCTGATCTTCGATCTTCCCGCCGACGTGCCGCTCTACGCCGACGCGCGCGGCTATACCGCGTTGCCGCCGGTCACGGCGAACGGCCGCACACGCTACGAATTCGACTACCGGCACGGACCGTATGCGCGGCTCGAAGCGGGCGCCGTCGGCTACGCGAATTGGGGCGATCGTCTGATGGTGTCGACCGTGCCCGACTTCGCGAGCTTCGCCGCACGTTACCGGGGACCCGCGGCCGACGCCACCTTCAACGATCCGTCCATCGTGCAGCTTGCACAGTCGCTCACCGCGCGTGCCGCCGATCCCCGCGAGAAGGCGCACATCCTTTACGACTGGGTACGCATGAATATCCGCTACGTCGCGCTTTTTCTGGGCGAGACGGCGGCGATTCCGCACAAGGCGGCTGACATCCTACGTAACCGTTATGGCGACTGCAAGGATCACGTCGCGCTTTACAGCGCGCTGCTGGCCGCCGTCGGCATCCGCAGCGAGGCTGTGCTGCTCAATCTCGGGCCGTACTATAGATTGCCGGACGTGCCGGGCTATGGCGCGAGCGCGATCAATCATGCGATCGTCTGGATTCCTGATCTTTCACTGTACGCGGACACGACGGCGGGCGGCGTGGGCTTCGGTTATCTGCCGGCGGCGGCGATGGACAGGCCGGTGCTGCTGGTCGGCGAGGGCGTGCTATCGCGCACGCCGGCCACTCAGGTGCGCGAGCGGCGCGCGCGCGTGCAGATCGACGTCGACGAAAACGGCACTGCCGACTACGCGTACCGGGTCGAAGACGCGGGCTTTACTGCGGAGATCGAACGCAATGTCTTTCGACGCGCTTCGCGTCAGCGCACGCAACAGATTGCCGCCAACCGTCTGTTGCAGACCGGCCTGCATGGCACCGCGCAGTTACGCACCGGCGAGGTTGCGGTAACCGACGGGCCGTTCGCGACGTGGATGCAAGGCAAGGTCGAGCATTTCGTATGGACCGACGGCACCACGGCGATGCCGACGCTTACGAGCTTCTCGGGCGGAATGGGCTCGCAGGTGCAGGCGTGGCTCGCGGAGCCGGTGCGCACGCAGCCGTGGGCATGCATTGGCGGAGACTTCGACGAGACACTGGAAATCACGCTGCCGCGCTTCGCCAACGTGACCGACACGCCCGCCGACACCGACGTGCAGAACCGGTTTCTGATTTTCTCGTCGCGCTATGTGTTCGACCGCGGGGCACGCGTGCTGCAGATCAGGCGGCAACTGCACGCCGCCTTCGGACACCAGATGTGCTCCCCCGCAGAGTTTGCCCAGATCAAAGACGATCTCGTGCGGATCGAGCGCGACCTCGACGCGCAAATCGTCGTCAAGGCCGCGAAGCTTGCGGGGGGCGTAAGCGCGAAGTAGCGCCGCGCTCAGGAGCCGCTCTTGGTCACGATCGGAACCCACGTGCCGTTCTTGACCTGATAGAGCGTCGACGCGCCGCTTTTCAGCGCGCCGGTGTTGTCGAACGAGATCTTGCCGGTCACGCCTTCGAAGTCGATTGCCTTGAGAACCGGCCGGTAATCGGCGGGCGAGGTCGATTTGGCCTGCTGCATGGCCTTGATCGCGGCCCACGCTCCGTCGTAGCCGAACGGCGCATACGACAGGATCTCGCCGCCAAAGCGCTTCTTGAACTTCGCGGAGAAGTCCTTGCCGCCGGGCAGTTGCGCGAGCGGACGGCCGTATTCCCAGGCCATCACGCCTTCGGCTGCGTCGCCGGCAAGCTTGATGAACTCCGGATCCTCCACGCCGCCGCCGCCCACCAGTTGCGCCGTCACGCCGAGTTGCTTCATGCGCCTCGCGAAGCCCGCGGCCTGCGTGTCGAGGCCGCCGAAGAAGATCAGGTCCGCGTTCGCCGCCTTGATCTTGGTGATCTGCGTGCTGAAGTCGACTGCGTGATTGTCGGTGTATTCGCGCGCGACGATGTTGCCGCCATGTGCCTTGACGGCCTTCTCGAATTCGTCGGCTTCGCCCTGGCCAAATGCGGTGCGGTCGTCGATGATCGCAATGCGTTTCGCCTTCGACACCTCGACCGCGTAGACGCCTGCATTGCCGGCATTTTGCGCGTCCGTGGAAATCACCATGAAGGTGTTTGCAAAGCCTCGGCCGGTAATGATCGGGTTTGTCGCGGCGGGGTCGATGACCGGGATGCCGGCCTGCTCATAAACCTGCGAGGCGGGAATCGTCGTGCCCGAGTTGAAGTGGCCGACCACCACCGAAACGCCCGCATCCACCAGCTTCTGCGCGACCTGCACGCCGATGCGCGGGTCCGCCTGGTCGTCCTGCGAGACGATCTGGAACTGCGCGACCTTGTCGCCGATCTTGATCTTCTGTGCGTTGGCTTCCTCGATAGCGAGCCGGACTCCGTTCTCGAGATCCTTGCCGTAGCCGGCATTGGCCCCGGTCATCGGCGCGGCGAAACCGATCTTCACCGGCAGGTCGTCGGCGAAACTGGCGAGCGGCGCGGCTGCGATCATGGCGCCAACGAACAGAGCAAGCGGTTTGAGCGTGTTGTTAAAACTCATGGTCTCTCCTTACTTCGACAGTTCCAGGTTATGAAAGCGGCAAGGCTGTGATGTGTGTCCGGCTTGCAACGAGAGACTAAAGAGGATGGCTCGCGATACACAATGCTGGAATACGCGCACTCGGGTTTGCACGCCGGTCATGTGGCGCGAATATAGAAAGCCAATATGCCGCCGTCTTGGCAGTTCGCTGCGCTTTGGATGAGAATTTCGGCATAAGCCGCGCGCGTGCGGACGGGGCGCGTGACGCGCGGCAGGGCGGGGGTGCGGATTACCGCACATGCTTAAGAGACGTAGGGGAAACGTTTAGGGCATGTGCGGGCGTGGTGCCGCGTGTGGGCGGCATGCGGCGGCGGTGAGTAAAGACAGACTCAACGCAATGCAACGCTTGTTGCGTCGAGCGGTGGGCCCGGCTCTAGCGCTCGCCTTGCTGGCGCAGCACTTCTTCGCGCAGACGCAGCAGGGGCGCCTTGGTTTCGTCGTCAGCCCATGTGTCGAGATCGTCGATCGCGCGCTGGCAGCCGTCGAGCACAAGGTCGAGATCGACCGGCACGCCGTTGTTCAGCGCGAACTCGATGGTCTCGGCAAACTGCTCGCACTCGTCTTCGCCATAGGAGATGTCGAGGTTGTCGGCAATCACTTCGGCGATGTTGCTGCGCGCCTTGTCGTCGGGCGTCACCATGTCGATGATGCCGCGCGCCACGGCTGGCGAGTAGTAGAGCGCGATGTCGAGCCACTGCGTGGGATCGAAGTCAGCCTGGTCGAACTGGTTCTCGAAGAACTCGATGGCTTCCTGTTCGTGCACCTCGTCCGCGTCGACGCTGATACACAACTGCTCGAAATACTCTTCCCGCTCGCTGCGGATATAACCGTCCATCGATGCCTCGTCTGCTGAATGCCGGTGCCTGAAAAAGTTGCTGCGCGCGTGAGGTGTTGCTTCGCGCACGCGGCACGCATTATAGGACGACCGGCAGGCCGCCAAGGTTCCGTGCGGCTCAAAGCATCGCGTTGCCGCCTGCGGCAAGCGCAGCGGCTATGCGGTCTCCGCCACCCATGCGTCGAACCACTCACGGGGTTGCGCGATTTCGTTTTGCGCAGCCACCAGTTCGAGCTCGTAGCGCCCGGCTTGCCAGGTCAGCTTGACGACGGCGTTGACTGCCGCGAGCGTGTGCTCGAACGCCGCGCGAATCGTATCGCCCAGCAGCGTGCGAGCGACGAACACCGCGCTCGTCAGATCGCCGACGCCTACCGGTTGCCGCGCGAACGGATAGAGCGGGCGCTGGCACATCCACGCCTCGCGCTCGGTCACCACCAGCATGTTGAAACGGTCGGCGGGACTGTTGCGATCGAGCAGGTGTTTGACCAGCACGAGCTTCGGCCCGCGCGCGATGATCTCGCGGCACGCGGTGACGGCTTCTTCGAGCGTCTCGATCTCGCGGCCAACGAGCCGCTGCAACTCGGTATGGTTCGGCGCCATGGCGTCGGCCATCTCCGGCATGGTGTTCACGAGGAATTCCTGGATGCCCGGCTCGACCTTGCAGCCGCTCGCCGCACCCATCACCGGATCGCAGAAGTACCACGCGCGGGGATTCGCGGCCTTTACGGCCTTGACGATTTCCAGTACCGATTGTGCCTGTTCCGGCGTGCCGAGGTAGCCCGAGAGCACGGCGTCGCAACGTGGCAGCATGCCAATGGCGCCGATGCCCTCGGCAAGCTCTTCCATCTGCGCGGCATTGATCGCCGTACCGGTCCAATGGCCGTACTGCGTGTGGTTCGAGAACTGCACGGTGTTCAGCGGCCACACGTTCACGCCAAGCCTACGCATCGGGAAGACGGCGGCGCTGTTGCCCGCGTGCCCGAAAACGACATGTGACTGAATGCTCAGAACGTTCTTCGTCATGGTATGGCTCGCGCAGTTGTTCGTGCGCGATCGGTGAAAACGGGAGGGATGCGCGGCGACGGTGCCTCGGCATGAGCCGAATGCCGCGCGCGCAGGACTGCTTCAGACGCTGCAAGAATAATGCACGGTCTGCATCGTCAGGAAACAATACATGAGTTTGACGCGGGGCAGTTGATCCGTCCCCGTGCTGTTGCGCCGAACCATCACCAAAGATGTGCGGCGCCGCGCTGTTTGCGGCCCGGCCATTCAGGCAGGCACCGCCTCAGCAAAGCTCGCGATACAGCGCCAGGTAACGGTCTGCGGAAGCGCCCCAGCCGAAGTCCTGGCGCATCGCGCGCCGCTGCGCCGCTTTCCATTCGGTGCGCCGGCCATAGAGCGCGAACGCCCGGCGAATCGCGGCGGTGAGCCCGCGCGGCTGGAAGTGCTCGAAGACAAAACCGGTGGCGAGATCTTCGGCGAGATTTTCGAGCGATGCGTCCACCACGGTGTCCGCGAGACCGCCAACGCAATGCACGAGCGGCAGCGAACCGTAGGCGAGCGCGTAAAGCTGTGTCAGCCCGCAGGGCTCGAAACGCGATGGCACGGCGACCACGTCGCTGCCCGCGATGATCGTATGCGCGAGCTTTTCATCGAAGCCAAGCTCCACCGCGACCGAATCGGGATGCGTCTGCGCGACACGTTTCAGGCCGTTCTCGAGCGCCGGGTCGCCGGTGCCGAATACGACCAGTTGGCCGCCGCGTTTGACGATTTCCGGCACGGTTTCGAGCAGCAGGTCGAGGCCTTTTTGCTCGGTGAGGCGGCTCACCACGCCGAACAGCAGCGCGTCGGATTTCTGCGCGAGACCGAAGCGTTTTTGCAACGCCTCCTTGCATGCCAGTTTCCCGGCGAGCCGCGTGGAGGTGTAGCGATTCTCGAGGAGCGCGTCGCTCGCCGGGTTCCACACCGTATAGTCGACGCCGTTCAGAATGCCGGACAGGTCGTGCGAGCGGTTGCGTAAAAGAGCGTCGAGCCCGCCGCCTTGAGCCAGCGTCTGAATTTCGCGGGCGTACGTGGGGCTTACGGTCGTGATGCGGTCGCTGTAGTAAAGCCCCGCCTTCAGAAACGACAGCTGTCCATAGAATTCGACGCCATACATGCTGAAAAAATCGTCGGGCAGGCCGAGCTGGCCGAACTGATGCGCGGGGAAAACGCCTTGATACGCGAGGTTGTGCACCGTAAAGACGCTGCGCGCGAGCGCCCGGCCATGCTGCCTTTCGGCGGCTTTCAGATAGGCGGCGGCGAGTCCCGCATGCCAGTCGTGCGCGTGGATGATCTGCGGCGACCAGGCCGGATCGAGCTGTTGCGCGAGTTGCGCGGCGACCCAGCCGAGCAGTGCGAAACGCTGCGCGTTGTCGCCGTATGGCACGTGCTCGTCGTTCAGATAGGGGTTGCCGGGCCGGTCATACAGCGAGGCCGCACGGATCGTGTAGACGATCAGTCCGTTGGACGGCAGCGTGCCCTGTTCGAGTGTGACGCCCGGCGCACCGAAACGGGTGCCTAGCTGGGCGACCGGCCGCACGTCGTGCAAGCCGGCAACCACCGACGGGAAGCCGGGCAGCAGCACGCGGACATCGGCGCCGCGCTCGACCAGCGCGGACGGCAACGCGCCCGCGACGTCGGCGAGACCGCCTGTTTTCAGGAGGGGATACAGCTCGCTTGCGACGTGCAGGGCGCGAATCGTCATAGGCTAAATTGGATTCCTTGATTGATGGTCGGGGAATGCTCGTAATACTGGCCGCGCGCCGCGCCGGGTGAAGCTACGGCAATTGGCACGCAGCCGGTCGGACTCAACTCGCTTCCTGCCGCAGCGATTCGGGCGTGACGAGCACGACGCCGTCGTCGGTGCGATAAAAACGCTCGGCGTCAGCCACCGGATCTTCGCCGATCACCGTGCCGTCCGGGATCGCGCAGCCGCGGTCCACCACCACTTTCTGCAAGCGGCAACTCGCGCCGACCGTGACCTGCGGCAACAAGACTGCCTCATTGATGTTACAGAACGAACTCACTTTCACATTCGACGACAACACCGAGCGCGAAATCTGCGAACCCGAGATCACACAGCCGCCGCATGCGAGCAGATTGTTGCCGGAACCTTGCAGACCCTTCAGATCCCGCACGAACTTGGCGGGCGGCAGCTGTTCCTGATACGTCCAGATCGGCCAGCTGCGGTCATAGAGGTCGAGCGTCGGAATCGTGGACGCGAGATCGAGGTTGGCGGCCCAATAGGCGTCGATGGTGCCGACGTCGCGCCAGTACGGCTCCACGTTCGGGTCCGACGATACGCACGACATGCCGAACGGATGCGCGATCGCCGTGCCTTGCGTGACGACGCGCGGCAGGATGTCCTTGCCAAAGTCGTGATCCGTATCGACGGTCGAGATGTTTTCCTCCAGCAGCGAGTACAGGTAGTCCGCGTTGAACACGTAAATGCCCATGCTCGCCAATGCGGTGTCCGGGCGGCCAGGTATTGCGGGCGGGTCGGCGGGTTTTTCCACGAAGCCGACCACGCGACGGTTTTCGTCGACGGCCATGACGCCGAAGGCCACCGCGTCCATGCGCGGCACCTCGATGCAGCCGACCGTGCAATCCGCGCCGCTATCGGCGTGATCCGCGATCATGCGCGTGTAGTCCATCTTGTAGATGTGGTCGCCCGCCAGCACGACCACGTACTTGGGGCGGATGGAGCGGATGATGTCGAGGTTCTGGAACACGGCGTCGGCGGTGCCGCGATACCAGTGCGCGCCTTCCACGCGCTGCTGCGCGGGCCACAGGTCGATGAATTCGCCGAATTCGCCGCGCAGGAAGCTCCAGCCGCGCTGCAGGTGGCGCAATAGCGAGTGGGCCTTGTACTGTGTAACGACAGCGATACGCCGGATGCCCGAGTTCAGACAGTTCGACAGTGCGAAGTCGATGATCCTGTACTTACCGCCGAAGTGCACGGCGGGTTTGACGCGTTTGTTGGTGAGCGGTCCGAGCCGCGTGCCTCGTCCGCCGGCGAGGACGATGGCGAGGGTGGTGCGTTGAAGGTCGTTCAGCCGTGCCGGAGTATCCATGTCCGTCTCCTTTGTCGACCGGACTTGGCGCTTTAGCGCTTAGTCCGGTCCCATGCAGTTTTATCGCGGTCGACCGGACTTGGCGCTTTAGCGCTTGGTCCGGTCCCATGCAGTTTTATCGCGGTCGACCGGACTTGGCGCTTTAGCGGTTACTCGGGCCCATGCGCTTTCCCCACGATGGACCAAACTTCGCGCTTTAGCGTACTCCGGTCACATGCCCGTCCTCTTTACGGCGCGATGCAATCCGTTACTTGCTACTTGTTACCGTTCCCCGCTGATGCCGGTTGCCCGGTCTGCATATCCAGTCCCACTGCCGGGCCGCTGCACTGGCGAGCCCGTCCCGTAGTTCTAGCACCGATTCGCCTCGCGCGGGCGACGTTTGTCGTGCGCGAGGCGCCTCGCGCCCAACTGCGAACGATCGACCGTTGGGCGCCCGCGCTCCGTACGCCACGCCACATAGCCTGCGAGGTTCGCCGCGCAATATGCGTGCCACTTGGCGGCGCGCTGTGGCGCGGCTGGCGCTGCGTGCGCCGCTGCGCCGCTGCGCGGCTGACGGAGCCGTCGTAGAATCGTCGGCGGCCGGCGAGCAAGCCTGTGGGTGCTTGCAGCGGCCCGTGAACGTAAAACCAACCATGCAAAAATGTCGATGACCTTTCACCGCCTTTCCCTGCTTGCCGCATTGAGCGCCGCCACGTTCTGCGTTGCACCGGTCGCGGTACGCGCTGCTTCCGACGCATCCCCGAACAATGCGTCTACGGCCCCGTCCGTTATGTCGCAACCCGCACCGGCCAGCGTCGCCAGCGAGTCCGCTCAGCCGGTCGGCAAGGACGGCCCGGCCTACGGGCCCGAGTTGGAAGGCTTCGACTATCCCGCGCCGGTCCAGCAATATGCGTTCACTTCGCAAGGCGTTGCGTTGCACATGGCGTATATGGACGTTAAACCGGCGCACGCGAACGGCCGCACAGCAGTACTTCTGCACGGCAAGAACTTTTGCGCGGCGACGTGGGCCACGACGATTCATCGTCTGAGCGACGCCGGCTATCGCGTGATCGCGCCGGACCAGATCGGCTTTTGCAAGTCGAGCAAGCCCGAGCATTACCAGTACAGTTTTCAGCAACTGGCGCGCAACACGCATGCGTTGCTCGAATCGCTGGGCGTGAAGGACGCGACCATCATTGGTCATTCCACCGGCGGCATGCTTGCCGTGCGTTACGCGCTCATGTATCCGCAGGAGACGCAGCAACTGGTGCTTGCCAATCCGATCGGTCTCGAAGACTGGAAGGCGAAGGGTGTGCCGTCGCTGTCGGTGGACCAGTGGTACCAGCGCGAGTTGAAGACCACCGCCGACGGCATTCGCCGGTACGAACAGTCGACCTATTACGCAGGCCAGTGGCGCGCGGACTACGAGCCGTGGGTGCAGATGCTGGCGGGCATGTATCGGGGACCGGGTAAGCAGATCGTCGCGTGGAATTCGGCGTTGCTTTACGACATGATCTACACGCAGCCTGTTGTCTATGAATTCGGCCAGTTGCAGATGCCGACGCTGCTGCTGATCGGCCAGAAGGACACGACGGCCATCGGCAAGGACGCGGCGTCACCCGAGGTGCGTGCGAAGATCGGCCACTATCCCGAGTTGGGTAAAGCCGCGGCCAAAGCGATCCCTCATGCGACGCTGGTTGAATTCGCCGAGCTGGGCCATGCACCGCAGATGCAGGACCCACAGGCTTTTCATAAGGCGCTGCTCGACGGAATGGCGGCGCTAAAGGTGAACCGTTGAGCCGGTAAAGGTTGAAGCAGACCCGACGGGTCACAAGAAAAGTGCAATAAAGAAAAAGGGCGGTCGCGTATGCGCCGCCCTTTGTTCATCCAGTTGCGGTTTACTTTCCGCCGGCGAGTTCCTCATGAATTTCCGCGCCGATCTCGAACGACCGCAGTCGCGCCTTGTGATCGTAGATTTGCGCGGTGAGCATCAGCTCGTCGGCGCCGGTTTGATCGATGATCGACTTCAGCCCCTCGCGCACCGCATCGCGATCGCCGATCGCCGTGCATGCGAGCGAATGCGCAACCGAGTTCAATTCCATCTCCGAAGCCGCTAGCCGCTCCACCGGCGGCTGCAATTGCCCCGGCGTGCCGCGCCGCAAGTTGATGAACTGCTGCTGAAGCGACGTGAAAAGACGCTGCGCTTCGTCGTTGGTATCCGCTGCGAAGAGGTTCACGCCGACCATCGCGTAGGGCTTGTCGAGCGTCTCCGATGGCCGGAACTGCGAGCGATAAACCTGCAGCGCTGTCAGCAGGTAATCCGGTGCGAAGTGCGACGCGAACGCAAAAGGCAAGCCGAGCGCTGCGGCGAGCTGCGCGCTGAAGAGCGACGACCCCAGCAGCCACAACGGCACATGCAGACCCGCGCCGGGCACCGCGCGAATCCGTTGGCCTGAGACGGGGTCCGCGAAATAGCGCTGCAATTCGGCGACGTCGTCGGGGAAAGAGTCCGCGCTGTTCTGCAAATCGCGGCGCAGCGCGCGTGCCGTGGATTGGTCCGTGCCCGGCGCGCGGCCAAGGCCGAGATCGATCCGGCCGGGATACAACGACTCGAGCGTGCCGAACTGTTCCGCGATCACGAGCGGCGCGTGATTCGGCAGCATGACGCCGCCGGAGCCGACGCGAATCGTCTTCGTGCCGCCGGCCACATAACCGATCACGACCGAGGTCGCCGCACTCGCAATGCCGGTCATGTTGTGATGCTCCGCGAGCCAGAAGCGGCGGTAGTTCCACCGTTCCGCATGCTGCGCGAGATCAAGGGTGTTCTTGAAGGCATCTGCGGGCGTTGCGCCCGCGATGACCGGCGAGAGGTCGAGGACCGAAAAAGGGATCATTGTCTGTTCGCTTGCTGTTTCTGGCGCTTTCACGCGATGGGACATTCTCCCAAAGCTTTCGGCTTTCTGCTGATGGCGGCGCGATGCCCACGTTCGCGAAAGGGTTTGTCTGCGCAATGCGGACCGAGGCGACGGCGCCGCCGTTACATGCAAAGTCGATATAGATATGGACGATCGATATTTAACAAGCGCATGACGCGCTGCTACCTTGAACGCCTCCAGAGAGCACGGCATTTTGCGTGCGATGCCGCTGCCCCGCCGGGCAGCAACCATTCACGGAGGCACTCGCGTGTCCATCGAATTCATCGGCATGATCCAGACCCGGAAAGTATCGGAAACGCATGCGCCGCAAGGGCCCGCTGTCGACGTCGGCTATGTCGCGCAGTTCGCCCGCGCGCATGAGGCGGCGGGCTTCGACCGCATTCTCGTGCCGCACCATTCCACGAGCCCCGATGCGCTGCTTACCGTCGCGCATGCCGCCAGTGTGACGAGCAGGGTGCACTTCATGCTCGCCCATCGCCCGGGCTTTGTCGCGCCGACTCTCGCCGCGCGCCAACTGGCGACGCTCGACCAGTATTCGGGCGGCCGGCTCGCCGTGCATATCATTTCGGGCGGCGACGACGCGGAACAGCGCCGCGACGGCGACTTCCTCTCGCACGATGAACGCTATGCGCGCACCGACGAGTATCTGAACATCGTGCGTCGCATCTGGACCGACGCGAAGCCATTCGATCACCACGGGCAGTACTATCGTTTCGAACAGGGCTTTTCCGAAGTGAAGCCGGTGCAGCAGCCGCACATTCCGGTGTATTTCGGCGGCGCGTCGGCGCCTGCGCTCGAAATTGCCGGACGTCATGCGGATGTCTACGCACTGTGGGGCGAATCGAAGGCGCAAGTGCGCGAGCAGGTGACGCGCGTGCGCGCCGAAGCCGCGAAGCACGGTCGCACAGTGCGCTTCTCGGTGTCGTTCCGGCCGATTCTCGCCGCGACAGAAGCTGCCGCGTGGGAGCGCGCCGATCACATCCTCGCTGAAACGAGACGGCTGCGCGCGGCGCAAGGACTCGGGGTAGGCGGGCCCGCGCAAAGCGAAGGCGCGCGGCGTTTGCTGGCGGCATCCGGCGATTCGGATCGTGCCGACGAACGCCTGTGGACCGGCATCGCGAAGGAAATTGGCGGACGGTCGAATTCGACCGCGCTGGTCGGCACGCCGCAACAGGTCGCCGACACGCTCACCGAGTACTACGCGCTGGGCGTCTCCACCTTTCTCGTGCGTGGCTTCGATCCGCTCGAAGACGCGATCGACTATGGCCGCGAGCTGATTCCCGCGACGCGCGAACGCATTGCGCGCTCGCGTAGCGCCGAGGGAGCCCAGGGCGCCGCGACGACCGAGACTTTGGCCGCATGACCGGAGTTGCGATGACCGATCTTTCTCACGCACGTCCGGCCGCCGAACGCTCGGCGTTCGACGGCGAATCATCGACATTCAGGCGCCACGCGCCGCTGCGCAAATTCTGGTTCGACGACGTGCCGCCGCGCGAAGGCGTCGCCGAAGAGCGGCGTTACCGTCAGGAGCGGCTCGCGGTCGCGTTTCGGCTCTTCGCACGCTACGGCTTCGATCAGGGACTCGCCGGTCACATCACCGCACGCGATCCGGAATGGCCCGATCACTTCTGGGTCAATCCGTTCGGCAAGCACTTTGGTCGCATCCGCGTATCCGATCTGTTGCTCGTCAATTCGCAAGGCGAGATCGTGGTCGGCGAGGGGCCCGTGAATCAGGCCGCTTTTGCGATTCATGCGGCGATTCACGAGGCACGCCCCGAGGTGGTCGCGGCCGCGCATACGCATTCGTTGTACGGCAAGGCGTGGTCCACGCTCGGCCGCAAGCTCGATCCGCTGACGCAGGATTCCTGCGCGTTCTACCAGGACCACGCATTGTTCGACGATTTCCACGGCGTCGTGCTCGATACCGAAGAGGGCGCGCGCATCGCTGCGGCGCTCGGAGGCAACAAAGCGGTGATTCTGAAGAATCACGGCATCCTGACGGCGGGTCCGAGCGTCGAAGCGGCGGCCTGGTGGTATATCGCGCTCGACAACGCCTGCCACGCGCAATTGCTCGCCGAAGCGGCCGGCGCGCCGCAAGCCATTCCTCACGAGATGGCGGCGCTTACGCACGAGCAGGTCGGCCGTGCGAACGGCGCTTTGTTCGCCTTTCAGAGCCTGTTCGAAGGCCTCGTGGAAGCGGAGCCCGACGTGCTGACCTGAGCGCTTTTGCCGGAATCTCGCGGGAATCTCGCGGTTGATCGCAGCGCTGCTGCGGCGCCGCCGCGATGTCGCGGCTAAATGGCACAACGGCGGGCGAAGGTACGCAACGCCGGGCGACGGGCGGGCAACCATAGTCGAGCAGCGTGCCGAACTCGCACCGCTTTGGACCCGATTCTTCAACGCGGCGCTCGCTGCAGGTGCGCGAAGCGACCAGTGCCGCCCGCGCGCCGAACTTCCACATTATTCTGTCAAGCTATCCATGACCCAGACCCTGAGGCATGACCGGCTGCGCGCGTTCGTCGGCCGGATTGCGTCGCTCGTCGACGACGAAACGCCCGAAGCCGCGCTGCTCGAAGCGGGCGCTGTTGCGCTACGCGAACTGATTGCGCACGACGACTGGCTGCCCGATGCTTTCGCGCGGCCCGACCCCGAGCGCTACCAGCAGTTTCTATTGCATGCGGACTCGCGGCAGCGTTTTTCGATCGTCAGTTTTGTCTGGGGGCCGGGGCAATCGACGCCCGTGCACGATCATACGGTTTGGGGGTTGATCGGCGTGCTGCGTGGCGCGGAAATTGCGCAGCATTACCGTGCCGCGCCGCATGGCGATCTGGTCGAAGAGGGCGCACCGCAGCGCCTTGATACCGGTGCCGTGGCTGCGGTGTCGCCGCGCATCGGCGATATTCATCGCGTGCGCAATGCTTTTGGTGACCGTACGTCGATCAGCATTCACGTGTACGGTGGAAATATCGGAGCGGTAAGCCGCTCCGTTTATCCGTGCGGCGGTGGCCGCAAAAATTTTGTGTCCGGCTACTCGAACGACGTGTTGCCGAACATCTGGAATGTGTCAAAGGAGTCTCCGATCTCATGACATTCGAAAAAGATTTACGTACCCGATCTTATTCAGACGTGCGCCGCGCACTGCTCGAACGCGAGGAAATCGCGCTCGTCGATGTGCGCGAGGAAGATCCGCACGCGCGCAGTCATCCGTTGTTCGCCGCGAACCTGCCGCTGTCGCGGCTCGAACTCGATGCACCGGTGCGCCTGCCGCGCCGCGACGTGCCCATTGTCGTGCTCGACGACGGCGAAGGGCTCGCCACTCGTGCGGCGGAGCGCCTGGCAAGCCTCGGCTACACCAGGGTCGCGCTGCTCGAAGGCGGTTTGCAAGGCTGGCGCAAGGCCGGCGGTGAGCTGTTCCAGGACGTCAACGTGCCGAGCAAAGCGTTCGGCGAACTGGTGGAAAGCGTGCGCCACACGCCGTCGCTGCCGGCGCAGCAAGTGCAGGCGCTGCTCGATCGCGAAGAAAACGTGGTCGTTCTCGACGCACGCCGTTTCGACGAATATCAGACGATGAATATTCCCGGCAGTATCAGCGTGCCGGGTGCCGAACTGGTGCTGCGCGCGCGTGAACTGGCGCCGGACCCCACGACGCGGATCATCGTCAATTGTGCGGGGCGTACGCGCAGCATCATCGGCGCGCAGTCGCTCATCAACGCGGGCGTGCCGAACCCGGTCGCCGCGCTGCGCAACGGCACCATCGGCTGGACTCTGGCGGGGCAGCCGCTCGCGCACGGCAGTTCGCGCCGGCCGCATCCGGTCGTCGACGATACGCTGCGCCTCGTCGCGGCCGACGGCGCGCGGGCGGTCGCCGATCGCGCGAAAGTGGGGCGCACGTCGCGCGACGAAGCGCGCCGCTGGGCCGACGAAGCGGTACGCACCGTGTACCGCTTCGATGTGCGCACGCAAGAGGAATATGAAGCGGGCCATGTGCCGGGCTTTCGCCACGCGCCCGGCGGCCAGCTCGTGCAGGAAACCGAGATGTTCGCGCCGGTGCGCGGTGCGCGCGTGATCTTGGCGGACAGCGACGGCGTGCGTGCGAACATGACCGCGTCATGGCTCGCGCAGATGAACATCGAGGTGTACGTGGTGGACGGTCTGACCGCCGCCGACTTCGCCGAAAAGGGTCAGGCGCCTGCCTCGCGCCTCGCGCCCCAGCCACCCGCCGCCGACGAAATCGCGCCGGCGGAACTCGCCGCGCTCCTGCAGTCGCCCGGCACTGTCGTACTCGATGTCACGAGCAGCGCGAACTATGTAAAGCGTCATATTCCAGGCGCGTGGTTCGCCATTCGCAGTGACCTGGAGAGGGCGGTGCACAAGCTGCCGGACGCTCAGCGTTATGTGCTCACATGCGGCAGCAGTCTGCTCGCGCGCTTCGCGGCGCCCGAGTTGGCGGCGTTGACCGGCAAGCCGGTACAGGTGCTGACGGGCGGCACGGCGGCGTGGATCGAAGCGGGTCTGCCCGTGGAGAGCGGCGAGACGCGGCTGGCGTCGCCGCGCATCGATCGATATCGGCGTCCATATGAAGGCACCGACAACGCGCGAGAAGCAATGAACGCCTATCTCGAGTGGGAGTATGGGCTCGTCGCGCAACTGGCTCGCGACGGCACACATGGATTTCATGTGATCTGACGTTGGCGTTCAAGCCCGCGCTGCGGTTGCCGTAGCGCGGGCTAAACCACCAACTAGCGACGAACCAGCGGCCACAGTGAGAACCTGGACGCGCCGCGCGCCGCAAGACGCGCGTTGCGTGCGCGCACTCCTTGAAGTGCCGTTCGATCGCTGCGCCGAACCTCTCGACCGACTGCTGCGATTCATCAAGCAGACGCGGGTGTCTTCATGACGATCCGCGAGGTGCTTCGTGCGTCTGACAACGCGCGCGAGCCCATTTTTTCAGACCCCGCGCGCAATTAAAATTCGCATATTTGCATAGCAGAATAAGGCGTTTGTCTTATATGAGCCGCTCGCTTATCGTCGCTGGAATCTCATTCGCAGGCCTTCCACATGACGCTACCCGGTTCTCTTTTCGCGACGTTCTCCGCGCTGCAACGCGCGCTTGTCAAAGCGCTCACAGCCGCTGTGCTGGCGATTCCCGCTTTGCTATTTGCAAGCGCATCAAATGCCGCCGATCTGCCCGTGCTCAAGGTCGGCGATCAATCGCTGCAAACGCGCGGCATTCTTGAGGCCTCGGGCCAGTTGAAAGACCTGCCGTACAAGATCGAATGGTTCAACTTTCCGGCAGCGCAACCGCTTGGCGAAGCGTTGAATGCCGGTGCCGTGGATGTCGGCGGACTCGGAGACGCGCCGCTCGTGTTCGCGCTCGCTGCCGGCGCGCGCGTGCGGGCCGTCGCCGCGACGCGGTCCAATCCGCTCGATCTCGCGATCGTGGTCGGTCCGCAATCGCCGCTCACCGAGGTCGCAAACCTCAAGGGAAAGCGCGTTGCCACGACGCGCGGCTCTATCGGTCATTACCTCGCGCTCGCCGCACTGAAGAAGGCGAATGTGCCCGCGAGCGACGTCACGTTTGTGTTCCTCGCACCGGCCGACGCCAAGGCCGCGCTTGCTTCGGGCAGCGTCGATGCGTGGTCGGTCTGGGACCCATACACCGCGCTTGGCGAGTCGCGCGATCACGACCGCATCATCGCGAACGGCGTGGGTCTGTCCGAAGGGCTCAGCTATCAGGTCGCGACCGAGACCGCGATTGCGGCCAAGCGGGCACAGTTAGCCGACTTTCTGCGGCGCGTGGCGACGGGGCAGCGTTGGGCGCTCACGCATCCCGATGAAGTCGCGGCGATGCAGTCGCGCGTCACCGGCTTGCCGACCGACGTGTTGAAGACGGTCTATCAGCGCGGCCAGGTGCATCCGGTCGCCATCGACGATAGCGTCGTGGCCGCGCAGCAGCGCACGGCCGACACCTACGAAGCAGCCAGCGTGATTCGCGCGCATCTGGATGTGCGTGCGAGTTTCGATCGCAGTTTTCCACTGCCCTGAGCGCCCTGGTGCAACGAAATCCTCTGCAAATTCGGTGTAAACGCGCTCTCGTCTAAACCGTCCGATCCCGTTAGATTAACGTCACCTGAAGGCTTATCGAGGGACCAGGACGGCCATACAAGCAGCGGTTCGCCACTTCCGGCGATGGCGCAAGGTGAGCGGCCAAGGTCGTTCATCGCCGCGCTGGAACCGGACCGCTGCGCGTCGTCCACGCACTGATCCCGGTCTTTCGCAACTTCTGAAGTCCCTTTTTTCTCCGCGTCACCTCCCGTATCGGTCGCGAGCACCTCATTGCCGCCACGAGACATGCCGACGCTTTCCACGGCGTCGCCTGTTTGCTTTCTGTTGCGTCTGTTGCTGTTTGCAATAAACCTCGCTCAGACAGCCTGATCCTCCAGAAAACGCCTGACGTCCCACGTTTTTCGCATGCGAGCACCGGCATCGCCCGGTTTCGGCGCGCCGGCGCGCGCTCGCGGTTTTTGCCGCACGCGGTTATCCTGTAGCGCGTTCCAAAGTATTCCCTTTGGTGAATCACTACACGAGCGGTGCGCACAGTCGCGCTCGCATCGATACAGGAATTTCGCTGTGAGCCTGAAATTGCCTATTGCCGCCATGCTGGCCGCGTGCATCGCGCTCACTGCGTGCGACGACCAACAGAGCGAGCGCGCCGTGCAAAAAATCAAGGAACTGTTCAACGCGGTGAAGCCCGACGCGCTGCTGCTGAGGAACATGACGCCGGGCGTCACGACCGAAGCGCAGATCCGTGAGCAGATGGGTAAGCCCGAAACCGAGCGCACCTATACGGACGGCTCGAAACGCTTCGAGTATCCACGTGGTCCGCAAGGTTTGAATACGTACATGGTCGACATCGACCGTGACGGTAAGCTTCAGGCAATCACGCAGGTACTGACCGCTGCGAACTTCGGCAAGATCCGCATCGGCATGAGTGAGGACGAAGTGCGACGCCTGCTCGGCAAACCGGGCGAAATCGCGGTGTTCCCCCTCAAGCCGGAGACGGTGTGGAGCTGGAAGTGGCGCGAGGGCGGTGTGACGGAAGAAGGCATTTTCAACGTGCACTTCGACCAGAACAGGAAGGCGTACACGACATCGCGCTCGGACGTGATGCGCGGGCGCTAGAAGCAACGACAAGACAGACGAATGGAAGGCGGGGAATCATGATACGTCGACGTCGATACAGCCGTATCGGGCTGGTGTTGGGGGGCGGCGCGGCTCGTGGCTGGGCGCATATCGGTGCGATTCGCGCGTTGCACGACGCGGGCATCAAGCCCGACGTGGTGTGCGGCACGTCGATCGGCGCGCTGGTCGGCGCCGTTTATGCGAACGGGGACCTCGACTGGCTAGAGGAGTGGGTGTCGCGCCTCACGTGGCAGACGGTCGTGCGACTGCTCGACTTGCGCCTCTCAGGCGGCCTGCTCGGCGGGCGCAAGGTCATCCAGCTTTTCGCCGACAAGTTTGACGGCCGCTCGATCGCGCAGCTGAACATGCCGTTCGCGGCGGTCGCCACCGAACTCGATTCGGGCCGCGAGAGCTGGCTGCAGGACGGCAGTGTGGTCGACGCGGTGCGCGCGTCGATTGCGATTCCCGGCATCTTCACGCCCGTTTGGCACAACGGCGTATGGCTTGTGGACGGCGGGCTCAGCAATCCGGTGCCGGTGTCGGTCGCGCGCGGCATGCGGGCGGACTGTGTGATCGCCGTCGATCTGAACAACGACATTCTCAACGGCCGCGATTTCGGCGGCGCGGTGGTGGACACCCCGGCAATCGATCCCACCGCACCGCCGCCCGTGTCGCTTCGCCGTAACGGCAAGCCCTGGCCGCGCTGGCTCGCGCCCGCCGAAGAGCGCGTCACCGACGACGTTCGCGTGCCGCCCGCACCGAGCGCACGTGTCCCTTCCATGCTGAGTTCGATCGCGCAAAGCATCGACATCATGCAGGTTCGGATTACCCGAAGCCGTCTCGCCGGCGAGCCTGCGGACATTCTGATCCAGCCGCGTCTCGGCGGCATGGGCATTTTCGACTTTCACCGCGCGGCGCCGGCCATCGAGGAAGGGCGCGCGGCAGTCGAATATATGCTGCCGGCGATTCGCGCCCGGCTCGGCATCGAATAGAGGCGGCTCGCGGTACGCCTTCGCGCTACGTTAAGTGCGACCTTGCGCCCCGCGCGAACCCCGCGCCCGTCTATCGAAAAAGCGACCTCAAACTTGCGAAATCGCAGCGGCCACGGTTGCCCGCGTGGCGGCCCGTATCGCCCGACGCGCCCCCGTACCAAGCGCCGTCAGCCGTACCAAGTTGTCATTGCCGGTTTGCTGCGTCGCAGCAAATGTCGCGCGGGCCTTTGAGAATTTAATTTTCGCTTGCGAGACTCCGCGCCATGCAGGATGAGTCGGGGCGTTAGCCGACGACATCCCTAGGGATTCAACGAACCTGGATGGAGACACGCGTGGTGCTATACGGCTTTGGTCCGGTATTACTGGCCGGCACGATCCAGACAGTCGAACTGTCGGTCCTCTCGCTCGCGGCCGCCGTGGTGCTCGGCCTCGCGGGCGCCGCGGCGAAACTTTCGTTCAACCGGCCGTTGCGCGCGCTCGCCACCGGCTACACGACATTGATCCGTTCGGTGCCGGACCTCGTGCTGATGTTGCTGCTGTTCTATAGCATCCAGATCGCGGTCAACAATCTGACCGACGCGCTCAATCTGCCGCAGTTCGACATCGACCCGTTCGTCGCGGGCGTGCTGACGCTCGGTTTCATTTACGGCGCGTACTTCACCGAGACCTTTCGCGGCGCCTTTCTCGCGGTGCCGCGCGGGCAGCTGGAAGCGGGCAGCGCTTATGGCATGAGCGGCGTCCGCGTGTTCGCACGCATCCTGTTTCCGCAGATGATGCGTTTCGCGCTGCCGGGCATCGGCAACAACTGGCAGGTGCTCGTGAAAGCGACGGCGCTGGTGTCGATCATCGGTCTCGCCGATGTCGTGAAGGCTGCGCAGGACGCGGGCAAAAGCACGTTCAACATGTTCTTCTTCATTCTGATCGCCGCGCTGATCTATCTGGCGCTGACGACTGTCTCGAACCTCGCGCTGATCTGGCTGGAACGCCGCTATTCGATCGGCGTGCGGCACGCGGAGCTTTAAGACCATGATCGACATTCTCAATCAGTTCTGGCGTGCGTTCCTCTACTGGGACGGTCAGCGCATATCCGGCCTTGCGGTCACGTTGTGGCTGCTGGTGGCATCCGTCGGTATCGGCTTCTGTCTCGCGATTCCGCTGGCGGTGGCCCGCGTGTCGAAGAAGCGCTGGCTTTCCACGCCGGTGCGTCTTTACACTTACGTGTTTCGCGGCACGCCGCTGTACGTGCAATTGCTGCTGATCTATACCGGCATGTACAGCCTCGAATTCGTGCGCTCGCATCAACTGCTCGATGCGTTCTTTCGCAGCGGTTTTCACTGCGCGATTCTGGCGTTCGCGTTGAATACCTGCGCATACACCACGGAGATTTTTGCCGGCGCGATCCGCTCGACGTCGCATGGTGAAGTGGAAGCGGCACGCGCCTACGGTATGAGCTGGTTCACGATGTATCGCCGCATTGTGATACCGTCCGCGCTGCGCCGCGCTTTACCGTTGTACAGTAACGAAGTGATCCTGATGCTGCATGCCACGACGGTCGCGTTCACGGCCACCGTGCCGGACATCCTGAAAGTCGCGCGCGACGCGAACTCGGCCACTTATCAATCGTTCGACGCGTTCGGTCTGGCCGCGCTGATTTATCTCGTGGTGTCGTTCGCCCTCGTTGCGCTGTTTCGCCGCGCCGAGCGTCACTGGCTCGGTTACCTGGCGGTGCGCACGCATTGAGCGCGCCTTGTTTGCAGCAGGCGGTGCGATCAAAGCGCGCCGTCGACGTTCGATCCGTATCTTCACAGGGAGAGCATCTTGCTCCACACCACGCAAACCGAAGCTTGCAAGCTCGCCGTGCAGGACATCCACAAGCGCTATGGCGACAACGAAGTGCTCAAGGGCGTATCGCTCAATGCGAACAAGGGCGACGTGATCAGCATCATCGGCGCGAGCGGCTCGGGCAAGAGCACCTTCCTGCGCTGCATTAATTTTCTCGAGCGGCCGAACGCCGGGCAGATCGTCGTCGACGGCGAAACGGTCAAGACGAAAGCCGACCGCGCCGGCAATCTGGAAGTGGCCGATCACAAGCAATTGCAGCGCATCCGCACGAAGCTCGCGATGGTGTTCCAGCACTTCAACCTGTGGGCGCACATGAACGTGATCGAGAACATCGTCGAGGCGCCGATTCATGTGCTCGGTTTGCCGCGTCGCGAAGCCGAGGAGCGCGCGCGCGAATATCTCGAGAAAGTGGGCCTCGCGCCGCGTCTGGAAAAACAATATCCGTCGCATCTGTCGGGCGGTCAGCAGCAGCGCGTGGCGATCGCCCGTGCACTGGCAATGAACCCTGACGTCATGCTGTTCGACGAGCCGACTTCCGCGCTCGATCCCGAACTGGTCGGCGAGGTGTTGAAAGTCATGCAGAAGCTCGCCGAAGAAGGGCGCACGATGATCGTCGTCACGCACGAAATGGGCTTTGCGCGCAACGTGTCGAACCATGTGATGTTCCTTCACCAGGGCCGTACGGAAGAAGAAGGTCTGCCCGCCGAGGTGCTGAGTTCGCCGCGCAGCGAGCGGCTCAAGCAGTTCCTCTCCGGCAGCCTCAAGTAACGCTTGCCGTCTTCTATCTGATCGATGGCTCGCACGTCCAGCCCCGCACGCACCATGCAGGTTGCAATCGTGGCATTGCCGCCTGTGTCGATGTCGGGCGTCGGGCCGATTGTCGACGCGCTCAATCTCGCCAATGAGATCGACGGCCGCGCGCTGTACCGCGTGCAGGTGTGCTCGTGGGACGGCCGCGCTGTGCCGCTTGCGGGCGGCGCGCAATGGCCGGCCGACGTGGCCTTCGGCGACGCGGTGGTCTGCGACTGGCTGATCGTGGTCAGCGAACGGTTTCAGCAATTCGCCGACTACCGGCTGTTTCTCGCAAGTTTGTCGCGCGTCGGGCAACGCACGCCGCTTGTCACCGGCATTCATCACGGCGTGTGGTGGCTTGCAATGGCGGGCCAGTTGTCGGGCTATCGCGTCAGTGTGAACTGGGAAACGTATCAGCAGTTCTCCGAGCAGTTCGAGCGCTCCATCGTCACCCAGCAGATTTTCGAAATCGACCGCGATCGCGCCACCTGCGCGGGCGGTCAGGCGACCGTCGACTTCATGCTCGCGATGATCGGCCGCGAGCACGGCCCGGAACTCGCGGATCGCATCGCGGATACGCTTGGCGTCGGCGTGTTGCGCGCGGGCGAAGAGCGTCAGCGCATACCGTTCGTGACGGCGCCCGGCGAGCGTCATCCGCGCCTGAACGATGCGTTGTTGCTGATGGAAGCGAACATTGAAGATCCGCTCACCACCGACGAAATCGCGGGGCTCGTCGGCGTTTCGCGACGCCAGCTTGAGCGCCTGTTTCGCCAGTATCTCGGCTCGATGCCGTCCAAATACTATCTCGGCTTGCGCCTTTCGAAGGCGCGCACTCAATTGCAGCGCACCAGCAAGTCGGTCGTGCAGATCAGTCTCGCTTGCGGGTTTTCGTCGGCGGCGCATTTTTCGAATGCATATCGCGAACGCTTCGGCGTGACGCCGCGCGAGGACCGCCGCAACTGGATCGACAAACAGACCGGCGCAAGCGGCGCCGCGGCCAGCGAGCCGCGCGCGGGTGCGCTGATCGAGCCGCCGGATAGGGGCGACTGAAGGGCAACTGAAGGGCGGCAAGCAGGCGGCAAGTGTCGGCGTCGGTTGGCGATGCAACGGGTCAGCATGCGTGAGGCCCCGCATGCCGCGCGGAAGCTCATAGAAAGCGTCGCGTATGCGCAAGACGTAACGCGTGCGGTTTCCTACACTATCTGTACTACCTCTCACCTGTAACGAGGATTTGCCATGAACGACCTGACTGTGACACGCAAGACCTTCGACGAAGTCATGGTGCCGGTATTCGCACCCGCCGCCTTCGTGCCGGATCGCGGTCTCGGCTCACGCGTCTGGGATACGCAAGGCCGCGACTATATCGACTTCGCCGGCGGTATCGCCGTCACCGCGCTCGGTCATGCGCATCCCGAACTGCTGAAAGTCCTGCACGAGCAGGGTAGCAAGCTCTGGCACATCGGTAACGGCTACACCAACGAGCCGGTGCTGCGTCTCGCGAGGCGTCTCGAAGAACTGACGTTCGCCGACCGCGCATTCTTCGCGAACTCGGGCGCGGAAGCGAACGAAGCCGCGTTGAAGCTCGCGCGCCGCGTCGCATTCGAGCGTCATGGCGCCGACAAGTACGAAATCATCTCGTTCACGCAGTCGTTCCATGGCCGAACGTTTTTCACCGTCAGCGTGGGCGGTCAGCCGAAGTATTCGGAAGGCTTCGGGCCGGTGCCGCAAGGCATCGTTCACCTGCCGTACAACGACATTCAGGCTGCGCAAAAGGCGATCGGCGCGAAGACCTGCGCGGTTATCGTCGAACCGATTCAAGGCGAAGGCGGTGTGATCCCCGCCGATCCGGCGTTCCTCAAAGCGCTGCGCGAAGCCTGCGACCAGCACGGCGCGCTGCTGATTTTTGATGAGGTACAAACAGGTGTCGGCCGCAGCGGCTACTTCTACGCGTATCAGGACACGGGTGTTACGCCCGACATCCTCACCACGGCGAAGGCGCTTGGCAACGGCTTTCCGATCGGCGCGATGCTGACCACGAACGAACTCGCCGCGCACTTCAAGGTTGGCGTGCATGGCACGACTTACGGCGGCAATCCGCTGGGTTCCGCCATCGCGGAAAAAGTGGTGGAACTGGTCAGCGATCCGAAGCTGCTCGAAGGCGTGCGCACCCGCAGTGAAGTGCTGAAGGGCCATCTCGCCAAGCTCAACGAGCGCTTCGGTCTTTTCGACGAGGTGCGCGGCAAGGGCCTGTTGATCGGCGCGCAACTGACCGACGCGTACAAGGGGCGCGCGAAAGACTTCGTCACGGCGGCCGGCCAGCATGGCGTCATCATGCTGATGGCAGGACCGGACGTGCTGCGCTTCGTGCCGTCGCTGATCATGCCGCTGGACGACATGAACGAAGGCTTCGAGCGTCTCGCCAAAGCTATTGCGGACGTGGTCGGCGTGAAGGCCGAAGCTGCGTCCAGGTGAACGGCGGTTCTAACGGTTCCAACGGTTCCAACGGTTCCAGCGCTCCGCATTCGCTCATGCGTCACATTGAACAGGAACGATGATGCTCTTCGTACGCCCCGGCCGCCTCGCCGATCTCGATGCGCTCGAACATATGGCGCGCACCGCGCAACCGGTGCTGCATTCGCTACCGCACGACCGGCGCGCGCTCGAAGCACGCGTCGCGTTGTCAGAAGACTCGTTTCGCGCGGAGGTCGATTTCCCGGGCGAGGAGTTCTATCTGTTCGTGCTCGAAGATTCGGAGAGCGGCAAGCTGATGGGCACGGCGAGCATCGTTGCCGCCGCGGGTTACTCCGATCCGTTCTATGCGTTTCGCAACGACGCGCTGATCCATGCATCGCGTGAACTGCACGTGAACCGCAAGATTCACGCGCTCACCATGTCGCACGAGCTGACCGGCAAGAGCCGGCTCGCGGGCTACTACATCGACCCGTCGCTGCGCGGCGACGCCGCCGCGCATCTCATGTCGCGTGCACGAATGATGTATATCGCGGCCAATCGCAAGCGCTTCACGCCCGAGGTGTTCTCGCTGCTGCTAGGCGTCACCGACGAGAATGGCGTGTCGCCGTTCTGGGAAGCAGTAGGGCGCAAGTTTTTCGGCCGCAATTTCGCCGACATCGAAATCGAGTCCGGCGGGCGTAGTAGAACGTTCATCGCCGAAGTCATGCCGACGTACCCGATCTATGTGCCGTTGCTGCCGGAAGCGGCGCAGCGTGTACTCGGCGAGCCGGATTCGAAGGCTCTGCTCGCTTATGAAATACACCTCGAAGAAGGGTTCGAGACGGATCGCTTCATCGACATCTTCGACGCGGGGCCGGTGCTTACCGCGCAAGTGGACCGCAGTGCCTGCGTGACGCTCAATGAAACACGGGTGGCGCACGAGGCGGCGGCCGGGGCGAACGGCTCGACATATCTGATCGCCCACAACGGCGCGGACGGTCAATTCCGCTGCGTGCTCGGCGAGTTGCCTACGGCGAGGAACGAAGGCGCGCCGCTTGCCCAGCCGGCGCGTGCGGCGCTCGGCGTGCAGGACGGCGATACGGTGCGCTGCGTGCCGTTGCATCGACCGGAAACGAATGAACAATCGGGAGACGCGCAATGATCGTCGTTCGCGTGGTGCAACGAGGCGATGTCGACGCGTTGATGCGGCTCGCGCAGGAAACCGGGCCGGGGCTCACCACTTTCAAGCCGGACCGCGACGCACTTGCGGCGCGAGTCGAACGCGCGCGCCGCACGATGGAAGACAAGGCCGAGCCGCATGAAGCGGGCTACTTCTTCGTGATGGAGGACACCGCAACCGGCGACGTGGCCGGCGTGTGCGGAATCGAAACGGCGGTCGGTTTGCAACAGCCGTTCTACAACTATCGCGTGAGCACCGTAGTACACGCGAGCCAGGACCTGGGCATCTGGACGCGCATGCGCGCGCTGAACATCTCGCACGACCTGACCGGTTATGCCGAAGTGTGTTCGCTGTTTTTGAGCCCGCGATATCGCACGAGCGGTGTGGGCGGCTTGCTGTCGCGCTCGCGCTTCATGTTTCTCGCGCAGTTTCGTGAGCGTTTTCCGCAGCGCCTATGCGCGGAATTGCGCGGGCATTTCGATGCGGAAGGCACGTCGCCGTTCTGGCGCGCGGTCGGCTCGCACTTCTATCAGATCGATTTCAATGCGGCGGACTATCTAAGCTCGCACGGACGCAAAGCGTTCCTTGCCGAACTGATGCCGCGCTATCCGGTGTATGTCGAGTTGTTGCCGCAAGAGGCGCAGGAATGCGTCGGCCTCACGCATAACGACACGATTCCGGCGCGCCGCATGCTCGAAGCGGAAGGGCTGCGCTACGAAAACCATGTCGATATTTTCGATGCCGGTCCGGTGCTCGAATGCCATATCTCCGACTTGCGCACGGTGCGCGAAAGCGTGTTGGTGCCGGTCGAGATTGCCGACGTACCGGAGGGCGCGGCGCAGGACGCACCGCGCTCGATGGTATCGAACACGTCCCTCGGCGATTTTCGCGTTGGCGTGGCGGCGGGCGTGCCGCAAGACGGCGTGTTCCGCATGAATGCGACAGAAGCTGCGGCGCTGGGCGTCCAAGCAGGCGACCCGGTTCGGGTGCTGGCGCTGAAACACAAACAAGGATGATCATGAGCGAGCTTTTCATCGACGGCGAATGGGCCGCCGGCACAGGACCCGCATTCGCGTCGCGCAATCCGGGCACGGGCGCGACGGTGTGGGAAGGCAATAGCGCCTCCGCAGACGACGTGGACCGCGCGGTGCGCAGCGCGCGCCGCGCGTTCGCAGCATGGTCCGCATCGAGCCTCGACGAGCGGTGCGCGGTGGTGCGCCGCTTCGCCGCGCTCGTTACCGAACGCAAAGAGGCGCTCGCCGAAGCGATTGGCCGCGAAACCGGCAAGCCTCTGTGGGAAGCGCGCACCGAAGCGGCTTCGATGGCTGCGAAAGTCGAAATTTCGATTCAGTCATACAACGAGCGCACGGGCGAAAAGCGTTCGGCAATGGCGGACGGCACCGCGGTTTTGCGGCATCGTCCGCACGGCGTGGTGGCGGTGTTCGGGCCGTATAACTTCCCCGGCCACTTGCCGAACGGGCATATCGTGCCGGCGCTGATCGCGGGCAACGCCGTTGTCTTCAAACCGTCGGAACTCGCGCCGGGCGTGGCGGCACTCACCGTGCAGACGTGGCGCGACGCGGGCCTGCCCGCCGGCGTGCTCAATCTCGTGCAGGGTGAGAAGGACACGGGCATTGCGCTCGCGAACCACCGGCAGATCGACGGTCTGTTCTTCACAGGTAGTTCGGACACCGGAACATTGTTGCACAAGCAGTTCGGCGGACGTCCGGAGATCGTGCTGGCGCTGGAAATGGGCGGCAACAATCCGCTCGTGATCGGCCCGGTGGCGGACCTCGACGCCGCCGTGCATCACACCATCCAGTCGGCGTTTTTGTCAGCGGGACAGCGTTGCACCTGCGCGCGCCGCATCTTTGTGCCGAACGACGCGTTCGGTGAGCGCTTCCTGGCGCGACTCGTCGAAGTGACGTCGCGCATCAGCGTCGGCGAATACAACGCCGAACCGCAGCCTTTCATGGGCGCGGTGATTTCGGCGCGCGCGGCTTCGCGGCTCGTCGCCGCACAGGAGCGTTTGCTTGCCGACGGCGCGCGCGCGTTGCTGGAGATGGAGCAACGCGATCCGAAACTCGGTTTCGTCACTCCGGCCATTCTCGACGTGAGCGCTGTAAAGAATCTGCCCGACGAGGAGCATTTCGGACCGCTTGCGCAGATCATCCGTTACGACAGCTTTGACGAAGCGCTCGACAAAGCCAACGACACCGAGTTTGGCCTGTCGGCAGGACTGCTCGCCGACGACGAATCGCTATGGACGCACTTCCAGCGCACCATCCGCGCGGGTATCGTCAACTGGAACCGGCCGACTAATGGAGCATCGTCGGGTGCGCCGTTCGGCGGACCGGGCCGTTCGGGCAATCACCGGCCAAGCGCCTATTACGCGGCCGACTACTGCGCGTACCCGATGGCTTCCGTCGAAAGCGCGCAACTGCAAATGCCCGCGAGCGTCTCGCCGGGCCTCCAATTCTAAGGATCGACGATGCAAGCCACTGAAGCCAATTTCGACGGTCTGGTCGGCCCGACGCACAACTACGCGGGGCTGTCGTTCGGCAACGTCGCGTCGCAGAACAACGAGAAGTCGGTTGCAAATCCGAAGGCGGCCGCGAAGCAGGGCCTGCGCAAGATGAAGCAGTTGGCCGATCTCGGCTTTCATCAGGGCGTGTTGCCGCCGCAGGAACGCCCGTCGATGCGTCTGTTGCGCGAGCTGGGATTTTCCGGCGACGACGCGACGGTGATCGCGCGCGTGGCGAAAAACGCGCCTGAGTTGCTGGCCGCGGCAAGTTCGGCGTCGGCGATGTGGACCGCGAATGCCGCGACGGTGAGTCCGTCCGCCGACACGCACGACGGCCGCGTGCATTTCACGCCGGCCAACTTGTGCAGCAAGCTGCATCGCGCGATCGAGCACGAATCGACGCGCCGCACGTTGCGCGCCATTTTTAGCGACGCCGATCGCTTCGCGGTGCACGAAGCGCTGCCCGGCACGCCTGCGCTCGGCGACGAAGGCGCGGCGAATCACACGCGCTTCTGTTCCGAATATGGCACCCGTGGTGTCGAATTCTTCGTGTATGGCCGCAGCGAGTACCGTCGTGGGCCGGAGCCGAAGCGCTTCCCCGCGCGTCAAACGTTCGAGGCGAGCCGCGCGGTTGCGCACCGTCACGGCTTGCTGGACGAGGCCACGGTGTATGCACAGCAGAACCCGGAGGTGATCGACGCGGGCGTGTTTCATAACGACGTGATCGCGGTCGGCAATCGCAATACGTTGTTCTGTCATGAGCTTGCGTTCGTCGAGCAGAACGCGGTGTATGACGAATTGCGCGCGAAGCTCGCGGGTCTGAAGGCTCAGTTCAATGTGATCGAAGTGCCCGACGCGCAAGTGAGCGTGGCAGACGCGGTCTCGTCGTATCTGTTCAACAGCCAGTTGCTGACGCGGCCCGACGGCAAGCAGGTTCTGGTGGTGCCGCAGGAGTGCCGCGAGAACCCGCGGGTGGCTGCTTACCTGGACGATCTGACATCGCATACGGGTCCTATCGACGACGTGCTCGTGTTCGACCTGCGCGAAAGCATGAAAAACGGTGGCGGTCCTGCCTGCCTGCGCCTGCGTGTCGTGCTGAGCGACGCAGAGCGCGCGGCGGTCACACAAGGCGTGTGGATCGACGACACGTTGTTCGGCCGGCTCGATTCGTGGATCGAAAAGCATTATCGCGACCGTCTCGCCCCGGCCGATCTGACCGATCCGCAACTGCTCGTCGAATCGCGCAGCGCGCTCGACGAACTGACCCAGATTCTCGGACTCGGGTCGCTTTATGACTTCCAGCGCTGAGCGCCACGCGCAGCACGCGATGCTGGACGATTTCCTCGCGTACACGCTCGCGGGCACGCGGCCTTCCGCGAACGAAACACACGGCACGTGTGGCGGCGGCGTGCGCTGGTCGTGGCTCGACGACGGCGTTCTGTTGATGGAGCCTGCGGCAATTACGGCGGACACGCGCAGCGTGCTGGCGTCGGCGGGCGTGCATGGCGACGAGACCGCGCCCATCGAACTGCTGTCTCACCTCGTGCGCGACATAGCGCGCGGCGAGGCCGCGCTGACGTGCCGCCTGCTCGTGATTCTCGGCAATGTCGATGCAATGCGCGACGCATGCCGTTATCGCGACGACGATCTCAACCGCCTCTTCAGCGGCCGGCATCTGCAGTTGCCGCACAGCTACGAAGCGCCGCGCGCGGCCGCGCTCGAACAGGCGGCCACGCAGTTCTTCGCCACCGCATCGCGGCAGCCTGGAGCACGGTGGCACATCGACATGCACACGGCAATCCGCGCGTCCGCGTTCGAGCGCTTCGCGTTGCTGCCGCATACCGGCAGGCCGTTTTCGCGTGCGATGTTCGAGTGGCTTGCAGAGGCGCGCATCAGTGCCGTGCTTTTGCACACCACGAAGGGCAATACGTATTCGCATTTCACCGCGCAGGCGTGCGAAGCCGAAGCATGCACACTCGAACTGGGCAAAGTGCGCCCGTTCGGCCAGAACGACCTGACGCGCTTTGCCGGCGCGGACGAGGCCTTGCGTCATCTGCTCGCGGGCACGAGTGGCCGCGAGCAGGCGGAACTGCCTCGCGCCTTCACGGTGATCGACCAGATCACAAAGCCGAGCGAAGCGTTCGAATTGCTGGTCGCGCCCGACGTCGCCAACTTCACGCCGTTCGGCAAGGGCACGTTGCTCGCGCGTGATGGCGACTATCGGTACGTCGTGCAACACGACGAGGAGCGGCTCGTGTTTCCGAACGCGACGGTCAAGCCCGGCTTGCGTGCCGGGTTGATGGTGATAGAGACCACGCACGACACGTTGGCCAAGCTCGTCTAACGGCGCGATCCGCATGAACGGCGGCTGCATCGGTGCAGATGTTTTTGCGTGCACGCGACATCAAGTTGCAGGTTTGAATGTGCACCTGACTTTGCGTTCCGCCTGGAGGTTTGGCTCGGTTGTCCGCGGGCGCGGCGCGCGCGCCTGTACAATCCCCGCCTCGCGGCTGCTGCGCTGCACCACATCGGCCGCACGAGTTTGAATCGCATTTTTGGCGCGGCAATCATGCCTGTCCAGATTCGGCTCCGTCTTGTTCAATACCGTAGAGGAACACCCGCAATGAAGATGAATTGGCGAAACACGGCCGCGCTCGCGCTGTTCGCGACCGCAACGGCGACAGTAACGGCAGGCTCCGCAGTGGCGGCGGACATCAAGGAAGTGCGCTTCGGTGTAGAGGCGTCGTATGCGCCGTTCGAATCGAAGTCGCCTTCGGGCGAGTTACAGGGTTTCGACATCGACGTGGGCAATGCTGTCTGCGCGAAGCTGAAGGCCAAATGCGTGTGGGTCGAGAATTCGTTTGATGGTCTGATCCCCGCGTTACAGGCGCGCAAATTCAACGCGATCAACTCGGACATGACGATCACGGACCAGCGCCGTCAGGCAGTGGATTTCACGGACCCGATCTACACGATCCCGAATCAGATGATCGCGAAGAAGGGCAGTGGCCTGCTGCCGACGCCTGCATCGTTGAAGGGTAAGCATGTCGGCGTGCTCCAGGGCACGATCCAGGAAACCTACGCGAAGGCGCGCTGGGCGCCGGCGGGTGTCGACGTCGTGCCGTATCAGACGCAAGACCAGATTTATGCGGATCTCGCGTCCGGTCGGCTCGACGCATCGTTCCAGGATGCTGAGGCGGCGTCGAAGGGCTTCCTGAAGAAGCCGCAAGGCGCGGGCTTCGAATTCGCCGGTCCCGCTGTCAGCGACGAGAAGCTGCTCGGCGCGGGCGTCGGCTTCGGCATCCGCAAGGGCGATGCAGCGCTGAAGGACGCCTTGAACCAGGCGCTGAAGGAACTGAAGGCAGACGGCACGATCGACCGTTTCGCGGCGAAGTACTTCGACGTGAAAGTGGTGCTGAAGTAACGCGTCGCCGCGCTACACCTGAGAGGAACGGCCGCTAGTTGCGGCCGTTTTTTATTTCGGGTTAGAAAACCGGTTCTCTGCTCTTACGAAATTTTTGCGGATATTGTTTTCTCGACATGCCCGTGCAAGACTGCCTGCGCTAGAATCGCCAGGCGTGCTGCCGTCGCAAACGATAAATCAGTCGCAATCTGTACGGTGCGACGCCAGGACAGCGACAAGACGGGCATAAGCGGCAGCAAAAATAAGCAGCAAAAATAAGCAGCAACATAAGCAGCAACATAAGCAGCAACATAAGCAGCAACATAAGCAGCAACATAAGCAGCAGCAATAAGACAGCCAAAACAGCAACAAGCGCCGGGGCGGCGCGTCGCGGGGGACCAGAATGAGCACCATTGCAGTCGAAAATCCGGGCCATGCGGGCGCCACGGACGATGAGCAGTTGAACGCCAGCTTCGCACGGCAACCCATCCTCAATCGGGACGGCATGCTGTGCGGTTACGAGCTCAAGATACGCGCGCCGGAATTGCCGCCGGAACCGCTGCCCGACCTCGATCACGACCTCGACGCTGAAAGCAACGCGGACAACGCAGGCGCCAGGGCAGGCCGCGCGCCCACGCCGGCGCAACGCGTAGCGCGAGCGATCATCCGCGGCCTCACGCAAAGCAACGTGCGCGGCGCACTGACCGGGCATCCGGCGTACATCGACATGAGCCGGGACATGCTGTTCGACGACGCAATCGAGCGGTTGCCCGCCGAGCGCTTCCTGTTCGAGCTGCCGCCCAATATGGAAGTCGACGACGAACTGGTTGCGCGCATCGTGCTCCTGCATGGGCGTCGCTACCGATTCGTGCTCGACGAAGTGACGCAGCCCAACGAGACTTTCGCGAAACTGCTGCCCTATGCGGAAGCCATCAAGATCGACATCACGCGTGCACCCGCCGCGCTATTGCCGAAGCTGACGAGCGTGCTCAAGTCGGCGGGCAAGCTGCTGATCGCATCGGGGCTCGACGCGCAAGCCGACTTCGAAACGGCGCACGGCCTCGGCTTCGACCGCTTCCAGGGGTATTTCTTCGCACGCCCGCAAACTGCACTGACCCGGCGCGTTAGTGCGCCACGCCACGCGCTGCTGAATCTGCTGCAACTGCTCGCGGGCGACCCGACGGTCGCGCAACTCGAAGCGGAGCTCAAGCTCAATCCCGTGCTGGTGATGCATCTGATGAAGCTCGCGAATTCCAGCGGGCTCGCAGTCGGTCATAAGGTGACCACGCTGCGCGAGGCGATCAACGCAACCGGCACCGACCGGATCGCACGCTGGACGCAGTTGCTGCTCTATGCCGACGGCCGCAAGGTCGCGCTCGAAGACGATCCCCTGCTGCAACTCGCGGCGACCCGCGCGCGTTTCATGGAACTGGCGATCGAACGCTTGCCCGAAGCCGGTCGAGACGAAGCCGACGCGGCGTTTCTGACGGGTGTGTTTTCATTCGTCGACGCGGTGTTCGGCGGCTCGCTGGAAAGCACGTTGAATGTGCTCACGCTGTCGCGTCCGATCCAGGCGGCGATTCTGCAACGAGAGGGCGCGCTCGGTTTGTTGCTCGACACTGTCGAGGCGCTGGAAAACGGCTCGTGGGAAGACCTTGCCGCACTCTGCACACATCTTGCGCCGTTGACGGTGGAAGAGGTCGCTCAAATGGGACTCGCCGCCGGCGCATGGGCGGGCGTTGCGGACCGCAGCGCGGAAGGTCTGGAAAGAATCGAGGATTGAAGCTCAGAAATTCGAGCGATGCCGGCATGCAGCGCAAGCCGGCATCGCGAATCTGACTTGCAAAATCAGGCGTCGGGCAAATGCAGAAGCAGGAGACTCACGTACCGTGATCAACGATCACGCCACGTCTTTACATCGTCTCCATTTCCCGCATCTGCCCCAGGCCGAAAAAACGGCCTAACTCCTTGGCCAGTTCGTTCAGCACGCTCATCTCTTTCTGCGAGATGCGCCGTGGCTCCTGAGTGTGAGACCAGTCGCCGTAAAGTAGCGCGACCGTCTGATCGGTCTCATCCACCACCGGTAACAGCACGAAGGCGCGGGCGTCGTCGAAAGAGCGGCGGAACCATTCCGGCAGACGCGCGACCATTTTCGGATCGCGCGCATTTTCGATGAAGATGCCCACCGAATTCGCTATGGCGAGGTGGAACACGTCGGGCTCGAAGGCCGAACCGAACGTGAGCTTGGGCAGCGCCGCATCGATTTTCGGGCCCAGACCCAGGCGCGCGCGGAAGGTGCCGTTGCTGTGCTTGACGAACACCACCGTGCGCGCAAAGCCAAGCGCCGCGAGCACCGTTTCCGACGCCATGCCGAGGGCCGGCGCGAGCGAACTGGTGTCGGGGAGGGCGCGCAGATCTTCGACACCTGCTGCAATGCGCGCTTCCGGATTCAGCGCCTCGCGCGCCATCGCGTCAGCATTCGCGCGCAGCTCGACGATTTCGCGCATCACGCCGTCGCCGCCTTCCTCGCGGGCAAGCGCAACGCTCATTTCGAGCAGCACTTCGGGATCGGTGTTGAGCGCGTGGCTATATTCCTGGGCGAGTTCGGCGATGCGTTCCTCGCGCTCGAAGTCGGGCACGTTCTGCTGCGTGAGGACGTCGGCGACCGCCGTCGAATAATTGGTGATCGCGCGCAGCCACTGCACCTGGCGCGGTTGCTCCGTGTCCTGCGGATCGAACTCGCCCATGCCCGAGCGGATCATGTCGGGCAGGCGCCAGCGCACTGCGGCTTCGGCGCCAATTTCGTCGAACGTCACGCCGAGCACCAGCACACAAGCGTCCGCTTCCTGCGTGCCGCTGTCGATGTGGCGGCGAATCTGATCCCATTCCGCGTCGAGATAGAAGACCACCAGCAGCTTGCCGATTTGCCGCATCAGCGTGCAGACCACGGCTTCCTCGCCGGCACGCAGATCGCCGCGCTCGGTCAGCTTGCGCGCGACGCAGCCCGAGAGCAGCGTGCGGTTCAGTTCGAGCTTCGCGTCGATGCGGCGCGGCGCACTGTGATGAAAGTGATCGACGATCTTCAGGCCAACCACGAGATGGCCGACCGCGTCCATGCCGAGCACCATCAGCGCGCGCGACACGGTGGTGATATTGCCGCCGAAGGCCATATACATGGCCGAGTTCGCGAGCCGCAACACCTTTTGCGTGAGCGCGAAGTCCGAGAGCACGACCTGCACGAGGCCGGTGAAGTCGAGGTCGTCGTTGTTCATCGCCGCCATGGTGGTGCGCAACGACTGCGACAGCATGGGGAAATCGCCGCGCTCGCTCATTCGCGTCCACAGCCGGTCGAGCACAGCCGCCTTTACCATGTGAGTCCCGCAAAAGCCATACATGTTCCAATGAATGCCACGCCGGCCTGAAGCCGGCTTGTGCCGCTGCGTAAGCGCTTCACCTGCACTGCTAGGCGCTGTGCAGGTGAAGCGAGCGCGCTTCGAAACGCTGCGCCAGTTCGTCGGAAGGCAACGCCTGGCAGACGAGCCAGCCCTGTATGTGGTCGCATCCCATTTCGGTCAGCAGGGCGCGCTGCGCTTCGGTTTCGACGCCCTCCGCGACCAGTTCCAGGTCGAGTGTCTGGGCGAGGCCGACCACCGCGCTGACAATCGCCTGGTCGTTTCGGGAGGTTAGCAGATTCTCGACAAAACTCCTGTCGATCTTGAGCTTTGCAAGGGGAAACCGTTGCAGGTAAGCCAGGCTTGAGTAGCCAGTGCCGAAATCGTCGACGGCAAAGCGGATACCCATGGCGGTCAAATCCTCCAGCAACACCTTTGCATGTGCGGGGTCGTGCATCAGCAGACTTTCGGTAATCTCGAACACGAGGCGCCGCGGGTCGATGCCGGTCAGATTGATCGCTTCGCGCACGGCGTCCTTGAAACGCGGATCGCGGAACTGCTGCGGCGACACGTTCACGGCGACGTATTGAAGCGAAATACCCTTGGCGTCCCACTGGATCAACTGCATGCACGCGATTTTCAGCACCCAGTTGCCGAGGAAGTTGATCAGGCCGATCGACTCCGCGAGGGGGATGAACATCGACGGCGGCACGAGACCGTGCACCGGATGCAGCCAGCGGATCAGCGCCTCGACCCCGACCACGCCGTGCGTGCGGCTGCTCGTGATCGGCTGGAAATGCAGCGAGAACTCGCCGTTGCGCACGCCGTCGTAGAGATCCGCCTCCAGCTTCAGGCGCTCCGCGTCGGCGGGATTGTCATCGGGCACGTAGAACGCGAGCGTATTGCCGCCGGCCGCCTTGGCCTGCAACAACGCGTGGTCGGCCCAGCGCAGCAGATGCGTGTCATGCGCGGCGGTGTCGTTGGCGTGGCGCACATCCGGATACAGCGCGATGCCGATGCTCGCCGAAAGATGCACCTGCTGGCCGCTGAATACATAGGGCTGCTGGATCGCGGTCAAGAGGCGCCGGGCCAGCGTTTCGGCGGCGGCGGCCGCGTCGGTGCGGTTCGCAGCGGGCTTCACGAGGATCGCGAACTCGTCGCTCGCCACGCGCGCCACGGTTTCGCTCGGACTCGTCATGTTCATCAGACGCCGCGCAGTGTCGCGCAGCATCTCGTCGCCGGCATCGTAGCCGAGCGCGCGGTTCACGCGCTGATAATCGTCGATGTCGAGCAGCAGCAGCGCGGCCGGGGTACCGTGCGCGTCGGCTTGCCGTTGCGCCTCGAGCACCGCGGGAATCAGCGCGGACTGATTGGCGAGGTTGGTCAGGCGGTCCAGATGCAGTGCCTGGATGAGGCGCTCCTCGCTCGCACGCCAAGCGGACACGTCGAAGCCGGCAATCGCATAGCCGCTGATGCCATTGTGGCTGCTGCGCACCACGCGCAATTCCACGGTGATCGGGTAGGTGAGCGACTTGATGAGCCCGAGCGTGGCTTTTTCCACGTTGCCCGAAGCCGCCGCGCGGGCAAGCAGCGCGTCGAGGCGCGGCACATCGGCCTGGGCCACCAGTTCATGCAGCGTGATCGTCTCGAGATATTCGCGGTGATAGCCGATAAAGCGCAGGCTCGCGTCGGACACATAGATAAAGCGCAGTTCGGTGTCCACGTGCGCGAGCAGATCGACGGCGCCCACCACCTGTTCCAGTTGCGGCGGCTGAGGCGGGGCTGCTTGCGGCGTGTCGTCCACGCGACGGCCAAGCGCAAGAAGCCGGTCGACGACCGTGCGCAAGGAGCCCCGGCGGGGCGCGGTGATCCTGTTCGCTTCCATGTTTGTCGCTGGCAACCTGTGTTCGTCTGCAGGCGGAGCGGCTTGCTTTTCGCCTGGTGAAGGCGGTCAAAAGGTATCAGGCCGCCCCATCAGAACAAGATAACGGCCCGTGCCCTGAAATCTTTAGCCGGCGACCGGGAAAAACTTTTCGTAAGGCACGGCGGGCCGCCATGGCCGGGCGTTCCGGCGATTGGGTTAAAGTGCGGCGACCCGGCGTCCGTTAATACGGCAAACCCCTTGTGCGGTGGCGGTGCGCCGCTGCCGCGCCACACTCCGACAAGCTGCACCGATGATCCATGTCTGAACTTCATTTGGTCCGTGCCACTGCCCGGCGCATCGAGGCGCGTGACTCGTCCAGCGAGGATGCCGAGCGGGCGTCCGCGCCCCAGTTCGTCTATCTTGGCCGCCAGCCGATCCTCGATCGACAGGGCGCGCTCAACGCCTATGAACTGCTGTTCCGGGCCGGCGCCCACAACTATGCGGAAATTACCGACGACGCTCAGGCGACGGCGCAGGTCGTGGCACGCGCCCTCGGCGGAATCGGTGTGCCCGCGGTACTCGGGCGGCATCGCGGCTTCGTGAATATTGATCGGGCGATGCTCTTCGACGACATTGTTCACGTCATGCCGCCCGAACGCTTCGTGCTCGAGATCCTCGAAACAGTGAAGTTCGACGCGCAACTCGCGCGCCGGCTGAACGAACTGAGGCGCAGCGGTTTCCAGGTCGCGCTCGACGACGTCAGCGAACTGTCCGGCGAACTGCTCGCCATGCTGCCGCATGCGGACATCGTCAAGATCGATTTTTTGCAGACGAAGCGAGCGGATCTGCCTGAACTCGCCGCCGCCATGCGAGGCTACGGCAAGACGCTGTTAGCCGAAAAAGTCGAGACACGCGAGGACTTCGCGCTCGCCCGCGATCTCGGCTTCGATCTGTTTCAGGGCTACTTCTTTGCGCGGCCCCAGGTGCTGGCCGCGCCGCGCAACCGGTCTCCGCGTCCGAGCCTTTTGCGACTGCTCGCGCTACTGTCGCGCGATGCGGGTATCGTCGAGCTCGAAGCCGAACTGAAGCTGAACCCGAGCGTGGTCGTCCAGTTGCTGCGGCTCGTCAATTCGAGTGCATTCGGTCTTGGGCGCAATATCGCGTCGTTGCGCGAGGCGATCATCGCGACGGGGACGCGCCAGATCGCGCGCTGGGCGCAACTGCTGCTTTATGCCGACAGCGGCGATCTGCCGTGGCGCGCCGATCCGCTCGTGCAACTGGCCGGTACCCGTTCGCGCTTCATGGAACTGGCGGCAGGCTGGATGCGTCCCGCCGACGACGAATTCGCCGATGCCGCGTTCATGACCGGGATTTTTTCGCTCGTACATGTGCTGCTCGGCAGCACGCCGAAGGCGGTGCTGGAAAAGCTCGGCCTTGCGCCGCAAATCCGCGAGGCAATCGTCACGCATCACGGAGCGCTCGGCACGCTGTTGCGCATCGCGGAGCTGGCGGGCAAAGGCGGCGACGCGGCGTCGATCGCGCTCGGACCCGATGCGCCGCCGGAATTCGCCGCGCTTACGCCCGAGGTACTCGCCGAGCTCAACCTCTCCGCGGCCGCGTGGTTTGGCGCGCACGTGGAAGAAGCGGCCGCCTGATCCGCGCCGTTGTTTGCATCCTGCAAGGGGCGGCGCACGTATTCTGCGTGTACGTGGTCCAATAGAGCGCAGGGCCGGTCGGACATGTCCGGCTTTGCCGCTTAGGTCTGTTCCGGGCTGCCGCCTGGAAGGCGCCCGGATCGTGCCGGGCCGACCGTGGTCACGCCGGACGGCGAGGCCGTAGACTCGTCGCCGGAATCGTGTGCATCAACGCTCAAAGGATCAGCAGATGACAAGAAAATTCATACCGGCGGCGCTGGCCGCTGCCGTGTCGGTGGCCTTCGCCGCGTATTCGTTGGCGGCGAACGCGACACTCAAGCCGGGCGATGCGGCACCGCAGTTCACCACGCAGGCGTCGCTGGGCGGCAAGACGTACACCTATTCGCTTGCCGACGAGCTGAAGAAGGGACCGGTGGTGCTGTACTTCTACCCGGCCGCTTTCACGAAGGGCTGCACGATCGAGGCTCATGAATTCGCCGAGGCCGTCGACGAATACAAGAAATATGGCGCGACGGTGATTGGCGTGTCGCACGACAACATCGACACGTTGACGAAATTCTCGGTGAGCGAGTGCCGCAGCAAATTCCCGGTTGCCGCGGACGCGGAGTCGAAAGTGATTGGCGCATACGACGCGGGCTTGCCGATGCATAGTTCGATGGCCAATCGCGTCTCATATGTGATCGCGCCTGACGGCAAGATCATCTACGAATACACGAGCTTGTCGCCGGAAAAGCACGTCGAGAATACGCTTAAGGCCGTGAAGGACTGGGCCGCGACGCACAAGCAGCCTTAAGGCTCATCGTCGGGAACTCGCCATGCCGATTATTGTTGCGCTACTGGCGCTGATTGCGCTGGTCTATGGCGCGGTGCGCGCATTCTATGGATTGCAGTCGGCCTTCGGCACGACGGTCGCCGTCGGTGCGGCGGTGCTGGCCGCGGTGCTGCTGATTGCCGCCGTCGCGTACTGGTTGCGCCGCCGCAAGGAAGTTGCACCGAATATTCGCGACGGCGACTGGACGCACCGGCTCGACGGCACCTGGGGCTCGGTGCGGCTCGCGTCGGGCAAGCGTCTGTGTGAGATTTATCTCGGCTCGGAGCAGGGCGCGTATATCTTTGCCGATCTGCTCGGAGCCGACATCGAGCGCGACGGCGCGCAATGGCAGGTTGCGCTGAAAGTGAAGGATGCCGCGCATGGCGTGTGGCACTTGCCGATGCAAAGCGAAGGGCAAGCGAAGCAATGGCGGCGCATTTTTCTGCTTGCTATCGACCAGAAACTTTGAGGCCGTTTTGGGCGGTGGAGAGGCGATGAAGCAGCGATGAAGCGGCGGCACTGCCGCTTCAACCGCTGTGCCCCCGCGCATGCGCGACGCTGTGGCCACACAACGCCACAACTGCACAACGCCATGCATCACGCAGACGGAGCAATCCCGCTTCTGCGCGCTTTCCTCGACTCCCAGCGAACGCGAATCCGGTCCATGTAAAGGTAGACCACCGGTGTCGTGTACAAGGTCAGCATCTGGCTGACAATCAGCCCGCCGACAATCGCAATGCCAAGCGGCGCGCGCAACTCTGCGCCTTCGCCGCGGCCGAACGCGAGCGGCACTGCGCCGAGCATGGCCGCGAACGTCGTCATCATGATCGGACGGAAACGCAGCAGGCACGCCTCGTGAATCGCATCGCGCGACGAGCGGCCTTGCCGCGACGCTTCGATAGCGAAGTCCACCATCATGATCGCGTTCTTCTTGACGATACCGATCAGCAGAATCACGCCGATCAACGCGATGATGCTGAACTCGGTCTTGAAGAGCAGCAGCGCCAGCAGCGCGCCCACGCCCGCCGAGGGCAGCGTCGACAGAATGGTCAGCGGGTGAATGTAGCTCTCGTACAGGATGCCGAGCACGATGTACACCGCAGCGAGAGCGGCCAGAATCAGAATCGGCTGGTCCGACATGGATTGCTGGAAGGCCTGCGCCGTTCCCTGGAAGCTGCCGTGGATCGTCGCCGGCATGCCGATCTGCGCCATGGTCTCGTAGATCGCCTGGGTTGCCGTGGACAGCGATACGCCGGGCGGCAGATTGAACGAGATCGTCGAGGCCACGAACTGACTCTGGTGGTTCACTGACAACGGCGTATTGCCCGGACTGAAGCTCGCAATTGCCGACAGCGGCACCATGGTTTCCTTCGAAGTCGACACGGCCGCGCCCGACGAAGCGCTCGACTTGCCACTCGCGGCGATCGAATTGATCGCCTGGTTACGCGCGGAATCGGCCGCAATCGTCGCGGCGCTCGACGCCGTGGTGCCCGCAGTGCCCCCCGCCGAGGCGCTCGTGGACGACGTGGTGGTCGCCTTCGTCACCGTGCCCGCAGGCGCGTTGGTGGTCTGCGCGCCGCTCGCACTGCCGCCCGACGTGCTGACGTAGATCTGCTTCAGCATGTCGGGGCTCTGCCAGTATTTCGGCGCGACTTCCATCACCACGTGATACTGGTTCAACGGGTTGTAGATCGTCGATACCTGGCGCTGACCGAATGCGTCGTACAGCGTGTTGTCGATCTGCGCGGGCTTGATGCCGAGTCGCGACGCGCTCGCGCGGTCGATGGTCACCATCGCTTCGAGTCCGCCTTGCTGCTGGTCGGAATTCACGTCGGTCAGTTCGTGGCGCGCCTGCAGCGCCTCGGTGAGCTTCGGTCCCCACAGGTACAGGTCGGGCGTCGAATCGGCGAGTAGCGTGAACTGATACTGCGCATTCGATTGCCGGCCGCCCACGCGGATGTCCTGCACCGATTGCAGGAACGTGCGTGCGCCGGCCACGTCGCCAAGCGGCGCGCGCAGTTGCTGGATCACCTGATCGGCGGAAAGCTTGCGCTCGCCTTTCGATTTGAGCGACACGAACATGAAGCCCGAATTGGTCTGCCGCCCGCCCGTGAAACCGACCACGCTATCCACGGCCGGGTTCTTGCTGACGATCTCCATCATCTCCGCGAACTTGCCTTTCATGGCCTGGAAAGACGTGCTCTGATCCGCCTGAATGCCGCCGATGAGCCGCCCGGTATCCTGCTGCGGGAAGAAGCCCTTCGGCACGATGATATACAGCCAGATATTCAGGCCGATGGTCGCGAGCAGAATGGTGAGGATCAGGCGCGGATGCAGAAGCGCCCAGCCCAGCGTGCGTTCGTAGCCGCGTTGCATGGACGCAAAACCGCGTTCGAGCCAGCGTCCGAAACGGCCTTCCTCTTTCTGTTCGCGGGGCTCGCGCAGCAGGCGCGAGCACATCATTGGCGTGAGCGTGAGCGAGACGATCAGCGACACGCCGATTGCGAGCGACAGCGTCAGCGCGAACTCGCGGAACAGCCGGCCCACGATGCCGCCCATCAGCAAAATCGGCAGGAACACGGCGACGAGCGAGATGCTGATCGACATGACCGTGAAGCCGACTTCCCGAGCGCCGATGAATGCAGCCTTCATGCGCGGCACGCCGTTCTCGATATGACGCGAGATGTTTTCCAGCACCACGATGGCGTCGTCCACGACGAAGCCCGTCGCGATAGTCAGCGCCATCAACGAAAGGTTGTCGATCGAGAAGCCGAGCAGGTACATCGCGCCGAACGTGCCGATGATCGAGATCGGCACCGCTACGCTCGGAATGAGCGTGGCGCGCCAGTTGCGCAGGAACAGGAACACGACCATCACGACGAGCGCGACTGCGATCATCAGCGTGTACTCGGTGTCTTTCAGCGACGCGCGGATCGTGACCGAGCGGTCGGACGTGGGCGAGATGTCGACGTCGGCCGGCAGCGACGCATGCAGTTGCGGCAGCATAGCCGTGACGCGGTCAACGGTTTCAATGATGTTCGCGCCCGGCTGGCGGTACAGGATCACGAGCACCGAACGCTTGCCGTTGAAGAGCCCGAGGTTGCGCAGATCTTCGACGGAATCGACGACTTCCGCCACGTCCGACAGCTTGACCGCCGAGCCGTTGCGATAGGCGATCACGAGGTCGCGATACTGCGACGCCTTGCTCGCCTGGTCGTTCGTATAGATCTGCACGCGGTTCGGGCCGAACTCGATTGAACCCTTGGGACTGTTCGCGTTGGCCGCGGCGAGCGCCGCGCGCACGTCTTCGAGACCGATGCCGTAGTGAAAGAGCGCCTGCGGCTCCAGTTCGACGCGAACAGCCGGATTCGCCGAGCCGCTCACGTCCACTTCGCCCACACCGTCCACTTGCGACAGCGACTGCTGCAGCACCGTGGCCGCCGAGTCGTAGAGCTGGCCGGTGGTGAGCGTTTTCGACGTAAGCGCGAGAATCATGATCGGCGCGTCAGCCGGATTGACCTTGTGATAAGTCGGATTGCTGCGCAGGCTCGCGGGCAGATCGGCGCGCGCGGCGTTGATTGCCGCTTGCACGTCGCGCGCTGCGCCGTCGATGTTGCGGTTCAGACCGAACTGCATGGTGATGCGCGTCGAGCCGACCGAACTCGTCGACGTCATTTCCGTGACGTCGGCTATCGAACCGAGATGCCGTTCGAGCGGACTCGCCACGCTGGTCGCCACCGTATCCGGGCTCGCGCCCGGCAACGATGCCTGGACCGAAATGGTCGGGAAATCGACCTGCGGGAGCGGCGCAACCGGTAGCTTCGTGAACGCGAAGATGCCGGACAGCGCAATGCCGATTGCCAGCAGTGTGGTGGCGACGGGGCGCGAGATAAACGGACGCGACAGGTTCATCGCATCAGTTCCCCGCGTCCGTGGCGGGCGGTGTTGCGCCCGCCGATGGACCGCCGCGGTTGAAGCGCTCGCGCGTGCGGCGGGCCAGCGAATCGAACGCGAGGTAAATCACCGGCGTGGTAAAGAGCGTCAGCAACTGGCTGACGATCAGACCGCCCGCGATCGCGATACCGAGCGGGCGACGCAATTCCGAACCGGCGCCGGTGCCGAGCATCAGCGGCAGCGCGCCGAGCAGCGCGGCGAGCGTGGTCATCAGGATCGGCCGGAAGCGCAGCAGGCACGCCTGATAAATGGCTTCGCGCGGCGCCTTGCCTTCTTCGCGTTCCGCATAAAGCGCGAAGTCGATCATCATGATCGCGTTTTTCTTCACGATGCCGATCAGCAGCACGATGCCGATAATGCCGATGATGTCCAGGTCGTGGCCCGTGATCAGCAGCGCGAGCAATGCGCCCACGCCTGCCGAAGGCAGCGTCGAAAGAATCGTGATCGGATGGATGAAGCTCTCATACAGCACGCCGAGCACGATATACATCGTGACGATGGCCGCCAGGATCAGGAACAGTTCGTTCGATAGCGACGCCTGGAACGCGAGCGCCGCGCCCTGATAGCGCGTCTGGAACGAGGCCGGCAAGCCGATGTCCTTTTCCGCCTGCCCAATTGCCTTGACGGCCGCGCCGAGCGACGATCCTGGCGCCAGATTGAACGACACCGTCGTGGCGGGAAACTGGCTCAGGTGCGTGACGAGCAATGGAGCCGGTTTTTCGATGAATCTCGCGATCGAGGAGAGCGGCACTTGTCCGCCCGACGAGGTGGAAGAGGGCAGATAGATCGAGTTGAGCGACTCGGTGTAGTGCTGCATCGAGGGCTGCGCTTCCAGGATCACGCGGTACTGGTTCGACTGCGTGAAAATCGTCGAGACGATGCGCTGGCCGAATGCGTCGTAAAGCGCGTTATCCACGGTGGCGGGCGTGATGCCATAACGCGACGCAGTGGCACGGTCGATTTCGATGTAGACCGACTGACCGTTGTCCTGCAGGTCGGTTGCGACGTCCGCGAGTTCCGGCGACTGCTTCAACCGCTCGACGAGCTTCGGCACCCAGGTCGTGAATTCGCTCATGTTCGGGTCGGTCAACATGAACTGGTACTGCGTGGGGCTCACGGTCGAATCGATCGTCAGATCCTGCACCGGTTGCATGTACAGCGACGCGCCCGCGATATGCGCGACGTCCCGTTGCAGTTGCCGGATCACTTCGCTCGCGGTGCTGCTACGGTCGTCGCGCGGCTTCAGGTTGATGAGCATACGGCCGCTGTTCAACGTGATATTGCTGCCGTCCACGCCGATGAAAGAGGTCAGGCTTTCCACGTCCGGGTTTTTCAGAATCTGCGCGGCGAGTTCCTGCTGGCGCTCAGCCATCGACGCATACGACACTGACTGCGGCGCCTGTGTGATCGCCTGGATCACGCCCGTATCCTGCACCGGGAAGAAGCCCTTGGGAATGAACACGTAGAGCAACGCGGTCAGCACGAGCGTCAGCACCGCAACGACCAGCGTGGCGCGCTGCCGGCTCAGGACCCACGTGAGCGCGACCGCATAACGGGCGATCACCCAGTCGATCGTGCGGTGTGCGCGCGCCTCGAAGCGGTGGCTCTCGTGCGGTGGCGTGTGGCGCAACAGTTTTGCGCACATCATGGGCACCAGCGTGAGGGACACGATTGCCGAAATGACGATGGTCACCGCGAGCGTGATCGCGAATTCATGGAACAGGCGGCCTACGACGTCGCCCATGAAGAGCAGCGGAATCAGCACGGCGATCAGCGAGACGGTCAGCGAAATGATCGTGAAGCCGATCTGCTTCGAACCTTTCAACGCGGCTTCGAGCGGCGCTTCGCCTTCCTCGACATAGCGCGCGATGTTCTCGATCATGACGATTGCGTCGTCGACCACGAAGCCGGTCGCGATCGTCAATGCCATTAGCGATAAGTTATCCAGCGAGAAGCCGCACAGATACATCACCGCGAGCGTGCCGATCAGCGAGAGCGGCACCGAGAGGCTCGGAATGATGGTCGCGTAGACGTTGGCGAGAAACAGGTACATGACGAGCACGACGAGCACGACCGACATGGCCAGTTCGAACTGCACGTCGCGCACGGAAGCGCGGATCGTGGTGGTGCGGTCGGTGACGACCTGCACCTCGAGTGCGGCCGGCAGCGATTGCTGCAACTGGGGCAGCAGTTTCTTGATGCTGTCCACGACCTGAATCACGTTCGCGCCCGGCTGGCGCTGCACGTTCAGGATGATCGCGGGCGTGCCGTCGACCCATGCGCCGAGCTTGGTGTTCTCCGCGCCCTGCACGATGGTGGCGACGTCGGTCAGCATCACGGGACGGCCGTTCTTGTACGCGACCACCGCGCTCTTGTACGCGTCGGCGTCGGTCAACTGGTCGTTCGCGTTGATCGTGTAGTTGCGCGTCGGGCCGTCGAAGTTGCCCTTCGGCGTGTTGACGTTCAGGTTCGAAATCGTGGTGCGCAAGTCGTCCAGATTCAACCCATAAGCGGCGAGCGCGCGCGGGTTCGCCTGGATTCGTACGGCCGGCCGCTGGCCGCCCGACAGACTCACGAGGCCCACGCCTGCGACCTGCGAAATTTTCTGCGCAAGACGCGTGTCGGCGAGATCCTGAACCTGCGTGAGCGGCAATGTTTTCGACGTGATTGCGAGCGTGATGATCGGCGCGTCGGCGGGATTGACCTTGGCGTAGATCGGCGGCGCGGGCAGGTCGGAGGGCAGCAGGTTGCCCGCCGCGTTGATCGCGGCCTGCACTTCCTGCTCGGCGATATCGAGCGGCAGGTCGAGGCTGAACTGCAGCGTGATGATCGACGAGCCGGCCGAGCTTTGCGACGACATCTGATTCAGCGAGGGCATCTGCCCGAATTGACGTTCGAGCGGCGCGGTGACCGACGACGTCATTACGTCCGGGCTCGCGCCCGGATAGAACGTTTGCACCTGGATGGTCGGATAGTCGACCTGCGGCAGCGCTGAGAGCGGCAAGAAGCGCAGCGCGACGAGACCGACCAGCATGATCGCCGCCATCAGCAGCGCGGTGCCGACGGGGCGCAGAATAAAGGCGCGGGATGGATTCATGCGGTAAGTGCCGTGCCCTTATTGCGAAGCTTGCGCGGCGTGCTTGCCGTGATGCGGGCGTGCAGCCGAGGCGCCGGAGGCACCCGAGGCCGTAGCTGCGGCTGCACCGCTGGCACCGCTGGCCCCGCGCGCGCCGCGCGGCTTGTCCGCCGGAATCGTGATCTTCGCGCCTTCCTTCAGGCGGTCCGAACCGTCGATCACGACGCGCTCGCCCACTTGCAGACCCGACTTGATGCTGGTGCGCTCGCCGTCGACGGGGCCGACCTTCACCGGGCGCACCGTGACGGTGTTGTCAGGCTTCACGACGTACACGAACTGGCCCATGGAGCCGTTCAGCACAGCCGATGTCGGTACGATCACTGCGTCCTTGATCGTGTTGACGAGCAAGCGTGTGTTCACAAACTGATTCGGGAACAACAGGTTCTTGTTGTTCTGGAAGATCGCGCGCAGCTTGACGGTGCCGGTCGTGGTGTCGATCTGGTTGTCGAGCGTTTCGAGCGTGCCGCCTTCGAGCGACGTGGTGTTGCTGCGGTCGTACGCGGTGACCGAGAGCTTCGTGCCGGATTGCGCCTGCTCGAGAATCTGCTGCAGGTTGTCTTCGGAGGTCGTGAAGATGACGCTGATCGGCTGCAATTGCGTAATCACGACGATGCCGTTGGTCAGGCTCGGCGTCACGTAGTTGCCGGGATCTACCTGCCGCAAGCCGACGCGCCCCGACACTGGCGCGGTGATTCGCGCATAAACGAGGTCGAGCCTGAAGGTGTCGACGTTGGCCTTGTCGGACTTCACGGTGCCTTCATATTGGCGCACGAGCGATGCCTGCGTATCGACCTGCTGGCTCGCAATCGAGTCTTGTGAAAGCAGCGTCTGATAGCGCTTGAGGTCCAGACGCGCGGTTTGCAGCAGCGCCTCGTCGCGCGCGAGCGTGCCTTCGGCGTTGCTGAGCGAGATCTGGTAGGGACGCGGGTCGATCTGCGCGAGCAGGTCGCCCTTCCTGACCATCTGGCCTTCCTTGAAATACACCTCTTGCAGCGTGCCGCTCAGTTGCGGCAATACCGTCACGCTGGCGAGCGGGGTGACGGTGCCGAGCGCAGTCAACACAACCGGCATCTCGCCTTGCGTCGCCGTGGCCACGTGGACCGGTTGCGGCATGTTTGCCATGCCGCCCGGGCCGCCGCGGCCGGAGCGCCCGCTATGTGCGCCGCTCGCGCCCGGTGCGGCGGCGCCGTCCGGCGAGCCCCACGGATGCCAGCGCCACAGCACGAAGCCGAGAATCGCGAGCGCGGCGACGATGAGTGCGATATTGCGGCCGCGATGCGATTTGACGGCGGCGGGCGGCGTGTCCCGCTTATCGCGGCTATGCAACGGACGGTCAGGCCCGCCACTGGCGGGCGTCGGGGAAACCGGAGCGGTGGGGCGTGAAGTTTCCGAATGCTGTTGTTGTTCGTCCATCGGTTCGGTCAGTGACTGGCTTGGAAGTGAGGCGTTCGCGCGATTGTGCCGCATCGGCGCGTGGCGCCTGATGCGTGCGGATCGCACGACAGGCGGTTTCGACAGCGGTCGGTCCGCAAATGTTCAGCGCGATGCTACCTGAGACGTGGCCTACGATGCATGCACAGTGCTGCGGGACACGCGTGCGCTCGGGGATTCGGCGCACCGTGCCGGACGGCCTGAAGCCCGACCGCGCGGGCGGCTCCGCGACAGGAATGCATGATCCTACGTCCCGCGCTCTGTAACAGTCCACCCGCGTATTTTTCGTTTGATTACGCCGGTTACACGATGTGGAATGGCTCCCCGCTGCGCGGGGCGGGCAGTGCGTTTGCGGCACTCCTGCTGTTCAGTTGTCGAGACGGCGCCCCGGCGTTCCCCCGATCTCCAGCACGATTCGCGCGACACAATCGAGCAGGTGGGGTCCGGCACGGTTGATGAGCCAGTCGCGCGGGCACTGGTCGGCGGAGCCCCCGCAGTTGACCGCGTACCGCTCGCCGGACGGGCCGGTGAAGCCGAGCGCGATCGCATTCAGTCCGTCGTGCCATTCGCCGGTCGCGATCGCGAAGCCGCGCTCCATGGTTTCCTGCAGCGCCGTTTCGAGCCGGCCGCCGACGTGGCCCCAGTCGTCGCCCTCGGCGGCCTGCAAACCAGTCAGCAGTTTCATGCGCTCCGGCTCGTCGAGCGCCGCCAGGTAGGCGCGGCCGATGGCAGTGCGGCTCAGGCTCATCCGCGCGCCGACTTCGAGGCGCGACACGAGCACGGCCGAACGTGGCCGGATCACGTCGATCACCACCATGTCGAGCCGGTCGCGCACGGCGAGATGCACCGAGAGCCGGGTGCGCTCCGCGAGTTCGATCAGAAACGGGCGGGCGCGCGCGCGAATGTCGAAATTGCGCAGAAAGCCATTGCTCAGTTCCAGCACCGACGAAGTCAGCACGAAGCGCTCGCTGTCCGGCAACCGGAATAGAAAGCCGGTGCCCACGAGCGTCGCGGTGATACGTGAGACGGTCGGCTTCGGGATGCCGGTGAGTTCGGTCAACTCGCGGTTGCTGAGCGGCGCGTCTGCGGCGGCAATCGCGCGGAGCACTGTCAGACCACGGGCCAGCGCGGTGACTTCGTCGCCGGAGCCGTCTTTTTCCTTGACGGGGTCGGCGAAAGTATTGAGTCGCGTGCGTGGGTTCATGTGAATTGTGAAACGTTATTTCAGATTAATGGCTCAGAGGGGCGCTTAACGGTGAGGCGTACGGTTTGAAACGCCCATCGCACAAGGTTGCTACGCCCCGGATTTTCTTCATCTGATCATTGTAGCGAAATAATTTCCGACGCCGCGCCGAAGGTTCCGAGATTTTGCTTGACTAAGTCAGCATTACCGGAAAAAATGGAACCTCATTTCGAAAGCGGGTGTCAGGGGTCGCGTTTTTTGCCTTTCAGTTTTGGCGGCTCGGAGACTGTAGTGGTCTGCCTACTTTGATACTCGTCGCTTGGCGCCGTCTGTGTTCGACACCGCTCAAGCGCGTTTGGTCACCCCGCCAATTTTTCGAAATACCTTCTCTCAGGTTCTAGCACGGCCCTCGGAATGGCTAGAACTTTTCAAGGCGTCACGGTAACGTGACGCCTTTTTTTTGCTCTTATGAGCACACAACAAAGTTTGCGCCAAAGATAGATGGGCGGTCTATGCACTCTAAAGTTTGCGCCAATCACGAACTTTATTGTGCGCCGCAGCATTGGTGAGTGGCGAGCCATCATGGAACGTGAAGCAAACTACCTAATCCCGCGCGGATTTCAGCAGGCAGCGGTGCCCCGCGAATGTGCGTTAGGTCAGATAGACAGTAACCCCGACGCGGTCCCCGGCGAACTGCGGGTCACTCTATGACAAAGCCTGAAAATTAAGCTAGCAGTTGCCACGGAAGAACGCCGAGAGCGTGAGCGACTGCATCTATGGTGTCCAGCGTAACGCTCACGTGTTTTCTTTCGATTTTGTAAACATAATTCCGCGCGAGTCCAGCCGACGTTGCCACCTCTTCCTGAGTCAAATTCAGGCGGGCCCGAAATCTCCTCAGATTATCGACCACGCAATCTGCGAGCGGTCGCGGTTGGTACTGGCCGTCGGTCGCAGCTGATTCCTGCGAAAGCAGGACGCATGGGTCGACGTCCAGTGAAATGGCCAGGCGGTCAATCGTTTCCAGGTGCACGCTGGGCGACTTCTTCTCGATGTAATACACCGTGTTTCGCGCCAAGCCGGCGGCGAGCGACAGTTCCACCTGCGACACGCCGAGGCGTGTGCGGTAGCGTTTTAGGTTTTCCGAAAGCAACGCTCGGGCAGGAGTGGGTTTCGTCATAGAGCCCACGACTCTATTTAGGTGTCACATCGCCGTCTACATCCAAGAAACGTGTGACCAAATTTCGTGCTAAGAAAGGCGCCGAACTTATCGAGCGGAAACTGCGAAGGAATCGAATTGGGTCATAGATTCAATGCGTAAGGAGACCCGACGAATTCTTGACTTAAACATCCTTTTGTAGTGGTATACAAACTTGGCGAGTTGGATGGCTCACGTTTAGCTCGCGTTTCGGGGCGTCAATCGAGCAAGTATTGAAAGCAGCGGACTCTGCAAATCGACCGAGTACTAACCCTTTAATCGGCCAAGGGTAATGGGCGAAAGTGCAGCATTCCGGTGAGGCCACATCGTCCGACGACCTTCCTGCGTCTCCTTGTGTTTCGGGTTAAAGCGGCTAAAAGTTGTGCCGCGAGCGGTTCTCAGACGTCGGCGTTGCATCCCGGGCGCTGAGCCGGACGCGGGAACTGCTTCCTTCACGCAGAGAGGGAAGGCACTGATGACCGCGGCAGGCAAGTCGGGATTAAGGGACAGGGGTAATGCGTTCAATCCGCGGGGGCCAGACGTCGTGATTCTCAGGTCGGAGTTATCTGATTTGGGGCATCCCTTGCAACTCAGTCGCGTGCTGTCAACACTGGTCAAGGCCGGAGCGTTGGTAAGAGTCGGTTCGGGTGTGTACGCGAAAACAAGGTTGAATAAGTTTTCCGGGCAACTGGCGCCCGCTGCTCCGTTCGAGGTAATCGCTGCCGAGGCGGTCCGAAAGCTTCGCATCAAGGTGAGCCTCGGGACGCTCGCGGCCGAATTCACCTTTGGCCTGTCGACACAATTGCCGATGCTTCCAATGGCGACAGGGCGCCGGCTCATCGGCCGGAAAATCCAGGGTGGAAGCAAGACTCCCATGTATGAGCGACCAACTGCGAAGCAGCGCAAGGACACGAAGTGATGGCTGCAGACAAAGTATCGGTGTCCGAAGACCCAACTTCGCTACGAGATATCACGGGTGTCCAGACGGACGTGTCCGTGTACCTGGGCGACTGTGACGGAGACACCTTAAGCGTTGTGTGCGACGGAACATCGGTGGGAATGGGAGGCTCGATATGGAAGCGAGCCGCAGATGCGCTTGAACATCCGTCGCCGCGTGGTCCGTATCCCGTGGCCTCCCGCTTCACCATTTTCGTCCATCAAACGCTTCCTGACTCCGACTGCGAAGACCGCGTCCTAGCGACCATTCGCATCGACGTCGCATGCCAGAGAAGCACGGCATATGCAACGCCCCGCAGCACCGTTATTGACAGCCCGCTTGCTGGTGTCGGCCCGATACGCTTCTCGTTGGGGGATGACGTCATCGAGATTACGCGAGCAATTTTCAGGGCGGCGTCATGACTCACATGCGCTTACAGATTCTGAGCGAGAACTGGCTGTTGCTTGCAATTTTGTTCCGTTGAGTGCGGCCGTTGCGGGCCAAGCAATAGGCCGACTTCTACGGACCTTGGCAAAAGGAGGAGCAGACTCATGAGGGTCATCGACCTAATGAACGTATTACGCGACGCAAACCCTGACGCCATCGTGATGCTGCTCTCGGATGGCGACGCTGAGGAATATGCGCAGGCCGCTCGTTATGTTTGTGGAGGCATGGAGACGTGGACGTACGAACGCGGAGTCAGCAAGGGCCGGCCGTACTATTCTCTGTACCCTGGTAGTCCGCACCGGGACCTTCGGTACGACTGCGAGCAAGTCTCTTACGAGGCTGTCTCTGTGGTGTTACTTGCAACGAAGGAGTTTCGGTGAGTGACATCGCTGTTTATTGGTGCCGACGCGACTCATGCCGGCATGACGACGTGGTCATTCCGTCGGCTCCTATCGGAGTTCGGTATGGCTAGCAGCGGTTGGGATATCGCTATGCGCGACATCGATATGGAATTCGATGTGCCTCAATTCGTCGCCTCATCGCTTGTACGCAAAATAGCCGCAAACCACTTCCGTCTACCGGCGACCGACCGTCACCGGTTCCAACCAATACCTGACGATGTGATTGCTCGCATAGAAGACATTGTTCGGCAGGCTTACATCGAAGCTGGCGAAGACGTTGGCGGCGACATCTTGCGCGAGCACCTTTGGCAGCAAGCGCTCGAAGGTCGTCGTGAGATGGTTGCAAACGGAAAATTGTTATCGACGACTGACTTCCGTAAGCGCACCGGCGTGACCGAGAAGCGACTTACGCAACTGCTAGACAACTACAGGGTCTTTACGGTCGAGGTGGACGGAGTTGAATACGTCCCCGCATTCTTGTCCCACCCGTCCCTGAATCGTAAGCGTCTGCAAGCAATCTGCCAAATCATCATGCCGGCGCCGCCGTTGAGCCGCCTCGATTTTTTGACGGCACAGAACGGCACTCTTGGCGACCGGACCCCGCTCGATATGCTCGACGATGACGGTGATTACAAGGTGCTCGAGCGAGCCGCTGCGGCTTGGGCGGCCGAATGGTCGCGGACCTCGGTAAGAGTCTACGACGGCCTGCACGAGACAGAGCCGATTGACGTCTCGCCGTTATACACAGCGAGTGCGGAAATTGACCCGCGCCGTCCGTTGTGGGAACGCGCGTCGGAGGCGCTTCACGCCCAAGGATACCAATGGCCACTTGGCCCTTATATGGACGCCCGACAATTCACCCTCTTCGTTGAGCGACAAACAGCTGGGGATGCTGCGTCGACGCCGGAGGCCTGCATACAAATCGTAGTGGACGGCGAAGATGTCCGTATCCGCATCGTTACTGCGCCCGGTGCGACGCTTAAGCCACAGACGTTTCCGGCCTTGAGGCAAACGAATCTTATTGACCTAGCTAAGCGGGTCATCGCCCACCTGAAATGAGCCGACATGTCCCTGACGACTTCCCCGAGACGTCACACCAGCGTCGCTCTCTGGCGCTCAGCCGAAGCTCGCCGGGCGTCTCATCGAGGGCAAGCTCGTTGTCGGCCTGACGGAAGGCGAGCGCTATGAGCGATGGGACATATGCGAGGACCTAGCGCAGGAGCTCGTCGGAAAGCCGCAGAAAGATGCAGGAAAAAATCAGCAGCATTCGCGAGAGGTCACTTTGCAACGCATGAGGCGTGCAATCGAAGCCAAAGGGTGGGTAAGCGTTGTGGAAGCAAACTGGCTTGTTAAACGTCTAGGAACGTTACTCGGCTGGTAGCAGCTGACCTTAAGGATGCTTCAACGTGCACCGGTTCGTCGAAGGCGCTCCGTAAGAGTCAAAAGCTGTGGACATGCGGGAGTGCTTAACTTTCCAACGGAGCAAGTATGGACGAAACAATGACCGTGGCCGAAGTCGCGGTGGTGTTGAACGTGACGCCGAAGTATGTCTTGAAGCTAATTCGAGACGGCAAGCTGCCCGCAAGCGCAAATACGGATGGCACACACACGGTCGCCGGCCGCGATGCGGAGGCGTACCGCTTGAATGCAAAACGACGTGGGCGCAAGGCGCTGGAAGAACTCGCACACGTCCCGCAGCAAGCACGAATGTATGGCAAACATGGGTGACTGCCGAGTGCGCTTCTGTGGTGCCTGAAGTGGAGGCTACGTATGACCATCGCCGAAGTCGCGAGGTTCCTATTTGTTAGCCGGGCGCACGTTAGACATCGGCTGGCGAGCGGACACCTTCACGGTGCGCTCGGCCATGACGGCGAGTACATCGTCGATGAGAGGTCCGTCATGCGTTCCCGGCGAGAGTTAGACGAGAGGGCGAGACGGTATCTCGACAGCCAGACGGAGGACGATGAACCGCCTGGCCTGTGAGATGCAGATATGGAGAGAAGTTCTGCGCCGCGAGCCTGCGGCTTGGCTAGCGCTAGATGATGACTATCTTCACTGCCCCGCTTGGTGCCGCGAAATCCTGGTATGCAGGACCCAGCTCCTCGGTATAAGCGAGCCCGCGGTGCTGGTGGAACTCAAGTCAAAACCGGAGCTGATATGCGATACGAGAACCTGATTGCCGATGCGCGCGACGCCGAGCTGACCGAGTCTACCCGCGTACGTGCCGCGTTTGATGCGATTTATTGCTGTTCTCCGCAGTTGGAATCACTGGCGCAGTCGTTGTCGGCGCTCGGGCTGAACGCAGACGACGTATCGCTTGTGCGCCGGCTGGCCGACTGGGTCTTGAACGTAGCGCCGCGTGGGCCGCTGCCGATGTCGCCAAGCGAGGCAGTGGCGCTCGCGGAGCGCGTCCACAAAGTCACCGGAGGCAAGTAGCGGCGTCTGCGAAAATTGCTCAAGGGTGGGAACGTTTTTGCGACGGAGGTCGACGACACGGCATACTACCCAGCACGTGCCTGCAGCACCCGACCTGGACCGCAACAGATTGCAGGCAGTTTGCAGAATCATTGTTCTGGCGCCGCCGGACTCCCGGCTGGACTTTATAGCGTCGCGGCGTGGAAGCCTCGGCGACCGCAGCCGGATACAAATGCTCAGCGGCGATAGTCATTTGCAATCGTTGCAACCAGCGGCTGCAGCCTGGGCCGCGGAGTGGTCGCGCACTGCCGTCAAAATGTACGAAGGCCTGCACGACACTGAGCCGACCAATGTTGAGCCACTGTACACAGTAATCGCAGTAACTGACCCTCGTAAATCATTGTTGGAACGCGCATCCGGAGCGCTCCAATTACACGGTATGAATGGCCTCTCGGGCCGTACCCTGACATTCAGAATTTCTCTCTCTTCATCGCGCGTCAAACGACTGAGGAATCCTTGTCAGCACAGGAAGCTTGATGACGAAGAGGCCGGCGCGAGTGTCTGCTCGTGCCGGCTTTTCAGAATAACGATGGTGCTATCGGCGACGATTGTTCACAAGGGTAGCCGGAACGAAGAGGACAAGCAGTCCTCCGATGACGAGGCTCACGGCCAGCGCGAGCACGCCTGCACCTGCCGAGCCGGATGCCTGCTTGATGACACCAATCAGTGACGGGCTGACCACGCCGGAAATGCTGCCGACCGAGTTGGCGAGTGCCAATCCTGCAGCCGCGGCTGCGCCACCGAGGAAGGCGGGAGGAATAACCCAAAACTGCGAGATGGTGGTCATCACGCCCATTGTGCCCACCGTCAACGCAACCATCGCCGCTAAGGTTGAGTCCGAGAACCATACGCTCATCGCGAGCCCGAACGCGCCAACGAGTCCCGGGACAATCAGATGCCAACGACGTTCGCCGGTGCGGTCTGAGTTGTGACTTACGACCACCATTGCCAGCGCGCCAGCGGCGTAGGGAACCGCAGTGAGCAAGCCCACATGGAACGGGTCGGATACGCCGCTCGATTTAATCAGAGTGGGCAGCCAGAAGCTGACGCCATATAAGCCCATTGTGTAGAAGAAGTAGACAGCGCTGACCAGTAGTACCTTCGGACTGAGCAATCCATCTTTCAGGGAATGTAACGCGCTCGTGGGAGCTTCCTCCTTGAGCTTCTCTTCAATCAAATCCTTTTGCTCTTCGCTCAGCCACTTCGCGTCCCGTACCTTATCGTCAAGGTAGAAGAATGCGGCGATACCCAGCAGCGCAGTCGGGACGCCCTCAACCAGAAAAAGCCATTGCCAGCCGGCAAATCCGTGCGAACCGTTGAATGCCGTCATAATCCAGCCGGACAGTGGCCCGCCAATGACGCCAGACATGGGGATGCCGGTGAGGAAAAGTGCGGTGACTTTCGAGCGCCGCGATGCCGGGAACCAGTACGTGAGGTAAAGCACAATCGCGGGAAAGAAGCCCGCTTCAGCAATGCCAAGGAGAAACCGCATCACGTAGAACATCGTCGGAGTGTTGACGAACATCATTGCGGCCGAGATAAGACCCCACGTGACCATGATTCGCGCAATCCAGCGCCGTGGACCGACGCGCAAAAGGAGCAGATTGCTAGGAACTTCGAAGAGCAGATAGCCGACAAAAAAGACGCTTGCACCAAATCCGTAGACCGCCTCGCTGAAGCCAAGGTCGCTAAGCATCTGCAACTTGGCGAAAGCGACGTTGATGCGGTCAAGATAGGCAAACAGGTAACAGACAAACAGGAACGGTAGTAGGCGCCACGTCGCTTTCGTAAAAGCGGACGTGTCCGCGCTTTCCATGTAGGTGGCAGGGATGTGGGAACTCACGGTATGTCTCCTAGGGGCCTTCGTGTAGGCGGCGGGCGTCTGTTTTTTGCTCTTCCCCGCCGGCGTCTGATTCGTGCGCGCGCGTAAGACATCCGGCACGCACGAACTTGCACTGCGCTCTCTGATTAGTCGAACATATCCTGCTGGGTATTGACCAGGTCGCTCCAGATGGTCTGGAAGTGCAACCAGCCAATGTAGTCGCTGCCCACGTGTTCACGGCTGTAACGGGCGCGTTCCGGCGTGACTTCCTTCGGCGTAATACCGGCGGCTTCAATCATCAACTGCTGCTGGCAGCAGCGCTCGAGTGCGATGAACCAGAACGCGGCTGAGTCGATACTGTGACGGCTTGCGGTCAGGAGCCCGTGATTCTGGTGGATGGCAGCTTTCACGCCTGCGAAGGCATTCGCGACCTTGTTGCCACCCTTGACTTCCACCGCAACCTTGCCAGCCTCGTCGCCAATGACGACGTGGTCTTCATAGAATGCCGCTGCGTCTTGCGAAATCGGAGCCAGCGGCCTGCCGAGCGAGGCGAATGCAGTTCCGTACGTCGTGTGCGCATGGCACATGGCGACGATGTCCTGATGCTGTTCATGGACCGCTGCGTGCAGGACGAATCCTGCGCGGTTGACGGCGTATTCGCCTTCGACGACGTTGCCCCGATGGTCGGCACAGATGAGATTCGACATCTTCACCTGCGAGAAGTGGATGGCCATCGGGTTCGTCCAGTACAGGCCCGGGTTTTCCGGGTCACGAACCGTCAGGTGACCGGCGAAGCCATAGTCAAAGCCCTGAAGGGCGAACGCGCGGCACGCGGCAACCAGACGCTCCTTCAGATAGGTGCGATGCTCCTGCACGCTCTTGAATTTGGGCATGGTGGGGAAAATCAGCCCTTCCTGGTCCGGCTCGTAAATCGAGACTTTGCCGGGTTTGAGAATCGATTCCTGCTTGGTTTCCGAATGCGCTTCAGTAACTGTAGACATCAAATGCTCCTTTATCGAGTAGGGGGACGCCTTTACGACCGATGATTGGATGAGAATGCACGCATAAAAGTTATGCTTTTCAATTCGCACTACATATTTATGCAAGAGAAAGTTGATTGGATGACGAGAATGTGGCTACTACCTAAAAATCACGCCGCCGCTTCCTCGGTTGATGCCTTCACTGGGCCTTGCAGTAGCACGTCGAACTCTCCAATCAGATGTTGATGAGCTCGCTTGGAATGAAGTTCGGACAGGTTCACCGCCTGAGATGCATCGCCCCGTTCAATCGCTCTTGCAATGGCGGCATGCTCTTCCCAGATAGACGCTCGCTGAGCAGACGCCTGCAGAATTGCCCCCATGACGCGCCTTAGATGCACCCAATGACCTCGTGCTGTTTCACCGATAAGCCGGTTGCCCGAAGCGCGATAGACGGCAAAATGGAAGTCCATATCTGCGTCTATCATTGCGCGAACATTGCCCGAGGTAGATGCGGCGCATCCGCGGACAAAGAGTTCCGGGTCCAACTGTGCTCTGTTGCCGGCGGCAAGCTTCGCCGCGAGTGCATCGAGCGTGCCGCGGATTTCGTAGATGTCGCTCAGGTACTGTCCATCTAGCGGCGCGACCAGTACTCCCCTGCCTGGCGTATCCTGAACCAGCCCGTCCTTCTTGAGCAATCGCAGCGCTTGATGCACGGGCGAGCGCGAAACCGCGAGTTGCTCGGCGATATCTTCCTGAGTCAATCGGGCGCCAGGACCAAGCGTCCCCTCGCAGATGGCATCGACGAGGGAGTTGTAGACCTCTTCGACGAAATCGGTGCGTGACTGAATCTTGAGCAACTTCGATGTCATCGTGTACTCCGTTGCTTTTTGCGACAGCGACCAAGCTGGGACACCGACAGAGACGTCCTTGCGCGACAAGGCCAGAAAACCTAGTTCTTCGAGCGGTCGACGAGTGCGCCCTTGCTAATCCAAGGCATCATCGCGCGCAGCTTTGCACCCACGATTTCAATCTGGTGAGAAGACGTGATGCGCCGGCGGGCCTGAAGCGTCGGAGCACCGGCCCTGTTTTCAAGAATGAAGCTCTTCGCGTATTCACCCGTCTGGATGTCATGAAGGACCGCTCTCATCGCATTCTTCGTCTCTGCCGTCACGATTCGTGGACCAGTGACGTACTCACCGAACTCGGCATTGTTTGAGATGCCGTAGTTCATGTTGCTGATGCCACCTTCGTAGATGAGGTCCACGATGAGCTTCACTTCGTGAAGACATTCGAAGTACGCCATCTCCGCGGAGTAGCCCGCTTCGACGAGGACTTCGAATCCGGCTTTGATGAGGTCGACAAGGCCGCCGCAGAGAACCGCCTGCTCACCGAAGAGGTCGGTCTCGGTTTCTTCAAGGAAGCTGGTTTCGATGATGCCCGCACGGCCGCCACCGTTTGCCGCCGCGTACGCGAGGGCAATATCGCGAGCAGTCCCAGACTTGTCCTGCGCAACCGCGATGAGATGCGGAACACCACCGCCCGAGGCGTAGGTGCTTCGAACGGTATGTCCCGGTGCTTTCGGGGCGACCATCATCACGTCGAGGTCAGCTCGCGGGTTGACCTGGGCGTAGTGGATGTTGAAACCATGTGCGAAACCGAGTACCGCCCCATTGCGAGCGTTCGGCTCGACTTCCGCCCGATAGACTCCGGCGATTTGCTCGTCGGGCAGCAGCATCATGACGATGTCGGCTTCCTTGACTGCGTCGGCAATGCTTTTCACGGGCAGGCCAGCGGCTTTTGCCTTCTCCCAGGACGCACCCTTGCGCAATCCGACGCAGACATTGATTCCGCTGTCCCTCAGGTTGAGCGCGTGAGCGTGACCTTGCGAACCGTAGCCGATGATTGCGACGCTTCGGCTTTTCAGAAGGGCCAGGTCGGCATCCTTATCGTAGAAGACTTTCATGCTATTTCCAGATTCATGCACCTACGGGTGCGTGTTTGCGCGATGACGCGTCGAAGTCGAACCACGCAGGAGACGTAGTCCGGGTTCAGTTTGTTCGTGGTTACAGGTCCAACACCAAGGTCTTGCTCACCGGTCTGGAGACACAAATCGTGAGGAATTCCTTTCGGTCGGCGTCATCCAAGATGAAATCGTTGTGCTCGACTTCGCCTTCGAGATAGCGAACCTTGCAGGTCGCGCACAGGCCGGCGCAGCATGAGGTCGGAACTTCGATACCCGCCTCATTCAGCGCTTCGCTGAAATTCTGGCTGGGTCCAACATGTACGACCTGGCCCGTGCTGGCAATCGTGACGTCGCATCCGTCCTGATTTTCGACGCCTGTGGGCTCCCGATTCGGTTGCTCGGGTGCCTTGAAATGCTCGAAGTGCACGGTGCCTTTCGGCCAATGATTTGCTGCGTCAGCACAAGCCGCCATGAATCCGCCCGGGCCGCAGTAATACACATGCGTGCCTGGCGTAGGCTCGTGCAACAGCGCGCGTAAATCCAGACGGTTCGCCTCTTCGCCATCGTCGAAGTGATAGCGGAGCCTTCCTGAGCGCTGCATGCGCTCCAGTTCTGGACCGAAGGCCGCTGCTTCCGCGCTTCGGGCGCAATAGTGCATTACAAAATCAATGCCGCGCTCTTCCAGTTCGTGTGCCATTGCCTTCAACGGGGTGACGCCGATGCCGCCGGCAATCAGGATGACCTTTTTCGCGTCTTCCGAAAGCGCAAAATGATTCCGGGGCTTGCTGATGGTAAGAATGTCCCCAGCGGCGATGCTTTCGTGAACCGCGCGCGAGCCGCCACGACCGTTTTCGTCCTTGAGTACGGCAATGACGTAGCGATTGCGCTCGGCGGGCGAGTTGCAGAGAGAGTACTGCCTGATGGTGCCGTTCTTTAGGTAAATGTCGATGTGCGACCCGGCTTCGAAGCGGGGTAGCGCCTTTCCGTTCGGGCTGGTGAGTTCGTACGAATTGATGCCTTTGCCTTCGTAACGAATCTGCTTCACACGAACATCGAGCGTAGCGGCTTCGATATCTTCAACCACCGCTTCTCTTTCCAATACAGTGTCCATGGTCTTTCCTTCCAGGCGAGTAGCCAGCCGCAAATTTCTGCGGCTGGTACCGGGTGCGCGACGATTCGCAGGAGTGGCGCGCCCGCTGTGTTAGCCCTTGAGCGACTGCTCGAGTTCTTCGAACTTGTTGCGGACGAACTCACTGCGTTCGTCACCCTTCATCCCATCGCTCTCGGTGAGAATCTGGACGACCGTCTTCAGAACCTTGCGACGACGCGTAACTTCTTCTTCGACGGTCGCGCCCTCGGCGATTTCGAAGACATTGCCTGAGCAGAAGCTATTGGGGGAGCCGCCCAGTGCACGGAACCATTCGGCGAAACCTTGAGCGGACGCCGCTGCATTCGTGCCGCGGACTGCGTCACGCAGCATCTTGCGAAACTGATAGAGGCCCGCATCGAACTTCGTCGGGTTTTCCAGCGCGTGGACTGCGATGGGGCGCTGGCTGATGATGGCTTCGTAGTCGCCCGGTGCGTATTGAGCCTGCTTGTAAATCGCGCGTTCACGATGATTCGGCGGAATCGGCGGCATGTCTTCGAGCTTGTATTTGCCGAAGCGCTCCGGACGGCGCATCGCAACCTGGCCTTCGAGGAAGTCGATGGTCTCGTAGCCGACCATTTCCTTGTTACCTACGCCGCGGGTGTCGATGCCCGGGCCCATGACACGCCAGCCAATCATCTTGCTGTTTTCGTCATCGACGGGCACCGTCCAGCGGATGATATGGAAGCGGCTAAAGTACTTCTTTTTCGAGCCATCTTCCGACGTGTATGCGTGCAGGCTCAGGTTCGGAAGGACCTGGTGCTGGACGCGCACAAACAACCTGTCCTTGTTGACACGACGTGCGCCGGCACACGCGAGACTGCGACCGCCTTGAACCGGCACGAAGTTCATGTCGGGGGCAACTTCCATCGACGCAGCACCAACTTCGTCGAACGTCGTTCCCTGGTAATTTCCGTCGACAACGTTCTTGCCGGCATGCAGCGCTGTGGGGTGATAGTTGTCCGCCGCGTTGTCCTGAACCTGCAGCCAGTTGCAGTGCTGGAAGTTGCTGTACGGGACCAACTCGTCGCCGGGCATCACGGTGTAATCGCCTTCCCATTCCGGGAACGGCGGCTCTTCTTCCGGCGGGCCCATGTAGGCAAAGACGAGGCCATTGCGCTCAACGGCCTTGTAAGCGCCCTGGCGAATCGAGCATGCGTACCTGTCGGCCTCCTTTTCTTCGCCCTTCGGGAACGGCACGTGGAGGCATGCTCCGTCCACATCGAACACCATGCCGTGGTAGCAACACATGATGCCGCGCTCCTGGATGGCGCCGTATTCGAGCGACGCGCCACGGTGCACGCAATGCGCATGCAGCACGCCGACACGGCCGCTCTTGTCGCGGAACGCGACGAGCTCTTCGTTCATGATTTTGAGGAAGCGGGGCGTGTCGGTCAGTTCCATCGACATACACACCGGATGCCAGAACCGGCGCATGAATTCGCCCGTCGGAGTGCCTGGCCCGGTTTCCGTGAGCTCGGGGTCGTGCTCGGGTGTACGGTTCGCGTAGTAACCGCCGAACGGAATCAGTTTCTTGGCGACTGGAGCCGAACCTCCTCCGGTGCGCTTCTGTTCATCCACCTTGTCCGATTTGACGCTCATGACTTCCTGCCTCCAAGAATTGATGGGACCACACTCAGATGTTATGGTCAGAACCGTCTATCGACTACTGTGTTCTGAACTCTGTATCCAAAGATTAAGCGCGCAATGCGCTGATGTCTCTATGGGTAAACACCAAGGCGCAGGATTTGTGCGGTCTAGGGTGGCGCGCGGCTGCGTCGTCCATGAATGAGCGCGTTCAACGGAGTGACGGCCGGCAAATGATTGATTTATGTGTATTCGACGTTCTATTTGCATTAAATCGCAAGGCGGAATTTAAGCCCACATTCGAGTTTTGGCTGTCGAATTGGAACAACCTGCGCCGTCCTCTGCGGGCCCTCGGTGTTTGTACCGATATGCCGTCCTTCTTCGAACACTTTACGCTCTCTGTATACCGTAATCGGTAGTCGGAATTCACTCGTTTCGAGCAATCGCCGACTGTTTCAATCTGCAGACAAAGGAACAAACGCGATGAAGATGCCCGATTACCTAATGGTGTCAGACGGCGCTGCGCCTGCACGGATGGCATACCCGATTGGCGAGACGGGCTTTTCGTTCAAGGAAACCGAACGGCCTAATTCGGCGCTCACTGGGTGGATAGACGCAGATGCGATTCCGTTGGCGGCCCGTGCAGTCTTGCAATCAAAAGGGCAGTTTGAAACACTGACCGGTCTGATACGCGTGTTAACCGAGGTTGACGGATTCGGACGGTTTCGCGCCGGATGGGTTCTTGGTCGGACGACCGGTGGTCTTGCGTCGATTGTCGTGAGGGATGCGAATTACTGCAGCGCGAAAGACCTGCTTGATGATGCTGCCTTCAGCATCAGACAAGCCGAGAGGTATTGCGCGGCTTCTGCTGTCGTACTTGTTCAGCAAAGTGACGCGAACGGTGGTCGCGAGGCACGGGAGGCGCTTGAAAGCGCGTGCATGGCGAGCTATGTGCAACCGGACGTGTTGTACGAATCCAGGCTCCATTCGGAAATCCCGCTCTGGTTCGCGTTCTTGTCCCCAGTCGTCCGTTGATACCGAATGGACAGCAGGGCAAATCTGTCCTCTTTGATTCCGGGCAACCCATCGCGCCTGGCAATGCTGGTAAGCTGACAGTATTCTGTATTCACAGCGCTTGTCATCATGCCGGCAAAACTCTTGAAATTGCAGTCGCGACCAGACTATGTAGACGAAGTCTACAGAGTGCTGCTTGACGCCATCAGCGAGGGCTCGCTTGCTCCGGGAACGCGCATCGTTCAGGAGGAAATCGCGGAGCAACTCGCCGTATCTCGGTCGCCTGTGCTGCAGGCATTTCGGCTCTTGAAGAAGGACGGTCTGGTCGAGGACGCACCCGGACGCGGGTTGCAGGTTGCGCCGCTCGATGCGCGACGAGTCGGTCACCTCTACGAACTGAGAGGCGCGCTGGACGCCCTTGCTGCCCGTCTGGCCGCGAAGCAGCGGGTTAAGCTGGATAAGTCTTTGATTGCTAACGGCCGCAAGGCATCGAAGGGCGGCGACATCAAGGCCATGATTGAGGCTGACATGGCTTTTCACACTGCTATCTATTCGGCGTCTGGGAATCCATTGATAGTCGAGAATGCGCGTCTCCATTGGATACATCTGCGGCGCGTAATGGGTGCCGTTCATCAGGTAGTAGGCCAGCGCAAGACAGTTTGGGACGAACACGCCGCGATAGCAGACGCTATCGCAGATGGAAACGAAGCGCTTGCCGCGGAACTCAGCATGCGCCACACAGAATTCGCGCGAGAAAACCTGGTTCAACACATGACCGCATCTGCCGGTCGCGAAAATGGTGCTCAAGGCTCGGTCACCTGACGGCCTACAGCAACCGCCGTCTTAACTTCTTCTCAACCGGCGGCAGTCGATGCGCTGCCGGTGACACTCCTCCCTCGTGACTCGTGCGGACGACGCGCGCCACGCCTCGGCGTCGCTGCTGCATTGCTCTTTCGAACGAGTCGATGACGAAGTAGTCGTGGCCGACTAACTGGATTGACGCGTTGCTTTCTTGGCTGCAGTGCTGGCGCCTTGATACCGAAAGCAAAAAACGCGACTGCGACGAGCCTTGGCGCCCGTGATATGGAAAGTTGTCGGCCCAGAGCAGCATCAGCGCGAAACTTCACGCGATTCTGCTCCAATTTTTTCTAACGACAATCGTCCGATTACCGACGGCGCGTTGTCCAGCACAGAACGGGTGCCTCGTTGTTCACTTTCGTGCATCCAACAAGCGCAACTGCCCCTTACCAGAACCAATAGCAAATGCAAAATGGGCAAAAGCCCGTCTATCGGTCGTTTGCTCAATTGGGCATGCAACTTGCCTCTCGATACGCGGCGCTATCAGTAACGCTAGTCTTGGCCGCCGGCTCGACGGGTTGATGCAAACGCCTAGACCATATTCGTTTTCTTCGGGAGAGCTACCACATAAGCATCCACTTTCAGCAGTGAGAAACCGCAGGAGGGCTTCATGTTTCGGTCCACGCCAGTAATTGCCAGCACAACCGTCGGCGGCGAAAAAATTCACGCTGAATTTCTTAGCGATACGGGCCGACTGCGAATTATTGGCGGCGTAACAGTGCGGGCAGAATGGTTTCCGCCGCATTCCTGGTTTGCCATTGCATCTGTTGCCGGATACAGCCGATGGGGTACGCGGCCGGACGAAACGGACTTGCTGCGGCTCATCGAAAACTTCATGCGGTTACCAGGACTGCCGGCTCGCTGAACAGAGCTGTGAGCGCGACCGGCGATTGCGCCTTCCGCCCGGCCTTAGGTAAGGCACTTCCTGCATCAGTGGTGCCGCAAATTTTTAGTCTAGGAAGCGGACAAGGGGGCAACTGCCTTCCGCACTTGACGTAGCGGCTACTTGTGAACATGTTGCCGGGCGCGCAGACCGTGAGCCTTCTGGCGCCGGCAAACTTTCAAGCATTTACCGCCCAGTTTCTTTAGACCTAGCGCTGTTGTCGGGAGTCATGCCGGGCATACCGCTGCAAACAGCGCGACAACGAGGAACATAGTCCTGTATTTAATGGTGTACTTCCCCAGAGTTGCTACGCGTAATTGCGTGGGTATGACCCATATACGGCGAATACTCGCTACTGGATTTGAAAATAGGATGCTCGCGATGACGCAGCCTGATGTCCCAGCTGGGGTGGCCGACAGTTGAGGGATTCGGCTGATGTGGCGTTAAGGCCATCGCCAAGCCTGCCGCCTCGAACCCATTCGCAGCAGTGGTGTCTTCGGCTTGGGCAAGCGTTGTCCGTGCGCCATACTCCGCGCTGTAAGCGAAAGCGTTTTACAGGCGTAACTCTCCGGAGCGAGCCCTCCGACGACCACTGATGAATGGCCGACGTTTCGAGACCGTTCCCGGGCCGCAGCCAGATGCGCATGAACCCCGCGGCCCAGGCATCCTGCTTGCTGAAGTAAGCTAGCTGTATTAAAGGCGAGGCGCAGGTTACGTAGCGTCGTACTCCGGAGCTGGTTATGAAAACGCTGGATGCAACGTCGCGTGCGGGCGGCGTCGTTGCTGTCGTAGTCCTGTGCGCAGCTTTGTCCGGTTGCTACTACTACGTGCCCTACGGCTACGTTCCGTACGGCGAAGTGCCAGCGGCAGCGCCGCAGCAGCAATATCCTTTCTCGATGACCGACGCAACCGCGACCGGTGCGGCCGCGTCAGATATAACTGCATCGACGACCTATATCGCACCAGTCGCGCCCGTCTTCGTCGTGCCTGCGTATTACCCCGTCGCGTATCCGTACTACGGCTGGCCCGCGTGGTGGGGACCATCGGTGTCACTGAGCTTCGGCTACTGGGGCGGATGCTGTTACGGCGGGGGCCGGCACGGCTACTGGGGGCACCACGGCTATTGGGGCCATGGATATCGGGGCGGTTGGGGCGGTCATGGCAGTTGGGGTGGGCACGGAAACCCAGGGCGGGGTATGGGTGGCGGCCAATACTGGGGCGGTGGCGGCGGTCACGGGCGTTCGCATTGAACGCTAACCGACATGCGCTCGTGTTCAACAGTCCCCGACAGCTGAGGCCATGGATGAACCCAACGCAGCTCGCCAACGCGCGGCAGCGTCGGCCCGTGCGGTGACCAGTTTCGGCCTCCATTGCACGTCGACGAGTCTTTGCCCATCAGGGACTAATGGAAGCAGCGGAGCCCCAAAAGCCCCCGGTTTCGCTTCAGTCGCGCGGGACGTGCCGCCGCACAGCCTCTACCTTCAGCGGCGCTCGCGACGGTGACGGGTGCGGCTTGCCCGCCTCTAGCCGAGGCAAACATGACCATCAATGAAGTCGCGAAGTTTCTATTTGTGAGCCGGCCACACGTTAGGCGACTGCAGGAGAACGGAAGCGACACTGCTAGGCCTCAATAAGCGTCTGCGCCTGGGCCAGAAGCGTGGATGCCGCGAGAAACTCGTTGCGGCCCGCCATCGTGAGTGCCGCGGTCGCGGTTTCTCTGAAGAGGTTCTGGTTCGAGATGCGTGGCGCGCCGTGCTCCGCAATGCGTGTGCGTTGAAGTCGAAAGAACGTCAGCATCCCGAGCGCATCCAGTCTCTGCTCGTCCGATGCACTAGCCACTACCAGTTCTGCCGCTGCAACCAACCGACTGATTGCACCTTCATACTCCGCTCGGTCCATGGCATCTCTCCGTGCTGCCCAGTACTATACGTTCACCCACTGATAGCGCGTACTGCACTCTGATGTCCTCTTGCTGGGACACGAAATCACTAGCTCCCATGGAGAGTCGGTAGTCTTCGCCAACTTAGACGATGCAACCGCCTTACCATAGGATATCCGCTCGCGACATTGGAGGTCGTCTTGTCTACATTCGCTCTTAAAACAAGTATCCGCCGTTTTCTGTCGTTGGTCGTCGCTAGTTCATTGACGGTTTTGTCAACTGCGTATGGCGCTAGCTTTGATTGCAAGCAGGCCAAGTCTCCAGATGAGAGGGCTATCTGTGATTCACGGCAGCTAAGTGAGTTGGACGTCGAGATGTCCGTGCGCTATGAAATGCTGACCGGTCTGGTCGCGATGGGAGCCAGAGGCGCGATGCAGGATGAACAGCAAGCATGGTTGAACATGAGACGAAAATGTCGTAGTAATCAAGCATGCCTGCTTAGCTCATACCGACATCGCATCGAGATGCTCGAGGAAGACTATGCGCGACTCGCGAGTCGCGGTCCATTTTGATGAGCGCCGCATCGGCAAACGAAGGAAGCGTCCCTTCGGGCGCTGATTCCATTGTCCTTTGACTGTAAATCGGCTACCAACCCGCAGTCGCACGCAGAAACAGACGCTACTCTATTAAATTGTCTCGTGAACGCTGCGCGTGCTGGATTGTCTTCAACCGAATTAGGGAATTTTCTTTTTTGGGTCTGTATCGTTTCCAAACTTTTCGAACATTGTTGTCACGAGCCGTTCGCTGAATCCTGCCGCGAATCCAACAGCCAGCACGACTTCCCAACTCATTTTGCTTCCTACGAACGTCGAACCGCCCAAGGTTGCCGAGGGCAGGGCGTCGCTGTGCACGAGGCAAGTAAGAGCGCCCGCACCGATTGCTCCGACAAAGACGCGAAGTGCAGCGTCGGCGAAGTTGTCTCGACCGTTCAGGTCGAGCTGAACCTTGCGCTCGCGGATATTCATCGCAATTGAAAAAAGGGCGCCCACCGCCCCTGCCCTGGCAGCAAGCCATAAAGCGTTGGTCGGACTGTACACGCCGTACATCACCTTCGCTATCCAGAACGCAAGACATAACCCTACTGCGGTAACCAGAGCACCGCACACATACTGGACTCGTCCTCTCGACATGCGCTTCGCGATGACGTCATCCTTGACGCCTTCCAAGGTAAACCTTGCGCCGACTTCATCTTTCTCCAGCAGAATCTGATTTAGTGCAGCCGCTACACGTGCGTTATATCGGGCCGCACAATGTCGGTCTTCCTCGCAGTCGCTCTTACTCCATCCATCTATAAGCCCCGCAATTTGACTGCGCAGAGGATTGATTGATGCCATCTTGGACCGTTGAGCCTCTGCACCGCTGCTCTCGTCGGCGTATTGGACAGCAACGCGCTCTGACGTTCGATAAATCGCAAACTTAGCTGGCGACTTGTAGTAAACCTCCTCGATAAGCCGTTCCGCAGTGTCCCGACCATTCAATCTGATTGAATCAACCTGCGAAACTTTGTAGCCAAGAAGGGCGCGAAGCGCATACATGGGCGCTCTATACGCTAGGTAAGTTGGCAGTAACCCGTAAACTATTGATTTGACCGGACTCGCGGGGAATATTGTCGGAGACGTGGCTTGGAGAGTTTTAACCTCTATAAGCTCACCAGCGGCAAGCCAGTTGTTCTCATCGCGACTCGAATTTGCCGAAAGCGTGATGCTGATGACAGCCGTGTGAAGCTCACATGTACGCTCCGGGTCAAACTCTCGACAAAGCGCGCTCAAAGTCTCAAGAGGCAAATCAAACAAAAGGCCCCACAACCGCTCACCCGGTGCGTCGTTAATATCAATGAGCGGCTCTGCGTGTTCGTCCTGCCGGCGCCTGTAGACAAGTCCCTTGTTAGGAATGTAGCCGGTTGCGATTGGTTCTGTCAGAGAGTAGTCGCGTAGCCTAGCCGTCGAACTTTTGGCAGTAGCGGACGACTCAACAGACGACGGAACGAGTAGAGATACGTCAGCACCTGCGGTTGCACTCGACGGGTCCGCATCCTGTCGAAGGCTTGCCGGTTGTCGCGGCGCGTTACGCATTTGACCGTCGTTGCGTTCAGCGTAGGCGTTGCCAGTCCACATCTGCGCAAGTACGTGCGGACGGTTGAGTTCGCACCCGTAGGCAAAAAAATACGCCATAACTTCGCTCCTCGTGCGCGCTTCAAAACAGGCCGTTTCGTTCGTAATGACGGCCACGGTGGCGCCGGCTCACTGTCTGAACAGCGGCCATTGTTGCTTCAGTTCAGTGCTTGTCCCAACAAAGCAACTGCGGTCAAAATGCCCATCGTTGATGTTCCGAGGCTGCGGCCCGTTCGCCCCATCGGTGTACTGCCAGAGGGCGAACTTTGCCCAGAGGCCCGGGATACCGACGGGTTTGTCGTTGTAACGCGCGTACCAGAGTGGGCACTTGGCCGCATCGCAGCTAGGATTGGCCGCGGCGAAGGTCTCTCTCAAGAGCGCGCCCCCATATATCATCGGCCAGCGCCCTGTCTTTTCCCGCACCATGCTGACAAAAGTGCACACGTCGTGAAAGCTCATATCCGGACCACTATGACTGGGCTCGAAATCTAGACAAAGCAGTGTCTTTTCGTCCAAGCCGGAATCAGCGCCCCACTGCACCGCATCCAGAAAGTTACTCACCTGCAGTTGTACAGGCATTCCGCTTGCGTAGTGATATGCACCCCATAGAAGCCCCAGCCCACGCGCTTCATGTCTGCGTTTCGCGTACTTGGCATCCTGAACGGTTGCCCCCTCACTTGCTTTGTGAATCACAGCCAATATTCCCGCAGATTTTGCATCCGCGAGCGAGATGTCGCTGCCGTGATACACGTCTAGTACCACGTCTATTGAACCATCCAGAGTGTGCGGCATGACTGCCTCCAAAATCCGTTATGACGGGAGTTGATAAAACGTTTTCGGTTGCGTCACCGGGGATGCGTGGCGACCCGCGGTTGATAAGGGAATTCTGCAACTGCCTCACTAAGTCGGTTGCCTCGCCCCTACCTCGAGAACTTTGCCGCTGAATTCGGTTCTCGAGCGAAACTCCGCGTTCATGGTCGTGCTTAGATTAGGTCTACTGACTCACTACATGCGACATGAATCTGCGAGGCTCAAGGCCTGCTTACCGGCTCATCATCGCGCTGGGTGTATTAAGAGCCTGCTGAGGACCGTCAAATATGGCTAACGAGCGAGAATCGGTGGTTTCGTCAAGACAGTGATTGCCGTTGATGACTAGGTTAGGACGTGTGCTTCGTCAAAAAAATGGACTAAATTGAGTATTCACACTTGCTCCGACCTGTGCCCACGATTTCAACAGGATGGGATAGGGAGTTCAGCACGCACTCGAAACGGTACTTGTATTTCTGTTGGTTTTCAGTGGACACTGCCGCACGAGGTGGAGGAGACAATGCATGCAGTTCCGGCACACTGTGCGTACCGCTCCGCGCTGGAGGCGGCTGCCTCCATATCGGAAGCGGAAACACCGTGGATGGAAGTGATGAGCACAGCGAAGGCCGTTGTTGGGGCAGACGCTGGCTGCTTTATGGCCTGGAACAAGTACACAAGCACCCTGGAGTCGTTCGTCCAACTCGGTCATGAAGCAAGGGCAGAAAGCGAATACCTCGAGTACTACTCGACGACGGATGTGGTCGCGCAAAAGGCGGCTAGTTTACCAGTTGGAGTATGGCTTTCTAGCGACTGGTTGTTATCTCAGGCGCAGTGGGAACAACAGGAGTTCTACGTTGATTTTTTGCAGCGATTTAAGATTGGGCAGATTTTTGGATTTGCTTTAGCCAACGACGAAAAACAGTTTGCAGCCTTGGCGTTTCACTGTCACACCAGAAACGCGCATGTGAAGAGTGTAGTCGCAGACCAACCAATGCGGCGCCTTCAACGGACGTTGATAGGTTCGTACAAGAAGCGTGTCCAGACCGTTGCCGAAGCGAATCACGTGCTTTCCTGTCTGGTTGACAACGCCTCCGAAGCTGTCATCGTTGTTCTCCGCGGAGGGCACGTAGACTTCCTGTCACCTGCGGTGAGCGAGTGGCTCGTTTGCGGGAAGCACCTGTCAGTTCGCTCGCGCAGGTTAATGCATGCAGAACCAAAAGCGCATCAGCGACTGTTGGCGACAATCGAAATCGCGTTACAGGGTGGAGCGCCGCAGTCCACGGTGTTACCGGGTCGATGGGGCGAAACGTTTCACGTCCAAGCAATGCTTCCCTCGCGCTTGCATGGTGCCGGAACGCGAAAGTGTGTTGTCTTGCGGATACAAAGGCGAGACATATTCAGCCTGCCTAGCGAAGTTAGCTTGCGAGAGACGTTCAACTTAACTGCGGCCGAAGGCAGGGTATTCCGGCAGCTCATCGCTGGCCATGACGCAGCTGCATGCGCTTCCGTGCTTAACGTTGCGGAAGGAACCGTGCGCAAACAGATTGCCTCGCTGCTCAAAAAGACGTGTTGCAACCGCCAGAGCGAGCTAATTAGGCTTTCGTCGCTGCTCTGACGGTTATAGCTCGCTTGACCGGACTCTAGGTCACCGTCAAACGACCACATCGGAGGTGGATATGTATCAGATTTCGGTCGTGAACCGCACGAGCTGCATCGCGGACAGGGAAATACACCGCGTCGTCCGCGCCATCAACCGACAGATTTCCGAGGATTTCGAGCCTTACTGGGCGTTCGGCGGAAGGTTGCGGGTCGAGGGGCCAGCGGGCCCGGATTCAGAACTGGCGCAACTCAAAGAGCTGCGGGGCGATGCGATTCTCTACATCTTGGACTCCGCGGCCCACAACGATGTGCTGGGTTACCACGACCAGAACCTGGCGGGAATACCATTTGGGTTTGTATATCTCGACCTCTGCAAGAGCGTGGGCGACGAATGGTCGACCACGTTGTCGCACGAAGCATTGGAATTGATTGGCGACCCCCAGTGCAATCTGCTAGTACAAGGACCGGACCCGGCGGACACTAACCGCACTGTTTACCACTTCTTTGAAATGTGTGATGCGGTACAGGCACAGAGCTATGTCATCGACGGCGTGACGGTCTCTGACTTCGTATTGCCCCACTACTTCACACCCGAGGAAGAGGCAGGGCTGCGGAATGACTTCTGCGCCACGGACCTCAAATCGTTTGGCGTCAGTTCGGGCGGTTATATCGGGTTCTTCGACCCCGAGAAGGGTGACTATCGTCAATATTTTGCCCACGACGAACTTGCGCAACGGCGCCTGAACGCAAAGGCAGGCGGTCTCGGGCGGGTAGTCCGCCGCAGCAGTATGCAAAATGAACCGGCGTCACGCAAATCTCAACTGGCCGGAAGATTTGCCGCGACGGCAGCAAACGGCGCCACTGTCAGCACACTTCCCGGTGACCCCATCCGTCATGTCGTTGTGCTAATGATGGAGAACCGGTCCTTCGACCACATGCTCGGGGCGCTTCAGGTTTCGAATCCAGATATCGATGGGGTCGACCCTCAAAACCCCGGCGTCAATCTCGACGCCAAAAAAGATAACGCGCCCCACAAGCAGACTCCCATGGCTGCACAGTTCGTCAGCAACGATTTCAAAGTCCCACACGAATTTGAGAACGTCACAAGACAGATTGCTGACGGGATGGCGCACTTTGTGGACGAGTTCCGAAGTTTGAACCAGAACGCACAAACTGGCGAAATCGACCAAGTGATGGCGTATTTTAAAGATGGCGACCTGCCAGCATTGCACACGTTGGCGAAATCATTCACGGTATGCGACCGATGGTTTTCTTCGATGCCGGGACCAACCTGGCCAAACCGCTTCTTCGTGCACACCGGTACAAGCCTAGGAGATGTACTCATGCCGGACGGTGTCATTGACACAGTACGCATGTTCTTCGGGCGATACAGCCAGCGAACGATTTACGACGAACTTAGCGACAAAGGCATTTCCTGGAAGATATATCATGGTGGCGTACCGCAATCCATCGTGCTTAGCCACCTGAAGCGCAGGTACTTCACTTCCAGCTTCCAGGAAATGGACGCATTTTTTGACGACTGCAAGGGGCCGGAGTCCGCTTTCCCGGCATACTCATTCATCGAGCCAAGGTATTTTGATGGGGTGCTGGGTGGCGAGAACGACCAGCATTCGCCTGCTGGCGTGGTCGCCGGCGAGCAACTTATAGCCGATGTATATAACGCAATCCGAGCAAATCAGGCGTTGTGGGAGTCCACGTTGCTTGTCATCACGTACGACGAACACGGCGGATTTTACGACCATGTGGTGCCGCCTGCGACGGTGGCGCCGGACGAGAATACCGACAACTATGCGTTTAACCAGCTAGGGGTGCGGGTTCCCGCTGTCCTGGTTTCTCCCTGGGTAGCTAAAGGAGTGGACCACACGTTGTACGACCATACAAGCGTTTTGCGTTACGTCTGCGAGAAATGGGGACTTCCGGCAATTTGTCGCCGGACCGTTTTAGCGGCGGGTGAATATCAGTCGGGCACATTCGTGTCGGCGATTTCGCAGGCAAAACTCCGCACTGACACGCCGGAGAGGATTTCGGCTCCCGCGCCTTCCAGCTTGATGGCCCGGAAGCAGATGGAAGCGCCATCGACCTTTCACGATGCACAGACTGCTCTTGTGTCATACGCCGAGCTTGTACGGCAGGAACGCGAACGCACGATGGGCCGTTTAGCACCAACGCGGCCTGCTTTGGCCATAAAGGGCAACGGGAAGAAAGCGCCGGTACCGGTTTCCGAGCGTGCGAAAGCGATAGAGACGTGGTTCGCGCAGGAAAAAGGTAGCGCAAGGCCTGCAATCATCGCCGCGCCGATTTCCGTACCGCCAGACATCTCTATGTCCATGCCGGGTAAGAAGGTGACAAGCGGTGGACAGCACAAGCGTAGCCTGAAAGCCAAGGGCCGCACCGGCACGTCGAGGTCCGGTCGTTCCTAAGCGAAAGCCTCCTCGTAATTGTAGCCATGGTTCGACGAACGGCTGTCGCCACCTCGGTGCAGCGTTCGCCGATTGCGGCTTCTTACTAGGGAACACGTTGCCAACACGCCCAACACACGCGAGCTCGGGCGCAGTGATTTTCGCAGTCTTGTCGCGCGCCGCAACGCTTCGCATTCGGCTTCGTAGTTGATTTCCTGCGTGAGCGAGTCTTCAGTAGAGCGCTTCGCAAAGGCGAGGTCTACGCGGGTGGCAGACCCCGGGGGTGGCAGGCAGACGCCGCTGGCATATGACAATCGCAAGCGAACCAATGACGAGGTAATCATGACTGCCTTTAAGAAAGCTGACTCGTCCAAATCGAGCCTCGCCGTATGGATTCCAATTGTAGTGGGCGCAATCGTCGCTATTTCAGGTGGAATCGCATGGCTGTATGCACATCACGAGCAATATCAAAGCAATGTCGTGGCTGAAGAACGCGAGAATCAGAAGCTTTGGTGCCAGCTCAAAGTCATCCAGACAAAGCTTGACGAGACGCGAGATATGTCTCGCGACCTGCAAGCAAACTATTTAGTCAAACCTTGGGGCATCCTCGAATCCTATGTTAGCAAGGCACGAAAGCTGGGTGAGACGAAGCAGGCACTTATGCGAGAAAAGATTGATTCTTTGGTTAAAGCTAACGACGAAATTGTTTCTCGGATTCGACTGTATTTACCCAACGCCATGCTCGGCGAATTTGGGAAGCAAGCGCAAGCGTATATCTACCATGCAGTTAACTATAGCGACCGTTGGAGGGCCGTGCCTCGAGTTATACAAAGTGGCGAACAGCTTCCATTTGCCGTTCCATTTCCAGAACAGTTCCCGACGGCAGTGAATGAAGAGTTGAAACGGCGTGACGCGCTCTCGAAGGCGAATCACAGTGCCTTAAAACTGTGGGTCGGGCAAGAAGACTCTTTTCCAGTGCGCAACTGTTCGTCGAGCTGAAATATCGGTCCGCGACCTTGAAAAGCGCGTGATATCTCGATGCCGACGCTTTGCCACGCCATCGAATACAAGTGTCGTGCCGATGAAAAGGCGCGCCGGTGGGGGCCCAAAAGGGGCCTTCGCGCCCAAGCGTCTGGCTCGTGGTTCCAAGGCTAGCACCTGAGCCAATTCCGCACGGGCATCCACCAGAGACCGCGGCAGTTGCGTTAGTGGCAATCGGTATCCAGTAGAGCGGAATAGACAAGGTAAGCGCGCCAGCCGACTTTCTTCGTTAGTTTTGGACTAACTGTTTTACTTTCAACAGTGCTCTAGCGTTGCCGTCCTAACTGAGTCACTATGGAAAGGCCGCAACGTCGGGCATCAGACGCGATTAGGGGCGGATGCAGGGAGATAGCGCTGCGTCGGTTCGACCTGATGTCTTCTCCCATCTGTCCGCTAACTTGTGAGCTGCGCTCTACCAGACCGAGTCCGGAATATTCTCGGCATGGCGACCTCGAGTTGGCCACCAATTCGCGACCTGCGCGTGGAAACGATGGTAACCGGCGAAAGCACCAACAGGCTCGCTGCGCGACGCACATGAAGCTATGTGCCGCAGCTTCATGATTCGAGTGCGCCATAAGTATCCTCTGGTCGAGGAAATCGCCATATCAATCAATCCTAGCCCCGATGCCCCCATTCATTCACGTCGCTCTATCCGTCCGGCCGAAATACCTTTGTAGTACTACTGCTTTTTTCGCAAAACGCCGGTAGGCATCGGGGTTGACGTATCTTGAGAACAAATGTCATTCGAGGACTGGTTGCGAAATTAAAAACGGAAATGCTTCCCGGCCCAGCGGGTAGTAGTTTGCTGACTGTGTCAGACTGCCCCAGTTGTCGTTGCTCGCATTGCGTGGCGGTCGACCCACACAGGGTCACGTGCAATCCGTCTTGTCCTGGCTGCCCCTGCGCCCCTGTGAAACCTGTGAAATCAGGGGTCAGTCGTTCGAGTGTGACTAGAACTGCACCTTCTCGCTCCAGGCGCAACGGAATACTTCTCGACGCCCCGGTCTCAAGGGTAATTGCCTCGGTCTCCGTTATCTCATCGGGAATGACGAAGGGCAGCCATACGGATTGCTGATTTATGGCGACGATGGCAAGCCCAACGATGAAAAGCAGAAACTGTCGGACTGGAGAGTTGATGATGGGCACTTCGACGCCAGCAAGCTTAAGACCTCCCCCGACGATGGCCGCCAGCACACAGACAACCCCAAGACCTAACCAAGTACCAGACACGACATCCCTCCTACTGGACACTGGGAGGCTTTGCGCGGGTTATTGAGAGTATGAGGCGAACACTGAGTTACCGACGCCTCAGTTCGCATCTACCTGTGCCGAGATTCCAAGCCAGTGTGGGATGTAACCGAATCTCCCAATGAGTACAGTTCAGTCGGCCGAAAATTTCAAGCCATTGTTGAAAACGTATGCGGGCTTCACCACACTGTATATTGCACCCGTGAGGCGCGTCCAATTTCCTCGAAGCCGACCACTTCGCGTCGAGGCAGGAATCTGCACTAGTTCTATCGGGCCGGAAAACATAAACGCTTGACTCAGCCCAGATGCATCCGACTTCACGACAATGTACGCAATACTTAATGACAGGGACCAGCCGTACTACGAGCATCGTCTTGCGACGTAGCGCCGCTGAATGGTGCTGCGTACGAATCATCTTTCCCTCTGCCTAACGCAACTTACTCGATGGCAACGGAAATAGATTCCGGGCCTTTGGCTGCATCCGAACGCAACGGTTGAGCCGCGAGCCCACGCGCACAACGCGGCGCTGCGCGCGCGTGCACAATCTCTGCGACTGGATGGCGCTAGTCTAGGTACACGGGATGGATAACTGCGGCGCGCACCGTCTGCCTGCTGGCAAGGCGGCGGCTAAGAAATGAGAGCGCGGGCGTCCTGCCGGTCAGGCAGCGAAACTGTTCGAAAGTCGATTACTACAGAATTCCAAGGCGCCGGCCCTTTTGTGAAGACGCGCGAATCTTATGTGTTGCTTTAAACCAGAGCCAACATGATTCGCTAAGCAAAGCGAATATGATTTCCCGGCCTAACTCTTTCAACGCGCAAAGAAAGGCGGAAGAAAGGCACGTGGAGGCCGGTGGCTATGTCGGCTATGAATGCGACCATGTCGGCGGTTTCCCCTACCGGCTTTGCAGCTCATTAACGGTGTTCACCAATGCGGGCGCGGTGTGCACCGGCGTACGCGTTCCGCTCGAATGCGCGCGCATGGGCCCGTGAATGCGCGCGTGTTCGTCGGTGCTGGCATGGGCGCGACATGCGTCATCCAGGGCCTTAATCAAACCTATTACGGCGTCACGTCGGCGGACTCGGCCCGAAGCGGGCTACCGGCGTTCAGTCCGGACGGCTCCCTGGCGCAGGTCACGAGCTGGGCGGCGGCCATTTGCCGCAACGAAGAAATCGAGGCTGCTTACCTGCATCACGCGGTATCTGCTACTTCCCGCGTCCTTCGCCGTTCTTCAATATGCGTGCGTGACTTATGTTTTGAGGAGAAAGGTCGTGGAACTGCTACGTATGGTCGGCATGGTTTTGGCCAGCTTCTTCGGCGTGCGCAAGCGTGCAAACCATGAAGCCGATTTGGCCAATGTCAACATGGTGCTGCTACCCTTTGTCGCAGTGGCGCTGGCTCTAATGATTGGGTTGCTCATCCTTGGTGTAGTCGAGCTGATTGTCAATGGAACAAGTTCAGCGCAGGGTTTTTGACTGCGGACATGTGTCGCAGCGCGCGTCTGTGCTTCGCGACATCGTCAGGCGCGAACTGTGGGTGAGTCCAGAATCTCGGCAAGTGCTCGAACTGCATTTTCAAAGCGGGCATCCCAAGGGTGCCCGAAATTGAGCCGCACGCAGTTCTGAAAAGCGTGTGTCGCTGAGAACATTGGGCCTGGCGCAATGCTGACGCCGCGTTCGCTCGCCAGCGCGTGAAGCTCCATCGCTTTGACAGACTGTGGGAGTTGCATCCACAGCATGTAGCCTCCGTGTGGGCGCGTCCACTTGACCGCGTCGGGCAGCCATCGGTGCAGCGCGGCCTCCATCTGTCCAAGTTGCGTTTGAAGCGATGAGCGTAGGGAGCGCAGATGCCTGTCGTAGCCGCCGTTCTCCAGGTAGTCAGCTATGCCAGCCTGGGCGGGGATACTTGCACACAGCGTTGTCATTAGTTTGAGTCGCCGAACTTTGTCCGCAAATCGGCCCGCTGTGGCCCATCCAACCCGGTAACCGGGTGCTAGCGTCTTCGAGAACGAGCTGCAATGCATGACGAGTCCTTCAGTATCGAATGCCTTTGCTGGCACGGGGCGGTCGCGGCTGAAATGGAGCTCCTGATAAACGTCGTCCTCGATGAGCGGAACCTGCTTTTCCCGCAGCATCTCAACTAGAGCCCGCTTCTTTTCAATCGACAAAGAAGTTCCCGTCGGATTCTGGAAGTTGGGCATGAACCAGCAAGCCCGGATGGGGTGCTGCTCGAGCGCGCGTCGCAGTGCGTCCAGGTCTAGGCCCAAGATGGGGTCCACGGGAATCTCGACTGCTCTCAGGTCCAAACGCTCGATTGCTTGCAAGGCGGCATAGAACCCCGGCGACTCTACCGCCACGGCGTCGCCTGGCCGCGTGACTGCCATCAGACAGAGGTTCAATGCTTCCAGAGCGCCGTTGGTCACAACGATTTCTTTGGAAGCGACTGCGAGTCCAATTCCCACATATCGCAATCTGATTTGTTGGCGAAGACGGTCGCTGCCAGGAAGGTCTTCAACCGTGCTCCAGGGACTGAGCGAGCGCGTTCCGGCGACGAGCGACTTCAACAGCCGCGACGACGGAAACAGCGTTGGCGAAGGAAACGCCGAGCCCAACGGCACAATGTCGGGATGCTGCGTCGATTCCAGGACCGAGAACACAAGGTCGCTGATGTCGACCTTCTTTGGCGCGTCGTCCTGCTTCTGCTTGGGGACCTCAGCGTGAACTGCCGCGCCAGGCGTAACGAAGTAGCCGGCGCGCTCCTCCGCGCGGACTAAACCCCATTGCTCGAGCAGATAGTAGGCTCGGAAGACCGTCGTCTGACTGACGCCATATTGCGAGATGATTTGTCGCAATGACGGAAGCCGGGCGCCCACCGGAATCTGGCCCGCGCGGATTTGTTCTGCCAGGTTGTTAGCAATGGTTTCAAACCGAGTCATTGTTGGACCTTGGTGCGCATTATCCAGGCCGGGCCCACAGCACTGCTTGACATGAGGAGCCACGAGTCGTCTCTCAGGCTGCATGCTACCCCGGAATGAACGTGTCTCAGGTCGCCGGGCCTGCCACGGCCCACTGCTACGCAGAAATCGCCGGCAACTGCTCCTTCCGGGTTGGTCTTGACGCATCTACCGTCGCTGTTTGCCTCGCGCGCGCCAAGCGCACGTTTGGAAGGACGTGACTGGAGATGCTCATCACCCATGTATCGATATACCGAGTTCGACAAAGCCTTCGTCAAAAGCCGTGCAGCACAGTTTCGCGACCAGCTAGAGCGGTGGCAAAGCGGGCAACTGAGCGAAGACGATTTTCGCCCGCTGAGACTTCAGAACGGATGGTACGTGCAGCGGCACGCCCCGATGCTGCGGGTGGCGGTTCCTTATGGTGAGTTGTCGAGCGCGCAATTGCGCGTCCTCGCCCGCATCGCACGCGAATACGATACCCCGACCGAATCTGTGTATCGCAGTGCCATGGAGGCTCAGGCGAAGCTCGGCTCGACGCAGCTGCCAACAAATACCGCGCACTTCACCACCCGGACGAACGTCCAATTCAACTGGATTCCCTTGGCCAAAGCTGCCGATGTCATGGACCTGCTGGCGTCTGTTGACATGCACGGCATTCAGACGAGCGGAAACTGCATCCGAAACATTTCATGCGACGAGCGTGCTGGCGTGGCCGTTGACGAAATTGCCGACCCACGGCCTTTCGCTGAGCTGATGCGGCAGTGGACAACACTGCACCCTGAATTTGCCTATCTGCCGCGCAAGTTCAAGATTGCAGTCACCGGCGCCACCGATGACCGAGCGGCGACCGACTGGCACGACGTAGGTCTCCGACTGGTGCGGAACAGCTCGGGCGACCTGGGATTCCGCGTTTCGGTCGGCGGCGGTATGGGCCGAACGCCAATGATTGCAATGGTTCTGCGGGAGTTCCTGCCATGGAACCAAATCATGAACTACATTGAAGCGGTCGTGCGGGTGTATAACCGCTACGGCAGGCGCGACAACAAGTACAAGGCGCGCATCAAGATTCTGGTAAAGGCAGAAGGACAGCGCTACATCGCCGACGTCGAGCGGGAGTTCCGGCAAATCGTTGAACTTGACGGCGCTCCGCACACCATCACACAAGCAGAACTCGACCGTGTGACCGCCGCATTTGTGCCGCCCGAGACAGTCGCCGAGGCTACCGGCAGTTCGCAAGCAGATGCACCCGCCGTCCCGGACCGTTTTGCGCGCTGGATGCGGCGGAACGTGGCGCCGCATAGGGAACCGGCGCTGCGCATCGTGACGCTGTCGTTCAAACGGCTGGGCCACGCGCCAGGAGACGCTTCGGCGGAGCAGTTGGAGCGCCTGGCAGACTTGGCAGACCGTTTCTCCGGTGGTGAGGCGCGGGTCACCCACACCCAGAACATCGTTTTGCCCTGGGTGCCCGCGTCCAGGCTATTCGCGCTGTGGGAGGCTGCGAGCGCTCTCGGTCTCGCCAGCACAAACATCGGTTTGATGACAGACATCATCGCGTGCCCGGGAGGAGACTTTTGCGCGCTGGCCAACGCGCGTTCGATTCCTGTCGCGCAGGCTCTTGCCGAACGGTATCAAGACATCGACGAACTCGACGACATCGGTGACATCGATGTCCATATCAGTGGATGCATCAACTCCTGCGGCCATCACCATAGCGGGCATATCGGAGTGCTAGGCGTCGACAAGGATGGGAAGGAGTGGTACCAGATTACGTTGGGCGGGGCCGACGGGAGCCGGGCCAGCGGCACCGCGCAGCCCGGCAAGGTAATTGGTCCGTCGTTTTCTGCTGCCGAAGTTCCTGATGCAATCGAGGCCATCCTCAGCGCATATCGCGACCTTCGGGAACACCAGGAACAGGGGCGGTACGAACGCTTCATCGAGACGTTGCGTCGCGTCGGCCTTGACCCCTTCAAGGCGGCGGCTAATGGCGCTCGAAACCAAGATGAGGTGCTGGCGTGAACAATATTCCCCGCTTTAAAGTCATCGACAGGCGCGCGGCTCAAGATGGCGAACAACTGAGCGTTCTGAGGCTGCCCAACGATGCGGACCCCATGACGCTAGCAGGCGAGCTCGCCGGCGTGGAGCGAATTGAACTGCATTTTCCGCATTTCACCGACGGCCGAGCATATAGCCAGGCGTATCTCTTGCGCCGGAGGCTACGCTTCTTGGGAGATTTGCGGGCAACGGGTGACGTCCAGGTCGACCAACTGCTGCAGATGGCGCGAACCGGCTTCTCCAGCGCCGTGCTTAACGACGGACTCAACCCGGCGGAGGCGGCCCGCCACCTGGAGCAATTTTCCGGCTTCTATCAACGCGACCTCACTGTAGACTCTCTGCCTCTTGCCGCAGGCCCAGCGCTTAAACCTGCTTCCACGTCCGATTGAAGGTATCGTAAAACCACTGCCGCGCCGACGAGGCCTCAGCGTACCGGGAAAACAAGAAATAGCAGGGCGATATTTCGACACTCAGACGGAAGACGACGAACCGTCTACGCTTTAACAACCGGCTGGAGACTAGCTAGGCCTCAATAAGCGTCTGTGCTTGGGTCAGAAGCGCGGATGCCGCGAGAAACTCGTTGCGGCCCGCCATCGTGAGTGCGGCGGTCGCGATTTCCCCGAAGAGGTCCTGGTTCGCGATATGTGGCGCGCCGTGCTCCGCAATGCGTGTGCGTCGAAGTCGAAAGAACGCCAGCATCGGAAGCGCATCCAGTCTCTGCTCGTCCGATGCACCAGACACTACCAGTTCTGCCGCTGCAACCAACCGGTTGATTGCACCTTCATACTCCGCTCGGCCCATGGCATGTCTCCGTGCTGCTCAGTACTATAGGTTCACCCACTGAGAGTGCGCACTGCATTGTGATGCCTTCCTCAGTCGGGCGGCACCGCCCATTATCGGCACTCGGACGAGACATGTTGCGGACCGTTACGCCTTTTGCCTCTGCAAGCGGTCCGTCCTCCCGCAACTCAGCAAACAGGCTGTGGGAGAGGAGCATTGGTCTCGTAGTAACAGCCAGCTTCCCGAAGAGATGTGGCTCAGGTCGAGCAGGTCCTCGACGAGCCCGGTTTGCGATGCAACGTTTCGCCGGACCAACTCCTCGCTTCCCGAAGTCCGGTTCTTAGGCGCGACACTCCAGCTGCTAGTGTTGGCTGGCGTTCAGCAACAACCAAATCCGGAGTTTCGCCGGCCCTCTGAGAATCCGCGCAAACACTGCGCGGCATCGTTCGCACGTGTAATGCTCCTCCGCACCGGTGACGGCGCTGGCGCTGTTCAAACTGAGGCCGGCGTGCGGCGGCTCAGTGGCAGGTTGCCCGTAAAGGTCAACGCACCGACTACAAGGTTGAATCGGAAGGTCCATCGTCCGGCGCAGGTATTGCGCTGCCATAAAGTGCAACTGAGAAGGTTCAGGTCCGGACAGCGGAACCCATATGGGTGACACCATGGCGGGCGTTGTGTCTCAGAGCTGATTCGCTCTGGCGGTAGCGCGACGAGCGCCGCGCTGGTGGAGAGAACTGCTTCGAAGACCCCGCATAACGCATTCCAGCCGCTGCGAGCGTCTGACAAGCCCTCACTCCTGCGGGTATGCGGACTGCGCGACCAAGAGGCACATCTGCAGCTGGGAGGGTGTTGCCGTAAAAGGTCAACTGCCCTTCGTCGGACGTGTCAGCGCGGCCGGTGTGTCCGAACCTGGGAGTCAGATAGTCGTATCCCCGCTGCGGACCTGCTTACCGCTTGCGGGCGGCAGCGCGACCTGCACCCTTTCTGCGTGAATGTTGGTCCGTGGCGCAGCGGGAGGAGCATTGACCGGTAGCTTAACGGCCCGGGAACCTTCCAGATGGCTTCGTTGGTGATGACATTGGACCACTTCAGTTGGCCACATCTACAATGCTGAAATAGCTGTGTCGAAGGTAATCTCGCGATGAGTAACTCGCTAAATACGGACTTGCGTGCTCGCGCCGAACTCCTGGCCTATCTGGTCGTGTCGCAGCTGCTTGCACGGCAGATGTCGGGCAAATGGCTATCGGTGGAGCATCTCGCCGACTCGACAATGCTGTGGTTAAAGGCGAACGACGTATCAGTCGAAGGAATGCAACGGGTCCTGCTCGGTGCTCAGGCATTAGATGTCGCTGAAGGTCTTGAGGACTCGCGGCAATTTGACGTGACGCCAGAATCAGTGAGGACGCTGTTTTGTGAGAATCTGCACCTCGATTTTCGCTCGCCGGTTGCAAGAGAAATTTATCAGCGCTGCCTCATTCATCTGGTCGATTCGGGCGACTTTTGAAGCGGGATGTCCTCTGCGGCCCAGACGAGGGCGCGGCGGTCCAAACGCAGGCTCTGCCCAAGAACTGCGCCCTAGCGTTCAACTGCCAAAGAGTACACGTCACGCCGGAGCAACTCTGCCCCCAGAAAGTCTTGCAGGACATCCCCTGGCGGAACTCCGCAGGCGTTGCCCTCTAGAGCATCATCACGACAGACGTCGCCGGACTGGGGTCGTTGGCAAACGACTCGGCAACGTTGATTGCATTGACGCCCACGCGCCTGCACGCATTCTCATAGCAAGCCGCTTCGTCGACAAACATCCGGAAAGCGTCGTCAACGTCTCACGGCTAAAACGACGACCGCGTTGACCCACGTTTCCCGTTCTCAATTTCGCAGTGGTTCAGAGGCCGCGTCGTTGCCTAAGGCGAGGCAGCTGATACGGGCATCCACCGCAGGCGACGGTCCGTCGACAGGCGGTGCGTGCGCGGAAAAACTCGCGTGTCGGAGTGCCGAGACCTGTGCGAATGGCGACTTCACGCCTCTGCGAGGCACGCGATTTGCTCAAGCTGTGGACCATTCAAACGTAATTGGGAGGTTCAAATGACCGAGTCGCATCAACCCACCGCCCTGGCAGCCGTGCCCCAACCGGTCGCGTCCGACCGGTCCGGCGGCCCGGAGTCATCTCCACAGCGCAACGATGCCCAAACCAGTGCGGGGAGGCTCTCAGACCTGAAGGACAAGATTGCCTGTGCGCAGGAGGCGGTCAGGACGAAGTACCGCGTCGTGTCAGAATCGACCGATGATTATGTTCATGAAGCTCCGTGGAAAGCAGTCACGATGGCGCTCATTGGCGGCCTCATCATTGGAATGCTTGCCAGCCGCTGACCCAGATTTTGCCTAACTGGAGGAATCGTGGACGTCGCCTCCATCCGGGCCAGTCCTGCAGTCAGTTCACGCGGTTGCGCGTCCCTGCGGCGCTTCGCGCTCCGGCGGGATGTCGCCGGGGGAAGGCTCGGATGGCGTCTCTTCGTCCGGAATGTCCTCGTCCGGGTCAGTACCGGGAACATCACTCTCCTCGGCATTCTGGTCCGTCGATTTGTCGTCGGGGTCAATGCGGCTCACGCTTCCGGCCGACGATGCGTCATTTGCCGCAAACGTGTCTTCGACTACATGGCCGACACTTCTTCCGGGTTTGTCTTCAGTAGCGAGTTGCTCTGTCGGTTGATTTGCCATGATGAACTCCAATAGGGTGTGTGCATGTTCAGCAAGGCACGTTCCGCACGTGTGCGACGCTTTTGCACTGCGGTGGTTGACCCGCGACGCACCTAGGCGAAGTGCGATGTGAAGCTCCCCAAGGGAGCGGCGGACCAACTGCCGTCGGGCAGACATGACAGAGGACGAGGCTTACGGTGGGCCCGCTATAACGGTTGCGCGGAGTACAGCGTCAAACCTGATTTCGCCACCGGTCGGACGAGTTTACTGTTGTTTGCGTCGGCAAAACAGTAGAGGAATGCTGACCAAGCGGACCCGCATCCACGCTACTCGTCATGACGCCACGAGCGGCGCGCCGGTCGCGACGTCCGGCCGGGTCACCCTCGCATCTACCCAGCGCGCCGAAGGCGCCGCATTGCGGCGTTGTCGGGCATCGCGCGATGCATGCCGCAAGCGCTCTAACCGCGGTGCTCCGGCAGGCTAACGTCTCGTCCGTGCGATTTCCCATTCGCAAAGCCTGCAACCTCGCCTGTCGCCTCTGCTTCACGAAGGAGGCGCTTTTCCTATACTGAATGTGTCGCAACTGTTAGCGCGACGTTGGTCGCATATTCGGAGGAATGCATCATGAACAAGGACCAGGTCAAAGGCGTTGCTCAGAAGATGAGGGGCAAGGTTAACGAGGCAATGGGCAAGGTCATGGGTAGACCGTCCCGGGAACTGAAAGGTGATGTGGAGCAGGCTGCGGGAGCAGCCAGGAAGGACGTTGGTGACGCCAGGGAAGCGGCGAAGGACCGGACGACGCGTCACCATTAACCGCGTGCCTTCGAGGCTGCGCTGAAGGCATTGCGCCGCAGCGTCGAAGCTGTGTCAGGCGGCCGACTCGCAAGTAGGCCGCCGTCCTTTTCAACGGAGACAGTTCGTCGCCTGACGCGCTATTCGCCAAGGCTGGGCCGGGGCGCGCCGGTGGCTTGAATCTGGCGTTGATTTCCACGACGTACAGCGGTCAGCTCCTCGTCTTTGGGTCGGGCCAGGGCCAACCCCTCCGCTCCCCGGGCGAGTTCCGCGTCGCGGACGGCGCAACGCCGGCTGGAGTCAGTTCGTCCGCGACATTATTTGTCATTTCGTGAAGCCCGCTCCCGAACCACTTTACCTTTTTCTGCATGTGAGCGACATACGCGTTCCAGCCGTCGGCGTTACCGTCAAAGAGCTCGTGCTGAACGGTTGACGCCACGGCTTTCCGGTTCAGCTCGGTATCGAGCAGTGTCTTTGGCCACAGAAAGAACGCGCTGGCGACGCGTTCGCTGAATTCGGCCACCGTCATCTTCGGGGCAATCGCCCGGAGGAAACCAAAATCCCGGAACAAGTCCTGTTCCTTTGCAAGCTGCACCACCGGCGTATCGGGCGCACCCGTCCGGGCCAGACAGCTCAAAGCTTCAAGCATGTCTCCGAGGTGAAGCAGCAACTCACGTCTGTCGAATCGGTCGTCCATTGAAAATCTCCGCTCGCGGCGCCCCTTCCGGGAACAGGTCAGCTTGTTCAGCGCGCGTCTTCGTCGGCCAATGCGTCGTCATCCTGCGACTGCAGGTCAGGTGCAGCGCCGTCTGGCGCGGCGAGTTGAGGGCGTCGCCAGACCGCATCTGTTCGGCGACGGGCGGTCCGCGTCGCGTATCTGCATTTTTCGATGAGCGGTCATGGTTTCGTCCGTAAGGAAGGTGGCGGCCCGCGGTACTGGGTGCCTGCCATGTTGCGCTATCCAGCGGCGGCGGCCGCTTCGCATCACGCCTGTCCAGCAGATGCTTTATAAGTCAGTGGGGTCTTCACTTTCGGGAGCCGTGCGGGCAGGAGACCAGTACGGCGCGCGGTTGTAGTACTGATGAACCGTAGCGCCCCATTGCGCGTCCGCCATGGATGGCCAGTGGTCTTTGTCAAAACCGGGCTCGTTCCTGATTTCTTCGGCCGTCATGTCGACGAAAAAACACTTCTCGTCAGCGTCCAGCATCAGCGCGCTCCACGGAATGGCGTGCAATGTGCAACAGATGCCTAGAAAGCCGCCCTCTGCCAGGACGGCGTATGCGACGCGGCCGCTTTGCACGTCGAGCATGATGTCGGATATTTTCCCAACATGTTCTCCGTCAGCCGACATCACCCTGGCGTCGTCCAGGGTTGAGGCGGCCATCACATCCGCGAGCGGCCCATCGCGGACTCCGCCGGTAACTGTATCCGCATCTTTGCCGCCTGTCTTCTGCTGCTTCGTGGGGTCAAGAATTGTCATGGTCTTTCCCACACAGAGATGCATCTTTGGCCCGCAACTCCCATGCCACGGCTGAAGCCGTTTCCCGGACGTTGCGACGCCAGACGCCGGTAACGCAAATGAGACTGACATATGCGAGCACTTCGCCAACTGCAGATTGGAAGGATTGACCAGGTCGTCGAAGCCAGCCGAATCGACTCCAGTGCATCAAGTGCGTTGCAATGGACGGTCTCGTCGAAGAGGGGCAGGAGCAGATTGCCGAAATCGAGAATGGCCCGGTTCTCGACACGGCGCGCATCGCGTCAGCCCAGAAGGTGGAGCACTACGAAATTGCATCGTACGGCTCGTTGATTGCCTTGGCGAAACGGCTCGGGGAAACGGCTGCCGTCGAACTGCTTCACTGCGACCCCTGGCGTCTGGCGTCCCATGGGGTTGCGACCGACGGTCGACGTGCCCTCCATGAAGCGGAACGTCCGACAGACACTCCAATGATGTGAATGAGAAGACAAATCTGCGGCCCGGCGGCACGCAAATTGCGCGACTCTACGCAGCGGGAGTTGCACCGACCTAGGCCGCAACTGGTCGCTTGCACGAGGGGACCATCATGCGAGTTGCTACGAAAGGACTACTGTTTTCAGGACTCATTCTGATTTTGTCCGGCACCGCCTTCGCCCAGGGTGCGGGTACAAGTGGTGGTGCCGCCGGTGCAGGCCAAGGCGGCACCGGAATGGGAACGCCGAATGCCAGCGGAGCCACGGAGTCACCATCGGGCGCGTCTGGCGCAAATACCATGAGCAAGTCGGGCGACATCTCGCAGAAGCAGATGAAGCCGAAGATACAGAAGAAGGGAGGAATGGAGGCACCGGCTTCGGGCAGTGGTGGCATGAAGAAGGCTTACTGACAGTGATGCTGTTGCAGAAGCAATAAGTGAATTCGTCGCGAGACCCGTCATGGAGGTGCCTGCACTACTCGACAGAACCGGACTGCTTGCTGCATGGCGCCGCGCTACGACAGCGGTGACATCGGGCGGGACGCAGGCGTATGAGCTTGACGGGTACGGAAAACTGGTGACAAATCCACTGCCATCTGCGCGACGGCAGATGAGCCTGTCAGATATTTCGTGTGAAGAGGTCATGAGACGATAACGGAAATAACGTCCAATGACCGACACAAACGTGACCAAGAAGAGCAAGAACC
>NZ_JAVDVL010000014.1:0-171265 GCF_031456815.1 Paraburkholderia strydomiana
ACTTAAAGTTAAGGCAACGGTGACGCCAATAGATTGAACTCTACGCATGATAGTGAGTTTCCTGTACTGTCTTTCTAGACGCGAGACCGTCGCTCGCCGCTGGCAAGGTAGGTGACCATTACGAAGGCGGCAATCAGCCCGAGGTGCTCGAAGAAGCTGTTTAACGCCATGAAGCGCGCCGCGCCCTCCAGACGCCAGAAGTTGTTCGCCACCATCATCGCCACGAGCGTCAGCGCAGCCAGCCCTCCCGCCCCTAGCCACGTGAACCGGTTCGTGATAACGCAGACGGAGCCAGCTATCTCGACAAAAATTGCCAGGCCCGCCCAAAGCCACCCCGGTTGGAGGCCGAAGTGCACCTGCTCGGCGACCGCAGCATCGAAATGCAGCAATTTCGAGACGCCGCCAACCAGGAAGGCTGAGACGAGACAAATGCGGACCAGTGGCATTACCCACGGTTGACGCAATAGCATCTCGACCCACGATGGACTGTTCACCGTTGCTCCCGCTCTAGACCGCCCAGCACGCGCACCCAAGCGCTCCCCAAAAGCCCTAGTAGTCCGAGGTCGGCGCGTCATAGCACCAGGCGCGACCGTGCTTGTGCCCGTGCACCGCGCAAGCACGCGCGCAGCCGCATGCGGTGGACGCAATGCGCTGCAACGGAGCACCAGACGCCTCGACCTGCTTCCACGCGGCAAACCCCCCATACTTCCGCACCGGAGACCAGTCGGGCATCGCGGGAGGTAGCGGGTTATCGTCCAGCGCGGCGAACTCGCCAGTCGCGTACACTATCTTGCCGCCTACCACAGTAAGTAAAGACGAAGTGCTAGCGATGTCGTCCTCGGTGCAAGCAAAGAAGTCGCGGTCAGGAACAATCAGGTCTGCGAGCTGACTGACTGCAATCTGCCCCTTCTTACCGACTTCATCTGAGAACCAGGTGACCTTCTCAGTCCACATGCGCAGTGCAGTCTCACGGTCAAGACAGTTGCGCTGGGGATAAATGCGCATGCCACCGACCGTCTTGCCTGTCACCAGCCACGACAGTGAGACCCAAGGGTTGTAGGACGCTACGCGAGTTGCATCGGTCCCCGCGGAGGTATGAATCCCTTTCTCCAGCATTCGTGCAACAGGCGGCGTCCTTTCAGCAGCCTTTTCACCGTATCGCTCGACGAAATACTCGCCCTGATACGCCATCCGATGCTGGACCGCAATGCGCCCACCAAGAGCAGCGATGCGGTCCATCGATTTCTCTGTAATTGTTTCGGCGTGGTCGAAGAACCAGTTAAGTCCGGCGAGCGGTATGTCGCGGTTTACTTTTTCGAACACATCGAGCGCGCGACTGATGGTCTCGTCGTACGTCGCATGCATGCGCCACGGCCAGCGGTTCTCCACTAGCACACGGATGACCCGTTCGAGGTCGGCCTCCATTTCCGAAGGCATATCCGGGCGGGCCACCCTGAAGTCTTCAAAATCCGCAGCAGAGAACGCGAGCATCTCGCCTGCTCCGTTGTGCCGAAAGTAGTCGTTCCCGTCTTTGTACCGCGAAGTCTTCGTCCAGTTGAGGAAGTCTTCCTTCTCACGCTTGGGCTTTTGAGTGAACAGGTTGTAGGCCAGCCTGATGGTCAGCAGTCCTTCAGCCTCGAGTTTCTGGATGACCTCGTAATCCTCGGGGAAGTTCTGAAAACCACCGCCACCATCAATCGCTCCGGTCACGCCCAATCTGTTCAACTCGCGCGTAAAATGCCGCGTCGAGTTCAACTGATAATCAAGCGGAAGCTTAGGGCCCTTCGCCAACGTTGCATAGAGGATGGCCGCATTGGGCTTCGCCAGCAGTAATCCCGTCGGATTACCCGCGCTATCGCGCACAAGCTCGCCCCTAGGGGGCTCAGGCGTCTCTTTCGTATAGCCCACCACTCGCAATGCCGCAGCGTTCAACAGCGCGCGGTCGTATAGGTGCAGCATGAAAACCGGCGTGTCCGGAGCTGCCGCGTTTAACTCCACGATGGTTGGTAGCCGACGTTCGTCGAACTGGTGCTCCGTGAACCCTCCGACGACACGTATCCATTGAGGCGGCGGGGTGATAGCAACCTGCGCTTTCAGCATGTCCATCGCCGTTGCCAATGACCGCACACCATCCCAACGAAGCTCCATATTGAAGTTCAGGCCGCCACGGATGATGTGAAGATGATTGTCGATTAAACCCGGAAGTGCCGAGCGTCCGTTCAAGTCGACACTGCGCGTCCTGCCGGACTGGAGCTGACTTACCTCGCTGTCGCTACCGACGGCCGTGAACTTACTATCCCTGATAGCGACCGCAGTGGCAGTTGGGTTCGACTTGTCCAATGTCGTAAACCGGCCATTAAAAAAAATAAGGTCCGATGCATCTTGAGGAGACGTCATGAGCGATTCTCCTCAGACGATATTTCCTCTTTGGGTCGAGAGCCTACGGAGTTGCGGCCGGGCAAAGACCCAAACAGGTGGCTGATTGCAATGCTCCTCTTTCCAGGCTGCGCGAATGTTGGCGCCCGCAAGCATTTTTTTTGCAACGGGGAAGATTTGCTTTGCTCACCAGCGAGTATTCCTAGCAGACCCACGAGGGCTACTACGGGAGGGGCCGGTGACATGACGCCAATCAAGCTATAGACCACGCCTACCAGGATTCCATCCGGCAGCGAAAGCACATAAGCTCTCATCGACTAACCCTCCTCTGGTACACCGCGCGCAGGCACTCGCGGCGACGATGACAAAGCCGGAAACAAGCGCTTGAACCGAAGCGAGAACCAATGATCACCCGCCGTTCAAGGACGTTGCACGGACGACGAATCAAGTGCTCCGGGAAGTACACAAACCGACCGAAGCCCGCAGCCCGCGGACCCGATTTCTTCCGGTGCCCTAGCAGCTTAGGCCTTCCAATCTCCAATTAAAAGGTCAGGTTAGCGCCGCCCTCATCCAGAGAACTCCTGATATCGCTATTGACAACTTCACATCCTGGCAATGTGAACTATGATGATTCTGGAACAAGAGACGCCATCGCTTATGTCCTCTTTTTTCAGCGAGGACATGTAGTTTCTGCAGTCTTCAGACAACCGGAACAGTTGCCCGACGCTCACGTCTGGCGCGACGTTTTGTTGAAACCTCATTTGAAGAGAGGACATCATGAGCCAAGCGAAACTGGAGGTACTTACTCCGGCCAACAGCCAGGTCATTTTCATAGACCAGCAACCCCAGATGGCTTTTGGCGTTCAGTCAATCGACCGGCAAGTCCTGAAGAACAATGTCGTCGGACTCGCGAAGGCGGCGAAGGCGTTCAACGTACCGACGACTATAACGACGGTGGAGAGCGAGAGCTTTTCCGGCTTCACGTACCCAGAGTTGCTCGACGTGTTCCCGGAGCATCCTACTCTGGAGCGAACGTCAATGAACTCGTGGGACGACCAGAAGGTCCGCGACGCGCTGAAGAAAAACGGCCGGAACAAGGTCGTGGTGTCCGGCCTGTGGACGGAGGTCTGTAACACGACTTTCGCGCTGTGCGCAATGCTCGAAGGCGGGTACGAAATCTACATGGTTGCCGATGCGTCCGGAGGCACATCGAAAGACGCACACGACTTCGCAATGCAGCGCATGGTCCAGGCCGGCGCCGTTCCGGTCACGTGGCAACAGGTGCTACTCGAGTGGCAACGCGACTGGGCGCGCAAAGAAACCTATGACGCCGTGATAGATATCGTGAAAGAGCATTCGGGCGCATACGGAATGGGCGTCGACTATGCCTATACGAGGGTCCATAACGCCGCTCAGCGCACCAAAACAAAACACGAATCTCTTGCCCCGGTTCCGGCAAATACCTGAGGCAACGATATCCAACGATATCTGCTGAGCGGCGAGGCCTGGCTCTGAATCGTCATTCGGGGCGGGCCTGCAACGCAACGTAAAAACGTCAAGCATGGTGGTATGCGCGCCCGAAGAAGTTCCTGGCTATGAAGCCTTATATCCCGTCACTTCTTGGCTGCCTTCTCGCCGGAGCGATATCTAGCCTGATTCATGTCCGCTCCACAGCACCGCCTATAGTCGCCCTGGTGGGGCTACTGGGATGGTTATCGGAACTCAGATGATTCCGAGCGGGCGTCAGCTGCTGGCGAACAGCACACTTCCACTCGGAAAGCCGGAGGTCATCCAAACGCACACTACTCAACCACCCAATTCCACAAACCGAGAGTGGTAACACACGCGCCATCCAGCGTCGCGTCTTGATGAACCTGAGGCATGTGCAGAATACGCGTGTCGGCGACTGGGATCACCCTAAATACGAAAACGCGCTTCCTGGGACCACCAGACAGGGGCTTAGTTGGATTGAGGCAACCGGACTGACGAATCCCGTGATGGGTTCCAACACCCGTCGCCCCAGTGCAACTTGTTGCCGGCGCAGAATCTCGTGACGCGTGATCCTCACAGTTGCCGCTGTGACTAGTGACGGGCGTAGCTTAAACTTCAGCGGCCGCCGCACATGCCCTCCTTTCCCTGTGGAACGCGTTGCCTTTATAGCAACAGGGCCGGTCCAAGGGGACGCGCAGATATAATTTGGAACCCACACTTTCGCGACTTGACACAGAACGCTTTTATGGAACTGCTCGATCGAATGCTGTCGCTGATACCGGTCGCTGGGCGGCTAGACGTACGTTGTCACTTTGGCTCGCCGTGGAGAATTGACCGACCCGAGGCAAACGAATGGGAAGTGCCGTATCACGTGCTTCTGCGTGGGGAAGCGGTCGTGGAAAGCCGGACGGGCGGGAAGAGCGAGCCTGCGCTTCGCATGAAAGCCGGCGATATCCTGCTGATCCCGTCCGGCAGCGCTCACTGGTTGCATGATGGTAGCGGCAATCCGCCCCGCGCGGCCCGCGAGCAGCATAAGGACGGATTGACCATTGCCACGAACGGCGGTGCTAGCCAGATTGCCGACGTGCTGTGCGGGCGTTTCGTTTTGCCAGTCGTGCCGCAGCAGCTAATGCGCGACCATCTGCCCAGTCGTTTGCTGGTCAGCAGCGTTAAGGAGAACGATGGACAGTTGCGCGACGCTGCCTTTGCTGCAACCAGGCTCGCCCGAGTCATTCAATTAATGCGTGACGAGGCGTTCGAGCAACGCCCGGGAAGCGCGACGGTCGTGAACCACCTTTCTGCCGCCCTTTTCGCGCTCACTCTGCGCTGCGCCTGCCACGCCGATGACGCGCCGCGCGGCCTGCTTGCGCTTGCGCAACGTCGGCGCCTTCAACCGGCTCTCGCGGCCATGTTCGATGAACCAGAGAAGCCGTGGACGGTCCCCAAACTGGCTGAGCTGTGTCACATGTCGCGCGCCACCTTCGTACGCCACTTTGACAGGGCGATCGGCCAATCAGCCAGCGTCGTGCTCACGCAGATTCGCATGGCGCTGGCTGGGCGTAAACTGGCACAAACTGGGATGTCCGTGGCCGAGATCGGCGAAGCGGTGGGGTATCAATCGGAAGCTGCGTTTCAGCGCACGTTTAAACGGCAGGTTGGTATGACACCAGCAAAGTGGCGCTCCCGTTCGCGAAACGCGGACTCGGAAACATGACCCTGCCTTCGTCATCAAAGCAATATTCAGTCGCTCCTATTTGCGCGGCGCAAAAAACATGCACTCAAAAAATTTTTCGAAGCAAACTGTCAAGCCGACTGCCTCATCTCGGCCTAGCGTAAAGTTAACCGCCGCGGGAATAGACTGACCCCGAAAGTTGAACACGACCTTGGAGGTCAGTCCAGAGCGTCGTTCGAAACTTGACGAGTAACGAGCGCATACAATGAAGGCTTCTTGCTGATCCTCTGTCTTGCCGGCAAGGGCCACATGCAGGCAATCTGCACTGCAGTCCAAACTGCCCGGGCGTCCGCGGCGTCGGTCTTGTTCGCCTGCATGAAAGGTGGAATGGATTGGGCGTGTGTAGCACCACCTCATGTCCGAGGGCGCGAATCTTACGCGCCCACCAGTGAACACTTCCGCACGCTTCCAGGGCGACGCGACCGGCGGGGCGCTGCGCAAGAAATGCAATTAATCGTGAGGTCCGAACTTCCGATTCGCGGTTCGCCAGTTTGGGCGTCGACCCAGTACATCCAAAACACTCGTTTTGCAAGGTCTATCCGTATGTCGTAGCATTCATTTGAGCCTCCAGTCGTGCCCAATTCCACGGAGGGAGGGTGGTGTCCATTCCATCTCGGCCGTTCCCTGCTAGTCGGTGACGCTGCGTGCATCGATGCTGGGTCTATCGGTTCCAGTACCCACCGCCTACCGGGATACGTTTCCGGACGCAACCAAATGCTTCATTGCAATGCAGGCAGCGAAAATGGTACTCGACGTCGTCATCCCATTCGGCACCCGCCGCGAGTTTGTCAAATGAGACGAAGACCAAACGGCTGTCCGGAACAACTTCTATGAGCGTTTTATCCGCGATGTTCTCCGCTGCAATCTGCATTGCTTTGCGCAGCTCGCGGTTAGTTTGAGCGCGGGAATGAAGATTACGCGCGCGGCGAGGCCGTGGTCAGCGGCGAGCGCGGTCGCACGGCCCAGCGCCGCCAAGCCGAATTCGCGGCGACGAGTTCGACACTTCAACCCAGCGTAATCGAGCAGCAGCAGTTCGCCCATCACGCCGCAAGGCTCCGCGACTCGGGGACGGTCATCGCACGGGGCGTTGCGTCGCCGGCGATACGTGCCGACAACTGGTTTGCAAGCGCGATCTGCTCGTCGACCGTCGCGCCGAGGACGTCGGCCGCGCCGCACAATCTCTCGACCATGCTCCGCAGCCGCTCCTCATACGCACTCTTCACGTTGCCGCCGCGAAAAATCACGCCGAATTGCGGCTTCATCTGCTTTCTTTATACCGGTGCATGAAACGAAGTTCGAAGTACAGCACGACATGGTGTCGATGGCTGCCATTGGTGGTCGCACTGTATCGCAGCTCCGCGGAGTTCACCGCGCGAAGCCAGCGTGACAGGCGGTTCTCCGATTTACCAGTATTCGAGCAACGACGTGTTCAATGATATTTCGCGGAGATGCTGCCATTGTCGATGCAGCAAGGCGCCTCATTCGCTGCGCGGCCGATGCGTCCGATCACGCAAAGGATGTTTCCCCGTCCCAAGAGAGTCGGAAAGCTCGAACAAGGGAAGCTCATCATCGATGTCGCGAGTACGGCAAGGAAGATATGCGTGCCTACGGCGTCATCGAAGATAAATTCATCCGGACCGATGCGCCACCGGATTGAACAGGCTGAGATAGAGCTTCTCGATCGCGCGCATGCCCGGCACGGCAGGGTGAATCAGCGACGCGTCCAGCCATGGCTTAGATCCACCATAACGATATTCGTCGAGGTTGCCGAACAGCGGTTGCAAATCGACGTGCGCCAGCCTTTCCTGGATCGCAAGAGAACGGTCTGCGTCGCGATAGAGACGCATAGGGCGGCGAGGCCGCGGCTCCTGCACGTCACCGCTTTCGGGCGACGTGCCGAGTGCGATATCAGCATGCGGCGCTGCATGCTTTAGCGTCTGAATCAGTGCGGCGAGACAGCGGCGATGCTCGTGCGGCTCGATCAGCTTCTGATCGTTCGTGCCAAAAAGGGTCATCAAGGTGTCGAATCCAAACGACTCCACCGCACTGCCCAATGTTGACTGGTTCACCGACGCCCAGTGCTGCGCCGAACTGCCGCCCGCGCCGAGATTGTGAATCAATACCCCAGGGCGGCCGCTGTTATGGACGATGCCCGCCAGCTCCACCGGGCCCGCCACCACGCGTAAGTCGAGGGTCCAGCCGCCGTCAAGCGGAAAGCCCGCAAGCCTGCTAACCGGCGTCGCGCCTGCGCCGCCCAGATCGTGCATCGTCCAATCGCCCTCGTTCCACCGATATTCGATCTTGCCCGCCGCCACCGCATGCAGCTTCACGCTGCGCGTTGGTCCCGTCATGTTGGTCACGCGAATGACGTCGCCCGCCACGCTGCTTGCACTCGTACACAGGTCCGGCACGGGGCGGTTGTTCACCTGCGTGGTCCACGAGCCAGTCCCGGCCTGGTAAAGACGATTGGGATTCGCCGACCCGCCACGCCGTTCAGTAGATGTGGTGTATGACAATCCGCACCAACCTCCGCCTGCATCACCGTAAAGCTGCTGAAGCGCGCGTGCCAGGCGGGGCATGAAATAGCGCTCGCGCGCCGGATCGCCAGCAGCAGGTAAGCCGGAACCGCGCACCCAACTGTCGCCGATGAAACCGACGATCCATTGCACCTCGTCACGGCTCGGTCCTTGCCGCAATTGTTGACTGCGCAGCCGCAGCTTATGCAACCGGTGTGCGCAGTAAATTGCGCCATCTGGAATCACGAATCCAGCCACAGCATCGTCCGATAAGCGGTTCATATTGAGTTGCGACAGCAGGCCATACCGCATCTGGCCAACAGCGCCATGCTAGGCAAAAGAAATTTGTGAAGTAAGACCACTTCGGACGATCATGATCTGTGAGACTGATCTCCGGGGGCGCAGTTGCGGCGGCGGACGCAAGCTCTCTATATCGTTTGCGACACACAGTTCACCGCAAGCCCTTCGAACCTACCTTCAAACTTCAGGTCTACCCGTGTTTTCCCGCATGATCGCAAATTCAGTGTCCGATCGACAGGACTGCTCTTCCCAACGAATATCCGTGCTTTTACGATCGCGTCATGCCGATTGGCCGTGACAAGTAGGCCTCGGTGCCACGATCGTCACGCGCTCCTCATTTCACAAGGACACTCTCGATGTCGAACCCTAGTTTGCCCTCTTTTGTGGGCCCAAGTGCGAGGCTCGATGGCGCCTGGCAATTGCCGTGCAGGTGTGATTCGTGAAGCGCTTGGCAAAGGCACCAGTGGGCAGCTGGCTTTCGCACCTTTCGATCGCGTTAGCCGCCGCCGCGATCAGCGCAACGGCCTGCGCCGCTCCCACGCAGGCAAGCGCTGCCGCGCCGCTTCGCGAGATCCGCTTTGCAATCAGCACCGACACGCCAACCTCGATGCCGGGCAATGTGCTTCGCAACGCTTATACCGACGAGATTCTCGCCAACGTGGTGGAATCGCTGGTCGCCTTGAGGGGTGATCTGTCGATCGGACCGATGCTCGCCGATAGCTGGAGCATTTCGCCGGACGGCAAGCGTTATACGTTTCATCTGCGCCATGGTGTGACGTTTCAGAACGGCGCACCGCTCACGTCCGCGGAAGTCAAATGGAGCTACGACTATCTGATGAAGCCGCGCTCCGGCTACGTGTGCCGCAGCAATTACAACGGCGAGCGCGGCCCGAAAGTACTGGCGGTAACGACACCCGATCGATACACGGTTGTCTTTGAACTCGAGCGGCCGTCGGCGCTTTTTCTGACCCGCATGACCGAACTGCGCTGTCCGCTCGCCGTGCTGCATCCGTCCAGCGTTGGCGCGAACGGCGAATGGATCAAGCCAGTGGCGACAGGACCGTTCGTCTTCAGTGAATGGAAGCAGGGGCAATATGTCTTGCTGACGCCCTACGCCGGCTACAAGCCGCGCAGCGAGCCGTCCAGTGGTCTGGCGGGCGCCAAGCGGGCCGAGGCGAATGTGCGCATCGTCGCGATACCCGACGAAGCCGCGCAGCTTTCCGCGCTGATGTCCGGCCAGATCGACGCGATGAACATTTCAGAGAACAATCTGCCGCCATCCGATCCGAACTGGCATCTGATTTCTGGCGCAGGCGCAGATCCCGCCGCACTGCTGATGCAAACGCGAGATCCCTTGTTGTCCGACCCGCGGATGCGCCGCGCAATTGCGCTCGCGGTCGACCTGCCAGGCGTGGTGGATGCGGTGAGCGGGGGGCGGGCACGCTACAACCCGTCGCTCACGCCGACGGCCGACGATCTCTACACGCCGACGGACGCAGTCGGCTACCAGCAGAATCTGGCCGAGGTCAAACGCCTGCTCGCGCAGGTCGGTTATAAGGGCGAGCCGCTGACGCTCAAGACAAATCGGCGCTATCCGCACATGTACTCCGCAGCGGTCTATTTGCAATCGCTGCTGTCGCAGGCCGGCATCAACGTCAAGCTGCAGGTACTCGAATGGGGCACGCAGGCCGACGATTTCCACTCCGGCAATTTTCAGCTGATGTCATTCGGCTACTCGGCGCGCATCGAGCCGGCATTGATGTACGGCGATGTGCTCGGCGACAAGTCGAGAAATCCGATGGTGCAATGGGAGAACCCGCAGGCGCGCGTGCTGTTGCGCAGCCTCGACAGCGTGACCGACGACAGCACCAGAAAACAGGTGTTTGCGCAACTGCACCAGATGATGCTGGCCGACGCACCCATGATCGTCCTGTATGACTCGCCCGACCTCACGCTGGTCAGCAACCGCCTGCACGGCATGGGCACCTGGCCGTTGCGCACGAAGCGCTTTTTCAACGTCACGAAGAACTAGGGCTGTTCAATGCTCCGCTACATCATCAAGCGTATTTTGATGTCGATTCCGACGGTGATCATCGTCACAATGCTCGTGTTCGGGATGATTCGCGCTATCCCCGGTGACCCCGCCTCGCTGATGCTCGGCGATATCAACGATCCCGCCTTGCTGCAGCAAATGCGGCATATGTTTGGGCTCGATCAGTCGATTCCCACTCAATTCATGATCTGGGTCCGGCATCTGCTCGACGGGGACTTCGGCACGTCGATCGTACGGCATCAACCGGTGCTCGAACTCATCCGCGAGACCTTTCCGGTCACTGCCGAGATCGTGCTCGCCGCCACCTTGATCGCGTGCCTGATCGCCATTCCCGCCGGCCTGTTTGCCGCATGGGCGCAAAACCATCGCGGTGATCTGGCGGTCGTGATGGGCACCATTCTGCTCGTGTCGATTCCCAGCTTCTGGGCCGGCATCCTGCTGATCTGGCTATTCGGCGTGAAGCTGCATCTGTTGCCTACCTTCGGCTTCGAACCGTTCACGCAAGTGGGCTGGGCGTCGCTCAGATATCTGGTGCTGCCGGTGATTGCGGTCTCGCTTGGCGAAATCGCCGTCGTCACCAGGATGATGCGAGCGAGCAGCATCGAAGTGCTGCGGCTCGAATACATCGCCCATGCGCGCGCCAAAGGATTACCCGAACAGCGGGTACTGTTGCGCCATACGCTGCCGAATGCGTTCGGCCCCACGCTGACCGTCATCGGGCTCGTACTCGGCCACCTGCTGGCAGGGGGCGCGGTGATCGAAACCGTCTTCACGCTGCCGGGCATGGGCCGCCTGTTGGTGGAAAGCATCTACTCACGCGACTACCCGGTGGTCCAGGGGTGCCTGCTGGTCATCGCCCTGCTGTACGTCCTCATCAATCTCGTGGTCGACCTGCTGTATCCAATCTTCGATCCCCGTCTTAAGCTCTGAACCTCATGTCCACTCCTATGAAGCGCGCCAGGCGCGCCAATCTCGTGATCGGAGCCGTGCTGGTCGGCCTGCTGTTGCTGGTCGCCATCGTCGATCTGGTCTACACGCCATACGGTCCGCTCGATGTCGATATTCATACCCGCTACGCGGCGCCGTCATGGCATCACTGGTTCGGCACCGACGAATTCGGCCGCGACGTGCTGTCGCGCATCATGGCCGGCGCGGCCGTCAGTTTCACCGTCAGCATTTGTTCGGTGCTGTTCGCGCTGCTGGCCGGAACCTCGATCGGGGTGGTCTGCGGCTATGCAAGCGGCTGGTGCGACCGCATCGCCAGCTTGCTGATCGATTCGCTGATGGCGTTTCCCGGCCTGCTGCTCGCACTGGGCATCATGACCGTGGTCGGTCCGTCGAAATGGGGCGTGGTGTTGGCGCTCGGTCTCGCGTACACACCGTCGGTAAGCCGCATTGCGCGCGGCGCGGCATTGTCGCTGCGCGAGCGCGACTTCGTAGTTGCCTCGCGCACCATGGGCAATAGCGGTGTATGGACGCTTGTCCGGCACGTGCTGCCGCACTGCGTTGCACCGTTGCTGGTGTTCTCCACCTCGCTGTTCGGCTCGGCGCTGCTAGCGGAAAGCGCACTGAGCTTTCTGGGTCTCGGCGTACCTGCGCCTGAACCGACGTGGGGCGGCATGCTCGCCGACGGACGCACCGCGATCGAACAGGCGATCTGGCTGGTGTTGTTCCCGGGTGCCTCGATCTCGATCGCGTTGTTCGGCATCAACCTGTTTGGCGACGGAGTCCGCGACCTGCTCGACCCGCGTATGAAAGGAGTCATGTAATGCAGACGCTCGATCGCAGTCCGGTGCGTGCGCTGCCCAACCCATTGCTTGCCGTCTCCGATCTGACGATCGGTTTCCCCGACGATCAGGGACAACTCAAACAGGTGACGCAAAGCGTCGACTTCACGCTGAACGCGGGTGAATCGCTGGCGGTGGTCGGCGAATCCGGCAGCGGCAAGACGCTGGTCGGGCGGGCACTGCTCGGCCTGCTGCCCGAGCGCGCGCAGATCGTCTCTGGCAGCATCCGCTTCGACGGCCGCGAGTGGTTGGACAATACGCCCGCGCAATGGCTCGCCGCACGCGGCACCGAAATCGGCATGGTGTTTCAGGAGCCGATGGTGTCGCTGAATCCGGCCGCACGGATTGGCGACCAACTGACCGAAGCGCTCGTCCGGCGCCGGCGCTTGGGTCGTAACGAAGCGCGCGAGCTTGCCGTGCGCATGCTCGAACGGGTTCGCGTACGTGATCCGCGCGGCTGCCTGAAACGCTATCCGCATGAGTTCTCCGGCGGTATGCGACAGCGCATTCTGCTCGCGGCGGTGATGCTGTTGCGCCCGCGCCTGCTGATCGCCGACGAGCCCACCACCGCGCTCGATTGCGTGGTCCAGAAAGAAGTGCTGGACCTGCTGCTCGAACTCACGCGCGAGGAAGGCACCGCGTTGATTTTCATCAGCCACAATCTCGCGCTGGTGACGGCGTACACCGAACGCGTGCTGGTGATGCGGCGCGGCGTGGTGGTGGAAACCGGCGCGGTGGCGAATGTGCTGGCGCGGCCGTCGCACGATTACACGCTGAGCCTGCTCGAAGCACTGCCGCGCCGCGCTGAAGCGGATGCCGACGCCGCGGTTCAAGCCGAAGAGCCCGCTATGCCTGCGGCGCCGCCGGTGATCGAACTCACCGACGTCGCGATCGACTACACGGTGCCCGGCACATGGTTCAGAAGCCAGACAAGCCGTGCCGTGCATCCGTCGTCGTTGAGCGTGCGCGCCGGCGAGACGGTGGCAATCGTCGGCGAATCAGGCAGCGGCAAGACAAGTCTGGCGAAATCGATTCTCGGGCTTGCGCCGATCGCGCAAGGACAGATTCTGCTCAACGGCAAGCCGTTCCTGAACGCCGGTCGCGACGCAATGCAGGCCGCACGGCGCTCTGTGCAGATGGTGTTTCAAGATCCGTATTCGTCACTCGATCCACGTATGCGCGTGGACGCGCTGGTGCGCGAAGGCCTGCGCCTCGACACCACGCTCGATGTAAAAGCGCGCCAGCAGCGCGTCGCCACCGCGCTCGCCGATGTCGGACTTGAACAGTTCGGCTCGAGGCTGGTGCATCAACTATCGGGCGGCCAGCGTCAGCGCGTAGCGATCGCGCGCGCGCTGGCTAGCCGGCCCGCCGTAATCGTTGCCGACGAACCCGTGTCGGCGCTTGACGTCACCGTGCAAAAGCAGATTCTCGATATGCTGGTGTCATTGCAAAAACGCTACCACTTTGCCTGCCTGCTGATTTCGCACGATCTTGGCGTCGTCGAACAGATTGCCGATCGCGTGGTGGTGATGTTCCGCGGCCATATTGTCGAAGAAGGGTCGCGTGACGCGGTGTTCGACAATCCTAGCCATCCGTACACGCGGCGGCTGCTGCAGGCCGTGCCCGAGTTGCGCGGCAATCGCACTGACGGCTTCAAGGTAATCACCCGCGCTGTGCCTGAAGACCTCGATCCGCGCCGCGCCTATTTCGACGCCACGCAGACCGGCACCGTTGCGCCGGTGCTGATCGACGTGATGCCGCCTGTGTTCGCGCATCATCGGATCGCGATGGAATCGCCGTCATGACATGACACGCGTGACATCGTCCGCATGAACCACCGGGTTGCCGGTCCGGGCCTCCATTGGCCGGCGATCCGCGCGGTCGATCGCGATCGAGCAGATCGCCTTCTGCACCGGGCGAACTCCACGTAGCATCAAATCGCCGCCACTACCTGATCCGCCTTACGCCTTTTCATGAACCTATCCTTGCACACCCTACCCCACACCAGTGACGGTGCCGCGTATGAACTGACAAGCCTTCACTTCGGCCCCGCGGACACCGGGAGGAAGGTCTATATCCAGGGCGGCCTGCACGCGGACGAAACACCGGGCATTCTGGTGGCCGTCACACTGGAACAACAGCTGCGTGAACTGGAAGCCGCAGGCAAATTGCGAGGCGAGGTCGTGCTCGTGAGCGCGGCGAATCCGGTCGGCTTAAGCCAATGGGTGATGGGCGCGCCAATTGGCCGTTTCGATCTGTCCAGCGGCCGCAATTTTAATCGTGATTATCCGATGCTCGCCGGCCAGATCGCCGAGGCCGTCGACGGCAAACTAACCCAGGACAGCGCGCAAAATCTCGCAGTGATCCGCGGCGCGTGGCGCGCGGCGTTGCTGCACCGCGAACCGTCGACCACGTTCGACGCGCTGCAGCGCAGCCTGATGCTGCTCTCCCACGACGCCGACATCGTGCTTGATCTGCATTGCTCGCGCGAAGCCGCGATGCACCTCTACACCGGTGAGGCGATCTGGCCTCGGGTCGAACCGCTCGCGCGTTATCTGGGCGCGGTCGCCTCGCTGCTGGCGCTCGATTCCGGTGGCCGCTCGTTCGACGAAGCGCACAGCTTCACCTGGTGGCAGTTGCGCGAGCGCTTTGGCCGTGACTTTCCGATACCCGACGGCTCGATCGCCGTGACGGTCGAACATCGCGGCCAGCGCGACGTGTCGTACGAACTCGCCCGGCAGGATGCGGATGCGATCATCGCCTACCTCACGCATCAGCAGATCGTCGACGGCCCTGTCGCGCCGCTGCCGGATCTGCTTGGGCCGGCCACGCCGCTCGCCGGCAGCGAGCAATTCCGTGCGCCAATCTCTGGCATCCTGATCCATCGCGTCAAGGTCGGCGAGACGGTCGACATTGGCCAGCCAGTATTCGATGTGCTCGACACCGTCAGCGGTCAGTGCACCACGTTGCAAAGCCACACGCAGGGCGTGCTCTACATGCGCCGCGATGTCCGATATGTACGCGCCGGTGATCCGCTTGGCCGTGTGACCGGCGCCGTGGCGCAGCGTGCCGGCATGCTGCTGAGCGCCTGATCCGATTTGCACTTCGATTCCGCCACGCCGCATGCTCCGCACCTTCGTTCCCACCGGGCTGCGTTCATGACACTGATCCAGTTGAAAGTGTTCTGTGCCGTCGTCGAACAAGGCAGCTTCCGCGCCGCCGCGCGAGCGTTCGACATGGCGCAAAGCACATTGACCCAGGCCATTCAAAATCTCGAACTCGAACTCGGCGTGACGTTGCTGAACCGCTCGCATCAAGGCATCAGCGTAACGGAGCCGGGCGAGCGTTTCCTGGTCAAGGCGAATGCGATCATCCGCGATTGCGAACGCGCGGCTCAGGACATGCAGCAACAGTGCGACGAACCTGAAGGACAGATCGCACTCGGTGTGACGTCGGAGCCACTGGCCGAATTCATCATGCCGGTCCTCAAGCGCTTCATCGCACGTTTTCCAAAAGTACGCGTGCATGTGTCAAGCGGCTATTCGAAGATGCTTATCGAAAAGATTCACGACGGCCGGCTCGATTTCGCGCTGTGTCCGCTGGCGCCCCAGGTGAATGACGCCGATCTGCGCATCGAGCGCCTGTATCACTCGGAAGCCGGTGTCATCGCGCGTAAAGGCCATCCGCTGGCGCACGCCACCTCGATCCGCGATCTGGCGGACTGCGACTGGGTGAGCCTGCAGCCGTCGGGTGTCGTAGGCGGTATCGAGAACCGCCTGATCAGCCTGTTCAGGGCTGAAGCGCTGGGGCCGCCACGTATCGTCACTACGGCGGAATCACTGCTGGAAACGCTGCATATTGTTTCGGAAACCGATTGCCTGACTATCGAGCCGCGCATGCTGGCTGATTTCAAGCTGTTCTCGCCGTCGCTGATCACGATTCCGATCCGCGAAGCATTCGATCCGCGCGATGTCTGCCTGATCAACCGGCGCGCGTCGCCGCTGACCAGCGTCGCGCAGGAATTCGTCGACATGCTGATTTCGTTCTCGCGCACACCACGCGGGGACGGCGTCAGCACCCTACTCTCGCACGCTCACAGACCCATGTAGCCCGTTTGTTTCATCTAAATCAGGAAAGCATCATGACTCGATATATCGACGTCAACGACGTAAAGCAACTGCTCCGCCATACCGGTACGGAGCACTTCATCCGCGAACTCGCCGGTTACATCCGCGCCGACTATCTGCGCTGGCCCGAGTTCGACAAATCGCCACGCGTGGCCAGCCATTCACGTGACGGAGTGATCGAACTAATGCCGGTCGCCGACAAGGCACTGTACGGTTTCAAATACGTGAATGGCCATCCGAACAACACACGCAGCAATATGCTGACAGTGATGGCGTTCGGCGTACTCGCCGAAGTGGCCACCGGCTTCCCGGTGCTGTTCAGCGAATTCACCATTGTCACTGCGCTGCGCACCGCCGCAACCTCGGCGCTCGCGGCCAGCGTGATGGCGCGCCCCGGCAGCCGCTCGATGGCATTGATCGGCAACGGCGCACAAAGCGAATTCCAGACGCTGGCCTTCAGGACGCTGCTCGGAATCGACGAAGTCCGCGTGTTCGACACCGACCCCGCCGCTACCGAGAAGCTGATCCGCAATCTGTCCTGTATCGAAGGCCTGACGCTTACGCGCGCGGCCAGCGTTCACGACGCCGTACGCGGCGCCGACATCGTCACGACGGTCACTGCCGACAAGACCAACGCCACTATCCTCACGCCGGACATGATCGAACCCGGTATGCATATCAACGCGGTGGGCGGCGACTGCCCGGGCAAGACGGAGTTGCATCCGCAGGTGTTGAACGGCGCGCGCGTGATGATCGAGTTCGAACCTCAGACCCGTATCGAAGGTGAAATCCAGCAATTGCCCGCGGACTCGCCAGTGGTCGAATTCTGGCGCGTGCTATCCGGTGAAATGCCGGGACGAGAATCCCCTGCACAGGTCACCATTTTTGATTCGGTCGGCTTCGCGCTGGAGGATTTCTCCGCGCTCCGCTATCTGAACGACCTGGCGGGCAAACATGGCGTCGGCGAAATTATCGACCTGATCGCGCGTCCATCAAATTGCAAGGATCTGTATTCGCTGGTGGCACCGGACTCGGAACTGCTCACGGGCTCGCGTCCGCTCACGGCTGCCGACGCTGTCAGCCAGAGCGCACGGCAGATGCTGCGGGCGGCGTCCCACGGCCTGCATTCGTCGGTCGCCGGCGCATAGCGAGGAACACGCGGATCTGTTCTTCGCCGATGAGTACCCGAAAAATTTCTGAGGCGCTATGCTTGCGGGGCTCGCGCGCGGCGACGCTGTCGGTTGGCGTGCGATATGAACGACGTCGCCATCATTGCAAAGGGTATTTTCATGACGTTGATCCAGCTTCGGGTGTTCTGCGCGGTGGTCGACCAGGGTAGCTTCCGGGCCGCCGCGCGAGCACTCGATATCGGACAAAGCACGTTGACGCAGGCGATCCAGAGTCTTGAAGCCGAGCTCGGCGTGACGCTGCTGAACCGCTCTCACCAGGGCATCAGTCTGACCGCGCCGGGCGAGCGGTTTCTGGTGCGCGCGAATGCGATCATTCTTGATTGCGAACGCGCCACCGAAGAAATGAAGCAGGTGACGGGCGAGCCGGAAGGTCACATTTCACTCGGCGTGACCTCAGAACCACTGGCGGAATTTCTGCTGCCGGTGCTCAAGCGTTTTATTGCACGTTACCCAAAGGTCCGCGTGCACGTGTCGAGCGGCTATTCGAAGATGCTGATCGAGAAGATCCGCGATGGGCGGCTCGATTTCGCGCTGTGTCCGATCGCGCCGCAAGTAAGCGACGTCGATCTGAATATCGAGCGGCTGTACCGATCGGCGCCCGGCATCATCGCGCGAAAGGGGCATCCTCTCGCGCAGGCGACATCGGTGCGCGAGCTAGCACATTGCGAATGGGTAAGTATCCGGCCGGCAGGGATCGTCGGCGGTGCGGAAAACCGCCTGGTCAGTCTGTTCAATGCACTGAACCTTGGGCCACCACGCATAGTGGTCACGGCCGAGTCGTTGCTCGAGACGCTGCACATCGTCTGCGAGTCCGACTTTCTCACCATCGAACCGCGTGTGCTGGTGGACCTCAAGCTGTTCTCCGAGGCAATCGTGGCGATTCCGATTCGCGAAGCATTCGACCCGCGCGACGTGTGCCTGATCAGCCGGCGTTCAGCGCCGTTGACCATGGTCGCGCAGGAATTGGTCAGCATGCTGATTTCGTACTCGCGTCTGTTGCATGGCGCCGGCTCGGGCCGCGGCTAAAAGGAATAGCTGGAGGATAGCCCGGAAGGATGGCTGAAAGCAGCGGCCCTCCACAGATGCGCGCACCGCTGCGTTCAGTCACGCTCAGCTCGCGAGCGTGCCGTTCAGATCGTCATGGCGCAGGCCGGCGCCATTGATGTTGACTTCGCGCCGGAACACCAGTTGCGGGCCGTCAAACTCCGCAGTGACGGTGTCGCGAAACGCGCTTTCGGCGAAAATCCACGTCATCTGCAAACGCTTTTCGTCGAGCCAGTGCGCGCGTGCGACGACCGGACTGTTGTCCAGATCGTAACCATGATGCAGATCGCTGCCCGGCATGTCGGTACGCGTTTCGATCCAGCGCCCGATACCGGCGACGATCGTATGACATCCTTGCGCATTGAGCAGGTTGAACGTGCAACGATCGTCCGCGAAGCCGAATTCGAGCGCTTCGACACCGTACGGGTTCGACGCCATCGTGAAACGCCGCATGCCGGACAGCACCGGCGTTGCGTTGGTCGCTGGGTTGGCCGCTTCATAGACGCATTTCCACGGTGCCGGCGCGTTGGGGCTTTGCCATGCTGCGAGTTTCGCCGCGAGACGGGCGTCGGCTGCCGCGGCGTCGGCGGCGGCGGCTGCGCGGCCAGTCGCCGGAGTGCGAAAGGCGGCCGGGAAATGGCGGTCAATTGACGGAAACAGCTGGCCACTGCCCTTGATCGCGCCGGTGACGGCAAGCGCGGCGCCATGCGCGGGGAACACCGTGACCATCTGCACGAACCGCCCGATCGCACTGAAGTTACCGTCGCTGCGCGTCCACCAGTGATAGCCATACCTGAACGGCTCGCCGTGAGGCTGGGTTGCCTGTTTTACCCACTTCTCAGGCAACAGGCGCCGCCCTTCCCATACGCCGTTCTGCGCGTGCAGGATGCCAAGCTTCAGCATATCGACCACCTTGGCCGTCAGACCGTTGCCGCCCGGATTGATGCCGTCCGGCCCCAGGTCCCACGTTTCGCCCTGAATGCCGAGCGGTTCGAAGATGCGCGGTTTCAGATAGTCGTGCAGCGTCTCGCCGGTCACTCGGCTCAGGATCGAGGACAGCACGTAGCTGGCCGCGCTGGTGTACATAAACGCGGTGCCCGGTCGATGGACCAGCGGAATCCTGAAGAACTCCGCGATCCAGCTCGTCTGCAGCGAACGCCATAGCGCGCCGGACGTCTCGCTCTCGTGACCGAGGCGCATTGTCAGCAGATCCTCGATGGTCATTTGCGCGAGCCAGTTTTCGTCGTTGCCCGCACCGCTGCGATCCGGCGTGGGCCTCGCCTCCGGGAAAAAGTCCACCACCTTGTCGTCGAGCCGGAACATGCCGTCTTCCAGTGCGAGGCCGATCGCACAGGCTGTGAAGCTCTTCGCCACCGAGTGCAGGATGCGCGGGCGGTCAGCGCGGTACGGCCAGCGCCATGCCTCGGCGACGACATGGCCGTCGCGATATAGCATGAACGAATGCAGATCGAGACCGGTCGATTCGACATCGTCGAGAAAGGCACCTACCGCATCGGCGTCGACACCGACAACGGACGGTGCGACACGTGTGAGCCCGTCGTCATGCCGCGCGGCAGCGAGAGAGTTAAGAGGCGCGGCGACGGAATCGACGACAGGATCAGACATGAATACTCCGGGTGAAACGAGATCGGGGACCATGGCGGGCACTGTATGCATCCGCCGCGCCCATGATCCTAGGGACAGCGGCGCCGCGAAGGAAGTCAGTCCAACCTATCACCGTCCGGAAATCGGATCGGCGAGTGCCAGGCGGGCATCCACCGCGTTGGCGACCTGCTGGCTGAATGCGTGGCAGCCCATCGTACCGCCCAGATCCGCCGTACGCGTACCCGGGTCGGCCAGCACGGCGTCGACGGCTGCTTCGATCGCATCTGCGGCTAGGATAAAAGCGGCTTGCGCGCTATGTTCGCCAATCCAGCGCAACAGCATGCTGACCGACAGGATCATCGAGGTCGGATTCGCTTTGTCCTGGTTTTGGATGTCTGGGGCCGAACCGTGCTGCGCCTGTGCACAGCAAAGCGCATCGCCCGCCATGATTGAGCCGCCCAGACCAAGACTGCCCGACAACTCCGCGGCGAGATCGCTGAGAATGTCGCCGTAGAAGTTGGTGGCGACCAGCACATCAAAATGCTCTGGCGAACGGACGAGGTGAGCCGCCGACGCGTCCACTAGCAGATCATCGAGCTGGACCTCGGGGAAGTCCTTCGCGACATGGCGAACGCATTCGAGAAACAATCCGTCCGTCATGTGAAAGCTGTTCGCCTTATGGATCGCCGTCACCTTCTTCCTGCGCTTCATCGCGAGTTCGAACGCCCGCCGCGCGATCCGCTCGCTGCAGCGACGCGTGATCTTGCGCACCGAGAGCGCCATGTCCTTCGACGGCATCATCTCGCCCCATCCCAGGTGCATGTTGCGATCGGGGTAGAAGCCTTCGGTGGCCTCACGCATGATCACAAGGTCCATGCGCTTGCCTTCGCGCAGGTTCGACGTCAGAGACGGGCGCGTGCGCGAGGGCCGCACGTTCGCGTACAGGTCGAGACCGCAGCGGAACGCCGCCGACACGTTACGCCCGCCTTTATCGGGCGGCGGGTAGTCGGCGTGCGAGATCGTCCCGAGGATCAGGCCGTCGTAGCCCGCGGCCTTTTCCAGTACCTCCGGGCGCAGCGTGGTGCCGTATGTGTCGAGGCTTTTGAAGCCGACATCTTCGTAGTCGAATTGAAGCTCGAGACCCAAGGCCCGGTCGGCTTTTTCAAGCACCGCAATCGAGGCCGCGATGATTTCCGGGCCGATTCCGTCGCCGGGCAAAACAAGGATACGCATGATGATTCGCTCAGGTTATTTCGAAGGGGTCCGGTGCTCGGCGGACACGGGTCGAGTCTCGCCGCTGTCGGCGAGAGTGCGCGTCGCGTCGGCACGTGCATAGATCCATAGGATCTTCATCGGCGCGGTCTTCGACACATTGCGGAAGCGGTGTGGCAAGTTCGGCGGGATGAAGGTGGTATCGAGTGGCTTGAGCCGGTACTCGAGCCCGTCAATGTCGAGAATCGCGTCGCCTTCGACCAACACGACGCTTTCCTGACAGTTGTGGCTATGAAACGGAATTTCGACGCCGGGCGCGAACGACGTGTAGCCGGTGATGAAGCTGTCCGAGCCTAGCGCTTTGCTGACCAGCGGCGTGGTGCTGGCGCCGCCGCCGCGATCATAGGTGGGAAGGTGGTCGGGTTGCAGCAACGCGGCGCCGGAAGGGGTCGTGATCGTCATGAAGTGTTCCTGAGTGCAACGTCGGGTTGGGAAACAGGATCAGCGAGCGGGCCCGATCCAAACTGTCTTGATGTTCGTGAATTCGCGAATGCCGACCGCGCCGAGTTCGCGTCCGTAGCCCGATTGCTTGACGCCGCCGAACGGCAGCCGCGCATCCGAAGCCACCACGCCGTTGACGAACACTGCACCGGCGTCGATTTGCCGGACAAGTTCTTTCGCGTGCTGGACATCGGCAGTCCAGAGGGCGGCGCCGAGCCCGAATTCGGTCGCATTCGCGAGCGCGATCGCCGAGTGGGTCTCGGCCACGCGCAGGATGGCAGCCACCGGGCCAAAGGTTTCCTCGCAGGCGGCGACCATGTCCGGCGCCACCCGGTCGAGCACCGTCGGTGCATAGAAGAAGCCCGGACCGGCCAGCGGCTGGCCGCCCACCTTCAGCACAGCGCCGGCCTCGAGCGTGCGCCCGACCTGCCGGTGCAGTTCATCGCGCAGGCTCGCACGCGCCATCGGGCCGATCGTCGTGTCGCGTTCGGTCGGGTCGCCGACTTTCAACTGCTTCACACCCGCGCAGAACAGCTCGACGAAGCGGTCCGCGACCTTCTCGTCGACGATGAAACGCTTGGCTGAGATACAGCTTTGCCCCGTATTCGAGAAGCGCGCCTTCACGGCGGCCTTCGCGGCGGCCTCGACGTCGGCATCGGCGAGCACGATGAACGGGTCCGAGCCGCCGAGTTCCAGCACCTGCTTTTTCATCGCGCGTCCGGCTTGCGATGCGACCAGCTTGCCGACGGCGGTTGAGCCGGTCAGCGTAAGCGCGGCGATGCGCGGGTCGTCGATCAGCGCCGCGACGTCTTGCGACTCGATCAATAGCGACGCAACAAGACCGGCGGGCAGGTCGGCGTCCGCAAATACCGAGTTGATCGCCATCGCGCATTGAGGCACGTTGGCCGCGTGCTTCAGGATGGCGCCATTACCTGCGCAAAGTGCCGGCGCCGCGAAGCGGATGAACTGCCACAGCGGGTAGTTCCACGGCATGATTGCCAGCACTACGCCAAGCGGATCGTAAACGACGAAGCTCTCGCTCGCGTTGCTCGCGACCGTCTCATCATGCAGATACTGCGCCGCGTGTTCCGCATAAAAGTGGCACGTCCACGCCGATTTTTCGACCTCAGCTTCCGACTCCACAATTGGCTTGCCCATTTCCAGTGTGATCAGCGCGGCGAGTTCCGCTTTGCGGCGTAACAGCACGTCGCCAATTCGCGCGACCGCAGCCGCCCGCAGCGCGAGTGGCTCGCGGCTCCAACGTCGCTGGGCGGCGCTCGCCTCCACGAGCGCCTGTTCGACGCGGGTGGGCGAATCGGCATCGAAGGTGGCTTCGACGCCTTCCGTGGCTGGATTCAAAGTGCGAAACATGCGCATTCCTGGAATGTGAGGAGTGTTCGGACTGCACGCGCGGGCGCGTACGGCCGGCTAGGCAAGCAGGAATCGGACGCTCCGGACAGCCGAGGGCCGCGATAGTAGCCGGGCTGAAACGGCGCCTGCGGGAGGTCCAATGCAGAATAATGGTATTTTATATACTCACAAAACCTTGTACAGCTTTTTTTGTTATTCGTATAACTGGACAAAGCAACGGTCGATCTTTCGATCGCTCCCACTCCTCTGCCCGCCCGACACTAGGGAAAGCGCGCTCGTCGCGGAGACTGATACTTGTCGATGCGGGTTTTTTTGAACTGGTACTTTGGCTTGTTATAGATCCAAATTTGGGTTGTGGTACGATCACGCCGAAGTATCTGGAGCCGATTTCCACATGACACGCGCCCTCGCTGACGTGCTCGCAGCGAACATCCACCAGTACATCGTCCAGACCCCTATCGCGCCCGGGACACGATTGCCCGAACGCGCGCTTGCCGAGCGGTTCCACGTGTCACGCTCGCCCGTTCGCGAGGCGCTGAAGCGTCTCGCTGCTCAAGCGGTGGTCGCCGCACATCCCGATGGCGGATACGCCGTTGCCGAAGCAGTCATGCCGGCCGCTGCCGCGGCGACCCGTGAGACCGGCGATGCCAACGAGCAGACCTACCTGGCGATTGCTGAAGACCGGCTTGCCGGCGATCTTCCGGAACGCGTGACGGAAAACGAACTGATGCGCCGATACAGGGTCACGCGTGCGCAGTTAAACGCGATACTTCGGCGGATGGCGCAGGAAGGCTGGATAGAGCGCCGGCCGGGGCATGGATGGATGTTTCAGCCGGTTTTGACCTCTGCCGAAACGTACCGGCAAGGTTATCGATACCGCCTGTTGATTGAATCGGCCGGGATACTTGAACCCACGTTTCAGCTCGATCGAGCAGCTTTGCTGCGCTGCCGGGCGGAACAGGAGGTTCTCGCGAACGGCGGAGTTCGCACTGCGTCGCCTGCGGTGCTTTTCGACGCGAACAGCCGCTTGCACGAAACGATCGCGGCATGCTCGGGCAATGCTTTTATCGTCGACGGTCTGCGCCGTCTTGACCGGCTACGCCGGCTGATGGAATACCGCAAAGCCGTCGACCGGGATCAGGCGGAGCGGCGTTGCCAGGAACATCTGACGCTTATCGATCTGCTCCTCACGGATCAGCGGGAGGCCGCGGCGGATTTCCTGAAGCTGCACTTGCACAACGCTGTTCGGGAGAAGACGTCCGACTGAAGCCGAAAACGTCTTGCGATTGCGATCGACGTGCCTGATAGCCCAGATTGATTGCATTTATTCTCGCTAAAATGCAAAAATAAAGCCATGAATTCCACATACTCCTCGAACGAAGCGCAATTGGTCGTCGATGACGCCAGCTTTCGTTATATCGACCTTCCCGGCCAGTTCGGCGACACATTGTGCGAGTTGCCGGTCGTACTCCGTCTGCTGCTGGAAAATGTCATGCGGAATACCGACGGTGAGGAACGGCGGCAAGCCGTGGCAGGCATCCTTGGATGGACCGCGCACGCCACCAGCGAGGTGGAAATCGCGTTTCAGCCAAATCGGGTCCTGATGCACGACACCACCAGCACACCCGCGCTGGTCGACATCGCCGCCATGCGGGACACGCTCGCCGAGGCCGGCGTCGATCCCGCGTCACTCAATCCCATGTTGCCTGTGGACTCATCGGTCGACCACTCGCTCGCGGTGGAATATTTCGCTCAAGCCGACGCGGCCCCGCTCAATCTGCAACTCGAACTTCGTCGCAATGCGGAGCGTTACCGGTTTCTGCGGTGGGCATCCGCAGCGCTCAAGGGCGTGCGGATTCATCCGCCGGGTACGGGCATCATGCATACGATCAACCTGGAACAACTCGCGACGGTGGTGTCGATTGTCGAGCACGCCGGCGAACCGTGGGCTGTGCCCGATACGCTGATCGGCACGGACAGTCACACGCCGATGATTAACGGGATCGGTGTACTTGGTTGGGGGGTGGGCGGCCTGGAAGCGCAGACCGTGATGTTCGGCATGCCGGTGATGCAGCGCATCCCTGACGTGATCGGGGTTCGTCTCACCGGCGCGATGCGCCCGGGCGTGCTCGCCACGGACCTCGCGCTGACCGTCACGCACCGGCTTCGCGAGATCGGCGTCTCCGGCGAGTTCGTCGAATTCTTCGGGCCGGGCGTGTCAACACTGACTGCCGGCGAACGAGCGGTGGTGGCGAACATGGCGCCTGAATACGGCGCGTCCACCGGTTTTTTCCCGGTTGATCACCATACGCTGACCTATCTGCGCTCGACCAACCGCTCCGCCAAAGTAATCCGGCTGGTCGAGGCGTTCACGAAACAGGCGGGCCTGTGGTTCGATCCGGTCAGCGAGCCGCGCTACACGAACACGATCAGCGTCAATCTTGCAAGTATCGGTATGCACGTTGCAGGGCCGCGTCGTCCCCAAGACCTCCTCGACTATTCGCAAACCTCCTCTGCACTGGTTCAACTGGACTTCAAACCGGTCCGGCCGCACCGGCTTATGCCGACGTACCCCGTTGCGATCGCCGCGATCACCAGTTGCACGAACACGTCCGATCCTGCCTTGCTGATCGCTGCCGGGCTCGTTGCCCGCAAGGCGCGCGCGCTGGGCCTCAGGGTGCCGGCGTGGATCAAGACATCGCTCGGCCCGGGTTCGCCCGCCGCCGCCGCGTATCTCGAACGCGCAGGTTTGATCGATGATCTCGCGGCTGTCGGCTTCGCTATTGTCGGATACGGTTGCACCACATGTATAGGCAATTCCGGACCACTCACGGAGCCGGTACGCTCAGCAATGGCCGGGCAATCGATCTATCCCGTGGCGATGCTGTCCGGCAACCGCAACTTCCCTGGCCGTATCCATCCGGACATGGACCTCAGCTTCATCATGTCGCCGCCGCTTGTGATTGCTTTCGCGCTTGCAGGAAACGCCGCGGCTGATCTAAGCCAAGAACCGCTCCAGAACACTGCTGACGGAACGCCGGTGTATCTGCGCGACCTGTGGCCCACCAACGAGGAAGTGGCCGAAGTCTTGAGCGCCGCAGCCGACCCGCTCGACTACCCGCGTGCATTTGCGCTCGCGAGTAAGAATCCGTCATGGCATGATCTCGCTGCGCCCGCGAGCGCCCAATTTCCGTGGAACCCCGCTTCCACCGCGTTGCGCCGGCCGCCGTTTGCGTCGCTCGCCGAAGGCAGCCAGCTCGGCAGCTACAGTGCTTATCCACTGCTCGTCCTTGGCGATGACGTCACAACAGATCACATTTCGCCTGCGAGCGGCATTCCGAAAGACAGCTTCGTCGCCGACTTTCTGGTCTCGCGTGGCGACGACCGCAACGACCTGAATGTATTCGCGTCGCGCCGCGGCAACTGGGAAGTGATGATGCGCGCCGCGTTCTACAACCGCACGCTAGTAAACCGGCTGCGACCCGGCATGCCCGTCGCGCATACGCTACATGTGCCCAGCGGCGACGTGCTGCCAATCTTCGAAGCCGCCAACCGGTACCGGGAACACGGCGATCCGGTGGTGCTCGTCGCCGGCGAGCGATATGGCACGGGTTCGTCGCGTGACTGGGCTGCGAAGGGCCAACGGCTGCTCGGAATTCGCGCGGTACTGGCCGTGAGTTTCGAGCGGATTCATCGCTCGAATCTGATTGGCATGGGTATTCTGCCGCTACGCTTCGCGTCCGGCATCCATCCGGACACGCTTGCCCTTCAGCCCGGCGATACGCTCGAAGTCGATGCGCCGGCGCAATCGTTGTCACCGAGATGCCGGATTTCCGTGCGTGTCGTTCGCGTTGACGGGCGAATAGAACCGGTGGAGACGACTGCCGCGGTCGAGACAAAACTGGAATGTCAGTTGCTGCGTTCCGGTGGCGTCATCCCACTGATATTGCAGAACACTCTCGCGGCCCAGAAGGGCTGAGGACAAGTCCGTTCGTGCGCCGGCAGACAGGCCGATTCCCGTGATTGAGCGCTCCATTGCAACTCAGATTGTCGAACTGATCAGGTCGGAAGGACTGGAGGCCGGCAGTCATCTGCCCGCGCAGATGCTGGCCGACCGCTTACGCGTGTCGCGCTCGCCGGTGAACGAGGCGCTCGCGCTGTTGCATGAGAAAGGCGTGCTGACGCGCGAGAAGAACCGCGGCTTCTTTGTGGCGAAGCCGGTCGTAGACCCGCTTTCCGACGTTGTGGGATTGTTCGGCCTGGGCGAGACGGATGTCATCACAAGCGTGTACCTCCAGATCGCCGACGATCTGCTGAAGGGCGAACTCCCTAACGAATTCTCCGAGCAACTGATCCGCAACCGCTACGGCCTCACCAGCGCGCAACTGACCGCAGTGCTCGCGCGAATCGCTAGGGAAGGCTGGGCTGAGCGCAAGCCCGGCTACGGCTGGCGATTCTCGCCCATGCTCACGACGCCGGACAGTCTGCTCAAATCGTACCGCCTGCGTCTTGCGCTCGAACCCGCCGCACTGCTCGAACCCGGCTATCACCTCGATCCGAAGATTCTCGAGCGCTGTCGCGCCGTCGAGCTTCACCTGCTCGCGGGCGGCATTGAAACCGCGACTGCGGATCAGCTGCACGATCGAGGCGTACGCTTTCACGAATCGCTGATCGAAGCGTCGGGAAACAACTTCTTTATCGACACGATCAAACGGGTCAACCGGGTTCGTCGGATTCTTTCCTATCGATCGATGCAACATCGCAAACGCTATGTCGAGCACTGCAGACAGCATCTGCATGTGCTTGATCTGCTCGAACGCGAGCGCAACGACGAGGCATCCGAAGCGCTCCGTCAGCATCTGATGCATACGCTCGACGCCCTATCCCGCATCAGGGAAATCCTTCAACCATGAGCCGCGCTTTAATGAACACTGTCGAATCCTGAAACCTATGGACTTCGGTCAACTCATCGTTACCGCCCCAACGCCCGCCGGGAAGCTGCGTGCTTCGATCAACTTAGGCAATATGATCCTCGCCAGCCGCGTCCCACCCCAAGGCGATCCTTTCGGCGTATCGGTCCATCTCACCCGCGCCTTCACCGAACATTTGGCGGTCGAACTGGAGCTGGCGGTATTCGACGCGGCAGGCAAATCCGTCGAGGCCATCAGCAACGAGCGCGCCGATATCGGCTTTCTTGCAGTCGATGTGCTACGTGCTCAGGCGATTGCGTTCACCGCGCCGTACCTGCTGATCGAGGGCTTCGACCTCGTTCGCGACAGTTCTTCCATTACCGCGAAACGGGACGTCGACCAGCCGGACAACAGGGTGGTGGAAGGCAAAGGCAGCGCGTATGAGCTGTTTCTGTCGTGGGCACTCGAAGCCGCGCAAACCGTCCACGAGCCAACCTCGCCGACCGTCGTTCAGACCTTTGTCGGGCAGGAGCTGGAGATCGCGGCGGGCGTGAACAACGACTTGAGGCCGATGCCAGCCGACTGCCAGGCTTACGGCTTCGCGACGAGCGGTTCATGGTCGTCCAGCAAACGATCGGCACGCCAAAGAACACGCGGCCCCGCAGCGCCTGCGGTATTGCATCAGTTCCTCGAAGAGATGAAAGAATCCGGCTTCGTTTCAACGTCGCTCGCCCGGCATGAAATTGCCGGGGCCTCGGTTGCGCCGTTTGCCTGAGCGGCCCTGAACTCGAGGACGGACGGACCGGGATATCGGAATAGTCGATCGCGATCAACCGATTGCCCTTCCCGAGACATTCTTTGATCATTAAATTGCCCTTCGTCAAGGAAAGGCAAATACCGATCAACCCACTAGCCATTCGTGGCGGAGCACTTAATGCGTCCTGCAGCCGTATCCCAAGCTTATTCCAGACCCGCTGTCTTGCTTCACTGGATCATCGCCGCGCTCGTCGCGCTTGCCTACACTGCGATGCTCGTGCGCGGACCCAAGGGCACCGATGCGCGGGTAATGTGGAATACCGTGCACTACTGCGCCGGTGCGCTCGTGCTGACATTGGCGGTGCTCAGGGTGCTCTGGCGTTTGTGGAATGGCACGCCGCCCGACATCGAAGCGTCGCGCGCGCTGACCTTTCTCGCGCGGCTCGCGCATCTCGCACTTTATGTCTTTATCTTCGTGCAGCCTCTGCTCGGCCTCCTGACGCTCAACAGCAGTGGCTTCCCTCTGGTGCTGCCCGGCATCGATCTGCATATCCAACTGGTAGGAAAAGATCCGCTCGCCCGCAAGGTCATTCACGACATTCACATCGTGATCGGCAATGCCTTCTACTGGATCATCGGGCTGCACGCGCTCTCCGCGCTGGTCCATCACCTGATCTTCAAGGACGACACCTTACGGCGCATGACCGGACGCACCGGCACGCGCCCCGCACAGCCGGGGATATCGAAATAGCCGATCACGATCACAGATCTGCCCTTCCCTGGACAATTCTGGATAACTACATTGTTTATCGATGCGGAAATATGCGGACCCAAAGCTGATTTCCGCATGGTCGCCGAGTCGCTTCGCCCCATTCCGCGACGCACTGGGCAACTCGGCCAGCCATCCCTCTAGCCGACAGCGCCCTTAAGTTCACCAACGTAACCCCCATTACCACGGCCTCTGAAAACCCAGGCGCGGGATCGTCGTGCCTGTCGATCAAGGTCGCAAACAAAAACAAGGAAGTGAGATGGAGAAGACATCAACACGGACATCCAGACGCAAGCGAGCGGCGCTCGCTGCAGCCAGCCTGGGACTATCTGTGGTGGTCATGCCGGGAGCCGTGCATGCACAGGCTGCAGCCAGTCAGTCGTCCTCGGACCTGGCCGGTAAGGATGCGGCGGTTCAAGCGGCCGACGTGCCTGCTGCCGCGGACACGCCGAATAGCGCGGCAGGGAGCACCGCCCCCGCGAGCGGCGCGAGTACGGCGACCGCGACCCGGCGCGCCCAGGCAGCGGCCGCCGGCCAAAGCGGCAGCGGCGCCGCCAACGGCATCCCGATGACAGTCAACGTGGTGTCGCGTTCGTCGATCGATCAGCAGCAGCCCACCGACTCCTACGAGGCTTTGCGCGGTGCGGCCGGCATCTCCAGTTCGGCCGGTGCGTCGGTGGCGGACAACGTGTCGATTCGCGGCATTGCGCTCGAAGGCCGCACGAGTTTCCGCCTCAACGGTGCACTGCCCATCAACAACTTCCTCGCGATGCCGCTTGAAGACAAGCAGGCCGAAGAAGCATTGAAGGGTGCGGCGGCCCTTCTCTTCGGGATTGCGAGCCCCTCGGGCATCGTCAACCTGGTCACCAAGCGCGCGGGCGATACGCCCAATGCGTCCATCGGCATCTCTGGCACGACCAATGGAGAGATCGTGGGCAGCGTGGACGTGGGCCGGCGCTTCGGTCCCGACAATCAGTTCGGCCTGCGTGTGAATGCGGCAGGCGGTCACCTGTCGAGTACGATCGACGACGTCGAAGGTTCGCGCAACTTCGTGGGTGTGGCAGCCGACTGGCGGCCTACCAATCGCCTATCGTTCAAACTCGACTTCGAGGATTACGAGCGCAGGATCACCGAGCAGTCGACCATCGGCCTGCTCTCTCCGGTGAACGGTAAGATCACGCTTCCCGCCGTGCCAAATCCGAACCGGCTGCTTTCGGGTGATTGGGCCGCGTACAAGGCCCGGGCGCAGAACATTCTGTTGCGCACGGACTACAAGATCACCGACGACTGGAGAGTACTCGCAGAAGCTGGCCGTGCCGAGACTATCCGCGACACCCGCGACCTCTCCACGCTCATGAACTACGACCCGATTACCGGCCAGGGGACGCTCGTCACCAAGCTCGTGCGTGATCAGGACTACGTGAACAAGTATGCCCGCGTCGAGGCCAACGGCAAGTTCAACACCGGTGCTCTATTCGAGCATCATCTGACGTTCGGCGTGATGTACAACGATCGATATCAGAACAATCCGTCCGTGCAATCGGTCAGCACGCCGCAAAACCTGTTCAACCCGGTCACGCTACCCGCACCGGTGCGCACCCAGCCGATCGTGGAACTACCGCAGGACAGCAAGGACACTGGCGTGTACATCTACGACGCCGTAACGTTCGCCAAACGCCTGACAGTGATCGGCGGCATGCGTCGCACCGATTATTCGTTGACCGCCCAGCAGGCAAAAGGTCCAAGCACCCATTTTCAAACGACTAATTACTCGCCGGCCATTGGCGTCACCTTCCTGCTGCGTCCTGACACCTCGCTCTATGCGAGCTATATGACGGGACTGCAGGAGACGGGCCTCGCGCCCAGCACGGCCGTCAACGCGTTCCAGACGCTACCGCCGTCGGTCGCCAAGCAGAAGGAAGTCGGAATCCGCTCGAGCGCCCTGTTCGGCTTCAACGGCACCCTGGCCTACTTTGATATCGACCGCGGCACCGCGCAACTGAATGATCAGAATGTGTTCGTGACTGACGGCCGCTCGACCTACAGAGGCGTGGAGGCGTCGTTCGGCGGTGAGGTCAACCGCGCATGGACGTTCAATCTGGCGGGTCAGTATCTGCATGCGCGCACCTCCGGCGCGTCGAATCCCGCGTTGTCGGACACTCGGCCGGAAAACACGCCTAACTTCACATTGAGCATCAGCGTCACCTATCATCCGAGCATCCTGCCGGGCAGCAGCTTGAGCGCGGGCATGTTCCGCACCGGCGGTCAGGCGGTGAATAACGCCAACCAGGCCTTTATCCCCGCCTATACGGTGTACACGCTCGGTGCGGGCTATACGACCCGCATCGCCGGTCATCGCACTACCCTTGCGCTCAACGTAAATAACCTTGCCAACGACCGCCACTTTTCAGCGGCCGGCAACGGGTTGCTGATCGTCGGTCCGGCCCGCTCGATTCGCTTCTCGGCGAGAACCGACTTCTGAGTGTGCAGCGGCGATTTGTGGGATGAGTGCCGCGCTGCACGAGAGCGGCCTGTCCATGCCCGCACGGCTGGATGGGCGCACTAGTGGCGTCGAGAAAGTGCCGCGATGAGCTGCTACAACGACGTAGTAGTAACTGCACCTACGGAGTCGGTACGCTCGCTCATTTGGGATTTTGCGCCTCGGCTGAACGTCAGCGCCCCGTGTCAATAGCACAGGTCAATGCGAAATTTGCCACAAAGGTCCGGCTCACCGAGCAGATTGTTCGCCGCATTGTGCGTGACCACGAACTCACCGAGGCGCGGTTCGACGCACAGGGTGACTTTCGCCCACAACTCAGGGGAAGGTGGGTCGGGCGATACGTCTGCTACCGCGAACAGCGGTAATGACAGGCTGGTCGCAAGCAATATGAGTCTCTGCGTATATGTACATCCGCGCGACGCCCACGGTCACCTTTTGCCGCCACCGCGAGACAATGGGCTCGTCAACCGACGTCGTGAACAGGCGGCGCCGTTCGCTCAAGGGTCGAGATGAAAGCCGCTTTCCTTGCACTCGTACTCGCATGCTCGCCAGCAATGGCCGGCACCGTTGATCCTACCGACCTCATCTCGCGGCAGAGCGGGCTACCCGCGGGTGAGGTGCAAGGCATGCTTGCGAACTGCGATGCAAATCAGGTCAGCCTGAATTTCTGTGCGTGGCGCGACAGAGTTGTTGCCGAACAGAGACTGCAGGACATCGTCGACGACAGAGTCGCAAAGTCACCCGGCTGCAAAGCCCGCCTCGACAGCAAAATCACCGCATTGAGGAAGCGACGCGATGCGAGTTGCAAGATGTCGGCAGAGGCAGTAAACGGAGGCGGTTCGATCGTCCTGATGGAAATTGCCGCCTGCCAGGCCGCAGAGACCGATCGTATGGCGAAGATGATCGCATCGGCACGCCGGTGCAATTGACGTGGGAGCCAACTGGTCGCTGACAACAAGGGATGGAACTCATCTATCGCAGTCTGGTTGATAAATTCCCTTATGTCGATCTTATGTAGGAGTACCGAGTTCATTGTCGTTGTGATTGTTCATTGCACACCCCACCATCGTTTCGATAGTGTTGATATCTTTCTTCATCAAACGGCGGACGAGACCCGGTATCGCCGGGTCTTATACATATACTGCTCCAAATGCACAACCCATCCTCGTTCGCCACGCCAAGTCGCCACACTTAAGAGCATTGCGATCGGCTAAGTATGAAATCGAAAGTAAGTGTGCTGAACGGGCCGCTCATCATGGTGCCGTCGGGTGAGCGACCGCCTTCGTGACGAATCCAAGGTGCGATGAGCGAGGATCGCACTCCGAATACGGCGTCACAATCGAGATACCGATCGCCTTCACGAAATACATGGGTTACGAGCCGGTCGTACCCGGGCGCAGTGATCATGAAGTGCAGATGTGCTGGGCGCCAGGGATGACGGCCCAACGCTCGGAGCATGCGCCCTACCGGACCATCGTGCGGGATCGGATACGGCTCGGCCACTATGGAGCGGAAGAAATACCGTCCGTCCGGACCGGTGTGCAGCACCCCCCGCGCACGCTGCTCTCCGTCGCTTGCATGCTGCACGTCGTAAAGCCCTTGAGCGTCTGCTTGCCACACCTCGATGCGAGCGCCGTCAAGCGGTTGACCATCGGGACCCCGCACGACCCCAGACACGAAGCATGGCTCACCGATCGCACCGTTGGCGATATCATCGCCGTTTTGATAGGCCGGAGCGTTCTCGACGAAAAATGGGCCGAAAACGGTGGCCTGCGTGCAGTCATCCGGCTTCCGGTGTGCCATGGCCGTGACCAGCATCGAAAGGCCTAGAGTATCCGATAAAAGGACGAATTCTTGACGGCGCTCATGCGTAGCATGCCCGACATCGGTCAGAAAGCGAATCCCGGCATCCCATTCGCTTTCTGTGAGGCCAACCTCGCGGGCGAAAGCATGGAGATGGTGAACGAGACAGGAGACAATAGCCTTTAGCCTGCCGTCAGGGGCGCATTCGTGGCTCGCAATAACGGCCTCTGTAATGGAATTTTCGTCGAGGTTTTGCATTGTGCACCTTGTTTGCGGAGCGCTTGGTTGTGAACGGAATCGGAAATGAGAACTGCATCGTGGCAACCAACTGCCGCGTTGGTATAAGAGCGAGGCGCAGCAGTCATGCCTTTGAAGTAAGAACACTTTCCATAAGGCTTTATTCCCACGACGGTCTCGACCTAAACAAAAAGCGCCAGTTTCGACGGTGTCCGCGCCCGCCCCGGGGCCCCGCCTGATTGCGCCGCGTCTCACACCAGGGAGCATCCACCTATCTGTATCTGTTAGCGCCCACGAATCTCTAACGTGACCGGCGACAATTGCACCACGCCGAAGTCGGCACCCTTTCACATCAGGGCAAATCCTCAACCTCTATACGGACTATTGCCGGCCGCCATTCGCTTTTTCCGCGCTCTGATATCGACTTGTCCACTAGGTCCCCTTGCGGGTCACCTGCCGGATTGACATTTTTTGCACATGCGGAACTTGCCTTGCCTCGACGTCCGCATCGCGGCTCGCAGCATCACCACACATCATCACGGAGCTCGGTGTCTTTCGACGAGTGCTTGTCCTTTGAGCTTCAGACCCGGCAGTTGCCCTCCGCGCCTGTCTAATGAGGCATTGCTAGCCGTAGAGCAGGTCACGGCAACACGGCACCTTGCGAAGCGTGACAAGAAAAAAGCGAGCTTTCCCGCCTACTGCATGCCGCTCACCGCGCAGCCGACGGCGACACGTGTCGCACTGCAGCAGCGGATGTAAGAGCCGAGCACTAAAGAGAAGCGATCAACGGTCATACTACGCCAGTCGAATGGCTAAAAGAGCTCCATTTGAGCCGCCCGAAGAAGCCTTTACACTTGACAACAGCTCATGCAAGACCGAGAAGCAAAGGCGCATCAGTCTCCGCAGGATGGACCGGCACGAGGGTGGGCGTTGTCAAAGCCAGCGCCTGACCGCGCACAATAGCCCACGTAAGCGGGGGCCATGACTATGCGATGAGGCAGCGCATGGCAAGGTTAGTTGCAACTTGCACCGTGCCGACCACCGCGCGGAAACATCTCATCGAGCCCCTGCAAAATCGCGTGGTTACCGTCAATGCGGAATAAATGTGATGGGTGGCGTGTTTTGGTGTCAACCCCGGCCTTGTGGCCTTAATTTGTGGTTGATAGTCATGTCCCCCCTTTACAGAATGCTGCTCGTATACGACGGCACAGACGAATCACAGGCGGCGCTGGCGCGTTGCGCGCAACTCTCTCTCGCGTTGTCGGCGCAGGTCGACGTAGTGTCGGTCGCTGACTGCCTCAGCCCGACCGCGAGGTCCGCAGGCATGTTAAGCGATCTCGCCTATGGCTACCAAGAAGAAGTCGCTCGCCATACACTTCGCATCGCCATCGCAAAGCTTGCGCAAAATGGCGTCACGGCGCACGGCTACATTTACTTTGAACACATCGTCGACGCTGTCTCGCGCCATGCAGCGGCTCTCAGTTCGAATATCGTAGTGGTAGGCCATCGAAGACGTAATCGACTCGCGCGCTGGCTCGGCCAGCGACCAGTTCATCTCGATCTGGCCGAACGCCTGTGCGGATCGACTGTCGTCACTGTGACACTGCCGTTGGCGAAAGGTCGCTCGCAACAAACACGCCGATGACTGCGACCACCCACCCATCGTCTTCGCGCCGATGGCAACACGCCTTGCGCGCCTAAGCAGAGAAGTCATTGGTGTCGCTCCGACGCCATGCGGAGAAGAGGGCGTTATTATCGCAAGCGCACACCGCTCGGTACGCAGGCGTGTAGCGCGTAGTCGAGACCGTCTCGCGGATATCTGGAACCGCAGGAGTTGCTCAAGTAGGCTGGAACAAATTGACGGTGGTTCCGCTGGAATTTTAGGCGAAAGCGCCCCATCTTGAAGAGCGCACGAATGTTTCGCAAGGGCATCCATCCGCAGCAGCATTGGTCTTGAAGACATAGTGCGCTGCGGTCAGCTCGCGGGTGTCAGTTTCCAATGCAAGCGAGGCGTAGGTCTGAGTGTAGGCGAGCATTTCAGCCATGAAACGCTCTAGCAGTTCCGCGGCCGTGTCCAAATTCCAGCAGCGCCTCGTCAGGCAAGTGCACCAGCCCCGCGCGCGCGCCAGCCGACCCGGCAGGACGGCTACGAATGCCTGCAGCGGTACTTCTGCATGGGCCGCCTCTGCCGCGGTGCGCACCGGCTTGGTTACTTCCAGCGCCAGCAACGCCGGTACATCGTAAAGGCAAGTTTCGACGGCTGCATCTGCGTCCGCGTCACCCTGCCAGCGCAGCCGTTCTAGCCATTGATGCGACACATTGATGAATTCGGTGTTGACTTGTGCCGCCAGGTCGGAAACCTTTGTAGTCGCAGCAAGGAACACGCCGTCCGGATGGGCCAACGCAGGAATGCCGATGAGCGCGGTCGTGTACCTCGAATGCACAAACCCGTACCCTCGGAACTTACGGTTTAGCGCCCCGCCGAAAGTACAGAAACCAATCCACACTGCAATGGAGAGCAAAAAGAGTTCTGGAACCTGACCGAACACAGCGGTGATGGCAATGGCCATGACAGCCCCAATAATGGTGCCCGTAAAGCGGTAAAAGCTCTTGGCGAGTACCATGCCCGTTTGTGCTGCATCACGATGAAAGCGGCCACCATCGCCGTGCGTGGCGACGGTAGATCAAGCTGCATGCAAAGGCGCATGACGAGCAGCGCGGCGAGCACGGTCCGCAGTAAGGCCATCGCCGCGAGCCCTCCGAACAGCCCGTTACGGGCCGCCCTGAAAAGCCTCCCGGCAGATGTGGGAGTTCGGCGGGCATTCATCGGGCGCCTCCCGTGGTTGCACTAGCAACAGTGTTGTTGGAAGTTTGACCTCGTCTGTCTTCTAACCCGTCGAATGCGCTTCCTGTTGACCGCGCGCGCTCGATTTGGCAGCGAACTCTATTCGAGAGAATAAGAGGAACCTCTCCGCCACGCGGCTGCGGCTGAAGCCGCATATCGGCAACGCCGTGCCATGATGGAGTGTCGAATGTTCATCAAGCCCAGCGAGAGGGGAAAGGCCATGGCTATTGCACTATGGAAACTCAACTTGCCAAAACGGTAGTGGCCGTACATGGCACCAATTCACGCCGGCCAGGCGATTGCTGGTCAAGCCACGTTTAAATCAACTCGACCGGATCGTTTACTCGCACAGTCCCGACCTGTATAGGTTCCGCGTACACGCCGATGTTGCCACCGTTATTCTGGTAAATCGCCTTGAGAACAGCCATGTCCTTTGGCAAATCTCCTTGCGCCAAGGTCGTCATCACACATCGTTGAGTCAGCTGCTTTATTTTCAGCACGACCTCACCTATGCGCAAGGTTCGCCCAACCCATGCGTTCTCGACAAAGCCTTCCTCGCCATCGGTTCGGATGACAAGATTTGGACGGAAGCGGCGGCTTTCGATCCGACTTCCAGGCACTGTTTTTCGGAGCGCGTCGATGGTCGACGTCGTCAGGATATGGATCAGACCGATGTCGAAGAACGTCCCCGGCGGGGATATCTTGTCGAAAACGAAGTCGTGGTCGGACACGCCTTCGACAGTAGGCACGAAACCCTCGAACCCCTTGTCCGATTCATCTGGCCGCACGAGACGTACGGCTTTGCGCAGCGCCGCGGATAGCGTCTGCTCAGCGTCGCCGGATGTCGAGTCGACCACGTCGCCGTTGGGCAAAGTGATATGCACCGGTGGCACTTCCTCAGGCGAAACCGGAGGCGCTGTGAAACGGGCACGATACGCGAACATCTCCGGCCACTTTTGGGGATGCTTCGCATTGACGAGTTTGTTGGTCTCAACATCGATCAGCGAGTAAGCGCGGTCGCCCGCTACTCCGCGTTTCGTAACCAGGACCGAGTTGAGTTCCTCTCCCATCATTGACTTGACGGGATATCGGCAAATCGATGCAATAACGGTTTGTAAGGCTGACATCGCACAGGCTTCCTATTCTTGCGGGGCCGGGGTGCCACGCTGAAATGGATGTTACTGGCGCAACACCTTTCAAACGTGGAAAACCATGCAGCGGATCCTGCCAAGGTGGCGTCGAACTCTGCCATTCGCGGGCGTAACCAAGCATTTGACGCCAACCGCCTCGGACGTGGAACAACCAACTCGTCCGCCCAGGCAAAGTTCGACGGAGCAACTCCAGCGTCAAAAATTGGGTTAGAGAAAATATGGGTGCTCATAGATACCCGCATATCGCGGCACAGGTGGCATTTGAACTTTTGCCTGAGCGCAGATTCGAATGGCATTCCATTCCCGGACACGATCTCACGTCAAACAGCCGAAGTCGACGGCGGATTCAACCGGTCGATGCAACACACTAGAGTCTGCGCAGGCAGTGGAGGTGTTGCAATGAAACAGAGGCCGAGGATCTACTATTCTGAGAGTCAGAGGGCACTGATGTGGGACCGCTGGCGCAAAGGCGAAACAATTCATCAGATTGCCAGACTGTTCGATCGGGGCCACTCTTCAATACAGCGGATACTCGCGAAGGCGGGCGGCATCGAGCCACCGCAAAGGCATCGCGCACTGAAGGCATTGACGCTTGCGGAACGCGAGGAAATTTCTCGCTGCCTGGTAGCCCGATTGTCGATTCGGTCTATTGCAGCCAGGCTGGGACGAGCTCCTTCCACGATCAGCCGCGAGCTCCAGCGCAACGGAGGCATGCAAGATTATCGAGCGAGTCAGGCGGACGCGCTCGCCTGGGATCGGGCACGTCGCCCGAAGGTTTGCAAATTGGTGAGAGACCAGACGCTGGCGCGAGTCGTCGCTGCAAAGCTGAAGCTGCAGTGGTCTCCTGAGCAGATTTCTGGTTGGCTCAGGCATGTATATGCCGTCAACAAGGACCATCTGGTGTCACACGAGACGATCTATCGCTCAGGCTCGGGGCGCCCCTGAAAAGGGAATTGCTTGAACACTTGCGACGCTCTCGAGTCATGCGTCGGTCCCGGCACCACACATTGAAAACTGAAGACCGCACGAACATTCGCGACGCTGTGTTGATCAGCGAACGCCCCCCTACAGCGGAGGATCGCGCAATACCCGGGCACTGGGAAGGTGACTTGCTGTATGGCAACGCTACCAGCCAGATTGCAACTATCGTCGAACGTCAAAGTCGATTCGTGATGCTGGTGAAAGTAGCCAGCGAGGATTCTAAGGCTGTGGTCAACGCGCTGATACGACACGCCAGCAAGTTACCTCGGGAACTATATAAATCGCTGACCTGGGACAGGGGCTCGGAAATGGCCGATCACAACCGCTTTACCGTGGCTACCGACATCAAGGTCTATTTCTGCGATCCACAGCATCCTGACAACGCGGCTCGAACGAAAACACGAATGGGCTTCTGAGGCAGTACTTCCCTAAAGGCACTGATCTCTCCGTCTATTCACAAACCAGACTTAATGTCGTAGCCTGGCGGCTCAACGAACGCCCCCGAAAAACACTAAACTTCGACACGCCGGCTGAGCGATTTCATCAAACCGTTGCATCGACCGGTTGAATCCGCCACTCCCAAGCGACAGTCGAGACACCTCTCCAGCGGACATTCATCTGAGAAGCCAATCCGACCTTGCATAGGACGGCTTCGTCCGCGATTCACGCGTGGCATATTGCGATGATTCGGCGCAATGACGAAACGCAGACGCACCGCCGATCATGTCTTCGGGACGTTCAAGCACTGGCTGGAGTAAACGCGCTTCTTGACGCGCACGGCTGTCCAACGGGTGGACCGAGATGAGTCTAAACGTGCTTACCTACAACCTCATGAGATTGCCGAGAATCTTGGGACTCAAGAGGACAATGAAAGCGATGCGGCCGGTGGGTGCCTGAGTACTCATCGACCTTTAGAACAAGCTCAAAATCGCTACTTAAAGGGCGCTAGACCCCTTCAGCAGTTCGTATCGCCGACTGAACTGTCAACATGCAAACCGCCACATGTGTGACGCGAGGTCGGAATCGCGTGCATTCAAACTCTCTTGGTGTTTCCACACAGCCTGGGCCGTCAAGTGTCACCGTGAGTAAGTGAGCTGTATCTGGCGCATCTCGTCCAAACGACTTGCCCAGTGCAAGCTTCGACCGCCGGTTCAGCAACGATTGAATTGGCAGCAGCCCGGTCGAGCGCGGCATCAATCGGGTGATCGCTGCCGTTGAAACGCTGGCGCTGCTCCGCGTCGACGACCACGAAATCCACCAGAATGCCGGAGATTTTCACCTGCTTTCCGGGTAAGGATACCGCATCGGGCCATCAGCTTTACTTGGACGACGACGATGGCCCCCGGGCCAGGCCCGGCGCGTCGCCTGCCCCATGGCGAGCATTTCGCCGAGCACCACTTCTTCCATCGAGACGTTCCCATCTTCATCGGCCGTCTCGCCGGTGCGAACCATGCTGTCCCATACAGTCGGTATCGGCCCAAGCTCTCAGCCTCGGCAGCAACGCTTACGGCCGCCCTGACCGACGGAACGCTCATTGCGACATTATGCAAGAATATGGCAAAGAACTTCGAAACGCAGTCTGTCAACCATGGCGACAGTCGACACCGCACCACACGTTGCAACGAACCGCCGGGGCGTTGCCTTTACTCTCGTTCATCAAGGCCGCGCTGTCGAATGCCTCGTTACGACCGCCGCGCTAGAATCCTGTTTCTGGCTGGAACCCGCGGCCAGCGACGCTCGCATGCTCAAAACGTTCAGCGACGGATACCGCCGAATCCGCGCCATGGCCGAACGCAAGCTACTAGTCCGTCCGCAAAGGAAGGTCGAGTTGACACCGAATGATTTCATTCGGACCTGATGCTTGTGATCAAGCGCCTAGAGGACAGAAGGTCCGAGTCAGCGACTGGCTCGTCTCACCGTGTTCGGTCATCAATTCGACGCGAATTGGTGTGTTAGCGCTCGCCTTCGGTAGTGGTTGCCGCGCCTAAGGCATCTGCGAGGGTAGTTGATTGAGCTCAAAAACGTAACGTCACCAGTCGGCATCCGGATGCAGGTTGACACAGAGCCCCGCAAGCATCTGATTGCGCGAATGAAGGCCCTACCCTGAGTCAAACGCGAAAGCGCCGGCCGCTGGCAATCGGTGCTTAGACGTTATGTCGACCTTCGTCGGACCGATGAGGGTATGTTGCATTGAGTCAAACAGTGCTCCGGGCGGTGGTGTACGGAACCGGTTCGTTGCGCGCAACAACTGAATTTGTGCGCATGCATTGTTCGAGAGCACGTGAAAGGACCGCAGTGCATACGAAACCCGCGATCGGGACGCGTGACATCTGCGCCCTTCGCCAGCACCAGGCCAAGCTGAGCCGCGCCGAGGGTCCGAGGCCGCCATCGCATGGTTGTTCGCTGAACCCACCAAGGCGGGCGTATGTCGAACTTTAGGCCAGCGCGGAGTGATAACAAAATATCGGCCGTTTACTTTTGCCCAATGAGCAACGATAACTGGGGTGGGGTCGACAATGTATTCGGTGCAATGGCTGCACTCCTTTGCACTACACATTATCTGGACTACATGGGCTCCTCAGCTGGCCAACTCTGCATCACCGCGGCAACAAGGTGACGTAGCTGGCGACGCGTCGCGCCGCCTCTGGCCCGAACGGCTAGGCCCTGAATGAAAGTCGTGAGAAACGACGCAGCGTCAGCAGCACTCATGCCAGCGGGAAAAGAACCTGCGTACTCGATCTCGCCGAGACGAACGCGTAGTCTCCGCTCGAACTCATTTCGACTCTCAGATAGTTCCTGCGCCACCAAGCGGGCCTCGGCACTACAAGCTAGCGCAGAAAACGTAACTAGGCAGCCCGATGGTCTTTTCTTTCCCGTATGGAGGTCGACAATGCCTTCCAGCAGCGCCTGGGCAATAAGTCGCGGCGTTGACTGCGCTAGTGCCCTCGAGCGAAACGACAGATGATTGCTATTGTACCGATCAACGACTCGCCGGAAGAGCCCTTCCTTGCTTTTAAAAGCCTTATACAGACTCGACTTCTTTAAGCCCGTTGCCTCTTGGAGGTCGGCCAACGACGATGAGTCAAAGCCCTTTTCCCAGAAGACATGCATTGCCTTCTCCAGTACGTCGTCCTCATCGAATTCTCTTGGCCGTCCCACCTCAATTTCCTTGATGAAAGCCCGCCCGAAGTGACGTTGATTTCAAACGTGCATTCAGCACGATGCGCGCCGTGCGAGCACCGGCCGCCCACGTATAAGTCTTCATTACCGCGGAAAGTCAAACGTCCAATTTGCGTCGACAGCCATTGTGCATTATAAACCATATGGTCCACAATCAGATCGCCGTCACCGATTGGTGACTCCGGTCAGCGGAACGAAAATCATCCCTTTTTTGCTACCCTCTTAAATGGGAGTTCCGGACGTTCGTGGACGCCACCTGGCAAAGAGCTATTTTTGCCGGCCAGGACAGAACTGCCCGTTACGATCATTTGATGTCGAGGGTGGACGCATCGACAACGACAGGCTTTCTTTGCGGGGCAGCGGCCCAGCCCAACGCCGAGAAGAGTGCCAACGTCATTCCACCGGGCAGATCCTCGCATCGCAGAATTCCTGAGCGCGTTCAGCGCGTCGGCGAAAAGCTATCTGGGACGCGCCACCGTCGAAGCAGCTCGAATCAGAAGCATAACCGCCGCTAAACACTTGTCCACTGGAGTCGTATCATGACCGACAATATTTCCTTCATCGTCCATCTGCCCGGCAAGCCGGAAGCCCGCGAAGAGCTATTTACCAGCCTCGAAGCAGTTCTTGAGCAGATGTCCCATGAACCGGATTTCGTCAACACGTATCTCCATCGTTCGATGGAAGATCCGGAGACACTGGTGCTCTACGAGACTTGGGCATGCAGCCCCCAATACTTCAAAGATGTTCATCTGAAAAGATCATATCGAGTAGAGTATTAAAGCAAGCTGCAGCAGCTGTTGAAGTCCGAGCGGAAGTTCGAATGGCTTGAACCGGTTCGCGGCTTCGAGCGCGCAGTGAAGTAAGCGACTATGAGATAGCGTCACATGGCATCACTTTTCGGTCGCCTCTGCCGCCAATGGTAGCAGCGAGCCAGCGAGGCGCTCGCTGCTTTGCAGCAGAAGAAGTAGCGTTCGACTCACCGGAAACTCCTCGACCGAGGGCGCCTAGGCCGAGCGGCGACGGCAACGATCTCGCATTACGCTGAAACGGCCGGCTCATCGGCAGGTCGTAAAAACATCGTCCTTCTGCCGCACACTTTAATTAACTTGCGCTGCAAAGGATTTACCTTAGGAACAAGAGAAAAGCGCGCAGGTTAGCGGTCGCCGCGGCGGGTTCGTCCTGTGCCCTGTCGAAAATGCGACTCGCCAGGGCAACAGCCAGCGACTACCGGTTGACCCGGCATCCCAGTCCGGCCTTTAGGCAGAAAGGCGCTTCACCACGTCGGCCAACGCTGCGCCAACAGAACGTACATTTAGGCTCGCTCTCTCATCGAGGATAGCGCTGCCCTCAAATGCCTTGTGCGCAGATCCGAGAGAAAACGACTGCGGAATAACGATCGAACCGAGCTTCTCCAAAACGCCACGAAATGCTAACGCAGAGCGAAGGCCGCCCATCGGCCCCGGCGAGGCGGAGATTATTGCAGAAACTTTGTTCGAAAACAGAAGGACTCCTGACTCGCCGGTCGATGTGGTGCGGCTGATCCAGTCGACTGCATTTTTCAGCACAGCCGTATAGCCACCGTTATGTTCGGGCGACGCTATCAGAAGGCCATCATGGTCTGCGAGCAGTCGTTGAAGAGCCAGTGCGTTTTCCGGGGCGCCTTGCTCTTCCTCAAGGTCACCGTCATAGAGCGGTAACGGGTAGTCGGCAAGAGAAATAACAGTGACTGATGCGCCACTATCGCGTGCACCGCCGATCGCGATCTCAAGCAATTTTCGATTCAGCGAGTCGCGGCGGGCGCTTCCAGAGAGGGCCAGAATTCTAACGGTCATGGTTGTAATGGAACCTTGTCGTTGGGGACGAAACGGAAAATTGCTGACAGTACATCGAGTCCCAGCAGGCAGTACTTTCACTGGCCGTCGGAGAATCCGTTGGCCGAGCCACCGCCGAACGCGCCTTTGTATTGGCTGCTGCTAAAATCACGTTAGCAGCAGCGCGAGTTCACGTCATGTTAATGGCCCTGAAAAGTTCTAAGTCAGGTCCGTACAGCACGCGGCGACCGCACCGGCGGCCTGTGCCGCGCATCCCAATGTCCCTTGATCGCTCAGCGATTGGTAAGCGCTCCCTAAGCCCGATTCGGCCGCGAGCTATAACTTGTGTATCTATAAGGCCGGCCAACGCGGCTTTCCAACACAGAGCCCGTATCGCAATCATCAGACGGTTCGCTCGATACGCACGCATTCGAGAGACACTAGACTGCCGCCGCGTCGTCGTCGCAATAATCGCGAAATTGGCCACACTCTATCGCAGATTCAACTTACTAGACGCTCGATCCCGACAGTCGCCATACTCGATCGCTTCAAAATATACGCGGGCAAAAGCGGGCGTCTGCGGAGGGAGACGGATCTTTTTCTGATGACGCTCAGCAGACACTCTTCGGTATTCATTGTTGCATGGCGCGCCGCCCAACTTAATATCGGCTCGCCTTAGCTTCGTGGGTCCGACGGTCGCCGCGTGACATTAGGAACCTTACGGTCCATAATGGCGTACGTTTACAGACCGTTGCCTCAGCACGGGCCAGCCGAATGGACGGAGGAGAAAGGGATGAAAGACAGGTTATCAGGGAAAGTTGCGTTCGTTACGGGTGGCGCTCGAGGCATCGGCGCTGCGATCGTACGGCGACTCGCCGCCGAGGGCGCAATAGTCGCCTTCACGTATCAAAGCTCGTCAGAGAACGCGAGACGGTTAGCACAGGAAATCGAGGCGAAAGGTGGTCGCGTTCTGAGCTTGCAAGCCGATGTTGTCGACTCGTTTGCCTTGGCTAGCGCCATCACAGAAGTAGCCCGAAAGTTTGGGCGAATCGATATCCTGGTGAACAACGCCGGCGTTTTGCTATTAGGCTCAGTGGATACGTTCTCAATTGAGGATTTCGACAAAACGCTGGCCGTCAACGTGCGAGCCATCTTCATTGCAGTGAAGGCCGCATTGCCGCACATGGGTGATGGCGGTCGTATCGTTAATATCGGTAGTTGCAATGCTGAGCGGATGCCTTTTCCCGGCGGAAGTGCGTACGCCATGAGCAAGGCTGCTCTGCAAGGACTCGTACAAGGCATGGCCCGCGATCTGGGCCCCAAGGGAATCACTATCAACAATGTGCAACCCGGACCGACCGACACCGATATGAATCCAAAAGCCGGCGAATTCGCACAGGCTTTGCACGACTTGATGGCCTTGAAGCGTCACGCGTCGGCCGACGAAATCGCTGGAATGGTCGCTTATGTCGTCGGTCCGGAAGCAAGTTTTGTGACGGGCGCAAGCCTTACCATCGACGGCGGCTTCAACGCATAGGCCTGCCGCCGTTGACGGTCTATTTGCTAGGTAGTGCAGATCGTGCTCGCGGTAACTACGCTGGGGAACCGAGATTTTGCGTTCTGTTAATGAACAGGTTGCCGTGTAGAAGGTCCGCAGTTTTGCACCATTGAGCGGCTCAAACCGAGCATGGCGATATTCCTGGGCGTGGGTTGGCGCGTGGCTCGTCCGACGCGTATAGCCTCACTGGCACGAAATTGATGCCGAACTGTTCTTCGATCTAGATGACGTTCGGCGCGCGCACTTGCTCACTGCACCCAACCCAAGCACCCGGCAAGCCAAAGCTCAACGGGGTTCTGCGATAAATTGCGCGCGGAAAATTCGATCGCCGCCAGAGGCCACTGTAAGTCTCGCGATCTGGATCGGCTTCAAGCGGTTCACGCCTTCCAAGACATCACACGTAATCGTGCCGGCGCTAACACGCGCGATTGTCTATAAGCCAATGGATATAGCTCTCGCCGAGTGCGCCCGCCCCCCCTTTTCAACAGCCCCAGCCCAACATCGTCATTCGTGAAAAGTTGGCAAAAATAAATCGATCCTGGTAGACGCGACGTAGTGATAGAGCAACAATAGCCTCGTTTGCCGTATGCATCGTAGGTTCCGCGAACAGCCTTGAGTGAAGGAGCCATTCTGCGTGCGCCTGCAGTCCAAGGGCAAGCTTTGCGCTTGGGCCTGACTAGCCAATGTCGTTGCGTGCGGCCGCGATAGCAAGTCGGTAGCCCGCGGTTGCCAATAGAGTAATATGCATTAGCCGGACCCTTACCATGATTCAGATTGGATCCCTCGATGTCGATCTTGAAGGCCGACAGTTGCTGCGGAATGGCGTTCGGTTGGCCGTCGGCGCGCGAACATTTGACATCCTCGTAGTCCTCGTTGAAGCCCACGGCAGCTTCGTATCAAAGCATGATCTCATACGGCAGGTTTGGCCCTCAACGATCGTCGTGGAAAATAATCTCTACGTACACCTGTCCAAGCTACGAAGCCTCCTGGGAGAGAACAGATCGCTGCTGCAAACGGTCACCGGCCGCGGCTACCGCTTGACTATCCCTGGCGCGCAGCACCAGTATCGCCTCTCGCGCATTGCCCAAGCCGAAGAAACCAAGGCATCAGCTAAGCTTCCCATACCGAACAACCTTCCCACCCTCACATCGCCCATAATTGGACGGGATGACGCGATCTCAGAGCTTATTGACGTACTAGCAGTCGACCAGCATGTAACGCTTGTCGGTCCTGGTGGGATAGGGAAGACGAGGCTTGCTATTGAAGTCGCACACCGAGCGCTAAGCCTGTTCCGAGATGGGGTTTATTTGATCTCGCTTGTGTCAGCAACTGACTTCCAAGACGTCTTGCATGCGGCCACGCGCGCTCTTGCTGTTGAGGCGTCGGACGGACCGCTGTCCTTGACGCGAATAAGCGAGGACTTCATCGGCTCGCAGGTGCTGGTCCTATTGGACAACTGCGAGCACGTTGCTGCCGCAGCCGCACAATTGGCCGAGGCGCTAGCCGGTGCAAGTAAGCTGACCCGCGTGATCGCCACTAGTAGGGAACCGATACATCTTACAAAGGAGCGCATCTACCGGGTCGAGCCGCTCAGTGTCGCGGAGCAAACAAATTTCAAAGATGACGCCTTAAGATGCAGTGCTGTTGAGCTTTTTTTCTCGCACGCAACCGCACTGGACCCCCTTTTTCCGTCCGATGAGCGCAGTCATGAATTGATACACTCTATCTGCCGTCGACTTGACGGTATCCCTCTTGCTATCGAGTTGGCGGCGGCGCGTGCGTCGGTCTTAGGTGTGGAAACGTTAGCAACCCGCCTGGACAGCCGCTTCAGCGTACTTACTGGAGGCAGCCGTTCCGCGTTGCCCCGACACCAGACGCTCAAGGCCACGTTCGACTGGAGCTACGCATTACTGAACGAACCGGAGCGTGCCACGCTTCGACGGATTAGTGTATTCCCGGCAGCCTTTACGATGCCGGCCGCCGTGGCGGTAGCTTCGGATTCGTTACTCGGCGAATTCGCCATCGTAGATGCGGTCGCCGGGCTAATAGACAAGTCACTCGTCGCCCGGACTACCTGCGCGGGCACAAGCGCCTATGAACTGCTACAAACCACCCGCGCCTACGCACAAGAGCGACTCGATGATAACGGCGAGCGGCAGCAGGCGAGCAGGCGCCATGCCGCGTTTTTCTGTGAAACGCTTGGCCCAATGTCCGATACCAACTCCTTTCGCGCGTACAGCGCGTGGCAACACGCCATGCGAGCTGTGCTCGGTGACCTTCGTGCAGCGCTTACCTGGGCTCTCTCATCGCAAGGAGATAAGGCGATTGCGGAAGTGCTAGCCGTTCGTTTCGTTTGGCTGCTGTTCGAGCTTTCGTTGTTTGACGAGTGCGTCAAGTGTTCGCAGCGGTCACTTGACGCACTCGTGAGCGCACTTCCAAAGAACACGGATTCATTAAAGCATGCCCGAATGCATCTGCAGACTGCAATGGCAGCGGCGCGCGCATATTTGCAAGCGCCCGGTAAAACTACTGCGCTATGGGCAGAACTGCTTACGTCGGCAATAGCAAGTGGAGACAAAACACTTGAGGCATGCGCACTATGGGGCTTGTGGAATGTTTGCCAGAGTGCGGGCGATGCGAACAGCGCTCTATCGTTCGCCAACCGATTTTCTCTTCTCGAAGCGGACGTGCATCAAGACCAATCATCTGACGACGTATCCGGTCCGGATTTCAGCATGCTGGGTTACCGATTGGTCGGGATGGCATCTCATTTAGCGGGAGACCAGCGCCAAGCCAATAGCTCTCTTCAACGACTCATCTTTGAACCACATGCTGCCGGGTCATGGATCCCTCCGGGACGCACGATCGGTCACAACGTCGTTAACGGCGCAGTATTCGCACGCGTTCTCTGGTTAAGGGGGGAGCGGGAACGAGCTTTGATGTTCGTCAATCGATGGCTCGACGAGGCGCGCGTGAAAGAGCAAGCAATTGCGACTTGTTACACGTTGATCGAGGCGGCGATCCCGATAGCGCTACTGTCAAATGATCGGAAAGCGGCAACAGAAGCGATTGGCTTATTGTGCGACGCGTCAAATCGGATTGGCCTCAAGACCGCTTGCGCGTTTAGTCGGACCTACGATTCATATTTGGTAGCTCGGGACCGACCGACGACCGATCACCTCAGCGAACTCTCTGCTGCGATAGACGAACTGGACGCTGGGGGTCTCGGCGCGCACGCTCCGATGCTCTTGGCGCAGTACGCTATTCTTCAGGGACGCTGCGGACAGCGCGGCGAAGCAATTGCGACGGTAGGTCGCGCCTTGAGGCGTTGCGACCAAACCGGGAACAGATGGTATGTCAGCGAGCTACATCGTGTGCGCGGTGCGTTATTGGCAGATATGGCGGGTACGCCAGCCGTCTCAGCAATGCTGGAGGCCGAACAGTGCTTTTTCGAGGCTATTGAAGTTGCTGAAAGGCAAGGCGCGGCATCGCTGCAATTGCGGGCCGCCCTCAGTCTTGCACGCTTGTGGCACACCCAGGGGCGCTTCGCTGATGCGCTGGACCGCTTGAAACAAGCGTGCGCTTTGTTTCCTGATGATTGCGCTTGGCCTGAAGCTCAAGAAGCATCGCGCTTAGATCAAGACTTGAGTGAGGCGATGCAGTCAAGACCCGAGACGACAAAACTCAATCGGCAGCAGGACCTAGTCCCTGCAGTCCATAGGATGGAGGTCGCTTTGATGCTTCCGGTGAGGAACACCCCTGTTCCCGCGATAATCGGCACATCGCACGAGCTGGCGACGGCGCCAGCGCAGAAGCCGGCTCTGTAAGTTCGTAGACATCTTGCTCGCCGATATTTACACGTGCGCTTGTACGGCGGCACCTTAAAGCAACAGCGCCGGGCTTAAGGGGTTGGGGTCGATTGGCAAGTCTGTCCGGACCACTCTGCCGAATCGGCAGGCACCGTGGAAGTGCAACCGTTCAGGTTTCGGTCGTCTCCATGCGACGCCGTTCCCACCGTTCGACCGATGCGCTCCCACGGCAAACCTCCCGCCGTGTCCCGCGAGATGCTCCTGCGTGAGTGCGAGTTGCTCCGGTTCGCAACTAGCGTGCGGCCAGAGGAATTGGCCCTCCTTGAGCCGTTGCGCTGCCACCCAGACCTCGATGCCGTTGTGAACCGGTACCTTCGAGCAATCGGCTCGCCAGTTGACGAGGAGGAGACATGGCGCCGATGTGCGGCGTCGCTCACCACAACCACCCTCGCCAGTGCCGTGGCAACGCCCCGCGCATGTCCATCGGCTCGACTGCCAGCCATGTCTCATCAGTCCCGACCCGAGCCACTCTCGCACTCAGGTGGCGCATTGCGCTGCCTGAGACACGGGCTATCTAGCGTCATCGGCTAGTCCGCGCGGCGACCTTCGACGCGAAGGTCACCCGGACTTGCGTTCCTCGGCTCGAGCGATATCGGTACGAATACTCGCTCCATTACGGGGCCACCACCAGGTCCCTGCATGCAACCAGCGATCGCTCGCTTCCCTTGGACAGTTCTGCCCAACGACGGAGCAGTTCCGCGTTGAGCTTGTTGCGCAACGCGATGACCGAGAGCGCCGCCCCTAGCCATTGGTACGCTACCACCCCTGTGCCTTGACCTCCGCGCCACAAGGCCGGCGTCGACGCCGGCCATCTGAGACATACTCCTCGACAGTGATCATGTGTAGTAATTTTGGATGTCGCGATGCTCACCGACCATCGACGCAATTCCAGGCAGGACGGCTTGGCACTTGCGACCGCGCGATCGGCGCACTTCGTCTTCGTCCAAATCTCTTCTTCTGAACTTAACCAGTGCGCAACTCGCCGTCGACTAGCGATCGGAAATGAAAAAGTCAGTTAAATAAAGTTTAAGGACGCTTACCTTCGGCCTGGCGTACGCTGTTCCGAATCAGCGTGATGGAAGTCCGCCGCAGGGATGCAGCTCCCGGACCTTGACCGCTGCCTACAGGCGGTCCGCTGCCCAGTTTGAAGTCAAGCGGTTGCCGCGCGGGAGAGGCGATGAACGTTCACATTGCAGGCGTGCCGATACCCGACAGTGATATCGCTCAAGGGGCGTTGCGGTTCATCCAGAAGGACATGCCGCAAATGCTAGTCAGACATGCCCTCCGCGCGTTCCTTTTTTCCTCGCTCATCGGCCGCAATCGGTCTCTAGATTTCTCGTTGGAGCTTTTATTCGTCGGTGCGGTGTTTCACCACTATGGCTTGGCGCCACGCTACAATCAATCCGGTCGCAGGTTCGAACTGGATGGGGCGGACGCAGCGGCAGACTTCCTTTCATCCAACGGAGTGACGAAGCAAGAAGCGCGAAGTGTTCGCGACGCAATCGCTCTTCACACCACGTTCGGCTTGGACGGGTTCGAATCGCCGCTAGTTGACCTTCTGCATGCAGGTGTCGCGACAGACCTCATTGCACTGTATTACGACGAAATCGGGGAAAACGATCGCCGCGCAGTGCTCCAAGCATACCCTCGTGAACGTGCATTCAAATTTCGCATAATCGAGGCCTTGGCGGACGGCATGAAGCAGCGGCCGAGAACTACCTTCGGGAATGTTAATGCTGATGTACTAGACAGATGCGATCCCGACTTCTACCGCTTGAACTTTTGTGGGCTGATATTGGGTTCACAGTGGGACGACTAAGAAGCTTTGACCAGTGCGACGCGTTGCGTCCTGCTGGACCGAGTCCGCAAACCGAGGACTTGCGACAGGGAGTCAAGGCCCGGGGGCCACTTGCCGGCGCCGCGAGGCCGCGACCGGCCGCTGTGGCTGACGCTGCGGAACACCACCACTGGATGGCATTGGGCCACACATCACTGCGAAGCCCGCTATTCGTGGGACGCTCGCTGGAAAAGCCGGGTTGTCGACCCCTTGATGTGCGTACTACTATCCGGGGATGAAAACGACCTTACTACAAAGCATATTTACCGAACCTGCAGGACCCACGCAGCCCGGCGTTGCAAGCCTCCTAGCGATTCAGGAGCTGGAGTGGCGCCAGCGTCCGATCCTACGTCCCCAACAAGACAGTGTCCGACCGATACTTTGCAAGTGGAATCTACCGAAACCGGTTGAGCCCATTGAGTTTCGCCAAGAACTTGCAGATGGAAACCACACGATTACCATTAACAGAACAGTTAGCGCTGGCCTCTTTTCCTACCGACGGAAGGAGATTTCGCTGGCAAATGTAGCGATCAATTCCAGCTTGCTAGTACCGCCTGGCGAACCTAGCCGCATCGTTTTCACCGATGCCGCAGACGCCTATCGCCTCTACCTTTCGCAAACGCTATTGGAGGAATGCCATCAAAGTGTCTTCGGTGTCCCTGCGCCGAGCGATATCGTTCTGGGCAATGTAGCGTTCCTAGAAGACAAACCTGTTCTACATCTGATCCATGCCATGCTTGAGATTGGCGAGGAAAACTGCCCGAGTAATCAAATGGTTCTCGACAGCATCAGTATGGCTATCGCGTCGCGATGCATCTTGCTCGGTTCAAAAAGGTCCGTGCCTCGGACCCGGGTGTCGCCCCTCGCCAAGTGGCGACTGCAACGTGTGACCGAGTACATCGAAGCCCACATATTCGACCCGATATATCTTCACGATCTGAGCACCGTGGCGGGCCTATCTCGCATGCACTTCTCGAGCCAATTTCGTCTTGCTACGGGTGCAACCCCCAACGCCTACGTTGTAAAGATGAGGATCGGTCGCGCGCAGCGGCTGATTCGAGATACAGATTTACCGCTCCTAGCCATCTCTCAAATGCTTGGGTTTAAGAACCAAAGTCACTTCACACTCGTCTTTAAAAAAATCGTCGGACATACACCGGCCCGTTGGCGGGCAATTTTCAAGTGACTCGTGGGCGTGCCATGAGACTCAAGTGGCCTACTCCACAGCTGCATGCCGACCTCAAAAGTTGCGGCTGGACGCTTCTGTTGAGCATCCTCGGTAGGCTGCCGGCCGTATCAATCGTTGGGTGACATCCCGGGCGGTAGCGCGCGCGGCTCGCGATCGCCGCTCCCGATCATTTGCTCGGCCTTGCGATACCCGAGCAAGCAAGAGGACCTACACGTCGTAGCGCTTGCCAGATCGCGTAACCGCAAGACAGCCCATCCCCCAAGCGGGCGATGTCTACCTAGTCAGCTAGCTGTGGTGCTTCAGGGAGCGAACCAAGTGCTCACTGCGAAGCGCGATTAAGGAAGTTTAACGTCGCTTAAGAAGATTTATCGGCGTCACTCTACTATCGTTGTTGTCAATGTGACTTCACAGCGCCGAACCATGAAAGCGTCGAAGGCATTTTAGAGGCGAGACAGATGCAAGGTTGCCTGCAACTAAAAGACTCTGCCTCGTCCGTTCCAACCAAACATACGTTGAGTGAGTCGTGGCGTTCGATCATATGTGGTCAACGATTTTCGGAACTACCCATCGGCGGGCGCGCTGCAGGGAACTCGTGTTAATGCTGGACTGACGACCGCTTACAGCGGTCGTCATGGTCGGTCGCGTAATGCGCGTTGCCTCACAGTTAGTTAGTATCCAGCAATTTAGCGGCTATGAAGATTTAGTATCAGTGATGAAGCAACAGCGTTAGTTGATTTTTTTCAATCCTAAACATCTGCACGTTCGACCATTGCGGTCCTGATCATAGTTGCATCGAAAAATTCTGATTTTCAACTGGCATCATCAATAGGAGGCCATCATGCCTACCGCCAACGCTCAGCCCGGCAAATTACTGCTGGATCCGAACAATCACACGCTGATCATGATCGACCATCAGTCGCAAATGGCTTTCGCGACCAAATCGATCGACGCAGTGTCGTTGCGCAACAATGCTGCACTTGTCTCAAAAGCAGCGAAAGAGTTCAAGGTTTCCACGATCTTAACCACCGTCGCTGAGAAATCGTTTTCGGGTCCAATCTTCGATGAAATCCGAGCTGTTTTTCCGGATGAAACGGTGATCGACCGGACAACAATGAATACTTGGGAAGATAGCCGCATAGCAGAGCGGGTCAATACCATCGGCAAAGGGAGGCTTGCACTCGCCGGGCTGTGGACGTCCGTGTGCATTGTCGGCCCAGCGCTATCTGCCATCGACCAGGGCTTTGAGGTCTATGTGATTGCCGACGCTTGTGGCGACGTGTCCGTTGAAGCGCATGAACGTGCCATGGACCGGATGGTTCAAGCGGGCGCGCGACCGATGACTTCACTGCAGTATTTGCTGGAATTGCAGCGTGACTGGGCGCGCGGAGATACGTACGACCAAACGGTCGCCACCTCTATCGCTCACGGCGGCGCGTATGGTCTGGGCTTGATCTATGCGAAGACCATGTTCGGCGGCAGCGAAGGGCACTGATCCGCTGGATCAGTTGCCAACACGTCCGTGCCGATGGCTGTTCTGTGGCGACGGCGGGCGTGGTCATCGATCGGCGATGAGCACGGTCGGGTCAGATCCTCGCATGATCGCCTGTTTGGACTTGTGATCGTGCGACGAAAAACCCGAGTGAAGTGCGAGCGCCGGATCGCACGCCTGCACTGCTGTGTGGAAGACGGACATCCGTCGCTGGCGTACCCAGATGTAGTTGGAAATTCGTGAACGGGGGGAAGCGCCGCACAAACCGAAGATGGATTCAGCGGACGCACCGCGACATGCGGATGGGTCAAACCGGCCTGATAACGGATCTTCGGTAACTGGTTGGCGAATATCGTCGGCCTATACGGCCCTTTCGCAGCGGAAGTAGCAAAACGCAAAACTAATCGCGAAATTGTGCCGGCGGTCTCGAATGGAAGTCGAATGTGCGCGTGTCATTCAGGCAACGCACTTGGTCGCAGTATTAATAATGGTAAGGCATGGCCCAAAAAACTCTGGCGTTCGCCGGAACTTCAATTTCGATGACGATTCGTTGTCGCGGTCCTTTGCCATAGATTTGTCTCTTAATGCGAGTCGCGGGGCGCGCGAACTTCAGGACTACGAGGACATGAAACTTTATCTTTTCTCCTTGCTTGCTGGCGTACTGGTCGGCGTGATCTACAGCGTCATCAACGTACGGTCTCCGGCTCCGCCTCTTGTCGCGCTCGTGGGTCTATTGGGCATTCTTGGGGGCGAGCAAATCATCCCCGTGGCCAAACAGATGCTATCGGGCACCGGCTTCCACACAGCCTGGCGGGAGTCCAAGTGCACCCAGCATATGTTTGGGACGCTCCCTGGACGTCAAGACAGCAAAACGTCGCGGACCGCCACTGTCAATTCATCGGAGAGACGCTCATGAGTACTCACGTTGACAACACGCCCCACCTGATTCTGCACCACGGGCGCTTCACCACGCTCGACAGGAGCAAGCCCGATGCGACGGCCGTCGCGATACATGAAGGTATGTTTAGCGCCGTGGGCAGCGATGCCGAGATTATGCCGCTTGCAGGCCGTGCGACGAAGGTGATCGACCTGCAGGGCCTCCGCGTCCTCCCTGGCTTGATCGACAATCACCTGCACCTCATTCGGGGAGGCCTGAACTTTAATATGGAATTGCGTTGGGATGGCGTTCCGTCGCTTGCTACCGCAATGGAAATGCTTAGGCGTCAGGTCGCGATCACACCGGCGCCTCAGTGGGTCCGCGTGGTCGGGGGCTTCACGGAGCATCAGTTCGCCGAGAAGCGTCTTCCGACGATCGAAGAGTTGAATGCGGTCGCACCCGATACGCCGGTGTTCATACTTCACCTGTATGATCGCGCGCTGCTGAACGGTGCGGCGCTGCGCGTCGTGGGCTATACCAAGGACACGCCGCAGCCACCCGGAGGCGAGATCATGCGGGATTCGGCAGGCAATCCAACGGGCCTGCTCCTCGCCAAGCCGAATGCCGGAATCCTGTATGCGACTCTCGCAAAAGGCCCGAAGCTGCCGCTTGAGTATCAGATCAATTCGACGCGCCACTTCATGCGAGAGCTTAACCGGTTAGGCGTAACAGGCGCCATCGATGCGGGCGGCGGCTTTCAGAACTACCCTGAAGACTACGAAGTTATCCAGAGACTGGCAGAAGATGGGCAGTTGACGATTCGCCTTGCGTACAACCTGTTCACACAGAAGCCAAAAGGCGAAAAGGAAGACTTTCTGAACTGGGTTCGCACGTCGAAGTACAAGCAGGGAGATGATTACTTCCGGCATAACGGCGCGGGTGAGATGCTTGTGTTCTCGGCGGCGGACTTCGAGGATTTCCGGCAACCGCGTCCTGACATGAGCCCCGAGATGGAGGGCGACCTTGAGGAAGTCGTCCGGGTGCTCGCCGAGAATCGTTGGCCTTGGCGCATGCATGCGACGTACGATGAGACCATCAGCCGCGCGCTTGATGTCTTTGAGAAGGTGAACCGTGAAATTCCGCTCACAGGACTGAATTGGTTCTTCGACCATGCTGAGACGATCAGCGAACGGTCGATCGACCGGATCGCCGCACTCGGTGGTGGCATTGCCGTTCAGCACCGGATGGCATATCAGGGTGAATACTTCGTCGAGCGTTACGGTGCACCGGCAGCCGAAGCGACGCCGCCGGTCGCGCGGATGATTGAAAAGGGTGTTAGGACATCGGCGGGGACCGACGCCACACGCGTCGCTTCGTACAACCCGTGGGTCGGACTGTCATGGCTTGTCACCGGCAAGACGCTCTCAGGACTACGCATTTATCCCCAGCGCAATTGTCTGGACCGTGAGACAGCATTGCGGATGTGGACTGAGAACGTCACTTGGTTTTCCAACGAAGAAGGCAAGAAGGGCCGCATCCAGATTGGGCAACTTGCCGACCTGACCGTGCCGGACCGCGACTACATGAACTGTCCTGAGTCCGAGATTGCCGGGACGACGGCCGTCCTCACCGTCGTCGGCGGCAAAATCGTCTACGCGGCAGGCCCGTTCTCGGATCATGATGCACCGCTGCCGCCGGCGATGCCCGACTGGTCGCCCGTGCGGGCATACGGTGGCTACGCGGGATGGGGTGCAGCGCAAGGTACGCCGTTGCAGCGCAGCCAAAACGTTCACAGCTGTGGCTGCGCAACCGCCTGCGGTGTGCATGGTCATGCGCATGCGCGAGCATGGTCAAAGAGCGTGCCGGCGTCAGACCTCAAGAGCTTCTGGGGCGCGCTAGGCTGCTCCTGTTGGGCCGTCTGAGATGGGACGCGGTGAACAGGCAACAGCGCGGCGCTCCGGCTCGGTGTCGGCCTTATGGACCCGCTCGTCAAGGACCGCCCTTGCGGTGAGATGGATCGCATTGCTCGGGCTTTGCTCGGCATATTTGCAGGGCGGCCTCGTGAAGGCGTTAGATTTCAGCGGGGCGGTGACGGAGATGGCTCACGCCGGACTTGCGCCTGCCGCACCGATCGCTGTCGTGACAATCGCGCTGGAGTTAGCGGCGCCGCTCGCGATCCTTACGGGTCGTTTTCGCTGGCTCGGCGCGCTGGCCCTGGCAGCGTTCACGTTGATGGCGACGTTCCTCGTCAACCGCTTCTGGGAGATGGCGCCGCCGAACCGCATGGCGACAGCGAATGCATTTTTCGAACACCTCGGTCTGATGGGCGGATTTCTGCTGGTCGCTTGGCACGACTTAGCAGTTAAGGGTGTCCGTAACCGCGATGCAACGCAAGACTGATGTCATTTCTGCGCGCAGTGCGCTCAGTGCCAATTTAACCATCGTTCTTGTCACTAGCGTACAAGTCTCTCGCACGCGGTGCTCAGTCGTAGGACGAATGCAGATAATCAAAGGGGGCTCTTTGAGGCGCAATTTACCGGCGTTGCTGAGCTTTAACGGGGGCTACGTCGACACGGCAGGCTTTGTCGCGCTGCACGGCTTGTTCACAGCGCACGTCACAGGGAACTTCGTCACGTTAGGGGCAACGTTCGTTTTTGGCACAGCGGGCGCTATCGCAAAACTCCTCGCATTGCCGGTGTTCTGCCTGACGGTGATGCTGGCGGGGGCGGTTAGCTATCGGCTGGCAGCAGCCGGCGCACCGGTACTGCGCGTCATGTTCAGCGCTCAGGCGCTGGTACTGGCGTTCGGCGCCGTGCTCGCTATACGTCTTAGTCCGCTCACCGACGGAGACGACTGGACCGCAGTCGCTACTGGCCTTACCCTGGTCGCCGCAATGGCCATCCAGAATGCGCTCCACCGGATCCATTTGTCGGATGCGCCGCCATCGACGCTCATGACGGGAACCGTCACCCAGTTCATGCTGCAGCTGGCTGATCGCGTCGGGAAGGTCCAGCCTTCGGCGTCCGCCGGACCGTCGCCTCTCGTGCGGATGGCCGGAAGTGTCGCGAGCTTCGCGGCAGGATGCGCTGTAGCGGCAGGCATGTTTCGCCTTGCCGGTCATTGGTGTTTTGCCGTGCCACCGGTGCTCATCGCCGTCGCGGTCGTCCTTGCCGGAAAAGAGCGAGGCTAGCGTGCAAGCGATCCGGCATTGAGGACTCGGTCTAATGTCCTGTTGTGCGACCGCGTTAAGGGAATAGATGAGGACGGAGAAAATTCGATGAATAAGTGCGTCACGATCGCCACGACGGCCGTAAGTCTTGCGTCCGGCATTGTTTGCGCTCAAAGCAGCGTGACCCTCTACGGGGTCGTCGATAACGGCGTCACCTATCAAAACAGTGGCACGACGCTCGGTTCGACGACTGGCGGGCACTCTGCAGTAAAGATGTCGACGGGCGTCTGGCTCGGAAGCCGGTTTGGGCTGAAGGGAGCTGAGGACCTGAGCGGTGGCCTGAAGGCCATCTTTCAGCTCGAAGCGGGTGTAAATTCCAATAACGGTACCTCGCAATTTAGTGGTGGCATGTTCACGCGTCAATCGTGGCTGGGGCTGTCAGATCCGCGCTACGGCGTGCTGACGGCAGGCCGCCAATACACGGCGTATTACACGCTGCTGTCACCTTACACCCCGAACAACTGGCTGACCGGCTACTTCGGCGCGCACCCCGGCGACATAGACGCGCTCGATGTCGACTACCGCGCTAGCAATTCGCTCGTCTACATGTCGCCGGAATTTTACGGCTTCACGGTTGGAGGGTCGTACGCGTTCGGCGGCGCGCCGGGCAGCATAAACGCCGGCTCGAGCTGGAGTGCGGGCGCCCGGTATGGCCACGGCCCTTATGGCATCGCGGTCGCCTTTCAGCGTGTGAATAACTCAACGCCGGGCGGCGGTGTCTGGGGGGCTGAGTCCACGTTGTCGAACGGTGGCGATCAAACGGCAGTGTCGGCGATCAACAACGGTTATAAGACGGCGCAAGCGCAGCAGCGCGTGGCTGTGACGGCGGGCTACCTTACGTCCGGGTGGGACATCACAGCGTCGTACTCGAACGTACAGTACATTCCGGGTATCGACTCGACCTTCCGCAATCAGGCGACATTCAATACGGCAGGCGCGGTGGTGCGATGGAAGTCTCCCGCAGCCCCGTGGGTCTTCGCTGGTGGCTACAGCTATACACGTGCAACCTTGTCGAACGGCATCGACACCGCAGCGCAGTACCACCAGCTCACGCTATCTCAGTACTACTATCTGTCTAAGCGGACCGGTCTCTATGCGGTCGAGGCTTACCAGCGCTCAAACGGTATGACGCTCAATGGTGCGGAGATTATCGATGCAACGGCATCCATCGGCAACGGTTTCAACAACTCGCCGTCGTCGTCGCGCAGCCAGTTCGGTGCGGGCGTCGGCCTAATCCATAACTTCTGATTATCAGCCTCTGCGCCACTGCCCGTCCGGCGGTGGCAGAGTACCTGCCGGGGCGTCGGTCCAGTTCGCACGCGCCAGCAACCACGGATCATTGTGACCGTGCTCGTGTCAGCCGCGCACCGATAGTCGTCGAGGGTCCTTGCCGACTTCGGTTAACCGGCTAGCAACGGTGCGCTCGTGCGCATAGTGCAATGGGACGGCATCGATCAAGCTAGCTTGCGGCGGAAAGCTCCGGCAATTAGAGCTTTTGGGTATCATGTTTTTCCTGCTTTGAAGAATGTTCAGTTCTAGTAAAGCACTGTTCAGCTTTTTATTGCAGCAATGTCTGGCGAGGTTACCTCAATTAAGGCTGAAGCCTCAATGACTCACTTCGCGGCTCTCGGGGGGCTCTCGGCGGCCGGCTCTACGCAAGTAATGCATCCTCGTTAAGGATTCCTCTATGGACGAGACCGACCGTTGGTCGAAGATAACTGGGGCGTTGATATCCGGGGCGGCGAACGCCACGTTACGTCTCTCGGGTGAATACCTCAACGTCCCATCGTATGGCAGCCGAGCTGATCGGCCGCTTTTTGACTGCAAGCGAGATCCCGGGCCAGCCCCACTCGCGTTTAGCGGAGCATCCGTGCGTCTAGTTGAAAAGCAATCGGAGAACGCAATTCTCGTCACGTGGAGCGACTCCACTCGTTGTCGCTACCTCGACCAAGTGTGGACTAGCGGTTATGCCCGTCGTGGCGGTTATTGTGCGCTCTGCGGGAGGGTAATCCGAAGAGGGGATCTCATCTTTAAACCTCGTTGGAGGGGAAGAACGAAACCTGCCAATAGTACAGAAATGATTCTTGCCGAGGCGATCGAGTACATGACTGTCGGCGTGCGCCCTACTCCGATCCCTAGTTCTTCAGACCCCTCATAAGAACTATTTATGAAGATGGGTTCAAACACTTTTCAATGTTCGCTAACCATTGTATTTCCATTCGCCGTCTGGGCGATTGCGTTGCTGTTACATACCAAGCATCATGCATGCTGCAACTGCTCGGGCGCCCGCCGCCCCTAGTTGTCGAAAAAAGATCTATAGGGTCTCGCCGGACCTTGCCGCGACGTGCAGGCGTTCGGTCTCCTTGAACATGCTGCTGTCACTGCGACAATGCGGATGTTCTCTCCTTCAGAATGCGTTCGACTCTCCACGGCGTGGCGACCGACGTTCTCGGCTCCGCCATCACTAGCTGGTCCAGCGAAACCCGGACGCACGCCAACCGTGCGCATTGCGTGCCCTGTCGCGGCTTCAGCATCACAGGTCGCTAGCCTTCCTCGCAACGGAGCGACAGATCCGAACAACGGGGAGCGGCAGTGGCCGGCCGTGCCTCCGAGCTGGAGCCGAGCCAGAGCTCTGGATGTTTTCGGGAGAGGATACGTACGTGATGTTTTCGACCGTTGTATTTTGATAACGTGTTCCACCAGAGGGCGAGAACCGCTTGCATGCCTTCATCAAAAAGCGGCCTCAAAATGAGGGCGGTGTAGTCAGCGTGACGGACTGAAATACGGCATGACGGCGGGCAGGCGCAGAACCAGGATCGTGCCAGCTACGGCCGTTCGCCCTATCTGCGCAAGCTGTCCGAGCCACATGTCCGCCGTCGTCTAACTGGAAATCCACGCTAGCTGCCCGGCTTACTCAAATCGACGGTAGCGAAAAGCCGTCGCAACTTTACAACCTCATCTGGCGAGTCAGGCTTCTGCGTGTTCCGCTGCCGAGGCCGGCTGGAGAAATTCCAGCGTGACACCGTCTGGATCGCGAACATAGGCGAGCTTCCAGCCGTCACGCTCGCCTCCTTCGATGCGTTGCGGCGCTCCGACCGGCAGCCAACCGGCGTCTCGGATGCACTCGATGAGCGCGTCGAGGTTATCTACATACATTGCAAGGTGGACGGAGCCCACGTCGCAGGACCGCGGCCTGAAGATCGCACGGTCTGCCGGAGAGCGATATTCGAGCAGCTCGATCTGGTGCCCAAACCCCTGCACCATTGCGAGAGTCAAAGACGCGCCTTTCACGCCGACGAGGTTTTCGACGAAGGTACTATTCTCGAATTCCCAAGTGTATAGATGTCGGAATCCGAGACCTCGCACCCAAAAATCGAGCGAGCTCGCTATCGACGAAACCGTTATTCCAGTGTGATCCACACTGCCAATCCGGAACGGCGGATCCCGGATCTCGCTCGTGCTCGACGTCATGATGCCTCCCTACCTGTCCGATCCCAGAACGTCCGCAATTCATTGCAGATGAATGCCGTTTTCTCTTCGAATACCCAGTGGCCACATTCGTCAATTACTCCGCCGGTTGCGTCCAACGAAATCGCTTTCGCGCAATCGAAACAATGCGACCCAAACGAGCGACTGCCGCCCCATGCCAGCATGGGAACGTTCAACCTTTCCCGGGTCAGCTCAGCCGTTTGTTCCGCCATTTGTGGTATGTAGCCGTAGTGATTAAGGCTGGCCCGCAGGTTCCCCGGCTGCCTCATCTGCATCACATAACGCTCGACCTCTTCCTCGGGAATTGCTTGAGGGTTGAAAGCGAAATCTCGGAAAAAATGACGCAAATATTGTTCCTCTTTTCCCTCGATCAGAAAACGCGTGATGTCCATGTTCATGTGCATGCTGAGATGCCAGTACGGCACTCTCGGATCTACATATCCTTGGAAGCTCAGGCCAAAAAACGGCGTTTCGATGGTAGAAAGCGAAATGGCCCGTTTTCCCGCCACGTATGCGAGCGCGACCGACGGCGGCCCACCGAGATCATGACTAAGAATGTGGAAACGGTCGATCCCTTCCACTTCGAGCAGATCGAGCATGTCTTGTGCGATCGTCTTGGGCTCGTAGCCGGAGAACGGTTTATCGCTGTCGGCAAAGCCCCGAAGGTCGGGAGCGATAAAGCGATATTGCCCCCCGAGCGCGTCGATAATAGGAAGAAATTCACGGTGATTCTGGGGCCATCCATGCATAGCCAGCACTGTGGGATGCGAGGGTTCACCCGCAGTAATGTAGTGAAGCGTCAAGCCATTGGCGGTGGCACGTTTGCTCGTTAGATTTTCCATGACCGTTTCTCCATATAAAGTGCTTAGCGGAAGTGAAGTACGTGGAATTGGCAGAGCATTGAAACCGGTTAACACCAAGCCCAGCCATTGGCTATCTGTCTCTGCGGATGTAGACTGACTGATGCTTAAGCTTACCCCTTTGCGTTGCGACCGGGACCTTAAAAGTCTTGGGCCTCATCTGAAACTTTCTTAAGCGACAATGCAGAATTATCTATGCACGACCGCGGCAAGTCCGGATCATGGTTATTGTCTGCGCTCAGCATCCGCGCAAAATACTGCCGGAGGCACAGGCGGTGGTCTGCGCGGCACTTGCTACGTCTACCGAACGTTCATCGTCCTGGCTCCAGCATTCCATAATGCTTTCGAACATCTCGTTAGAACGGGTGAAGGGATCTTGAACGTCGCTTGGAAACTGAAGCAGAGTCGCATCAACAAGAACTGTGCGTCCATCGTTCGCGCGCAGAAGTCCGCGATTCCCTGCTCTTGCTAGTCCGTTCTTCCGTTGATCTGATTACAAGGGCATCATGTGCCGGGGCGTACGCCGTGCGGCCTCGATCGAGCAGCGCATGTTTGAGGCTCTGATGTGTGCGTTGCTACCGCTGGAGTGCCATCGGCGTATCCGCTGCAGCGATGACTCGCGTAGCGACACCTAGAAGCGCCTGATGCCGACGAGTATCCCTTTGTTTTCCTAACCTTCGGTGTCGCCGAGTTCGGGTTCACGCCTGAGGGCGTGTTCGGCCAGCCGCGCGGAACCTGAGCCGGTCGGTGGCTGCGGAATACCCCGAGACTGGTGATACCTGGAGCGGCCCCCGGCGGGCGCGGCGATTGCTGAATGATCAGCCCCTTGAGCAGTACCGCATCACCGAATAATGATGGCTCTGAGCGTAAGAGCGAACCGCGGCTACTCGAGGGGGTTCGACGTCTTTCGGGTCAACGCAGTCGGATACGGCCAAAGTACTCGGCGCCTTTGTGCAGACCTCGGCTTCGAAGGAATCTGCCCGCTCGGCGCGAGCGTACGGCTGCGATGTTTTGTCTCGTGGTAAGGCCGCCTTCATTTACCGCTCCGAAATCTCGCCGCGGTCCGCCGGGCGGATATTGTGATGGCCGACCTGGCGCACTTGCGCGGGCCGGCGAGGCGGACAGCGGTATTGACTTCGAGATTCGTTCTGCGGCCTCATTCGGACCTCGCGCGGTCCCGATGGTCGCCTGTGCGATGTGCATCGTGGAAGGCGGGCCTCTCGCATGCCTGCGGTCGATCGCACACGGGGACGGTTTGCGGACGCACCCCTCTTGTTGTAGGCAAGGTGGCGAATCGGAGATTCGCGCGTTGCAGAGGTGACGCAGTTCAGATATGGGGTGCCGCACTTGATGAACGAGTCGGATCTGTGGGTGAACGAACCGCAAAACGCCTATCTACGATGACGACAAGCGTCGCGCTCAGGTCGTTCGCGCACCCGCGCAGAGCCGATCGACTAAGCCGATGGCGCTCCCGTTGCCGATAGGGCGTACAAAGCTGTCGCGCGACCAAGAAGACACAATCGGCCGCCTCTTTCCCTACGGAGCGGACAGCATCGACGACATGATGCGCTTAAACAGCAGTAAGCCGTTCACTGAAGCAGGCGTCTGGCGCAGCGCCGATATCTGGCTTTTTTCAGACGGGTAGACAACCGCTAGGTCTTCAAACTAGACATTACGGCCATGCGTAATCTCGACGGAAGCACCAACACAGAAGCTGTGTTAGCGTGCCACGAATATGCAACCGACCCTCGGCTAAACACCATTGTCAGCCGCCTCGTATGGCATCTGCACGCGCTTGCCCGACAAATAAACCTGACCGGAGGCAAGTGGGAAAGAGGATCCATTTTCTGACCGACGTCGGGCACATCACCGACGACAAGCGCCAGAAATTCATCCTGCTCTCGGATGCTCTGGGGCTGTCGATACTGGTGACGGCGATGGCGAACCGCAAGCCCTCTGGCTGCACCGAGGCGACGGTATTCGGGCCGTGCTTCGTCGAGGGCCCGCTAGAGTTGAAGTCTGGCGGGCGGATTCGAGGGCCACCACGGATGCCGGCCAAGTGCTTCCAGCATCTCGCCAATGGGCCAGGCCGTCGTGCGGAATGGGAAGAGGCCCTGCACATCTGCATTTCATGATCACGGCGCCCGACTACGAACGGCTCCCGATGCACGGCTTCCGTGAGGGCGACCCGTAATTGAATTCGGACGCCGTATTCGGCGTTCGCTGCTCCCTAGTTCCACCATGGGTAAGACACGAGGCCGACAAAGCACCCGACGGAACGTCGTTGGAAACTTGCTTCAGCCCGCGTCAGTTCGAATTGGTGGTGAACCGCTCAACGTAACTCCGTTCACATGTACCGGCAGGTCGGGCCGCATCGTTTTCGGTGCGGGTTTCTTTTGTGCGGCTCGCGGGAGATTTCGACGAATTTTCATTTGCTTCTATGGCATGACTCCCCGCGGGGAAAAGAGAACCGGCAAGAGCATGAAGCTCGCTGTCTATGCAAGGCTGGACAAACAAACGGGTAAGCCGTCCGTCTTCCCGGGCTCCGTCGCGCAATGGGTAAATATCACCCGCATGACCGACGCCCGCCAGCTCCTCCAGCATGTAGAATGGGCGGCACCTCGTCGCACAGTTCGATCTGCGCGAAAGCAATATGGGAAACCTCGCGTCATCGTGGCACACGGACGTCGATTCGAGGCGTCCAATGGAGGTGCTCATCAAAACGACGAGGAGCCGCAAGGCGGCATCACTCGATTGTCAGCACACGCCCGAGGCATTTCTTGGAACTGTTCGATCGGCTCAAGGCCGAGCAGTTCATTCCGCGTTGAGCCGAAGTCCAACGGTTGGCCGCGCCGGCACCTCATTTGCGTCCGCGATCAAATATCAGCCATGCGTGGCTGGCGGCTGCCAGTTCGGCGGTTGCGGCGAGCAGAGGGCCGCCGAGCGCTTCTCGTTGCGCCGCACAGGCGGTTCCGCAATGCTGCTTCGTTACCACGTGCCAGGTCCTCCGCGACGCAATCAGCATACTGCCCCGTCTGATGCCACGAAGCCATCGCGCTGGCGACGGGCGCGCGGTTCTGGTTACCGGGGCCTCGCTCAGAGGCGCCTCGGTCACGACCCGTCACAACCAGCACTAAGCGTTATCTGAAAATACCGTCGTCACTCATGTTCACATGCGTCCCTCGACATAAGACCCGGTGGGGTGCGATGCGGGAGCCTCGCGTCAGGCCTCGAAGAGCCGCTTGAGTTCAGCGCCAGGGTCCGCCGCGCGCATGAATGCTTCGCCAACGAGAAACGTGTCTACGCCGGCGCTTCGCATCCGCTCGACGTCGGTGGTCTTCAAAATGCCCGACTCGGTGACAACAATGCGGTCGTCGGGAATGTCGTCGAGCATGCTAAGTGTTGTCTCGAGAGTGACTTCGAACGTGCGCAGGTTGCGGTTATTGATGCCGATCAGAGGCGTGGTCAGGGTCAGAGCGATGTCAAGCTCTTCACGCGAATGCACTTCCACGAGCACCGCCATTTTGAGCGAATGCGCAAGCGCCTCGAAGTCACGCATCTGTGCAGGATCGAGTTCCGCCGCGATCAGCAGGATGCAATCAGCTCCCATCGCGCGGGCTTCGTAGATCTGGTACGGGTCAACTGTGAAGTCCTTACGCAACACTGGCAGAGTGCACGCATCGCGCGCAGCAATAAGATCGGCGGCAGCCCCTTGGAAAAAAGCTCGATCGGTAAGCACCGACATGCATGCCGCGCCGTGCTTTTGGTACGACGCAGAGATCTGAGCCGGTTCGAACGGATCGCGAATTAGACCCTTTGACGGACTGGCTTTTTTCGCTTCCGCTATCACAGCAGGCAAGCCGCTCGCGTGCTTCCTCCGCAACGCGCCGACAAAGTCGCGTACCGGACGCGCGTCGCCCTCGTGCCGCAGCAGTTCTATCGGCTTCGCCGCTCGGTTCACGACGATCTCTTCGCGTTTGACGGCAATAATCTTCTTCAAAACATCGGACATATTAGATTCGCTGGTCTTGGACGGCATGGAATGCCAGTCGTTGGGGAACTGGCGTACCACAGGGGCACGCACCATAAGAAACACGTTGCGACTACAAATTTTCCACGCAGAGCGGTTGACCGCCATGGCAGATGATGACTATGTTTACAGCGTGAAAGAGCGCTTACGAACATCACGGATGGCTTCCGTTCATCCGAAGATCAGGCGCCTAACGGATGAATTACACATGCGAGTGCTAGACCACCGGTCGCGTTTGCTTCGCCCACCACGTAGCGCGCCAAAGCCGAGTGAGGTCGTAGCGCCGCCAATGTTCACATACGCTCGACGATGTACCACAAGACAGTAGTTTGTGATTCCGACTGTAAGCGGCTCCGCGGTGCCGGACCGCCCAAGTGGGCGTATAGGAAAGCGGCGGTGCTTTCGTTCGCGCCGCGTGAAGTCGTGACGAGTCATCAGTCAGTCACGATGAGCCTGATGACTTGCCGGTCCACAAGAGAAGCGTCCGAACTTGGCATCTGCTCGGCATGCGGCTCACGGCCTAACGCATGACTAGCCGGAGACGGCGGATTTCCCCCTACTGCTGCGCCGGCTTTGCGTTGCCCCGTTTGATGGCCTTCCACAACTCATCGGCATGCCGATGATCGGTCCCACAGCATCCCCCGGCGATATTGAAGCGTCGTAGGAATCGCCGCAAGGCAGCGGTTTCTTGGCCGAATTCCAGAGGGTTACCATCGTCGAGTTCCTCCGCTTCGTCCAATTCTGCATGGCTGCGTCGTGAAGCGTTGGCTCGTACCCCACGAATGCGTTGAAGCCAATCACCACCGCTTTGTAGCGTCCTTTCAAAATGCGACGGATGAGCGCAGTTGATCATGAAGAATGAGGCGTAACCAGCCGTTGCAGCGTCGGTGCGTTCGACGGCTCGTTGGAGGGTGTCACCGGAATGGAGTCGTCCATCCGTTTCGAGAGTGAAAGAGATTGAAATTGGCACCTCAGCGGCTTTGGCTGCTCGCACCATGCCGATGGCCTCATCAATATAGTTCAACGTAAATCCGCCCACCATATCGACTTGCGTCGCCGCAAGGGAATTGATCTGCTCTTTGTGGTAGTCCTGCGCCTCGTCGGCGTTCATCCGCAAATCAACTTGGTATCCGTCCCCGCGCGGGCCAATCGTACCGACGATGACAATCGGTGTCGTCGGCGATTCCCACTTACATCGAAACTTGGCCAGCTGATCGACCGCGCGGCGGTTTGCATCGGCGAGTGCGATGTCAGAATAACCGAGTTTGCGGCCCCAATCTCGGCTCGCGCGCCAAGTCGGTGTTGCAAGCACAATTCCTACCTCGTGCTTGCGTGCAAGAATGGTAAAGCGTTCATAGTGGCGCTCGATGAGGGCGCTGCCACCCTCCGTCTTGAGAAGATCGTACGACGCGAAATGCGGCAGTTCAATTCCATGGTGAAAAATCAGCGATGTTTCCAGTCCGCCGTCAGTCATGAATGGGCGGTCTTCCAATAGCGGAAGTCGGTCACGGTATTTGCTCATTGAAATTGCTGTCCAAGTGAACTGAACAGCAGTACTGTAATCCATACTGCTGAACGTTGATTTCATCCCCGCACGAGCGGGAGGCTAGAAACACATCGGCGTTTCATATCGCGTCCGCGTTGCTTGAAGCTGCTCTCGCCGACTGGACGACGCGCAGCAGCACTCAGACCTTCATCCAAATCGGACATCGATCGCTCTAGCAATGTGGGCCATGTTAGAAAAAGAAAACGTCATTGACGTCCGGCTAACAACTTAACGTCCCTTCCGGTTCACAATGTCCTGACGGCGAAGCCAAGGCACGAGGCGCGAATAAAAATATAAAGTATGGCCATAAGTGCGCCGAGTCTGACGTCCGATTATCGTTGCTGCGTTGCGTGCCTGTTTGACAGACTTTGCTAGCGTCGCATAACACGCGCCTCGCCGAGGGTCCGTTGCACCGTAATCTTGATAGGTCCACAGCGTTGACCTCGCGAGGAAATAGCCAAGGCGCTCGGCGTGGCCGTCGTCATTAATGCCCGCGCAGCAATGATATATCCGGCGCGCAACATGTATGCAGTGGCGGCTCATTCCGGTGAGGCACTGCCGTAGAGCGCCGCGTCACGCGTTAGGTCGGATGGCGCATCTGCTCGCACCGCTTGCAGTATGGGCGCGCCGCGCAAGCACTGGGTCTCGGTGCCGCAGGAGAACGCCACCGGCTCCCCAACCTCAAGAAGCGCTCGGCAGTGAACACGAGGTACCGCGACGTTATCTGTCATATGGCCAAGACATTGCGATCGAAACGACAATTCGCTTTATCACCGTTGCCGTTTGCCTGCCGACCTTGTCACATGCCCAACCGGATTGCACGTTCGCATTCTTGCCTGAGCTAAGCGGCTGCGAGGAAGTGCTGTTTAAGACTGTGTCGTCGCGGCTTAACAGAAAATCTGCTGTCGGTGGCACCCGGTCCACGGCATGGCAGCGCCCACATATCTTTGCGCGTCTGTACGGCTCCGTCCAGAGAATCCCGAGTTGTCGCGACTTGGAGTGATGTAAACCGCACGGCACCGTCGACCGCATAATCGGCGAACCGTCCACCTGCTGTCTGCCCGGGGAGGGAGCAAGTGGTGCCGTGCATGTTCGTCGCGACATTGCGATTTAGGCGAACGCCACAGCCACGCTGGGTCTGGCCGCCGGGCCGGTCAACACCCAAATGCCCAAAGGGACAAAAGCACGTGAGAAGGGCCAGCCGGTTTCCGACTGGCATGGCCCCGAACCAATGCGCGTGCGCGCCGCTTACATCTTGACCACGTCGATCAAAGTCTTCTTGCCCGCGTCGTAGCGGTATAGCGACACGACGCCTCGCTGGAGGTCGCCCTTAGAGTCAAACCTGATCTCGCCCGTAACGCCCCGATAGTCGGTGTCCGGCATTGCTGCAAGAATTTTCGCTGGCTCCGTTGAGTTCGCGCGTTTCATGGCAGCGACGATAACGTGCACAGCGTCGAATGCCATCGGGGCAGTATATTGGATCGGTTGGTGGAAGCGCTGCTCATACTTCGCCTGAAAAGTTTTGCCACCAGGCATCTTCTCCAGTGCGGTGCCGACTTCCGAGCAGACGAAATTGTCAATCGCGTTACCGGCGAGAACCGACAACTTCTCGGTGCAGACTCCGTCGCCGCCCATGATTTTGGCGTGAAGGCCGAGCTGCTTGGCTTGCTTCGCGAACGGCCCGCCTGTTGCATCCATACCGCCGTACATGATGGCGTCCGGATTTTCACCTTTGATCTTCGTCAGAATTGCACGGAAGTCGACGGCCTTGTCGTTAGTCGCCTCATGGGAGATTACCCTCAGGCCCAGCGACTTTGCGGTCTTCTCAAATTCGTTCGCGAGACCCTGACCATAAGCGGTGGAGTCGTCCACGATCGCGACGCTCTTGACCTTCAGCCCCTTGGCTGCATAGTTTGCAAGTGCAGGACCTTGCTGTGCATCGGTGGCCACCACGCGGTAGGCGGTCTTGTAGCCTTGCAAGGTATAAGTGGGATTCGAGGCGGAAGGCGAGATCTGCACAATGCCAGCGTCGCTATAGATTTTTGACGCTGGGATCGTCGTGCCGGAGTTCATGTCGCCAACTACGGCTACAACTTTATCGTCAACCAGCTTCTGGGCAATCTCGGTGGCTATGCGCGGGTCAGCTTGATCATCCACCGAGTCGAGGATAAGCTTGATCTTCTGCCCGCCGATGACGAGCCCCTCTGCATTAATGTTTTCTACGGCCAGGCGGGCACCGTTTTCGTTGTCCTTACCGAGGTGTGCAATCTCGCCAGTTAGTGGCTCGGCGCTACCGATCTTCACGAACTCGTTTGCTTGAGCAGTGCCACATACGGAGAGGGCAACGGCGATTGCACCTGATAACGCGCAGTAAATTTTGTCCATTTAGCTTTTCCGGCTAATGCATCAATAAGGTTAGTGTTGACTCAACCAGCGTTCCGCGGGCAGAGATGGTCAAGCGGAAGCGTTTCGACAAGATTAAGCCGACGAACGTCCGCGCCATGAGAACATTTGTAGATACCAATTTATTCCAACCAGATCTGCATGTTTGACACCTACATGGCTCCCGCAAAACGTGACTGATCGTCTTCGACCCAATTGAGTCTGCTAAAACCGACCGGTCGTTCTTCGATGCTACCGGGCTAGCGCTACATTGGTGCAATAGACGGTGATGTTCGCCGTAGGCAGAAGTGCGACAGCGAGACCCTGCTCGGCGGCCAGTGGAGCGGGCTCATCGCCGAGACGAACTTCCCCGCTTCTCGTTTATCTTCGACCCGTAGACTGCAACGTTTCGACACTAATAGTGCTACCACCATAACTTCCAAGCACCTCCGGATGTTTCCTCTTGACTGCACCGTCGCACCGGGTAGTTCCGCGCTCTTGTCTAAGCTCCCAATTGCCGATGACCGGTGGGCAGGCGGCGATCGTTTTTGATGTCGAAGAGGATCGGAGAACCATTCAGGGTGGCTGGCTGTCACTCGTTATTCGCCTCGTAGGATTGACCCGGTGAGGTGTCGGACGATATCTGAACTGGAAGCGACGGGGAACGCATTCAACGGAGCGTTCGACGAGCTGTCTAGGTGACCAACGAAAAAACGATGAGGGCGTAGAAGGTGACGATTGTTAGGTCTTCGGCGGAAAAAGTGCTAAGCGACCCGATTGCAGGAGCTCTACTAATTTCCTGTCCGAATACTCTGAATGAATCTGAAACGTTCTTAAAGCGCTTCTTGTTAATTCGTCAATGGTATCGGCTCAGTGAGGTTAAAAATGTATTGCATGGAGGGTCTGAGATTTGGTTCCTGAACGTCAGCAGACCGGAGCAATGGAGCGTCTAGGCGCGAGCGCCTGCGCAAGTATCGAACTATGCGGGAGCACGAGGCGCTTGCATATTGTGCGCCTAAGGTGGCAACCCGCTGCTCACCAAGTGATGCGCCGGGAGCAGCGAGCCATCCTTGAAATCCCCCGAATGGAGATCTAAGCTACAAAAACTTCCGTGCGTTGGCAAGACGGCTCCTCCGTCAAGTGGCGACGTCAGGGCCGCTTAATGACTTGCGGCGTGCAACGATTGACGCAAAGCTTCTGGAGACATTCCGTCGGTGGGAGGACCGGCAGTAACGTATATCGCGTTGAGGATAGCGTCGGCAAGGCAACGCAAGGGCGAGACGCCGATAGCGAGGAGGAAAGGAACGGAACAGTTGTGATTCCGTCCAGTTCATTAAAGACGCATTGTCGCGCCATCCGCGCCCGACCGCACGTTAAGGCAGCGACGCAAAGGTTTTTGCTGTCAAGTTTTTTCATATGATTCACGAGCAGCGCGTCGCACGTAACAGTTCCGTTGCACGAAAAACTGCAAGTGTTCGCATCTCGGTATCACAAGTCGCGAGCACTCGTTTTCAATAGCCGCGAGCCGTGTCTCACACGGCTTCGTCTCAGTTTTCGGGCTGGCGATAATCTAGTCTGCGGAGGCCTCCGTGCGACGTCGTTCCGTGTCGAGCATGTCATTTCACATAGGGGACTTCACATGAACAAGTTAACGACTGCTTTTGGCGCACCTGTTGTAGACAATCAGAATGTTCAAACAGCCGGGCCGCGCGGCCCCGCATTGCTTCAAGACGTGTGGTTCCTCGAAAAGCTCGCGCATTTCGACCGCGAAGTGATTCCCGAGCGGCGTATGCACGCCAAGGGGTCGGGCGCATATGGCACCTTCACTGTTACGCATGACATCACCAGATATACACGCGCGAAGATCTTCTCGCAGATCGGCAAGAAGACCGACCTGTTCGCGCGTTTTTCAACGGTTGCCGGCGAGCGCGGTGCCGCCGATGCCGAACGCGATATTCGCGGCTTTGCAGTGAAGTTCTATACCGAAGAAGGCAACTGGGATCTGGTCGGCAACAATACGCCGGTTTTCTTCTTGCGCGATCCGCTCAAGTTCCCCGACCTGAATCACGCGATCAAACGCGATCCGCGTTCGGGCCTGCGCAGCGCCGAAAGCAATTGGGACTTCTGGACGCAATTGCCCGAAGCGCTGCATCAGATCACGATCGTGATGAGCGATCGCGGCATTCCCAAGTCTTTCCGACATATGCACGGCTTCGGCAGCCACACGTTCAGCTTCATTAACGCGGACAAGGAACGCTTCTGGGTCAAGTTTCATCTGTACACACAACAAGGCATCCAGAACCTGACCGACGCCGAAGCGACCGCTCTTGTGGGCGTGGATCGGGAAAGCTCGCATCGCGACCTGTACGAAGCAATAGAGCGCAATGAACACCCGAAGTGGACAATGTTCGTGCAGGTCATGCCCGAGCAGGATGCCGCAAAGACGTCATTCAACCCGTTCGATCTCACCAAGGTCTGGTCGAAAAAAGAGTATCCGCTGATCGAAGTGGGCGTGATGGAGTTGAACCGCAATGCGGACAATCATTTCGCCGAAGTCGAACAGTCCGCGTTCAACCCCGCGAACGTCGTTCCCGGCATCAGCTTTTCTCCGGACAAGATGCTGCAAGGCCGCCTGTTCTCGTACGGCGACGCGCAGCGCTATCGGCTCGGCGTGAATCACAGCCTGATTCCTGTCAATGCGCCGAGGTGTCCGACACGCAGCTACCATCGCGATGGATCGATGCGCGTGGACAACAACATGGGCGGCACGACGCCGTACAACCCGAATACGCGCGGCGAATGGCTCGATCAGCCGGATTTCAGCGAGCCGCCGCTTTCGCTCGAAGGAGCGGCGGATCACTGGAACCATCGGGTCGACGAAGACTACTTCTCGCAGCCAGGTGCGCTTTTCCGTCTGATGTCGCCGGAGCAGAAGCAGGCGCTCTTCGACAACACTGCACGCGCGATGGCGGGCGTGTCAGACCCGATTCAAAAGCTGCACATCGAGCACTGCACGAAGGCCGATCCGGCTTACGGTCAGGGAGTCGCGGCGGCTATCGAGTCAGTAAGGAGTGCAGGTCCGACGCCTAACCGCGCCGTGTGATCAAAATTCGCGCTAGCTAGCACTCAACAAATCGGCGGGTACCTCGATCGCTGCGAGCCTTTGCGGAGGCTCGCACTGCTTCACAGCCCCTTGTATCCGCAGTTGATGTCCTAGCTGTGCGCCTTGGACAGAGGATGCGGGCGGTACCCGCGCAGCCTCCAAAACGCCTCACCGAGGCCTTTCGTCGAAACGTCGGGTAAGCCATAACCCCACTACGTTGGCCGCATAGCCAGCTTCGTGTGGTGGAGCGGCGGCTCGCGCTAGATGTGATCCACGCGCGATGGCGAGGAACCAATAGTGCGACGCATGCCCGCCGCGGGCTTGCCGCGCCATCCAAAAAAACGCGCGCATCGTAGCCAGCGCAGCTCCAGCGAAGTTGTAGATCAACACGTTCAGGTCGGACAGCTGCGCGGCACTGTCCCCCGAAAGACAGACTTGATGGGTCTTTGCCCTCAGCGGCGCAAGCCCGGCGATCTCAGCATGAGCTTACCGTTCAGCCCGCGTCTGTTCAGTACAGAGTGTATTGAGATCGGCAGGTATGCCCATGGCAATCCGCCTGCCACAGCCGCGCGAAATGCACCAAGCGAAAGGATTTACATACTGGCAATTCTCAAACCGAGGTGGATCGCGTGATCAGATGCAAGCGTGCACCCTTGTCGGCTGAGTGCAGCGAACACCGACGCCGTAAGGCCGACCCACGACCGCCCCGGAAAGAGAACGCCGGCTCGCCATGGCATCACAATTACAGAATGCTACTGGAGTACGACGGCGCAGCCGAATCTCTTGCTGCGCTGTCTCGTTATTCACAACTCTCGCTGGCCCTATCTGCACAGGTTGATGTGACGTCGGTCGTCGACCCTTTTAGCTCCACTGCGAGATCCGCATGAACGTTGACCGAGTCTTGCGTATAGCCATCTCGAAGAAAACGCCCGCCATGCGTCACGGACCGCCGTAGATAGACTCAAAGGCTATGGCGTCAGCGCGCACGGCTACCCTACTTCCGGAGTAAGCGCGCCGAAATGGACGTCTGGAACTCTTTGATCTGAGCGTGCAGGCTATGTCCAGTGTTTTAGATGAACTGACCCCGGAATGTTGGACACGTTGACGTTAGTGGTGCTTATAATCCATCCGGTATTGAACTGGACTAAGTCCGCGTAATCTTAGCTTGATTCGATCATGGTTGTAATAGTGAATGTAGTCTTTGATGCCAGCTTGCAGTTCGTCGATGTTGCGAAACCTGTTTGGGTGGAAGAATTCAGACTTGAGCGTTCCGAAGAAGCTTTCCATCGTGGCGTTATCGAGGCAATTTCCTTTACGCGACATGCTCTGTCTGACTCTCTGCTGTTTTAGCCGACGGCTATAAACAGGCATCTGGTACTGCCAGCCTTGATCGGAATGCAATATCGGCTTGTCACGTGGCCCAAGCTTCACAAAAGCCTTATTTAGCATCGTGTTGACCATGTCGAATAGCGGACGTCGTGCCGTCTCGTAGGCGATAATTTCGCCGTTATAAAGATCAAGAACCGGAGAAAGATAGAGCTTCTGGCCGCCGACGTTGAACTCAGTCACGTCCGTTACCCACTTCTGATTGGGGCGAGATGCACCAAATTTCCGCTTCAGAACGTTGGGAGCGATCTTGCCAACGTTCCCTTTGAACGACTTGTACTTCTTTGGTCGGATTGCATGACTTCAAGGACAGCTCGCCCATGAGACGCTGTATCCTCTTGTGGTTGATTCTGTCGCCCTGGCACCGAATGGCAGCGGTGATTCGACGGTACCCATAGCGGCCCTTGTGCCGCTCAAAGAGGGGCCGGATTCGCTCCTTCAGAGTCGCATATTTGTCCCCAGTCTGCAGTACCTTCTGCTGGTAATAGAAAGTGCTGCGCGCCAAGCCGGCGACTTTAAGGACGGCTGCAAGGGGGTAACGCTGCCTCAGTTCAAGTACGATTTGCGCTTTTTCTGCCGCGCTGCTTTCGTCTTCGCTTGAACCAAGGCGTCGAGCTTTTTTAAATATTCGTTCTCCATGCGCAGCTGCTGCACTTCAGCAAGCAGATCCTCGCGGCTGCGGTCTGCATTCGCTGCCGGCTTGTTTTCTGATGTCGGTGGTTTCGGCATTCTGAGGGTGTAGGTTGCAGGCCGCGAACGTCCCGCGGCCAGACTACCGTCATCATACTGCCGCTCCCAAACTGCAATGATATTGAAATTGCGAACGTTCGCGAGCGCTGCGACGTGACGGAATGAAAGGCCTTCCTTCCGCATCCGCTTCACAACTGCGGCCTTGAACTCAGCGCTATACCGCACGCGGCTAGTTCTTGTTCGTAGACCTTCCTCGCCGTGCGCTTGATATGCCGCTATCCACTTCCGAAGTGACGAAACATCCACGTTGTGGCGGGCCGCAACTCTCTTCAGCCCGGCATGGCCGGTGCAGTAATCCTTCGTCGCCGACAGTTTCTTCTTCTCGCTGTATTTCACCCAGAGCCTCTAAAAGGGTGTCCAGCTTCTTGGGGTCAGTTCATCGAAAGCAGTGGACATAGCCTGCACGCTCAGATCAAAGAGTTCCAGACGTCCATTTCTGCGCGCTTACACCCGACCGCGCATGCTGCCACGCCGGCACCGGCTCGCGTGCGGATTGCTCAGAGCTTGCGCGCGTTTCTGCGCCCGAGAGTGCATTGAAAACGTCGTCCACGGCGATGTCTTTCATCTTTTGCCACCTGTTTCTGTGGGCAACAACGCGATCGCATTATTGCGGCGACGACGACCCTCTTGCGGCCGATGCCAGCGCCACCTTGCGGCCGTCGGCACTGTGCCCATGTGCATTGGTAACCGCGCCAACCTAGCTCGGTCGCATTGCTCTGCAGATCGCCACCGACCCAAGCGCGGGTGCCGCCAGCCTCACCGCGCCGGTCCGTTGCTTTTGCCGGTCGAATGCGCCATCGGAGCCGCCCGATCGCTGAATTGCGCGCCAATCGTCTGCCTCGCGCGAGAGAGTCGGCTCATGATCGTGCCAATTGGCACGCCGAGCGTTTCGGCCGCTTCCGCATAACTCAACCCCTCGATCGCCACCAACAGCATCACGATTCGCTGAGCCTCGGGCAGCCGCTCAAGGGCCGCTATGATTTGGCGGCTAAGCACGACCGCTTCAGGATTGCTCGCGCCGGGATCAGCCACGGTAGCGAGCAAGCTTGCGTCCCACTCCACGGTCGAACGGCTACGCACCTTACGCGCCCGCAGCTCGTTAATCCACGTGGAGTGAACGATGGAGAACATCCAGCTTAGCGGCGAGGTACCTGGTTGCAACTGGCTGGCACGCTCTAGGCCTCGCAGACAGGCACGTTGAAGTACGTCCTCAGCGCTGTGCTCGTTCCCGCACAGGCGCAGGGAGAACGCCCACAGACGCGGCAGCATGAGCGGCAGCATATTGGGCAGACTCTCAGCGTCTGTTTTCGACATCATCGACCAGCTGGAAGGGAAGATTACCGGACGCTCTAACGCGCCGGATGGCTACTGACCGACGTACCGCTGCGACCATCCATTCCCATCGACTCACGTCCTGCAGCCATTCATGCATGCACACTCAGTCCCATATCGTGCCGCGCGCGATCATCGTGTAGAAGTTGCACGATGCAAAGAACGTGTTACTCGACGATGCACTTTCCAACTTGTCGACGTACTCACTGGCCTCGAGCTCCGACATTACTCCGGAGCTCGGCAGCAAAACGCGTAGTGCGGGCAAGGTCGAGGACCAGAAATCGGCGCGTCCAATGTCGGCGGCGACATAGGCTCTTGACCATTCAAGGCTGAATCCTTGATCCGAGAGAAGCCTGGGCATCAACCGCATGACTCGGCCTTGGGTGTGGCCCGCTATCGCTTGCAGCCGGTCAGTTTCCGCGCCCCCGTCAGGAGCGTCGGTTGCGTAGGTTAGCGAATCAAAATCACCGTCAAATATCACGAGCCTTCCTCCAGGACGGAGGAGTCGCCGCGCCTCTTGCAAAACGGTGACGGGGTCAACGACGTGACTTACCAAAGTATGCATAATCAACACATCGAATTGGCCCTGTAGTTCGATGATTGAATGAGCGTCGCCAGTTAGGAAATCTATCTTGTGGGACAAGCCTTCCTCTGATGCTAACCGTTTCCCGGTCTCTACAAGGTAGGGGCTGATATCAATTGCGGTGATGCGTTCCTTGCAGTCGTCACGACTCGCGATCATGCGGGCGATAGCCCCCGTGCCACAGCCAAGGTCGAGAACCGATTCGTGTCCTTTAAGTTCTAATGCATTGACATATTCGTCAACCACCTTTTGAAAAAAGCGGTGTTTGGCGCGGGCCTCCAACCGTGAAGCAATTGCTAACAGCGACTTCTCATCTGCCGCGAAAGTTCGGCCGAAGACATCGGGGCCCTTCAACTGTTTTTGTGAAACCATAGTGGACCGTAGGTAAATGGGGAAAGGCCAAACTTGTTAGGCCCATCAATCGTCCCTTAAGATTTGCAATCCGCAAGGCCCAGAGTCAAGTCAAGCGTGTGCCGTCTATTGCGCGGACGGTTCGCTACTCATCCAGCAGGTCGTTGATTGAGTGACTCACGGAACGACGGTCGAGTTAACGCATCGGACAATCACGACGTCAAACTGTTGGGCGCCGGGAGTCGTGTCGGATCGTTGTCGGCGACATTCGAGCTGGACAATCGGTCAGAAGCAAATCGCCAGCTATGACCAAATCTTTTCCGTCGGAGTGAGATACTTACGCACACTGAGTACGCTTTCTTTCCGCGCGACGGGTCGGCGGCGCCTGCACCTCCTATGTCAGAAGGAGACGTCAGTGTAGTTGGAAGAACGATCTCGTGCGTGCGTGTGTCGCGAATCTGCCTTTCCAAATCGCGAACGCTGACTCGCTCTCCATGATGCACTGGCGCATGCGAGGCACCGCTCTCCGATGTCGATGCCCACAATCAGAGCGATGCGGCGAACGACAGTTGAGGGGATTAGCTTCATCACGTTGTGACGGTTGGCTTAGACGGCTTCAAGCCCTTTTCCCCGACCATCTTCCGGGAAGGCTCGGACCAGTACGGTGCCGGCTGCACCGCTCGCACCTCGGAGACCATTGGATCGATGGAATTTGGACGCCGAAACACGCCGTTGCATGCGCATAGCCTTAATGAGTACACGTTGTTCGTCGCGGCGACACCATCGAAGTGAGGTGGGTGTGAAAAGGTTGATTCAACGTCTGATGGAATTGCGGAATAGAGGCATACAGGATCCGATTACTTCACGCCGCCTGGTCTTGCGTGCGCCCATAGAGGGAGAATCGCGAAGCAGGGAGCGTTTGGCAAATTCGACGCATCGGTCAGCAGATGCCGCTTCGGGAAAATCGCAGGAAGTCGAGGCGGGGGTCAAGTGGACACCGTTGCGCTTGAGGCGGAGCGTGGGGTGACCGATGCGGAGCCATAAGTGCATTCAAACTCCTGCGAAACGCTGCGCCGTGTATAGTTCATCGGAGCCCGCTAAAAGAACTGTTCGACGAGCGCGCGCAGCACCGCACCATCCATGTCACTCAGCAACTCTTATGACATGCTCTCGAGACTGGGCGCCTGAGAGGCCAAAATCATACGGTCAAAAGCCGCCGGACACAATCTCACTGACGAGGAAGGGCGAAACACGGAATCACCGCGTCTAACATACACACCGCTGAAAATACATAGCCCGTCGTCGCGCGCGAGGCCCAGTCGCCATAGTTGGTCGGTGTACTTGCCGCAGCGCGGATCGCTCCAAGACACGCTGAGCGTCCTGGTTGTGAGCCGTTCAATAACTGACACTTGGACAAGTGGGATCTTACTGTAAGCGGGCGCCGACATATTGTCTTGCATCAATGGCAAGATCTTATGCTTACTCTTCTGGCGGACTCCGCCAGTTGACGCCAAGATCTGCGCAAATGGATTAGGCATCAGGACCTCGATCAAGGCGCGAAAGTAGAAATCTTTCGAAGCCGTGTTGACCTCAGGACAGTCGCCTCGATCGATTTCCCTGTGTGCAGCGCAGATGCTTTCATTTAGGACATTGCTCATATCGTCCGGCTCACATGTCAACAAGAATTTAGGGGCTGCGTTAGGGCAGTCGCTAAGCGGCGCGGCTAGAGCAGCGGACCAACTTTGTGAGCTGGCGAGCTAGCGGATTGACCCTGCCCCACCCGCGCCGTCGCTTCGTGGATGATCACGGGCGACCAAGGGTCCTCAGTAACGTACCCGCTCCTCGATGAGCATTGGCCGGCGGTTTGCGGCGCAACAAGGATTTGTCGAGCGACCTCACGCACAGAATATGCACGCGCTGTCATCCGCTACTTATCCTGCGTAGCGAGGCGTGTTGCGCGGCCTGACGCCGCTGTTCGCCGCTGAATTGCTGAACGTCGTACAGACCTCCGCTGTCCGCTGGCCATATCTCGATGCGTGCACCTCCAACCCCTTCGGGTCCGGGAGGTTACGCAAGCGGAATAATCAATTTTTGCCGGCCGGCTCCGCTACGCCATGTAGGCGTTAACAAGAGGATATCCTTCCAAAGTGCGATGCCTGTGCATGCAGAACACTTCCCATCGAGTTTTATTCCTGCAACGATCACAAATAAAAACAGCGTTAGCTGGACCAGTCCCGAAAGCTATCATTGAGCATGCGTAACGGACGGTTTGTCCACATGCGCCTTTGTTTTAATAACTCGCTAGAGCCGACCGGGAACGACCGAAGGAAACCGTCGCGCGTTGTCTCCCAACGGCAGCATACCAAACACCTAGACAGGCATCTGTGAAGTTCCACGCTTTCGCCCGTGACAGATGCAAAAGGTAAGTGACGATCCCCGCTGGCAGGATTGCCGTTGACCGGCCGTTGCTCGGCCGACTCGCTATGCGAATGCGGAAACAACAGCCCCGTGCCGGACGGCCTGCTGCAAGTGCGGAGATATCTCGTCGACGTTGGCATTTGCGATCTGCCGAGCAATGGTCGACAAGTCGCCCGAGTCAGGCGTGCCGATTAACGCGTACGCAAGTTCGTTCTGCCGCCACGACACGACAGTCATGCCGTCCACCTTCTTCTGCGCGATCGACTCGTCTGGCCTCGAATCCTTGATTACGCAAAGGGCGACGGGCACGCCGTGCTCGGGCAGGTACACAATCTGCACAAGCGGCTTGCCGTCATAACTCAAGCGCTCAACCGACTTGAACGCGAATCCTGCCGGACGCAGGTCCGGAACGCGCAAGCGAATACCGTCCACGTTGCGGATTGCCTCAATCTTATCGGCCGCCGCCGTTTGATCCGGCGCTACATTCTCAACGGTCTCACGCGTGTACATCCGCTGATAATCCGCGGCGACGCTAACCCACGACCGCCTGTCGACGCTCGCAGTCGTCGCCGCGCCGTTGCTGAACGCGCCCGGCAGGCGCGCGTTCAATTGTTGTACGAGGCCCACGCAGAACGCTCCGGCGACGAAAGCCGCGGCAAGCCACAAAAGGCTTGGTGAGCGCCGTGCTGGCTGTCTCGCCGCGAGATCGGTTCTTTCTTGTGCGGCACTCGCCATTGCCTCGACCCGACGCCGAAGTTCATCCGGCACCGGTGGCAGCTTCTGCCTCGCGAATGCTTCCCAATAAGGCAGCCGCGACGTACGCAGCAATTCCACGGTGCGCCTCAGATCGACCGATTCAGCCAGCGCCTGCTCGACCGAGGCAGCATCGGCAGCGCTCAGTTCGCCGTCGGCGTATGCGATCAGTAGGCTGTCGTCGAGCTTCATTGGACGTTATGCAAAAAGGAGGAATGAGGATTGAGTAGGCTCGGGCCCGCGAAACTTACGTTTTCAAGCGGACATCTATGATAACCGCAGCAGTTGCAACTTCACGTCGAACGAGACTTTCGCAATGGACTTACCAACTCCGTGAAGGCCCATTGGTCACGACCGTTAAGGCATAGTAGATCCACTCATGCAAAATCAATGCGCGCCTGCATGCGCTGCCGACTCTTCCTTCATGCGGCGGCCAAACGACTCGGCATACGTAGCCCAGCGTGCTGCAAGCAGCGGATCCGACGACGGCGGGATGCCGTTCGGGCAGGGTCGTCGGGTCGAAAATGATATCGCAGCACGGGCCTTCTATCTGCGCTTGCGCTCGATCGATCACTAGAGTACCCACGTCGATCTGGATTCGATCGGGCGACTGCGCCCATTGCCGCGTGGAGTCGTCGGTCGTGTCACCCAGCAACGCGACGTTCAGCGTCGGTTGCCAGCGCAATGGACCGCTTCCCAGATGCTCGATCAAACAGCGGTGGCGCTCAATCGACACACATGCAGTGTCGTTGAGGGTCTAGGGAACTAAAAAAATTGTCATCGCCGGGTCGGCATCAATGCAGACGGTAGCATACATTAGCACGCCCTCCGCTACCTGCAAAATTGTTCGTAGTGCGTTACACTTTCTACAGCCCACCGCCAGAGGCAGACGATCTCTCATGATTGCGACACCATGTGCGGGATCGATATAAACGAGGGTAAAGGAGAAATACGTGTAATGAGCGGTGCAGATCTGCCAAGCATGCTTTTTGAAATGCTGCCACGGTTATGGGCCTTCGCGCTTCGCCTGTCAGGAGACCGGGGCGACGCCGAGGAGCTGGTGCATGAAGCCTCGTTGCGGGCCTTGGAACGCGTGCATCAATTGGAGCCCGGCAAGTCGCCGCTGAACTTGATGTTTTCTATCATTCATTCGGTCTGGATCAATGACATGCATGCGCGCAACATACGCAAGCGTTGCAGCTTTGAGTGGGACGACCGCCTCCTTGAAGTTCTGGCGAACCCTGTGGATAGGCAACAGCAACCGCACCCAGTACACACGCAGATAGTGGATGCAACACAGCGGCTGCCCGAGGCACAGCGAGTGGTGTTGCTGCTGGTCGCGGTCGAGGGCATGACTTATCAGCAGACCGCCGACATCCTAGAGGTGCCGATCGGCATCGTAATGAGCCGCCTGTCTCGCGCAAGACAGGCGGTTGGCGCAATGCTCAGGGACGGTGCCGTCCCGTTGGTGCAGTCGAAACCGCAAAAGGACTTTATTGCATGAAGGTCGACGACCCTCAACTTCTTGCCTATGTGGATGGCGGCTTGCGGCCAGATGAGCGCGCGGCGGTGGAAGCGCAACTGCGCACGTCCGCGGAGATGAGGCAAAAAATTGCATTGCTGCGCGCGTCACGCGTCGACTTCCGCAAAGCTTTCGCACATCAGGGGATGCCGCCCGTACCCGAGTCGCTAAGGCTAAAGATAGACGACATGTCGCGCGTGCTTCAAACGAGGCAAGTGTGTGAAAAGCCGGATCCCGGTCAGATATGGACCTTTCAGCAGGAACATCGACGAAAGAGTCCCGGCGTCCCTCTCTGGCTCACCGCGGCATGCGTGGCGTGTGCATTTGTGTGCGGCCAGTTCACGCACATTAACTTCCTGGCCGGCGAGGCGCCAGCCACTCGGGCGTCCGACGGCAGACAGACTACGAGCAACGCTGATGCCTCATCGTGGGTCGCAGCTGCCGTCGGTTACCAGAAGCTTTTCGCTCGAGAAACTGTCGCATATACAAGCACGGATCGGTCGGCTGCATCGAAGATCGTCCGCGACATTCGTAACGATGACAGACTTCAAATACGCGTCCCCGATCTCCGCAGTGCCGGGCTGACCTTCAAGGCAGTGCAAAGGCTGCGCTTCGACAACCAGCCGCTCGTGCACATCATCTATTTGCCCCGCAGCGGTCCGCCCATCGCGTTGTGTGTGATGAAAGACCCCCGACGCGACGAACGAGTGGCAACGCGCACCGTGGATGCGATGAAAGTGGCGCTGTGGCGGCAAGCGGAGATTTCTTACGCGCTGATTGGTGACCCGAAAGGCCCTGATCTGGGTGAGCTTGGCAAACGGATCTCGAACATTGACGTTGCCCCGCTGTTCACCGACACTGAATTGACGGACGTGCCACCCGGGATGGCTCCCTGGGCAGCCTAGCCAGTCCGGGTGCAGCAATGAGGCGTAAAACATTGGAACGCGCCGTGGGAGTAGGCACACATCCGGATAGCCGTCCTCCGTAACACAACATCTTCCGATACTGCCCGCACTGATTGTTGCTGACTGACTTAATCATGCGGATGTGTCGGCTCGTTGCAAGCGCACGCGTAATTCGAGTCGTTCCACGCATTCCCGAGAATGATGCTGCAGAAGTTCATGCGACGGAAACTGGGATTCTTGAGCGCGAGGACATCGTCGTTGACTGTGCCAAACGTCGAGTCTGGGCGGTGCTTCATACCGTCGTAAAAGGCGTTGATAATCTGCTCTTTAAAGTTTAGCCCGCGAGGGTGAGCTGCAACCACCACCTTGCGCTGTTCCTCGGTGAACTCATCGAATGCAAAGCCGAGCACGTCCATCTCGACGCCTGCCGTCACCAGTTGAACGACCGGCTTCTTGAATGGCGGAATACCCGGCGTGGTATGCAACGCAATCGCGTCCCACACGAGGTCGACATCTCCTTCGGGAATGCCGTGCTGCTCGAGGAAGCTACGCGCCGCATTCGCGCTGTCCACCTCGAAGCGGTTCTGGGACGTCCTGAATTGTTCGGTGAGCCCCATGTCGTGGAACATCGCGCCGATGTACAGAAGCTCTGGGTCATACTTCAATTGCTTACGCTCGCCCGTGAGAGCGCCGAAAAGAAACACGCGAGTCGAGTGGTGAAAAAGCAGGTCCGACTCCGTGTCGCGAACCAGTTCAGAGGCCGCGCGTGCCATTGCGCTATCGGGGATCTCTACACCTGCGATTGTCGTCATAGCTGTTGCTCCAATATTTGCTTGCTCTGACCGCACCTCTTCTGAAGCGGCTACAGGACGCTTTGGGGCATGCCCCCCCTCTTCTAGCGAGTCTGGACTGCCGCTCTTTGGTCGCACTGCGCGCGCCTATGCGCCGTCCGTCTTGGCAAAGGAATTCGAAGATGGAGGTCAACCATCGAACAAGTATCGGACTGCAGCCACCTGCTTTCAACTTGATAGATACGCGGAACACGGCCAATACACCAGTGTTTTCTGCCAAGTCCACGTTGCCCTGCAACCGCGGCAAATCGGGGCTCGATAAAGGGAAGGGTTGACTTCAAAGAGCATCACAGAGAAGCTACCCCCACTTTCCATCGGCTAGTGACCAGATTGCAGCCATTGCACTGCGTGCCCTTCAGAATCAACGCGCGAGCCATCTAGCTTAGGCATCGAGAGACTTGTACACCGTTCGTTTTCAATTTGACGATGGATCCAGTTCAAACAATTGGACATGTCGAATCTCGCGTGCCCAAGGAGCGTGAGCGCGCCCCTGTGTGACTGAACCCGATTCAGCGGCCGTCTTCGCAGATCCCCATAAGTCACCCAAAGAAATCGAATGTGACGAGAAAATTTGAAGCTCGAAGGATCGGTAATTAAGCGAGCGGTGCGTCTCAGACCAACGCGCGGCGGTGTCGTGGATCGACGGTCTCGACGGTCGCCGCCGATTCCTCTCAGGCGTCACCACGCTTGATCGAGCGCGCCAAGTGCTGGTACAAGCGACATTAAGGCCGTACTTGCAGATCGGCCATTGCTCAATGTGTGGTCGAAGCCTCGTGTTCCTGACCTTTTGCAAGAAACATTCACGCGTCCGAAAGACGTTTGGCTTCAGCGTTACCTCCTTCAACAGGGACTGAACCGGCATTCGCAGTGACTATCACGCGCATTTAAATACTGAGTTAAACATAATCAATGCGCTGAACGATGCTACTCGCAGGCAATGTGCGGGCCAATATCGCCCTCTTCTTCCTGCGGGCTGGCGAACGCAGAGGCGTCGGCCGACGCGCCCCATCGCGACATCGTCGCAGAGCCGTTCTCACGCGCGCGGAAACGGCGAGCATTAGGCTGAACAGATATGCTCCGTCGGGGTGACGATCCGTTGCCAGCCGTACGCTTGTATGTCGATACTACTTTGCGCCGTTTCCGCGATAAATCGGGAGCTGCGACTCTTGCGCACGATGCTGCAAAAATGGCTGGTCAGCGCGATCTGGGCAGAGTGATTGGCAAACCATATACAAAGAAATCAATTGTCGGGCGTCGAAAGCCGGGGGCTCTTGGTACCGCCGTTGGCTTAGCTGTCAGGGCGCCTGGGTCGCTATACGTGCACTGCCATCAGTGCCTCCTGCCCGTCGGAAAACAGATCCGGTCGGGTGGTTGACTCTACCGACACCCCATCTTCCACCGCCGCGAGAGTGCGCAGCGCTGAAACCCGGGACATGCACAATCGATTACCAAAGGATGCGGTCCACACCGCGTTGCAATCGCTCGCGATTGGGCCGCTTTGGTCACTAACACTGGATCGCGCGATCACGCATGCACTAACATGGCACGAGATGCGACGGTACTATAAATCGCGCTGTGACAAGAGACGCCCGCCTTCGCGGAGCACTTCATCAGGCTGACAGAAGCTGAGACGTATCATGCCCGTGTCGGCGCCATCGCTATAAAAATGCGATAAAGGGATCGTGCCGACACGCTTACGCCGTAACAAATCAAGCACGAAATCACGGTCGCTGCGATCTGAAACGGCGCGGAAATCAGCCAGCAAGAAAAACCCGCTGGCGCAGGGCTGCACTTTAAGCGCCGATTCGCTGAGCGAATCGATCAGGAGATCTCGCTTCTTCTGGTAGAAGTCGGTCAAATTAAGATAGTTGGTTTCATCCGCCAGAGCGGCTGCAAGGGCAACTTGAAACGGTGCAGGAGCCGAGTAGACGAGATACTGGTGAATCATCCGTATCTCTTTCGTGATCTCGGCCGGCGCGACGCAATACCCAACGCGCCAGCCAGTGACATGAAAGGTCTTGCCCAATGAAAAAACAATCACACTGCGTTCTGCCAGCTCTGGATAACGGGCCATGCTCTGATGGACCTTTCCATCGTAGACCATATGCTCATACACTTCGTCGGACAAAACGACTATATCTGTTCCGCGCGTCACCGAGATCAGGTTTTCGATGTCGTGCCGATCGAACACGGCGCCCGATGGGTTATGCGGTGTGTTGATAATGATCATTCGTGTGCGCGCCGTGATAGCCGCTCGGACCAAATTCCAGTCTATTCTCATCGTATCGAGAGGAATCTTAATCGGAATCGCTGTCGCGCCTTGCAACTGAATCGTCGGCTGATAGCATTCAAACCCGGGGTCGAAGTAGATCACTTCGTCGCCTGGATGCACGAGCGCTGTGATCGCGGCATATACGGCCTCGAGGCCGCCTGCGGTTATCGTGATTTCGGTGTTGGGGTCGTACTGAGCACCATACAGCTTTGCGGTTTTGGCGGCCAGCGCTTGGCGTAACGAAAGTAGGCCAGGCATCGGTGCATATTGGTTCAAGCCATCCCGTATTGCCTGAAACGCAGATTCGACGAGAACCTGGTCGGGCACGAAGCCGGGCGCACCTTGCCACAGGTTGATCGCATTGTATTCAGCAGCGAGTTGGCCGACTGTTGAAAAAATAGAAATTCCGCTTTTCAGCTTGGACTTCAGAACAAGAGAGCTTTGCATCGTCGGGGTCGAGAATGAACCTGTAGGGTTGATTGGCGGGTTAGGATTTGCAAGACATCCCCAAACCACTGGTTACTTACGGCCGGATGGACATAGGAGCGGTCCGGTCAACAGATCGCGAGCTCCGGTCGATTCGTCAATTGGCGTGGTAGTCGAGGCCTCCCGATCCAGCAACTCCTGCGCTTTGGGAAAGTAGTCGGCCAATCGGCCTTCCTGTCGACCATCCCGTTCCCATAGGTAAACGGCACGTATGCGAAGCTTCGCTTCAAGGGTCCTTTGGTCGGTCATCACTGGGTTCCTCTCGCATCTGAACAAAAGTGTCGCGTGCGGCCATTGGAAGATAGAAATTTGCCGCGATTACTTAGTGAACACTTGAGACGCGGCCTTATTCCCGCAGAAGTCAAACTTCCTGCAAGTGGACAACTATCGACGCCAAAGTGTCTACGGCTTCTTAATGGGAGTCAGAACGTGAGACTCTGCGTTGCATTTCGTCGTCTGTGTGCGACGGATTTCGAAACCGTCGATCGGCGCGGTGAGAGGGACTGCTATCTGAAGTCGACCTGCCGGTGATCGGACGGGACAAGCCGAAATTTCCGATGGTGCCACTCGCGTCTGAAGTGCCGATCTCGGCCGTTCCTCATCACAGTTTCGGTTGCGCCGGAATACGCTCGATCTTGCATATATCGTGGGTTAAGGATCGGACAGCGCCGGCCCGGAAAGCTTCGGTGAGCGACGCGACAACGCCAACACGACGTGGATCTCGGCGCCAAGTGTGCCGGACGGCAATGAAACCGGCGGCCGAGCACATGAGCTTCGGCGCGACACGATCGCCGTTCGCGCATATAGTCGAGGTTCGCCTGGGCGGCCGGCCATACGGCCGACGCAACGGCCGCCGGGTCGTCGAGAAACTTGGACGGCTTCGATAAGACGGTCTGGCGGAAGGTCGGGAACAATGCGGCGCTATGTCGCGATTTTTCGGGCGAGTGGCCCGCCTGCTGTGCAGTGTCCAGAGTTTGCAGGTGGGCGTGTCAGACACCGATTGCGCGCAGGAATTCGGCGCGAGCACTCCGGTCACTCGCGAGTTCCCCCACAAACGACTGGGTAACGACCCGTTCGTCGCCGCGCCGTACCTCACCAAGCAAAAGACACAGTTGCTCCGCCTCGATCACGCATGCAGCGCCGCGAGCATCGCCATCTTCCACCAGCGCGCGAGCAACCGCGTCGGTCGCGTGCTCCTGATAAATAAATCGATGACACACAACGTCAACGAGCCGCGTGAGACGGCCGAACCCGAACAGTCGGCTTCCGGGTAGATACGCGACGTGCGCGACGCCGCGGAACGGCAGTAGATGATGTGGGCACATTCCATGCACTGTAATGCCGCGCATGACCACCATGTCGCGGCGAGGGTCCGCGAAACCGCAGCCGAGCGCAGTGGCTGGGTCGCTCTCGTAGCCGTCCAGCAGGCGGTTTTGCCATAGTTCCCGCGCACTTCGCGCAGAGGCGCGAAATTGTTCGTTTTGCGCATCAAAACCTGCGGCTTTCAGCATGCCAATCACGGCTTGCTCGAACGCAGCCGAGTCAAAGGACCTCACGCGCTCAACACCGACGCAGGTCGGCGGCGTTTCGCCGGGGGCGGGTTGAAATTCGTGGTAAGGCATTCATCACTCCTAGTCGGTCTGGCGATGGCGGACGCCGCACCGGGTTGCTGTCATATTGGAGATAACAGTTCAAGGAAACGAATATTCCACCTGCACGTGCCGCATCAAGCGCGGAGGCAAGGACCGAGGCAGGGTTCGTTGCCGCGCAACAGTCTGCCGCGCTTCAGTGATTCGGACGGCGTGGACGTCGTCTGTCGTTATGAGGCTTTGTCAACCCAGCCAGGCATGCACGTGGCAGCCCATTACTCTCGGCCGCCGCCGCCGTCGATTTCGGCAGCTCCGAGTAACTGGCTGAACGAGCACGCGCAGGTCGCATGGCGTGACTGGACGTAACGGGCGCGGCGAACGACGCGTGCCCAAAACGCAGAGGCCCTTCAGCGCAGCGCCGAGGTTGCGGCAGTCAGGCTATCGCCCATCAGCGATCTATGCCACGCGAAGATGCGATCGATCGCGCCGAGTAGCGAAGGTTCGGCGAGGTCGTGCGGCAACAATCACGGGCAGCATACGCTGCCCGGTTTCAGGTCAAGACGCGCGCACCTGCCCTTCCAGCCCAGTCAATGTATGCGTGCCGAGCGTTTCCAAATCGCAGTCAATGCGGTTCCGGCATGAGAGCGTTCGACCGAGGCGCGCGAACATGTGCACTACGCGCGGATCCACACAGACGCGTCCGACACGACCGCCTGATACTGTCCGTCGGTGGCTCTGAAAATGTTTTGTTGCCAGTAGCGGCCGTGTTTCGCGTAGTGAGCGAGCAAGTCCGCGAGTGTTTCCCCGGTTAGTTCGGGCAGTTCCGCGCGCACCAGCAGGACGGAGTTGCCTGTGCCCCGATCAACGCCGAGTTGCGCCTTGTCTTGCGCATAGACGAGCACGTTGGCTTCCAGCATGAGCCGATACATGTCGAGCATGCGTTCGGGCGCGACTGCTCCGAGCTCGAACACGATGTGTAACCCGGTGTCGTCATTGAAATGATCGAGCCGGATGTCAAAGCCTTCCACTTTGATCAAGCGCTTGTCGAGCATATGATCGGCATCGGGCAAGCCGACCGTCGCGCATAGCGCTTCAATCAGCGGCCTGTAGTAATCGATGTCCACGGCGCACCCGATCCGCTTGGCGTTGTAACCAGACGTTCTCGACAGGGAAATTCATCAGGCGTGATCTCAGGGGCGAAGGCGCCGGCTTGCAGCACGATCACGTTCCACTGAGCATGCGCGCGATCTTTAGGTGACTGTGCACGTCGGCGATGACCTCGTTGACTGGAGAAACAGTGCCGGGAGACCGCGACGGAACTCGCGTGCCGTCGGGCTCGGCTTGCGGCGCAGTGCCTACGCCTAATGCGAGGGAGCCCACTGCGTCCGCGAACCAACTCATGCGAATGTCGGCATCGCCGTCGGCGTGGACTAGGTCGGACGTAAAGCCAACCAACGTTACATTGACATGGCTCGTGACCGCCCGGTTGCCAAACGCAATGGCGCTGCTTCCTGACGTCGTCGCATTAGTTTCCATCGCAATGGCGTTTGCAGTGCGACGCCATCGACGCCTGATCTGGCCCGCTCTCCGACATGGCAACCGGTGAGCAGGACGTCTCTTGGTCGGCGTTGCCTTCTTGCGGTAGCGGATCGTGCGGCGCTCTCGGGTAGTACTTGACTCCCCGACCGTAGAACATGCGAGCTAGCCCGCGTTCCACCACAGTGGTTGTCTAGAACAGGTGATCAATGCGGCGGGTGAAGCGTGCTGACCACTGCACGCCGGTATGGCGTGTAATCGAACTCGGGATAAACAGTAGCCCGCGTGGATAACAACTAGCCGCCGCGGGACACCAGATCCGGCGTGATGATCCACGAAAGGCCGCCGAAGCCGTTGGTGGTGGCCTGATGCGGCGCGACCGCATCGCGCAGATCCTCCCCAAAAGGCTTCGAAAAGCAATGGTCCGAAGACGTACTTATACTTCACGTCGTTGTTGTTGCGCGTGCCGTGCAAGGCGACCGTCAGTCGAACGATCGGCGTCAAGCCTGACGACGCGCCATGGGAGCGAACGCGCGGTGAATCGGTTCGATATCCTCGAATGTCGGGTGCACAGACGGATCAGTCAGCTCCCCTTCTTGCAGCGCTCGCAGGTGCGGGTAAGTCTTCGGCGCGACTTTCAGTCGTAGCGGTTGCATGTCGATGCTCGTCGATCTTTTCGTCGGTCATTGGAGCCACGTCCTCGTGTCCTGGTGGTCTAATCGAGCGGTACCCGATAAACAGTGGGATCCGCGAACTGAATCCCACCACTGACGAGTGTAAGGGGCCTGTTATCTATTTCTACCTGCGTTCTGTACCGATCGATATAATTGTCACATAGGCGGCGGGAGAACGGCCTCAACCAAGCAATTGTCGAGAGAAACAGCTCACGGCGCGACCGCGCGAGTTTAATGAAGAGCGGGTGCTGAAGCTATGACCGACGCATTCTAGTCGAGAGGATACGAAAGCACTTCAGTGCGCAATCTCGCATTACTCACCGGCTTAACGCAGCCCAGTTTGTACAACGCGTTCGGCGATAAGCGGGCGCTTGTCTCGCCGTGCCTTGGAGCATTAGCTCGAGAGAACGCTAAGAGCAATCACGGCTTTTTTAACAAAAGTAATTTGGGCGGTCGCTTTCAGATCCGCAGCAGCGGGGCCGCTTGATGGTCAATTCAACGTCGGAAGCGACGTCTGAGGATGTCGAGTTCCGGCGTGCACTTTCGGAGAACGTACCTTTCTGGTTACCGGTGCTACCAAAGGCATTGGTCGCGCATTATCGAACCGGCTTGCCGCCGCTGGTCATCACGTCGTCGGACTCGCACGACGTACCGATGATCCAACGTTCCCGGGTACGCTGGTGTCTCTCGTCCTCGGCGATTGCAACGCAACTAAGGAGTCTCTTGAGACACTTACCGCACGCTACACGTTCGATGATGTCGTCAATAACATGGGCTTCGTCCGGTTGGCACGGGTGGGCGAGATCAATCTCGACGACCTAGAAGCAAGTTTTCGCATCAATCTGCTCCCGCAGTTCAGACGATGCGAGCCATTTTACCTAACATGCACAAACAGGGATGGGGGCGTGTGGTTAACCTGTCCAGTTTGACGATTCATGCGCAGCGCTCCGCTTAGGCAGCCGCCAAAGCCGCGACGGTCACCATGACGCGAACATGGGCGCTGGAACTCGCAGACGCTGACATCACTGTCAACGCTATCGCGCCCGGACCGGTGGAGACCGAGATGTTTCGCGAGAACACTCCTGCCGGAGCGACGCGAAGCACCGCTTCCTATCGTTGATCCCGATAAAGCGACTGGGCAAGCCCCATGAACTCGCTGCGGGCATCGAATTCTTATTGTCGGAGGGACTGCTCTGGCGTCGCGGCATCTCCATTGCAATCAGCGCGAGGCGCTTGACCCGGCTTCGCTCACGCACTCATCTGAACACGCTTGTCAGAATTTGACGGTGATTTGGGACTCGCCGATTTTTTGATCGCCGTGCAGTAACAGGCAATAGTCGCGATGACACCCGCCGGGGCGGCAGCACCGGGATGTCAGTATCACACTATCGGCGAGTACCAGGATATCGAACTCGACGGCCCACGCGGCGCTAACGACGGTTTATCAACGTGTGTAGGTCGCAGCGCATCGCACCGCCGGACATGTCACGGAAGCGGCATCGCGCTAAGCGCAATCCACTGGTTGGGCCGGGCACTGTCACGAGGTTCCCACCCGGACTCGCATCGCTCCGCGTGGGACTTCGCGGTCATTCATGACATCGACTAACAAATGCATCAACTGCGCGTCCGCGCTCACTGCTTCGCAACCGTCACATTCATGAGCCGTAATCGAGGTACGGTGGCGTTGCCCTGCGCAACATTCATCGGGAGATTTTCTGATATGTCGTCGAATTTCAATTCGCGGTTTCCGCAACCACCGCTTGGCGGCGGCCATTCTGTTGGTCACTCAAGCCCTTACGGATCGAGCCATTCGCTTCCACAACACCCCCCATCTCACGCGGCGCCCGCACGTCAGGTTCCGGCCGCGCTAGGGGGCCTGCAACCGCGCAGTGCTCGCACGCAACAGACAGGACAGCCGCAGCACGGCTTCGGCTATTACGCGTCATGCGGTCCGTGCAGACCTTCGCCTTCGCCGCCGCCGGGCGGAGGCATCGCACTGCGACCGATGGGACCTCACAGCAGCCCGAATATATCGCAGCAGCCGTCTGCGCAACCGCCGATGGCTAACCCTAGTCACCTGGCGATGCACCTGCACCACCCCATGCTGTCGTCGCAGATGTGCTGGGATGCAGTCAGCTCGTTCGGCCAGCTCACCGGTCTTGTGACGCGCCCGATCAATCCGCAGCACGATCTGGTGAGCTTGCACGACTCGAGGATCAGTAGCGCGCATGAAATGGCAAGTATTCCAGCCGGCCACTCGATCGGCTTTTACGACGGGGACCGGCTGGTTCACGTGATGGTCAGGACCGGAGCGGGCAGAGCTTCAGGCAATAAGAACGACTGCGTCGGTGTGGGTAATCCCATCGGCTGGGAAAACCTGGATCTCGCGAACGGTCTCAACTGGCAGCGAGGCGGCGTGCAGGCGCCGCCCAACCATCGTCTTCTGACCGTCGTTCATCGGCCGTTGAGCGATGCGGGAATGCCGCCGCAGCCGCCGCAGCTGATGCAGCGCATGGGGCAGACATATTCTGGCCGGTTGCATCCGGGCCAACCTTATCCTGGACCGCCGTATCCCGGACAGTTTGGCGGGTACGGGTCAGGGTACTAAGGGCAATTGAGGGCAAACTCACCGGTGAACCTTCAACGCCCTCTTGGAGCGCTCACCTGCAGTTATCCGGGGGCGGCTTTGTGCCGCGCTCTTCCGCCAGCACGTTGCAGTCATTGACTCGCTGCTCGTCGCTGGCCTTGTCGCCCAGCCGCTCCTTCAGCGTTTTTGGATCTGCCTAGTCTGGCACACGCCCTGTAGCAGACGGATTCGATGCTGCCGTACCGATCACTGTGTTGAGAATGCGCGCGCCCCGCGACTCACATGTCGTACTCCGCACACATATCGACGGGTACGCCGAATTCACAACCCTACGCTGGACCTTGACCCGTCCCGCGCATCTATGCGGCGGCAACGACGTCCGATTGTCCCGATTCATAATGAGTGTTGGTCATGAGCGTGTCCGTGCATTCAATATGGCGCAGAAAGCAGGCGGCTGTGAATATCCCGATCCGCTGCCGGTGAGCATTCCGCATCAGCAGGCGGATCTGCGCACGCTGGCCCGCCAGACATGGATACTGGTTGTCTTTGGCGATATAAATGAAGTCAGCCCGATCGAAGCGGCCGTCGGCCTTTGCGCCGGATGTTTGCGTCTTAGGTACCGGTGCCGCGATACCCGCGTCGTCGCACGCCTTGATCTCTGGTGCGCTGAAATATCCACGGTCTGCCAGTGCCTTGATTTCCTTCTTCCCCATCGCGTCGCGCGCCGCTTTGGCCATCGCACTCAACTGCGTCCGGTCGTTGCCGGCGTTCGTGACTTCGTGGGTAACGATGAGATGGTGCCGGGCGTCGACGGCGACCTGAACGTTATAGCCAACCACGCCCGTACGCTTGGCTTGGGAGATCATCGAGCGTGAGTCCGGGTCGGTCAGTGAGATCTGCTTTTCCGGCAGATCGTTCAGGAGTTCCGCTGCGCGTTTCAGATCGCGCATCTGTTCACGCAGCGTCTCGATCTTCTCCCGTAGGCGTTCAGTCTTCGCGTCTACCTCGGCCGGCTGAGTGCGATCGGCGGTCTCCAGCGCGTCCCGATAACGCCGGATGCTTTGCCCGATCTGCTCCTGACGCCGTGCAATCTTGTTGGGCGTGAAGTTGTTGTCGCGGCTGTTGACGGCCGTGAACCTGCTACCGTCGATGGCTACGACCGCTTGTGTGAACAGCTTCAGGTCACGGCATATCATCACGAAGCGACTGCACACGTTGCGAATGCCTTCGCCATTGCTCCGCCTGAACTCGGCAATCGTCTTGAAGTCCTGCGCAAGCCGGCCGGTCAGCCACATCAGTTCGACATTGCGCTGGCACTCCCGCTCCAGGCGTCGGCCAGACTGCACGCGGTTGAGATAGCTAGATATAGATCTTGAGCAGTACGGCTGTGTGGTAAGAAGGTCGCCCGGTGCTTACTGGCGTAGTGCCTTCGAATCCGAGGGATGCCAGTTCGAGTTCTTCGACGAATGCGTCGACAATCCGCACAGGATTATCTCCAGCGATAAAGTCATCTAGACATTCTGGCAGGAGTGTCGTCTGACTGCGTTCCGCACCTTCGACAAATCACCCCATCTGCGCCTCTCGCTCCAGCAGGTTGATACAGTCTAGATGATCAACTGAGTTTTTACACAACCTCGGCCAGAAGCGGACACCGGCCCGCGCTTTCCCAGTGACGTTCGAACATCGGCTCTGCCTTGGGAACTGCCGTGAGGCTGCAGTCAAAAGCGTAAGCCTACTCCGGCTTCGATCAGATCCGTGTCGCGGTTGTAGCGCGTGACGACGCGATTCCATGTGATGCGCGTGAGCCAGTGATTGCCGAGCCTATAACTCGCTGATACTGCAACAAGCGCCGAGATGCGACCGTCACCGGTGCGGTTTTGCGCAAGCCCATCGTTCTGTGTGATGGAAACATACGGCCCGACGCCCACTGACAGCGTGAACCCGTCGTCGAAGAAAGCGCGGGTGGCCCAAAGCTGCGCGGCAATGCCGTCGCGGCGCGACTGGATTTTCCCTCCTTCGTGGATGTATGAGGCCGTCACGTCAACATAGCGCAACAACCCGCGCCGGTATTCGAGACTTCCGGCATTGGCCGGCTCGGAGTTCTCGCTGTTCAGGATCGTCTTGCCGAGCATCACGCTGACTTCGTTACTCGTTACCTTCGATGTCCGTGGTATCGGGCGCTGTCGTGGACCGGGCTCGCCCTTGTTCTCGAGTTGATAGCCGATGCCGAACAGCAGCGCGGTCGTGTCGGGGCCGCCAAATGCCTGGACGTGATTTAGCTGCGCCTGGGCAATCCAACGGCGATCGAAATAATATGCGGCGCGCATGCTCCACAACAGACTCCAACCATGCGTGTTTGAGTAGTCGCCTCCGGACTGCGCTGCGGTTGTATCGAAGTATCGGTACGGCCCTGTGCCGGCCGATAACTCCAGCCGGTTGCTCCACAGTGGCAGACGCCCCCAGGCTTGCACGGCTTGGCCGTCGCGGTGATGCTGTGGAATGTGACCTTCGTTGATCCAGGAAAAGCTCCACGCGGCGAAGCGGCCGAGGCCTTCGCGATAAGTGGCGTTCCACGAATAGGTGTTTGCACTGTCACTGATGAGGGGGCCGGCCAGCAGCGAGAATTCCTGTGCACTTGCGGGCGAAGACAGGACGAGGAAGATGCCGATCAGAAACATCGGCAGGGAAGGAATATGCTCGTTTCCGCTTCGGTTTGCGGACACTACCCCACCATTGGCAGACTGGAAATAAGAAAGACAGCGTCTCGGGACTAGCTACGTTTCCCGACGCGATATTTGCAGCGACGAAGGTAGTAAGTGAGACACACGATACGCGAAAAATACCGCTCCGACATGGGCCGATATGTGTGTTGGCGAACGTACCTGTTAGCGCCGATGTAAACAATGACCCTCTTCGCCGAAGTAACCACGACCGCCTTGTCGCGCAGATCGGTTACGTTTAAACGTCCATTGTTTTCTACTATCTGTTATGCCCTGGGGCGAAACCGCACGACTTTGCCGCGAGGCTTGGTGCGTCCGAAAGTGGGCCTAAACCTGACATTCAGCCGCAACTGGGCGAAGAGCTTTGTGGGAGTACGTGTAGCTCTAGCGCTTTTTCTACAGCCCTAATCAACGCGTCGCCGTGGCAACGGCTTTTTCAGGTAGCCTGCAGCACCTCTCGCAAAAGCCTTCTCGCGATCGGCCGGATCTCCTTTTGGGAGATACATTTGAGGTGATGTAATGTGTACGGTCCAGAAGCAGAGACTACACTGTGCACACGCTCGTTAGAGGTTTTGCGATCGTGGTCTTGCCGTCGCGATGGGCATCCTCTCATCCGTACGGTCAAACACCTTTTCCGGCTCGTCCGCTTCCTCCGGAGTCTCGTTATCCAACACCCGGCGCAATCTGGGTTGGTCTAGTTCGTTGGTCCACCTGGCGACTACCAACGTAGCCACAGCGTTGCCGATAAAATTCGTCAGCGCGCGCGCTTCGGACATGAAGCGGTCAATGCCCAGGATAAGCGCAAGACCTGCAACGGGTACATGGCCGACAGCGGACAGCGTTGCCGCCAGCACGATGAACCCGCTGCCCGTCACACCCGCAGCGCCTTTAGAGGTCAGCAGCAATACGGCGAGCAAAGTCAGCTGATGTGTGAGGTCCAGCGGCGTATTCGTCGCCTGGGCGATGAAGATGGCCGCCAGTGTGAGATAGATCGACGTGCCATCGAGATTGAAAGAGTATCCGGTGGGAATGACGAGTCCGACCACTGATTTCTTCGCGCCAAGATTCTCCAGCTTCACCATAACGCGAGGCAGCGCGGCTTCGGACGAGGAGGTTCCCAGAACGATAAACAGTTCTTCCTTGAGATGGATGGAGATCGAGGCCAACTGGTGGGGAACGGCAGTAAGGGCTGGCGTGCGCCTGTCGGCTGCTGGAACTCATCACCGCGAAGCGGCCCCTTGGGAGTCACTAGCCCGGAAGCGGTCGTTCGCCAGCGAGTACTTCCGGCCCAACTCGGCCGTTCTAGTCGGCGCGACCAAACGGCCGCTCTGAAATGATCAGCATCGAAAGCACTGCGATTGCTGCGCAACGTCCCGCGACAATCGGAAAGATGATCGCCGTATGGCCGGTGGCATCGATAATGTGGCCGATAACCGGTTCGCCGATGCCAGCGAACTGTACGACATGGTGTCGAGCACACCTGTTGCTGTCCCCGCAGAGCGGTGCCCGAAAATATCAGGACACAAGGTCCAGAACGAGAACACCGGCCCGAAGACAAAAATAGCCGCAAAAAAACACAAGCACGATCACAAACATACTACCGTGCGGCACGAACATCATGACGATCGCCGTCGCGCAGGCTCGCACCATGTACTGGAAAATTGCCATAAGAGGCGCCCTTGAAACAATATGTCGGATATCCAGCTATTCGACAGACAGCCGAGCGCCATGCTTACCGGTAATGCGACCATGATCCACTTCGGGTCGACCAGCGCCGATGGCGTCTTCCAGTCCATGGCGAGAAAATGGACCGGCATCCAGACCACCAACGGGTAGCGTGCGGCGTTCTGGAAACCGATTGCGAGACCCGTGATGTAGAGCCTCCATATCTTCATCACGAGGCGCGTATCGCTGCGCGCTCGACCTCACTGGCTTTGACTGAAGAGAGAAGCAACGGCAAAACACCTTACAGGAATCCTGATGGACGAGAGGAAACGGGACAGCATGATTGCGTATCTCCGCCACCGCATAGATGACTTTGGCCTCAACCCGGGTGCGTCGCTTCCTTTCTGGCGACAAACCTGCGGGATCGAATACCGGTCGCTACCATAGCCCGAGTGGTGAAACCCTAGGCGGTGGAGGGGAAACGCCTCAATGGCTGAAACAGGCCATTAGCGCAGGACAGTCCATCGGACACTTCAAACTTCCGTGAGGGGCGCTCGCACAGCCGGCAACGCAGCGCGATGCGGACGGGAAGGATGATCCCTTAGCCGGAAGCCCACTCGCACCGTCGAAGCACCGCTAGGCGATCGTCCGCTGCCCGGTTCTGCGCTGCCCGCCGTTTCAGCGTTCGCCTCCACCCCCACCTGGACAAGCGCGAGTGCGCCCTATGCCTGCGCCGGCTTGGCCCGGACCTTTCCAGCTGTGCCCGACGTCTCGCCGACGGCGGCACCGCTATCGCCGGGTATGGCGGGGGACCTTGCGCTCATGCGTTCAGTCGCATCGGCTATTTGAGCGGGGATCGCATAGTGCACTATGTGACCCGCCCCGTGTGCAACGAGGAGCGTGCTTTGAGGGATCGCCTGATGCAGTTGGAGAGAATTCGACTCGGGGTCAACGACCTTGTCATCCGCCCCCGCAAAGATGCTGACCGGTATCTTGAGGTCCGAATAACGGGCACGCAACTGCGTGGTAGCGGGGATCATGAATGCGGCGTCCTCTGCCCCAGCTCTGATCTGCACTGGACGCAGCACCATTTCACGGGCGATGGATTGCACGAAGCCGTCCGAAAGGGGGCCGGGGCGAACATTGCTCGCAACGTGCGCCTGAACAGGAGGCGGCCGCTTAACGACGAAACCGTGTACCGGAGGACGTCACCGAGGACGGGAAGCGCCGCTGGCGCAGCCAGCGCTACGTCTGCGCGGGAAGTCGGGTAGTAATAACCGGAGACCAGCACGAGGCCGCGCAGGTCTGCGGCGTCGCCGAACGCCATGTTCAGTGCGACGAGAGTGCCCCAGGAATGTCCGAGCACGACCGGTTGCTTCACACCGATGTGCGCGAGCGCCTGTAGTGTCACTGCCGCTTGGGCTTGTGCGGTCCACAGCCGCTCGCGTGGTCGTCCGCCGAATCCGAAGCCCGGGCGGTCAAACGCGATCACGCGGTGCCGCTCAGCCAACCGGTCGGCTAGCCCGCTGGCGATGAAATCTGGCAGCAGCACGACATTTCCATGCAGAAGCACGACTGCGGGGCCTTCACCCTTGTCGATGTAATGAAGCGGTACACCCTCAACTTCGACAAAACGGCAGACTGGCGGATGATCGCGTTCGGCCTTGAGGGCACGATGTCGAACCCACAGTGCACCGACGGCGGCGGCGGTTGCGACAGCCGCGAGAGCTCCGATTGCTTTGGACGGTACAGGAACTTTGTTGAGAGAGCGCGCCATGACTTCTCCAGTAGTGGCAACGGCGGAAGCCGATCCGCTTCACTAGAAGATAAGCCCGCAGCCGCAGCCTGTAAGGTGCTCGATGACATGTTCCGCGCGAATTAGCGCTTGCAGGTTCTGGCCTTGCCTTCTGCACAAGACTATGCCGCGACCTGGCACTCAGGCAGTGCAGGCATCGCACGGCGCAGACAGGTTGACAAGCGGCCAAATACCCGTTCGCGCGCTGTGCCGCGTTCGGATGGCACAGCCTGGTCGATTGCACCTGGTCGAAGCAGTGCCGCAGCCTCGCATTGCCGACCACCGCGTCGATCATGTGCGGTGAGCCGTTCGACAGGATGGCGCGCTTCAGTCCACGATCGCGCAGAGCACGTAGCGGATCGGACACTTCCGGATACGGCTGAAGGCGCAGATACGCATGCGACAACGCCCGGCACGCACGTTCGTCCAGCTCCAGCTTGAGACGCAGCGTGAAGCGCAATGCTTCTTCCGTCACCTGCTCGAACGAAATATAGCGGCTCATCAGGCTGCGCAGCCAGTGACGCACCGCCGCGCGGCACGCGTTGATCGCACGTTCTTTACACACCCTGGTGATCGAGATCATGGTCGGGACGCTCGGGCGTCCAGCGCACCGACCAAGGTTCGCATGCGCACGGCCAAACATAAGCTGGTTTAGCAACCCGGCATGCGCGCGAACCACGATTTGCGTCGACAGGTCTATCCCCCGCCGAAGCGCGATACGACGAAATCGATGAAGCTGCGCAGCTTCGGCGTGGGTCGGCGGTCGGGTGCGAACAATAGGTGGATTGGCAGCGGCGGCGGTTCGTAGTCCGGCAGCACGCGCACGAGGCGCCCGGCAGCCAGATCGTCGCGCAGCATGTCGCACGGTTGCAGGATGATGCCCGCGCCTTCGACCGCGGCGTTGCGCAACGCCTGGCCGTTGTTGATCGAAAAGCGGCTGCTGACCGGCACCACGTGCCGGCCATCCGGCCCGGCCAGGTGCCATTCGCGCAATGGCCCGCGACCCCAGTAAGAGAATCCGGGGCACTCATGCCGCGTCAGATCTTCGGGCCGTTCAGGCGTGCCGCGCTCCGCCAGATAGGCAGGCGATGCGCAGATCGTCAGTCGATAAGGCCCGAGCGGGCGCGCGATGAGCCGGGAGTCGGCGATCGGTGCAATGCGCACGACCGCGTCGTAACCTTCGTCGATTACGTCGATCAGACGGTCGCTCAGCGTCAGGTCCACGCTGACCTCGGGATGTTGCCGCATGTATTGCGCGAGCGTCGGTACAAGGCTGTGCGCGCCGAAACTTACCGGCGCGTTGATGCGCAGCTTGCCGCGCGGCGCGGCCTGAAGGTTCGCGGCCAGCGCCTCCGCCGCTTCCATTTCGGCAAGCACGGACTTGCTGCGCTCGTAAAACGCGCGGCCGGCTTCGGTGAGGCTTTGGCGGCGCGTCGTCCGGTTGATGAGCTGCATGCGATAGCGCTCCTCGAGCAACCGCACATGCTTGCCGACTGCCTGCGATGTCAGGCCGAGCGCCGCTCCCGCCGCGGCGAATGAGCCCGTTTCCGCTGCTTTGACGAAGACCGCCATGCTGGTGAGACGATCCATGATTAGAAACAGTTGAGTTCGATTGTCAGAGCGAACGCGCCATTTATCGAGCGACCGACTCAAATTATGGTGAGTTCGTCACTTACTCGTTGGAGAGCGAACATGCCGCGTGTCGTGCGTTTTTATGAAAATGGCGGTCCCGAAGTGCTGCGGATCGATGAGGTCGAAGTGCCGCCGCCCGCCGCGGGCGAGATCCAGTTGCAGATTCGTGCGCTGGGCGTGAATCGAGCGGAGTCCATGTTCCGCTCCGGGCTCTATGTGGAGTCGCCCGTGTTTCCCGCGCGGCTCGGTTATGAAGCGTCCGGCGTCGTCAGCGCTGTCGGTTCGTCCGTTACCAATGTCGCGGTCGGCGACGCGGTCGCCATCATTCCGCCCATGTCGATCACGCGCTGGGGCGCTTATGGCGACACCGGCAATTTCCCTGCGGCGCACGCGGTGAAAAATCCGCCGTCGCTAGGATTCGCCGAGGCCGCCGCAGTATGGATGCAGTATGTGACGGCGTGGGGCGCACTCATCGAGATCGCGAAACTGCGCGCAGGCGAAGCGGTGATCATCACGGCATCGTCTAGCAGCGTGGGGCTTGCGGCGATCCAGGTGGCAAAGAGCGTGGGCGCCATCGCAATTGCAACGACCCGCACCGAGGCGAAGAAAAATGCGCTGCTGGAAGCGGGTGCCGACCACGTGATTGTCACGCAGCAGGAAGATCTGGTCGCGCGCGTCAATGAGATCACCCGCGGCGCGGGCGCGCGCGTCGCGTTTGATCCCGTGCTCGGGCCCGAGTTCGAAAAAGTGGCCGGTACGCTGGCCGAGCGCGGTATTGTGTTCGCCTACGGCGCGCTGAGCCCCGACCCGACGCCGTTCCCGCTTTTCGCGATCCTCGGCAAGATGCTGACCGTGTATGGCTACCAGTACAAGCTGATCGTCAGCGATCCGGCGCGTCTGGAAAGGGCAAAGCGCTTCGTTCTCGACGGTCTTGCGTCGGGCGTGCTGAAGCCGGTGATCGACAAGGTCTTTCCGCTCGAACAAATTGTCGACGCTCATCATTATCTTGAGTCTAACCAGCAGTTCGGGAAGATCGTTGTCACCGTGTGAGCTGTTCTAGCGGAATTTGAGAGAAGGGGCCGAGCGGCTCACGACCTCAAGGTCTCAGGCTATCGCCGACCGGCTGCCGACAGACGGCCCTCTACTGAGAGCCCATATTTGATGAAAAGCTCCTCGCCCGGCCCGATATCCGAGACCGCATGAATGTGCACCCTTCCATCGGACGCAACAGCTTCGCAATCGGCGACGCACGCGTGGATGCGCAGCGCGCGCTGTGGCGCCGAGCGAACCGTCGATGACACGCACATCGGATAGTCCAAAAAAAGGAATGTGTGCCCCGAGGGTCAGGATTCCATGCAAATCAACACATCGTCCTTTTCGAGGCTTGCTCGGCGTTCACTCGCGTTACGGCCTGCGCACTTGCGCTGCCACCGTATTCCGTGACACGCTTCACCGAACGCTTCAACCGCTTCGTTACGTCCACGATTGCTCCGGTTGCTTCCGGCTGGAGCGGATGCCGAGTGGGGCTTGCGCCCACTGGGAAAGCTCTACCTTTTCACGACGCACGCCATGAAGCGACGTTCGCTAGCAGTCGGTCCACGACGTTCTAACGTCAGCTTTGGATTAGTACCAGCCTTCGCTTTCCTTTTCGGCCCGACCTCGAGGAGCAAAAGAAGGCAGCGGTTGTGGCTCACGTGCGAAGTCCACATCGCGTCGGTGCATGCGGGTCTCGGCATGTGTCAGGGTGGTCATTTTGAACCCTCGCGGCCGACAGGCCCGCAGCGGGCCGATCGGCGCTCCATTACCCAGTGCTCTGATCGGGATCGTAGCGGCCGACTCGATCGCCAAGAGCGTGACCGTCTCCAATCGCAATCTCCAACGGAGTTATCTCCGCGAGAAACTCTGATGCGTCGGCCCTGCGCGCAGTCTCCGCCACATGGAGTTGTTCTGTTGTTCTTGCGCAAAAAGCCGCTTTTCCTCCAGACGTCGAGCGGCTGACGACAGTGCATTCTCGGCACCTGAACGTCGCTTCGCCTCCAGCGACATTCCGGAGAACGCGTGGCCTGCATGACACAGAGACCTGTGCGGTAACCCTCTCCGATGCGCCAGATGGCGCAGTCACACTCCGGGCAGGTCAATACTCGTTCAATGTCCGAGTCGTTCCAGCCCGGCTGGTGTCGAATGGCCGACGGCGGCAATTTGCACTTCGAGAGCGGTGCGCGCGCCCTCTCTGTTTCATGTCAAAGCCCTCTGGATGAATGGTCTGTCAAGGCTTTGAGATAGTTGGGCCTATGTCCTCGTTGGAGCGACTGCGTCCGCCGAAAGCTTCAGATGCCGGTTCGACGGCGCGAACTCGAACACGCGTGTAAAGCTTGCTAACTGCCTGGTCGGAGTGACGGGTTCGCGCGTCTCCTGAGAAATTGCATTAAAAGCGGCCGCTCGTTTCTAGCGCCCATGCAGCTGGAGGCGCAGGTTCGCAAAGCCCGGCGCCGTATCGGGAACATAGCTGGAGCAATCCGGGGACGCTGTCTGCCGGGACAGTCGTGAACCAGTTCCTCATCGGGCGCTGGACGCTTTCGTCGCACAACGCGTCGTAGGGGTAAGCGGCATCTCTCAAATTCACTGCCAGCCTTTCCACTGCGCATCTCAGAACAGCGGACCGCTCGCTGGAAGGGTGCAATCGACACAAGACCTTCATAACCCGATTGCGCTCTCTAGCCAAAGGCGCCGAAAGCAGGAGCATCTGCTGGAAAACGAAGAACAGCGGCGCCCGAGAGTCCTCTGGGAGGCGGGTAAAAAGCGGGAGAAGTGGCCTAGGCCCGGGCATGTTCGCCGCGCCGGCCATCACGCAGGCAAGGCGTGCCCACTCACGCTTCGAAAGACCGAGCACCGGGCCCTCCGCGCTTCTCGACGCCAGTTCAACAACCTCTGTGAAGCCCTTCGCTCCCTTGGCTCGATTCGCTCTGACGCACATCACCATAAGGTTGCCAGGCGCATAGGCTCCATGATTGTTGATCCTGTCGACCGACCAGTCACTCTCGGCCAAGGCGGCATGTGTCATGGCGATCAATGTGATCGGACACCTCGCGCAGTCGATCCTTTTTAGGTAGTCGGGCGTAACTTCCTGGTCGAGAATGCGGCGGCGTCGAAATGCGTTCAGACGAAGTTGCAACCATTTCGACACGAAGCGATCGGGAACATGCTGCGGAACTCGAAAATGCTCGCGTCCAGCACGGTATCCAGCAAGTACACTTCGCTCGCTGGACGCGCGGTCCAATCCCCGGCCAAATCGAGCGAAATCCCAACCGATGTCAAATCCGGTTTCCACAACATTGACAGCTTGCATCGGGCTACCTCCCCCGCGGCTGGTCCGCCACAGAAAAGAACGCATGCGTTCCCGCAGGAGCCACGTGATGATGACGGTTTTTTCTCGCGAGAGCTGATGGCTGGACCTCAGCAGTCACCGTGCCCAGCCATCGTTGGCCGTATTTGCTGACTTTAGGTGCGCGAATTCGCCACCGACCACTAGCCGCCACGCCCGGGTACGACGCAACGGGTTATTCGAGTTTGGATAAATTGACGGCCCTTTGCCGCATGATTGAACCGCCGCGTCCCTGGACATTTTCGAGGGCGTGGTCAGGAAGTAACTCGGACTGACGGGTAAGGCAGTGCCCTCTTCGTGAGTATATATCCCGAATGCTGACGGCTCGACCAAAGCCGACGCTCGCGGTTTCGTCGCCGCACGGCAGCGGCCCACCGCATCTCTGTCATTGGGGATGCATCACCTAACCGTTGGCTTCCGCGAACGGGGAGCGGCCTCGACGACCCGCTCAGGCCGAACAAGTTCGTGGAATCCGGTCCATCAGCCAAATTCAGGTTTGCGAACTGAGGGTGCCGGTGAACGGCCGTTGGCGGCCTCATCTAATCGGCCATGAGCCCACACCTGCGAGAAATAGCAGAACGGCAGTTCGTACGCCCGTTTCAGCCGTTGGGCGTCAAATGGATTCAATCTATTTGCAAACCGCCGGATACGAAGGGGCCTGTCATGGAGGACGCCCGCCCCATATTGATATCGGCAGTTCATGGCGCGACGTCTATTACTTGCTCCGACTGCCACCGCAAACCGGCGTGCTCCACAGCGGCGACGTGTCGCAGCAAGAGTTCAACGATGCCGCGGGTCGACCCGCTCGTGGAGAGCGTCCTGACTTTGACGGGGGCAAACCATTTGCATCTCGCGATTTCGTTGCTTGGCTGCGCAATTGATTCATCTTGCAATTCGACGAAGAATACGTGGTGCACCGTGTTGAAACCGCGGAACTGGAACAGGTAAGTCAATCCGGTCGCCGTTAATGTCGTCTCCTCCTCCCGTTCACGGAAACCGGCTTCGTGGGGCGCTTCGCCTCGACGGACACGGCCGCCCGGAAGCGCCCATCGTGATCTGAGCCCGGCAACCAGCAAAATACGACTGTCTCGGACGCACAAGCTGGTTGCTCCGTCTTTCATCACATCTGTCCGACTGCAGGCACAAGGCGCTGAAAATGGAACACTTTGATGATAGTTTCGCTCCTTGAGAAACGGCTTTTCGGCCTTGTAGCTACCGTAAGTTCGTGCCAATCGAAAAGCCGAGGATTGCACAAACAGGAAAGGCCAGCTTGGGCAGAGGCATCTGCGATTTAGAAGCCTCGCTAGCTCGGATATGGCATGACAAGTGCGGCTATCGGTCATTGGCGTGTTGATTACGGCAATCAGAGACGGCCCCAGGTGCAATGGGAGTTCATCGCTCCCCGTGGACGGTGAGAAGAATCGCTGGCAGTAGCGTCCCTCGTCATGAGCCTGTTTTCGGCCCTCCCGAAGGCGCCATAAACCGAAAGCGCGCGCGGTGCGCCTCCCACTTCAACCACGAGAACCTCACCTCGCCCTCGCGCGTATGCGTCCCAACACGTTACGTCAATAGCCGCCTTGAAGTATTGTTGGGCCTCTTCCGATACGGTTGAGGGTTGCACGCATGGCTCGCCATGCCGCTGCGGGATGATGAAGATGTGTGCCCACCATGGCCGCAGCCAGAAGTTCCGCACAGCACGATGCGGATTTTCCGGCGCCAACTAAAACGAAGGAAAAGCCGAGGCCTTTTGCACCGGAAGCGAGCGAAAGCTGCGTGGTCAGCACATCGACAGCTGATACGCCAGATCCGCCCACCGGTGAACGGAGTGGAAAATGCAGGAGATGATTCGTAATCTGCTCGATGAGCATTTTCTTCCCTCTATTCCAGCATCCGCCTTGCCCCTTGTACGTTGTGCACGTTTTACAGGAGTGCCTTTCCGATCGATCCACCGCCATCTATAAACAGCGTCTGGCCGGTGATGAATCCTGCGTCCTCCGACAATAGAAATTCGATGCCCGCAGCCAGTTCATCGGGCTTGCCAAGCCGCTTCATTGGGATCAACGAAAGGAAGCGCTGCTCCGCCTCGCTTCCGACAGGTGTGTTCTCGCGGAACATTTCGGTTTCCACCGGTCCCGGCGCGATAGCGTTGACAGTGATGCCGGCGTCTGCGAGTTCCAGCGCCCACGTACGCGTCATGGTGACCATCGCGGCTTTTGCGGCTGCATAAGCGGAGCGCTGCGCAACCCCCAAAATCGTCAAACTCGACAGGTTAACCACACGCCCCCAACCCTGCTTGCGCATGTTAGGCAGAATGGCCTGCATGGTCTGAACTGCCGGAGTCAGATTGATCCGAAAACTTGCTTCTAGGTCGTCGAGATCAATCTCCCCCACCCGCGCGAGGCGGACGAAGCCCATGTTATTGACGACTCCGTCGAACGCGAAGCGTGCGGTGAGTGCCGCAAGAGACTCCTCCGTTGCGCTGCGATCGCCGAGGTCGACAGACACCAGCGTACCCGGGAACGTGGGATCATCGGTACGGCGTGCGAGTCCGACCACGTGATGGCCAGCGGCGGCCAGCCGGTTCGACAATGCGCGGCCGATTCCCTTGGTAGCACCGGTAACAAGAAAGGTACGTTTTGACATGTAGGTATCCTTAATATAAACACGAAAGAGATTAAGCTTGCTGACACCGCTATAGATGAGGGCTCCGCCGAGGCTGCCTCAGCGAAACGATGGGATGTATCGTCATCACGAGCGAGTGCGCGACACCGCCGCTGGCAGCGCTGGCAAACCGAGCGCCGCCAATGCTTGCGCTACGGCGCCCAACAGCAGGCCGCGCTGCGGATCGACGCGCGCCAGCACGCGCACGCCAACAAGAACCGCCAGCAGGTGCGAAGCGGCATCGTCGGGTGATACCGTCGCTGGTATTTCCCCGTCCTGCCGCCCTGCAGTCACGCAACGCCTGAAAAAAGATTTTAACTGGGCGAGTTCGCCTGATAGCGCACGGCGGAACTCGGCATCATCGGGCGTCGCTTCCAGCGCCGAGTTGACCAGCAGGCAGCCCCGCTGCTGCGGGTCCGAAAGCGACCGGGCGATTACTTCGCTAAAAAACGCTGTAATCGCCGCCGCCGGGGCGAGTTCAGACTCGATCCTCGCAATTCTCTCTCTTAGCGTTCTGTCGACGTAATGCTCGAGTACACGACGGAACAGGGCGCGCTTATCGCCGAACGCATTGTACAAACTTGGCTGCGTTAAGCCGGTGAGCATCAGAAGATCGCGCACTGATGTGTTTTCGTAACCTCTCGCCCAGAACGCGTCGGTCACCGCATCAAGCACCTGCTCTTCATTGAACTCGCGTGGTCGCGCCATCAGCTGCTTCTCTCGAACTATTGCTTACTTGGGGCCGTTCCGCCAAGGCCGATGTCGCAATTATATAACGGTCGTCATAAAACACAAGTGTAAAAGACGGGCGCCCGTAGAGATTCCGCCGGCCATCGTGGGGTACCAATGTTTTTCGCAGCAGGAAAGTTGCGGGGCATCAGTCACGGATCGCACTGGTCGGTGAGAACCTGACTATCGGCATGGCCGGAACCTTGAGCCCTGCTAGAGGATAGGTGACAGTTGGCGCTTGAAGTGTTTTCAGTGCCGGTATCAAGCTGCCCGGTGTAGCGGCACTTGATGCAACGGGGCATGCGCTTGCAGATATAACGAGGCTCCATCATGCGGTTCGTTCACACCTTGACCGCCTGATATCGGACAAAGATTGCCAATCCGCGTCGGATAGAACGACAGCATCGCAGGGCAGCAGCTTATGGTCCTCGTTCAGTTCCCTGGCGTGATGCACTCCCCATTCGATCAGGGAATCGAGGATGGGTCGCAGGCTTTCGCCGAGCGGGGTGAGCAGGTATTCAATGCCCTGACTATCGTCGGCGCTGGGCTGCCGGCTCACCAATGCATGTTCCTCCAGCGCTCGCAGTTGCTCAATCAATACCTTCTGGGAGATGCTGGAAATGCGCCTCTCCAGTTCGCAAGTGCGTTGCTTGCCGTCTAACAGCACATAAAGGATGACCGCCTTCCAGCGTCCTGAAAGGACGGCGAGCGCGCGCTCGACCGGTAGGCCCGGCAGCCTCTTGGTGATCTTCATTGTCGACCACTAACCAAAGTGTAGGTAGATGGGAAAGGCTACAGACGAATAAGCTCTGGTGCAAATCTCACCGAAGGAAGATCTATGATAGACCTGTTCGAACCTCAACTGCTTGGTGCCACCGTCCCGCTGAAAAACCGTATTGCAATGGCGCCGATGACTCGCACGCGGACATCAGAAGGCGACGCCCCCAATGAGCTGATGGCGACCTATTACGGGCAGCGAGCCAGTGCCGGCCTGATCGTGACCGAAGCTACTGACGTTGCTCCGTCCAGCAAAGGCTACGCGCTGACACCCGGCATATACAGCGAGGGCCAGCGACAAGGCTGGCGTCTGGTGACCGATGAGGTTCACCGCAATGGCGGAACGATATTCTTGCAGATATGGCACGTCGGCAGGATGGCGCATCCGTCGCTCATGCCCAACGGCGAGGCCCCGTGGGGGGTGACCGAACAAAGGGCTGAGCACTCAGATGTGTTTGCCCACGACGCGGATGGCAAGCTGACCTATACGCGTGCAGGCACTCCGAGGCCCCTCGAAACGGACGAAGTTTCGGCGTTGGTCGGCACCTTTTCCCAAGCTTTCGCCAATGCGCGCCAGGCCGGTTTCGATGGTGTGGAAATCCACGGCGCGAACGGCTACCTGTTTGACCAGTTCATGAACTCGGTTCTGAATACGCGCACGGATCAATACGGTGGGGGCACCGTAGAAAATCGCACCCGTTTCCTGATTGAAGTCGTTGACGCGGCAGTGCGTGAATTAGGCCCGGGGCGAGTTGGCGTCCGCCTGTCTCCATTCGGCGAGTACGGCTCCATGCCGGCCGATCCACTTGTCGAGGAAACGTTGCTGTACCTTTGCGAGGAGCTGGGTCGCCGCGGCGTCGCATACATCCATCTGGTGTACCAACTGATGCCAGCGGGAAACATGGAGAGCATCGAGTTCAAGGAACGCCACATCGACCACGCTTTGCTCGCCAAGGTTCGGGGGGCGTTTCACGGCGCAATCATCTGGTGCGGCGGCTTTACTGAGCGCGAGAGCGCTCAAGCTGCGCTCGACACAGGATTAGTAGACCTCATTGCCTTTGGCAGACCATACATCGCAAACCCGGATCTTGCCGAGCGTCTGAAGCACGGCTGGCCTTTGGCGGAAGCAGATCAGTCAACTTATTACACTCGACGCGGCCACATTGGTTACACCGACTACCCGGTCTATTCGGTAGCACGGGAAACCAGATGAATCTGGCTTGATGGGGCCGCACGGGGCTCGGCCGCAGTGCCCGCGTGCGGCCAATAAGGCGATAAGGTCACATGTCTGTGTCGTAAAGCGACCTGTTCTGGCGCTGCGGTTGTGCGATGTCCCGGCGCCCTTTAACGTAGCAAGGTTATGTCGGCATGCTTCAAACTTTTCCAGTATTTATTGCGTAAATGCGCTTCCGGGAGGACCACCAGATGACCATCAACCCCAATGGGATCAATGTGCCGGCCTTGCACCAGTTTGCGCAAGCAGTCGCCGGTGACGCCTCGAAAGGCAACGCGCGGTTCAACGTCAAGACGAGATGGGAGCACCAGACTCGTTCCGTAGCAACCGTCAGTCACTACACGTTGGGGGGAACAAGACGTCAGCGGCATTTTGAAATCGCTGCCGACGAACCAACTGAACTGTTAGGCCTGAACAGCGCGCCTAATCCTCAGGAGTTGCTGATGGCCGCACTCAATGCATGCCTGTCAGTGGGCTACGTTGCCAATGCTGCGGCCATGGGTATCACAGTTTATAGTCTGGAGATTGAAACTAGCGGCGAACTGGATCTGCGCGGTTTCCTGGGTCTCGACGAGACGGTGAACCCTGGTTACAACGAAGTAAGCTATGTCGTTCGCCTGCACACTGACGCTTCGCGCGAGAGGGTAGCGGAGCTTCACACGGTTGTGACCAGAACGTCGGTCAACCTCGCAAATTTTTCCAAGCCGATCCGTATGTTGTCTATTCTGGAAATTCGTGAAGGATAGCCGCAGAGTGATTTACTGCCCGCAGCGGCTGAATTTTGAGCCACCCGAAGCCCAGCTCCGTGAGCAGCACCACAATGTGATTCCCATTAGTTGTGCGATTCACAGACATGGTTTCAATTCTTTGAAGGCCGTTTTCTTGGCATGTCAGAGTTCGTAGTTCCGGTAGGAGCTACGAGCTCTGACATGCGCCGTTGATGTTCGGCAAGAATCTTGTCAACTCGCCATTCGCGGTGCCGGATTCGCTCTTTCAGTTTGTCGTAGGCGCTTTCCACGTCCTCCCGGAGGGGTATGATTTCGCCCAACTCGCCGACGCGATCAATGGGAGTCTTACCGCCGAGCGAACCGTGAGGGCGACGCCAGTTGTAGTCAAACTGCCACTCCTCAATTCGCTGGTCGATCTCGTTCTCGGTCGGTTCGTGATGGAACCAGAATTCATTCAGGTCGGTGAGTTGTGAACGCTCAACCTTGCCATTGAGGTGTGGCGAGCGCGGCGGGATCGGTCGAAATTTGATGCATTCACCCATCAGACGTCGCTGCACTGATTCGGCGAAAAACTCACCACCGCGATCAGTCTGGACACGCTGGATCGGAAACGGCATTTCCTCGATGACGCGATCAAGAAAAAGCAGCGTATTACGAGCATTTCTGCGCGGGTAAACAGCCAGCACGCGAAAGCGAGAGCAGTCGTCGACAGCCGTGTACTGATAGACGCCTCGCGCGATCTTCATCGTGTCCATCTGGACCCGATCCCCCGGAACCGGACGGCTGTAGCGTTTCGCTTGTGCCGGCCGCCTGGAACGAATCAACGGCTTCACACAGGCCTCGCACAGAATCTTGTGAATAGTCGCGAGGGACAGTTCTCTTTGCTCGTGCAGCCGCAACTCATTCTGGATCCGACGTGCCCCCTTGTGCTCGGTGCGCAGTCGAAGAATCGTTGCGCGATCAGCCTCCGTGACCTTCCGGTTAGGGCTGTTGAGAGGGCGGCGGCTTTGAGAACAGAGTCCTTCTTCTCCAGCTTCCCCATAGCGGCGTAGCCACTTGCGCAGTGTCGGTCGCGAGATGCCACACCGCGCGCAAACGAGACCGGCGTTGCCGGTCTCCTGATACATGCGCACCCAACGTAATCGCGCGGCAATTTCTCGATCCATAGGCTCATTCTAGTTGAAACGATGTCTATGAATCACACACATTAGTAATCGGCCGTGGAGAATCAGAGACGGATGCAATTGGAAGACCGATATGTCGCCATGCAAGCTTGGCGCAATTCAACCGTTGCTAGCCTCTCCCATCAGAGGCTCGTAGTCGCGGAGAGCACCCAAGCGGCAGCCCGTCACCTCCGACGCCCGGCATCTGCTCACGAGGTGGCGACCCTCTCGAGCAATCGCTGCAGCCGTTCTTCTGGGGCCGCACGAGTCCGCGCGTCGCATATCCCGTTCGAGGTGCCTGATTGCGGCGTCAACGTTTTGCGGCGTGTAGGGGCTGACCCATGCGCCCGCTTTTGCGGTGTTCATGTGTGTCACGATTTGAGGTTCGTTTCGTTCAAGCGTGTACACAATGGAAAGTTGCATGCGTGCTCGTGTTGCGGATCGCTGGTTCTGCGAGGGGTGCCCATAACGGCGCTAATGGTGTCCATTCATTCTGCTAGCGTGGCTTTTGCAGCGGTACAGCGAGACTCCGCCCGGAACGACTAACTAGGCGCAGCACGGCACTTCGGTTGTCGACATCTGAACATGCACTTGATAAGGGGTCGACATAAAGCAAGAAGTCCCTCCCTGTACGGCGTTTTCGTTCACCTAAAAAGATTGGCACCGCCCGAATATCGAAATAGTTGGCCTTCGTCACCTCACTTGCCGCCGCCTGTGGCTTGCGGACCTGTCGCGTCGATCGTCAGCCACATTAGCCGAATTAGAGGACATGACGACGCGCTTGCAGTATTGACCAACATCCTCCTGGCCACCCGTTGCAGGAACGCAACGGATGACTCTACTGGCAGTCTCCCCTCGCCGTCATGCTGGCGGGCTATTCGGCTGATCTCCCATTAGCGATTCTATGAACATCGCTAGCAGAATTAACGGACGCCAACAGCATGCGCCATGCGTGGCTTTTACAGCGGCGAACATCAGCTTCTTAGCTTATTCCACTTCTCCCGCTTAACGACGCACAAATCGTCAGTTTAACTTTACGGGCCGCGCTGCTTCAATAAGACCTTCACCATGCCCTTCTGGAGAAAGTCGATGTCTGAGGTTCAGTCCGTGCATCAGGAAGCTTCCGCCAGCGTCAGAAATGCAGCTAAAGCAGCGTTGAAACTGCGTCGTGTCGCGGGCCGTATCGGCGCGCAAATCGATGGCGTCACGCTCTCGCCGACACTCGATCAGCCGACCTTCGACGCGATCGAAGCCGCGCTGCACACGCACAAGGTTCTGTTCTTTCGCGGGCAGCAGCATCTCGACGACGCGGCGCATCAAGGCTTCGCGCGACGCTTTGGCGACACGGTCGCGCACCCGACCATTCCCTCGCGTGCGGACAGCTCGGACCTGCTCGACCTCGACTCCACCCACGGCGCACGCGCTAATTCGTGGCATACGGACGTCACGTTCGTCGACGCCTATCCAAAAGTGTCGATCCTGCGCGCGATCACGATCCCGCCGGTGGGGGGCGATACGGTCTGGGCCAATACGGCCGCCGCGTACGAGCGCTTGCCCGAGCCGCTGCGCGTGTTCGCCGACCATGCACGCGCCATCCACACCAACGCCTACGACTACGCATCGACGCATGCGGATGCGGACGAAACGCAGCTCAAGCGTTATCGCGAAGTATTCACCTCGAAGGTGTACGAAACAGAGCATCCGGTCGTGCGCGTGCATCCGGTGACGGGCGAGCGCACGCTCGTGCTCGGCCACTTCGTGCAACGCTTCAAGGACTTGTCCACGCAGGACTCCGCGAGTCTGCTGCAAATCTTCCACGAACACATCACGCGCCTTGAAAACACAGTGCGCTGGCAATGGGCCGAGGGCGACGTCGCGATCTGGGACAACCGCGCGACGCAGCATTACGCGATCAACGATTATGGCGATGCCCGTCGGGTCGTGCGCCGTGCAACCGTGCAAGGCGACGTGCCGGTCGGTATCGACGGCAAGCGCAGCGTGGCGCTCAAAACGGCGGCCTTGCTTCAATAACGGCGCTCGCTGCACTTTCTTTTCACTTCGATTCTTTTCTCGATGACTCCTTCGCGTCTTTTCAGAAGCGTCGTGTTTGCTTGCGCGTTCGCTCTCGTGGCGAACGCCGCGTTCGCCGACAAACCCTCGACTATCCACATCGCCGTCGCCCAGCAAGGCAACGGCGATTCCGCCGACGTTCGGCGGGTCGTCGGCAGCGACTGTGGGCGGATTTAGCAAATCCACGGGTTTGAACCAAAATACGCGAGATACTCTCACTACATTGTTCTTTGCGAGCTCATCCAAGACGCATCGGTTATCGCCAATCTGATCTCCCTCGTATATAAGATCTACACCTGCAGCCGGGATTTGGAACTTAAGCATGTTTCCCTTCGGTGCGAGAATTCGACGTTCTACGTGCGTCTATTGAGCGGTTGCTTGGTCCAGCGAGCATCAAAAGCAGGTCAGTGAGAACCGGATGGGAGCATTTCAATTACTTTAAGCAGAGCGGAACGATTATTTCACTTTATTGATCTTTCGGCGCGGGATCACGATCGGTTTGACAGCTGCGTTACAGGCCGGCTTCTGGCAAGCCCAACCTGCATCGAAGCAGGAGCTATCGGCGCAACGTAACTTCCGAACGGCAACGTCGTGCATGCAATCTCACACCCTTATGAGCTCCACTTCGTCTAGCTTGATGTCATCGCGGCGTCGGTCGTACAGCTGGGTGGTGCGCGTCGAGGCATGGTTCGCCATCGCCGCCGCGTTCTCCAGCGTACCGCCATTTTTCAGATAGCCGTGATGCCGGTCGCGCGAAACGTGTGGTTGCCGATCACGGTGCCGATCCCTGCGGCAAGCGCGCGCCGGCGCCCCATCGCATACGCGCTCGCCTGGGGCAGCGGCCGCGGGCTCAGCTGCGCGGTGCCGCGCGCGATCCTGCGGAACAGCGGCCCTGGTTCGTTGCGCAAGCCGGTCTGTTCCAGATACTCGTGCAGATAGAGTTCCAGTGAGTGGTGACACGGCATCTTGCACGCCTTGCCGCCTTTTTCACGCAGGCGCACCTACAGGCGCCGCTGCTGCCACGTAGACGTCCTCAACCCGCATCGCCAGCGCCGCCCCCACCCGCGCGAACGAAAACACCATCAAGGCAATCAGCGCCCGGTCCCGCAGGCCGATCGACGTCGTCATATCGATGCCGTCGAGCAGCTGCCGCGCCTCGCTCGCATCGAGCACCGGAGTTTTCCCTTTCTTTGCGTTATGACTGGGAGCCCGCACCGACGCGGCCGGGTTGTGCGGCACGATGGCCGGTAACGAGCCAGTCGAACAGGCGGCGGATCGTCGCGAGCCGCTGCTTGACGGTCGGCGCCGACAGGCTCTGCGTCTGCAGTTCGATCCAGCAGCCACACGCAGCGGCTGCACCGCGGTGATGGACGTCACGCCGGCGCGCGCACCAGGTCAGGAAATCGCCCGCGGTGCGCGCATACGCCCGCCGCGTGTGCGGATTGCGGATCGCCGACGCAAAAGAATTCAAGAAAGCGGATACCAGCCCGGTCGCCGGCTGCCTTGACGAGTGCGGGCACTTCGCGCCAACGGGAATGACAAGGCTCGCACTAACCACCGATCATCCCTTTGATTTTCCCTTCGAGACAGGTCTTCGCAGCAAGCACCAGCAGGTCGACCGTGAAACCGCCGGCCGCCGACGCTGCCTGCTTGGTCCTCTCCCACACATCGGGGCTGCGCACAGAATCCAGGAAATCATGCCCTACCCACGTCAGCCGGCGAAAGTAGATTCCGGACGGCGCGGGCTTCAGGTTTTAGTGATGAACCCCGCGCCGTGAATGACCAAGAGGTGATAGCCGACCTGGTCGGCATCGTAACCATCCACCTGAACCTCCCGGGAGTCTGGAGCAAGATGCACGGTGCTTCCCGGCGATACCGGCAACGCTTCCAGCTTCAGCATCAACTCGCGGATCAGATCCATGTCGCGCTTCATACACCCTCCCGGCCGCGTTCAATGATGTGTGCGCGACATTTTTCCTTGAGCGCCTTGACGACCGGCTCCAGGAATGGATTGCCCCGGTAAAGAGCGGCCTTCTGGTCAATGGCCGCCTCTATCTGTTCGATCGCCGCCTGCACGGTGGCGTGGTCCCCCGGCACAACCCGGACCTGAGCAATTTCCCCCTTCAACGATTCGAATGCTCGAGAAGCGTCCTTCAGCTGTCGAACCAAGTCGTCCAGTCCAGTTGCCATGGGCAGTCTCTTATACTTGATAAAGGACATTATCCATATACATACGGGTTTCTACATCGCGCCTTGGCGCGGTCCAAGCAGGTACTTGTGCCACCTGCATTCTTGTGTATGTTTTCAATCAGGCCGACAGCGGCGTGATGAAGTATCAAGATTACGTAGTACAGATAGGTGCCCGGTACCCTTTTTGGATCCGGACACAGCATGAGTTGAGTAAAAGCCCAACCGCGCTTGAAGTCACATTGCTTCCTCTCGAGCCCGGCCGAGGTTCCCGTTGTACACGCAAGTAATTGCCGCTGTTGTACCGCTTTGCCTGCCCGCTTTCTCTATCCCCGATCAGGAGCTACCCAAAAAGGTGCTTCTCCGAGGCCGCAGCTGGAGACGCGGAGCGCCAGCCCGTGACCCCGATGATCCGCATCGGGGGTGTCCATGTGCGCCAGCGCTCCGTGTCCTCCGAGGCAGTTTTTAACTGTCTTGGAGAAGACAAAAAGAATCCAAAAGTGCGTGACACGTCTAAAGTGTGCGGGCCGCGACGGCGAGCCGCATGAGGTAAATCACATCGTCGGCGGTAATGCGCGCCGCGTCGATGAGCCAAACGGGCGTCGAGGGGTGTCGCGTTGATCGACAGAAAGAATGCGCGGTTTAGCGCTTCGAATGCTTAATGGGCCCAGATCGCAGTGAAGTAGCCCAATCGTATTGGTCCAAGCTTCTGAAATCCTCAGGGCGCCGCTGGTAGGATCGACTGGCCGAATGTCAGGGAACTGTCGAGTAAGGAACCCGAAGGACGCCTTAAAGCTTGGCGCAGTGTTCGCGTTTCGCGCGGGTCTTCAGTGCGTCGGCTGGCTCTGTCTACTGTTTCATTTGCCAGGCGCCTCACATCTATTCAGACCTCGGACATGGACGAAGCTGCGCGGCCGCGCAGCGGCATGCGGCCAGCGAACCGCGGACCGGGAATCGCCCTTGCTCAACTCGTCAAAGAGCCCGATTGCGGCTTTCGGGTAGAAAGCAAGCGTTGAAGTAACGCGTTGGGGCAAGGCAAAGCGGGCTCCTTACAACCCTGAACCAAGGAGTCCTTCATGCCTTCCGATAACACCATGTCGCCATCGCGCCGCAAGCTCATGCAAGGCGCCACCGCCGGTCTGATGACAGCGGTGGCGGGCCACGCATTGGCGCAATCCGAAAGCAGCGCCAATGCAACCGGCACGGCAGGCGCGACAGCGCCGGTTGATCCTCGCGGGCTCTACCCGCATCCGCCGTTCCCTGCGCAAGAGCAGCCGTGGCCTGGGCTTGCGGGCGCATGACGCCGCGCCCCGATCATGGCGAGACAAGTTATCGCGGAACCGGCCGGCTGAACGGCAGACGCGCGCTGATCACAGGTGGCGACTCGGGCATCGGACGCGCGGCGGCCATCGCTTTCGCGCGCGAAGGCGCCGATGTCGCAATTGTCTATCTGCCTGCCGAAGAGCCTGACGCGAAAGAAGTGGTGCAATTCATCCGCGCGGCAGGGCAGACGGCAGTGGCGTTGCCAGGCGACATTCGCAGCGAGTCGTTTTGCCAGTCGCTCGTGAACAACGCGGTGCAGCAGCTAGGCGGTCTGGACATTGTCGTGAACAACGCAGGTCGTCAGCAAAGCCACGACTCGATTCTTGACATCTCAACCGAGCAATTCGACTGGACATTGCGCACAACTCTGTACGCTATGTTCTGGATTACGAAGGCCGCCATTCCACACATGCCGCCGGGGTCGGCAATCATCAACACGAGTTCTGTCAATGCCTATGATCCATCCGCGAATCTGCTCGACTATGCGATGACCAAGGCCGCTATCGCCAACTTCACAAAGGGACTTGCGAAGCAGATGATTAAGAAAGGCATCCGTGTGAACGCGGTTGCGCCCGGGCCCTTCTGGACCGCGCTTCAGGTCACCGGCGGACAAACTGCCGAGAACGTGCAGAAGTTCGGCGAGCAGGTGCCGATGGGACGTCCGGGGCAGCCCGCCGAAATCGCGCCGCTATACGTGCAGCTCGCGTCAGCGCAGGCAAGTTATGTGACCGGTCAGGTGTACGGCGCGTCGGGCGGGGCCGGCAATCCGTGAGCTTGGGCACGTCGCTATCAGCGTTGGCCGTCGCGTCAGTCGCGAACTGCCCGGTGCAGCGCTAACTCGCGGCGTTTGCCGGTCACCATTCGGACCATCTGGCCAACGCGCGCAACTAGCGCGGACACCGGAATCCCGGGCGATGAAGTGAGTCACCGTGCGGGTCGTGAGGGCATTGGTCACCTTATCGTCGGGCGCCCTCATGTTGAGTCCATCAATGGCGGGACGCTATTCGATGCGCAGTTGCGTTGCGTTTGCGACAGCTCCGTCGTCTTCACGCAGACCGCGAGACGCCACTGATCCCGGTCAGACGAAGCAGTCGTCGCGTCCAGGGACGCTTACGTGCCCGGGACGGGAGTAACTGCTTTTGCTGTGGCGCCGCGCTGGAAAATGCTATCGGAGAAAGACGGCGGCTCGTCTCGGCTCGCCAATTCTGGAAGCAGCGGGTGGCATCTGCTAACGGTGCTAGTTTTAGCGCCCGGTAGCGGCCAGCATCGTCCCGCGACATCGACGGTGACCGCAGCGGCACTCGTATTGCGCCCGCACGGCTGCCGACAGGCGGCCCTCTACAGTGAGCCCATATTTGATGAAAAGCTCCTCGCCCGGTTCGATATCCCAGACCGTGTGGATGTATACCCTCCCATTGGATTCGACAGCTTCGCAATTGGCGACGCACGCGTGGTTGAGCCAGCGCGCGCTGTTGCCGCCAAGCGAGCCGTCGATGACCCGGCCATCGGATAGTCCGAAAAGGAACGTGTGACCTTCCTTGCCGAAACGTCGATGGCGAGCTATCGCCTGCTTCCAGCTCATGACCGTGCCGGCGTACTCGAGGATGAGTTCGCCCGCGCTGATGGGGCGTAGCGCAAAGACGCCGCGACCGTGAACGCCCGAGCGGCGGACAACAATTCTTTTCATCAATACCTGTTGCAGCGAATGTGGAGCGTGCGCTCATTGGCATGGCCCCGGCTGGCAACTTGACAGCAGCTGGAGCCTGGTAGAATCGTCCATCATAACCAGCGAAACTTCAAGGAAATGGAACGCTATAAGGACCTGCTTGCGCAGAAGGAACAGCTGGAAAAGCTGATCGCCGAAGCGCACAAGATAGAAGCTGCAGCGGCGCTCCAACGGGTGCGCGAGGCCGTTGCGCAGTTCGGCTTCACGCCGGAAGACATCTTTCGCAAGCCTCGCAGGAATGGCCGTCGGGCGGCGGCGCCGAAGTATCGCAATCCCGAGACCGGCGAGACGTGGAGCGGACGCGGCCGCGCACCGCGCTGGATCAAGGATCAGGACCTCGAACGCTTTCGCATCACTGAATGAGCGGCGCGCCGCACGGCATTGCGAAGGCCCGGATCTATCTCGCGGGAGTTCGACGTTTTCCGTGTTGATGCACTGGACTGTGATCGCTCGCTCCAGCGGGTATCTGGTGGACAATTTCGAGCTTGCCCTCAACCTGGGGCTGGCTCGCGTGCGCGGCAAAGATCGTCCGCGGCGGTCCTGCCGAGTGCCTGCGTGCAATCTCCGACGCTTACGGCGCCTATGAGTGTGGGACGACAGCCCCCTCTCTTGCAGGCAGAATGGCGGATCGCAGATTCGCCAGGGGTAGGGTTGACGCCATTTCAGTATATAAGGTGCTGGGTGCCATGAACGAATCGCATCTGTGGACAGCCGAGCCACGCACCGCCTACCTGCAGTGGCAGACGACGGAGGCGGCCGGAGCGGACCGCCGCCGGTTCTCCCAACGCTCGATCGTGCAACACAAGGCGATGTTCGACCGGTTCCTGCGCCATCTGGTGACCCGCGGCGTGGCACTCGCGACGTTTGGGCCGAGCACCTTGAGTCATTCTTTGACGACGTCGAAAACCGTTGTGCGCCAAGGACGACCATGCCCCTGCGGTAGGTGAAGCTGATCGACCGGCTGTGCCGCCATCTGGTCGACGTCGGCCTGCGTCACAGCAATCCGGCGGCAACCTTCGCGCTCTCGGCAACCTTCGCGCTCTCGGCAGCCTCGCCCGAGGACGAGCCTGAACCGCTCTTTCTCGATACCGACGCGGACACCGCCCTCCAGTGCTATGTCCAACCCGACGCCGGCGACGATGCCCGCCTGTGCCGCAACCGCGCTGTTGTGGCGCTGCTGCTGGGCGTGGATCTCACTGCGGCTGAACTGCGCGGCGCGCGACGTCGTCGTCGAAGGGATCAGGCCGCAGGTATCCGTCCCGAAGCGAGGGACACGTCTCGAGAGGACGTTGCCCTTCCCGCTTTCTCGACGCCTGCGCTTGCGGCATGGCAACGGCTTCATCGGTTACCCGACGGCGCGCTTCTTTTCCCACCGCGTACAGACGACAAGCCGATCAACGATTTGCTCCTCGGTGCGATCGTCCGGTTGGCTGCTTCGCCCTGCATCACTCCACCTTCATTCCCGCTCGACGAATCGAGTACAGACGTGAAGCGAAATGAAGTCGACGTTCGTGCACGCATGGCCTCGTCTCACGGCAGCCCGCTGCTCGACCACTGTCCACCATGACCACGTTTTTTTCGCTATTGGGCTGGCGGGCTCGCGGCATGCTGGAGATATCCGTCCCCCGGACGCGCAAGCGGGACTGGTTACGATGAACACTGACACCTCAAGCCACCGACAGGAAGTGCAGAGCTTCGGTGACGCTCCCTACGTTCTCGAGGGACGGCGCGGAGTAGCGTTTTCGGTGCTGTCCGGGATAAATCGCATTGAATGCGTCGTCACCATCGCCGCGCTGCAAACGTACTTCTGGTTGCAACCAGATGCTGGCGATGCGCGAATACTGCAGACATTCCGCGACGGCTTTCGAAGGATCCACGCGGTAGCACAACGTAAGTCACTTCGCGCGCAACCTGGCGATCGTATAGAAATCACGCCCGCGGACTTTGCAAGGTTATCCGGCCGCTAAAAGCGTTTGTCGGCTTTCACTGCTGCAATAACCAAAGTACCTTTCGGCTCGCGGACAAATAGAGCGCTGCCACCAGGAGCTATATCGCCTGGTTCTCGCATCGCAACGCAAATGGAAAGACGCATCATTTTCTATCTACAGTGCCAATGCGGGAGCCGTGGATCCATCGTCGAGCTTTGCGACGCAAGCCTGCCGCTCGAAACTCACGCACAATCCCGCTTCACGCTTAGGAAGCTGTCCTGTCAGGGAGGCTACGCTGGCAAGGACGAGGTTTTCGCATTATTGAAACCCGCATGCGAAAGATGCGGAAGGGCTCTGGCACCCGGAAGCATCGTTGCGGTTAGCGAGCGTGGCCGACCGGCGATTATCTCTCCGGGCATAGCGGACCGTTTCAGATGAGATCCGGTGCCAGCACTGCGGGTGTGACTCAATTAAGTCAACCACGCAAGTGCACGTTTATGCACGTTTACATTCTCGTTCATGCACGTTACCATGAAGCATGAACGACGACATTCCTCTTTCACGGCGCGACGAGATCGCCAGACGGCTTGCCAACGGCCAACCCGTCGGCGCGGTAGCGCTCGCCGCCGAGTTCGACATATCCGAAGACGCCATTCGCCGCGATTTGCGCGCCCTCGCCGCCGAGGGACTGTGCCGGCGCGTCTATGGGGGTGCACTGCCCATCACGCCCGCGTCCGCGCCAATGGCGAGCCGCCTCGATACCGCCTTCGCACAGAAGTCAGCACTGGCGCGTGCGGCCGTGCCGTTCATCCAGCGTGGCGAACTCCTGTTTCTCGATAGCGGCAGCACCAATTTCGCGCTCGTTGACCTCCTGCCTGAAGACGCCGACATCACCGTTGCGACGAATTCGGTCGACATCGCCGCGGCAGTGCTGCGCCGATCGGACATTGGTCTGCTCGTTATCGGCGGTGCGGTAGATCCAGCGGTCGGCGGATGCGTGGATGCCAGCGCCGTACAGAATGTTATGCGAATGAACATCGATCGGTGCTTCATCGGGTCCTGTGCAATTTCCCCGAACAGCGGCATCAGCGCGTTCGACCTCGCCGACGCAACCTTCAAACGCGCTGTCCTCGCGGCTAGCGAGCACAGCGTGGTGCTAGCGCTGTCTGAGAAATTCGATAATCGCGCCGCTCACAAGGTGGGGGCCATCAAAGAGATCGAGTGTGTCGTCGTCGAGCATGATCTGCCGCGCGCTCAGCGCGTGGCCTTGTCGAAAGCCGGCGCGTCGGTCGTGCAGGCACAGGAGCCAGCGAATCCATGAGCACCCGGTCAGAAGTTTCAACGCCGCCAGCAACCGAACCGGGCTTGCCCGCGGCCCGGCTTGCGACACGCCTTGCGTTCCTCGTGGCGGGCTTTGGCGTGGCGTGCTGGGCGCCGCTCGTGCCCTTCGCCAAGCAGCGGCTCGGCGTCGGCGACGACGTGCTCGGCCTGCTCCTGCTTTGCATCGGACTCGGTTCAGTCATGGCGATGGTGCTCACCGGGGCGGTCAGTGCGCGATACGGAGCAAAGCCGATCATCGTTGCAGGCGGCTTCGGGCTGGCCATCGTTCTGCCTCTCCTGTCCATCGCCAGTACGTCGCCCGCGCTGGGAAGTGCGTTGCTTGCTTTCGGCGCGTGCCTCGGCTCCCTCGATGTCGCCATGAACATTCATGCGGTCGATGTCGAACGGGCGGAAGGCCGGCCACTCATGTCAGGCTTCCACGCGCTCTTCAGCGTCGGCGGATTCGCCGGGGCAACGGCGATGACCTTTCTGCTTTCGCTGCACGTCGGAACGCTCGCCAGCGCATTGGCCTGCACCGTTCTGATGCTCATTGCGATCGCGGCGGCGCGCCCTCGTCTGATCGTGTCGAGGCACGCGTGCGATGGACCGCTGTTCGCCTGGCCACGCGGCATCGTGCTCGTGCTTGCCGGGCTGGCCGCGATCACTTTTCTCGTCGAGGGCGCATTGCTCGACTGGAGTGCGCTGCTGCTTACCGGCAAGGGACTGGTTGCCAACGCGCATGGCGGACTTGGGTATATCTTCTTCTCGATCGCCATGACCGCAGGCCGGTTCGGCGGTGACACGCTGACTGCCCGCATCGGCGACCGAGCCACTATGTTCTGGGGCGGAGTGCTCGCAACCGCCGGTTTCATGGTGCTGCTGACTGCACGGAGCGCGGCGCTTGAGATGAGCGAATTCGTGCTGATCGGACTCGGTGCATCGAACGTCGTGCCGGTGTTGTTCCGGCGCGCCGGGTCGCAGCGCGCGATGCCTTCCACACTCGCGGTTGCCGCGATCACGACAACTGGTTACGCGGGGCATCTCGCCGGACCAGCGGGCGTGGGCTTTATTGCGAAGGCGATCGGTCTGCCTGCTGCCTTCTGGACACTGGCCGCACTGCTCTGTCTCGTTCCGGCATGCGCGCATCTGGTAACGCGGCGCGGGCAACCCAACCGCCCATGAAGATCGCCCACGTTGCCCTGTGGACGTCCGATCTCGGCGAAGCCGCAGCGTTCTGACGTCGATATCTCAATGCCGATCTCAGGCCGCGCTATCAGAGCACACGCAGGCCAGAATTAGTTTCGCGCTTCGTCACCTGCCGGTAAATTGCCTCGCATCGAACTCATGACAAGGTCCCGGATCGACAACGGTTCCACGACGGACCAAGTTCGCTGGGATGATCTGGCGATTTGATTGAGGGACGCTCCTGCGGTCGATTAACGGGCGCAACGCAGTAATGCGATGGCTTACTCGTCTGCGCGCCCCGAACTACCGGCGATGGATTATTCTATGATGCGGTCATCGCACACCGGATGGGATTGATTTTCGATCGCGTGCGTGTCGCTCAGCCACTGCGCGAGACTTCCGCCACGGGTTGCATGTCGACCTCCTCAATCGAACCAAAAGGTGCGGCAGGCGAGAGGCCCACGATCGGTGCCGCGATGTTGCCAGCAACACCCAAGTCGCGTGTGTGGGTATTTTGTCAAGCGCCGGCATGAGGTGTAGCGTTTCCCCATCGACACACTGCTTCGTCATCGACTCGCGAGGATATGCAATGGATCGAAAGACCGTGGAGGAACGGATCAGGGCGCGAGCGTACGAACTGTGGCAAGAGGACGGCAGCCTCGAAGGATGCGCTGATGAATACTGGCATATCGCTCGTGCATTGGTCGAAAAGGAGATTGCCAGCCGGGAGCCGTCACCGGATGTCAATGGTGGCAACAGCCCCGAAAAATAGTTGTGCATCGCCGCACCGCTGCGTCTGCCGCAATGGATAGCAGATAGTGCCGCAGGATGCCTGCAATCAGATGGAGGACCAACGTGGCGAGACCAAAACTGATCTTCGCGAGGCCGCCGAGACCACCGTACGACGGCTGCCCTGGTGGCGCGGGAGGTTATCGTATCTATGCCACGTGCCGGCGCACGTCCACCGGTGCATACGTGGGCGAGTTGAAGGTGGTGCGGACATCGGATGACCGGCTGCTATACCCCTTTGACGGAGCACCGACAATCGGCCCGTTTGAGGAGGCATCCGCGGCCAGGGAGGCCGCCAGCAGCAAGGGGCAAGAAGTGGTCAAAGCGGATTTGCACAACCCGGAATAACTGCCACCACGCTATCCACCGATTTACCGGCAGCCCGATTGGGCGCATAGGGCGACGCTGCAACACACCGTGCCCAGCCCAGGAAGTTCGCAGGTTGCCTCGACAGACGCAGCGGCTTCTTTACGCGCAGAACGCGCAGGCAGGGCCATTTCCGGTGGCTCCTGGCAGGTTATCCGCCCGGTTGCCGGTTTCCCCCTTTTTGATCCCTCCAGCAACCTCTAACTGCGCTCCGGCCATTCTGGGACCGCGCCGGCGCCCGGCATCATCCTGTTCGCGATAGCACATCGATGTGCAGGCCGCTCGCCACGATGGTCAACGCCTGCCGCGTCGTTCGCTGTCCCCTGTCAAGCCGAGTAATGATAGACCAATGCCGCACGGTACGGGCCTTGCTCGCTTCCCCACTGTATCGACCTGTCCACAGAACGGGCGACGGAGGCATCATGGAAGACCGGGAGAGCACAGAACTGACGTCGCGGCAGGCCGAATATCGCGGGTACGTCATTTCATCAACGGCGTTGACAAATGGGCGTGGCCAATGGCTTCCGTGCGTTACGGTAACTCTGCCCGGAAGACGCATTGGGCTGAGTCGCGAGCGTCCCGATCGGGCGCACCTGACCAGGGAGGCAGCGATATGCCAGGCACTCGCCTGGGGCATTCGGTTGATCGATGAGCGCGAAGTGCCAGTGTCAGAAATTGGCAACGTCCTGCTGACCGGAAAACGGTAGCCGTCTATCAAGTAGCTGACCAACCAGTTGCTGAAATCATTGGGTGAAACATGAACTACCTCGCGTTGTCAATTTTGAGGCCGACGCAGATCACCGTCGGGCTGGACTATGTCAAGGCAAAAGCGTTGATCACTGCGCGCCACGCGGGCTCAGGACTGGAGCATTTCATGAGCGCCCATGCGATCCATATTGTCATGGGCCCCGATGACAGGTCGTATATCGTTGATCATCATCATTGGGCACGAGCCTGGCACGATCTCGGACACCTCAAAGCACCGGTCATGATCGTCGCCGACTGGAGACGTCTGGGGCATGTGAAGTTCTGGAGGAAAATGGAAACAAAGGGCTGGGTGCATCCGTTTGACGCCAAGGGCAGGCGTTGCGACGTCAGTGATCTCCCGATGGACGTGGGCGGCATGACTGACGATCCTTATCACAGTCTGGCTGCCTTTGCCAGGAGGGCAGGCGCCTATCGGAAGCCGGACAGCGCTTACGGCAGCTTTGTCTGGTCCGACTTTCTCAGGACACGTGTAGCAATCGCGGGCGAAGATCCCGGAGCGTTTTCCCTGGCGTTGCTCGAGTCCATCCGCCTTGCACAGAGCCGGGCTGCCCGGAAACTCCCCGGCTACATCGGCCGAAAGAACAGCTAATCAAAAGCGACATCCGAGGCTCGTGCGGTACGCACTGCGAGGCGGTCATAGGCTACTCGAGCCGGCCGGCGACAGCGTCTGGCCGTCGGTCACGCGTCGACGCTTGTAGTGCGAGGTGCATTGTTTCTGATCCCGCTCAATCGTGGCGTTGCATGGCGCTACCCTGCGTTTGCGTCCCAGTTCGCATACAGACCGTCGTGCCCCGCCATTGGGCAGCAGCGCCAACTTCGGGAGAATCGGCCGGACTCCGTACGCGCCCCTGATTTGGCGTCTTCTTGCAATGAAGCAACGTTTCGTGCGCATCGAGTTTTTCTGAACTGCGGCGGTCAGCCTCACGAATCGCCTCGGGCGCGCCGCATGCCTCGCGTCAGCGTCTTATCGCGACGGCGCGCGCGGCCCCCGGTGGCACAGATCTTCCACTGCAAACGGCGCAACCAGGCCAGCGCCGAAAGCAACGTAGACCGCTGCGATCTGCGGTGCCCGCAAATGAAACTCGAACCCCGGCGTGAAGCGCTTCGGCACCACCATGTAGTCGCTGAAGGCGGCGGCAAGCGTCATCGCCCCAGCCAGCACGGTACGTTGCAGGTGGTCCGAACGTGAGCCGCGGCACGGCTGCGTGGATTCCTGAACGACTGCAAGCGTGAACGCATTAGCGGCGGCCCATCCGATCGACATCAGATGATGAATCGCGAGCCCCGTCACAAGATGCCTCGCACGGGGCCGCGCCGTCTGGTTCACTTCTTGCGGCCATATCCAGTGACTTACGGCGCTCACGGGCGCGGCCGGGCACTTGCCGACGAGGCGCGCCAGGGCGCTGAGCGCCAGTGTCGAGAACACGCCTGCGACTATGCCAGGCAGCACAATGTCTTCTAACGGCCTAACGTCCCGACCCATGGTAATTTTCCTTGCAGGTGCTACCGGCTTGATTGGCGCTCGAGTCGCGGAGGCGCTCGCCGCGGTCGGCCACTCCGTGGTGTGTGGCGTGCGTGACCCGGTCGCCGCCGCGCCTCGACTGGGAAACTGCCGGCTCGTTACTCTCGACTTCTCCAGCCTCTGTGATATAGCAAGCCTGGTGCCGCTTATGGACGGCGTCGACGTCGTGATTAATGCCGTGGGCATCTTTAGCGATGCAAGCGGCAAGGAGTTCCGGCAATTGCATACTGTTGCGCCGGTCGTGCTGTTCAAGGCGGCCGTCGCAGCGGGTGTGCGGCGCATCGTGCAGATTTCCGCGCTCGGCGCCGATGCAAACGCGCAGAGCCCATACCATCGCAGCAAGCTGGCAGCCGATGAGGCGCTGCTGGCGTTGCCGGTGTCGTCGTTGATCGTGCAGCCGTCGCTCGTGTTTGCGCCGGAGGGACGCAGCACACGCTTCTTCGCCGCATGGGCGACCTTGCCAGTGGTGCCGCTGCCCGGCGCCGGCGCGCAACGCATTCAGCCGGTCCATATCGACGATGTTGTTGAGCTCATCGTGGCCGGAGCGCTTGCATCCCCTTCGCAGGAAGTGTCGTCGGAGGGTCCGTCGCGAAGGGTCGCCGCCGTCGGCAAGGAGCCGCTGACGCTGAAGGAATATCTTGCGGTTCTACGGCGCGTCGCAGGCGATTCGCCAGGCTGGTTCTTGCCCGTTCCGATGCCGCTAGTCCGGCTTGCAACTCGGATTGGCGAGCTTCTGCCGGGCTCGTTGATGAGCGCCGATGCGCTCGCGATGCTCGAGCGCGGCAATGTAGCACCGACTGGACGCTTCGAGCGGCTAGTCGGCCACGCTCCGCGCGCTCTCTCGGAAATGGCCGCCGACCGCGAGCGTTTTGGCGTGCCGGCGCGCCTGATGTGGCTGCTGCCGATGCTGCGGCTATCCATCGCGGCGGTGTGGATCTGGACCGGGGTCGTGTCGGCGGGCTTGTATCCGCGCGCATCCAGCGTGGAGCTTCTCGCTCGGGTCGGCGCGCCGGGGGCACTCGCACCTCTGCTGCTTTACGGCGCGGCGTTTCTCGACCTCGCTTTCGGCGTGTTTTCGCTCGGGTGGCCACGAAGCCTCGGACCGCGCGCGCGGTTGTGGACGCTTCAGATCGCGCTGATCGTGCTTTATACGGCGCTGATCAGCTGGCGCTTGCCGGAGTTCTGGCTGCATCCGTACGGGCCACTGTCCAAGAATCTGCCCATGATTGCGCTGCTGACCTTACTGATACAGCTTGACGGCCGATCCGGCTCTACCTGCAAACGCTGAGTTAGCCGTGACCTATCTTGTTATCAAATGGCTGCACGTACTGTCTTCGACGATCCTGTTTGGCACAGGCGTTGGCTCCGCGTTCTACATGCTGTTCACCAGTCTCGGCCGCGATGCGAAGACGGTGGCGCGCGTCTGCCGGCTCGTCGTGCTCGCCGATTGGCTCTTTACGACGCCCACCGCGATTATGCAGCCCGTTACCGGCCTCTATCTCGCACATCTTGCCAATTTGCAGTTGGGCAACCGATGGCTCTCGTGGTCGATCGGCTTGTACTTGCTGGCTATCGCCTGCTGGCTCCCGGTCGTATTTCTGCAGATACGCCTCGCGGCATCGGCCGGTGTCAGCGCCAACAGCGGCCGCCCGCTGAGTGCCGCATACTGGCGCCTGCTGTCGATATGGGCCGCGCTCGGCGCAGTGGCGTTCTTCGCGTTCCTAGGCATTTTCTGGCTAATGGTGACGAAGCAGGCTTGACGCGCTCACGTACCGCTGGACGCAGCGGCACGGACCGATCCCGTCCCTAAGCCGCGCATCTGGCTCTCAGTGTTGCGTGGTACGCGGACCCGAGCCAGATATTCTAAGCTCCCGATGGCACCGCAGCTATCGCAAGGGCGTTCTGCGCAGTCAGGCTCGAGTATAAAGAGGCCAAGATGATCGGTGTCGCTCGTCCACTCGCGCGGGGATGGCGCGATGGCAACAGAGGAAACAACAAGTTGCACTTGCATAGCCGGTGCTGGTCAGCGTGACCCCCGCGCTGAAGCCGGTCGCTACGTCTCAACGGATGCAGACGCGCTCGCCTCGGCCCTACTATCGCGGCGGATCGCACTGGATGGCCGGAACGGTCAAGTGGGGTGCCGCTGGCAGTATCTCTTTGCGCATCGGGGCCCGCTCGCACTGTAGAGGGCCACTCGCCACCGCTACGAAATCAATGACACTTGCGGGCGGGTCGCGAGGCTCGCACACACCGGAAGCTTGGCGTGCCGGCTCTGTTTGCCTGCGCCAGGACGTCCGCGAATTGCCGGTCACCCTGCAGGGCCCAGAGTGTTCCGCTTGACGAGACGGTTGGCACGACCAGCCCAACATTAGGAAAAAAACCGATAGCCGCCCGTTACCTCCTGAGTGGGTGGCACGACTGTCACTTCTTTGCCTCGATGCCTGCGGCAGAGCGCTCAAGATACTGCGCGGTGATCATAGGGATATGTTCCAGCAGCCAATGCGCCATCGCCTGCTCCTGCGGCAGGATACGTTCGCACGCGGCCTTGGTCGCCATATCGCCGCAACGGTCGGCCGCGGCGATGAGCGCCGTATAGGACGCGATTTCCAGATTCTCGAAGACATAGCTCATGTTGGCGCCCTTCACGACTTCGTCGGTCTGCGTCATGCCGCCTACGGCTTGACCAAACGCCATGATCTTGCCGGTTAGATCCTTCATGACGGACGTCGAGCCGCCAAGACGCTCAATGCACTCCGCCACGATTTTTTGCTGGCCGAGTGTTTCTTCCAGGTGCTGGTCAATACGTGTCTTCAGCTCCGGATAGTGTTCGAGCCTTCCTGACTGCGCGCGAAGCATCTGCTCCGCCTGTTGCTCCATTGCGTGAGCGTCGCGCAGCCCGTCAAGCAGGTGTTCAGCAGGTTCGGGCATGAATGTGCTCCTATTAAGACAATCGCGCTCGAATGCGCGTGTTCTTCCCTGCGCAATTGACATGCCGCGCAGAGGCGTCGCGGTTCCAACGGAGCTGCCGGTGACGCCTCGACTTGCGCTATGGCCGCAAAGACGAATAACGGCCTTGCGCCAGGCACCGCGTATCGAATGGGAGAGCGAAGCCGCCATCGGAGTTCGCAAGCAACAACGCTGCCCACGCATCGCGGACGGTTGTGCAGGAGTTCCCAACAATGAATCGTAACGACGGCGCTACGATCCCCTTGCGGATATCCGATCTCGATTGCACATTCATCGGGTCGGCAACTCGCTTGATGTTAGCGCAGCCGCGCAGTGCGAGGGCTCGGACGTCAATGCGTTCGTGGCCCCCGGTGTGCCTGTCGGCAAGGAACATCGGAAACATGCAGCCAAGCTGGCGCAAACCCTCGCGGTATCTTCGTCGAGACGACTTATCGAAGCGCCGCTCGCGAGGCGGCGGCTGCTCTTCTGGACTATCGACGCGTGCGACACGCACAACCACTCGGTCGTTACCTTGCCATGCGCGAATGGGGATTGATCGTGAAGACCGCGCCCCACGATGATGGCACCGGGCACGACGCCAAGGCCGAAGCAAACTCAGGCAAGGACCGCGACGTTGGCGGCGTCGCAAAGCGACGGCACCGGCCGCGTTAGCACTTGATACCGGGATGAGCCGCTTGGCACGCGGCTAGCTGGATTTGGGCAATACTGACACCATTGCCTTACTCACAGAATCCGAAGCGGCCTTGGAGTACCCCGGTCTCAGTTGTGCTCGACGAGACACGACAGTCCTGCGGGAAGGTGCCGACGATGGGAAGTCCGGCCGCTCCATTATTCAATACTTTGATTCGGGATGGTGGCGGCCGATTCGATCGCCAGGCGTCTGACCGTCTCGATCGCGATCTCCAACGGAACTATCTCGGCGAGAAACGCTGATGCGTCGGCACTGTGCTCAGTCTCCGCAAGATGAAGTTGTTGTTGCGCCAAAAGCAGCTTTTCCTGCAGGCGTCGAACCGCTGACCACAGCGCATTCTCCGCACCTGCGCGTTGCTCTGCCTCCAGCGACATTGCGGAAAATGCGTGGCCTGTATGGCAACGGTATTTGAGCGGATAACCCACTCCGATGCGCCAGATGACGCCGCCACAGTCCGGGCAGGTCATACTCGTTCGATGTCCGAGTCGTTCCAGCTCGGCTGGTGTCGAATGGCCGGTGGCGGCAATTTTCACTTCAAGCGCAGCGCGCTCCCTCTCGTTCATGTCAAAGCCCCTGGACAAATGGTCTGTCAACGCTTTGACGATGGCCGGGCCGATGTCCTCGACGGGAGCCAGGTCCGGGAGAACGGCTTTTAGAGCAGCTTGCGGCATGTCGGCAGCAACGCACGTCGACGGCTCTTGAATGATCGTAAAGCCGCCGCAGGCATGGATGGCCTTCAATCCCGCTGCGCCGTCATCCAGCTTTCCGGTGAGTACAACGCCGACTGCGCGGCTCCCATAATTGGCCGCTGCCGAGCGAAAAAGCGGGTCAGCGGCGGGACGCGTAAAGTTTTCCTTCGGCGCGCTCGACAGGCCAGTGCTGTCGTAGCAAGAAGCATGTGCCGATCTGGCGGAGCAATATAAACAGTCCCTGCGGTGATGGCTGTACCGTGGAAGCCATGGACGACCGGCAGGCAGCTGCTTGGTGCGAGCAGCGCGGGCAGTTGGCTTGCGTGCCAATATGCATGACGATGAACATACTCGCCGGGAAATCGGCCGGCAGTGTGGAGACGATCGCTTGCAGCGCCTGCAGCCCGCCCAGCGACGCCGCCACTACCACGACATGGCCCGCGTTGCGTCCTTGATCCATGTGTCGCCCTCCGTCGCAAAGCGCAGCAAACGACGAGCGTGTCGCTTGCCGTCACACGACTACCGTTCGGTCGGATTCAGGCGTTCCGGGTGTTGTCGCCTGCCGGTCCAACAGACCAAAACGTAATGGTCGTAACGCACGTTACTTTTTTTGCTCAGCCTGCCAGGATAAGGTTTGCATCAACTCCGGAAACGCGGGCTGCCAGTAGGCTGGCATGGAAAGGTGGAAAGCATCGGCGCCAGTGTCCACGAGCAGGCCGAGCCACTCTTCGAGCACTCCTGGCGTCCCCGGGAGCCGTGCGCTGAAGTCCTTTGGCTCCCATTGCCAGCGGCGAAGAATCACTGGAAATCCCGGTGCCACCACCGACCTCGTCGCCTTCAGCACCTCCACAGCGAACCGCGAACGTTCGAGGAGCGTCAATCGGCCATACCGGTCGCCGCGCCGGTTGATATCCTCCGAGAAAAAATAGCCATGGCCGCAGCGCAGCTCGACGCCGTCGAAGCCGAGTCGCTCTGCATTCGCTGGGGCTAGTGCGAATACGTCAATCGTGTCCGCGACGTCTGACTCGCTGATGGGCCGAGCCACGCGTTCGCCGGTTATAGATAGACCGACGGGCTCTCGTAGCGATAAGCGGACAATGCCCGCTCGCCCGCTCCGTTCGAATGCTCATTTCCCACGTGCCACAGTCGCGGTGCAATGCGTGCTCCAGCCGCGTGAACATCTTCAACCACCTTCTTCCAGCCGGCCAGTGCCGCCTCGCCATTAACGTGCCGGACGTTCGGATCGTCGAGCGCAGCCGCGCGACCAACACCGGTTCCCTCGGAGATGATGAGACCGACGCGGTGCGTCGCACGTCGCCGATAGTACGCGGCAACCTCGGCGGTCGGTACGCCGCCTGGGCAGAACGACCGTGCCATCGGAGCGATGACTACGCGATTCGGCACGGCGAGGCCATTGAGTTGATAAGGGCTTAGCAGAATGTTAGAGATCGGGCACCGGGGCTCCGGACCCCAGTTGACAAAGGCCGTTGATAGAGGCGTCGATCCACGCGGTAATCGCTGAGTTCACGTCGTCCCGGCGATGCCGCATGATCCAATGACCCGTGTTAGTCCGTAAATCTACCTTGCATTTCGTATGCGAGAACCAGGAGCGCATGCGGTTCGCCTGCTCGGGGTCGCGGCACATCTGACAGAAGGGAACGGTAAGGCTCTTGGCACGTATGACCGCCGCACCTGCGACACTACCATTGAGGGGGCGCCTGGACGAAAGGCGATTCAGGCTACCTTGCTCTTGAACGCAGCACAGGCGATAGTGGCACTTCTTATCGCTGTCAGAAGCCAAGCGGCGTTGCACCCTTTAGAGGAGGACAGGGCGCTGCGCGAGGCCGGGAGCTGACAGATCAGGAAGCATTGTCGCGGCAGAGCGGTAGCTCATGAAATCGAATACCGATTCTGTGGCCCGGCGACATACTGCTTGTTGGCGAGTTGGAGGACCTTTTCACGGAACTCGTCGAAGGCGCCAAGCACCGAGCGCTCGTCGGTTCCAAGACCAGGCTGCAGAGTTCTGAGCAACGTGTCGTCGACCATGAAGGTGATTTCACGCGAATTGTCATACCCCCAGAAACACACGCAATGTCGGGCGGTATCGTAGCTACGGCTGGGGTTGGGAAAGTTAAGCACCGCGATCAGCTTTTTCCGTACACGGCCGAGTAACGCCATTTAGTGGCGTTGGAGTCAATCGTGGCGTAACTGGCGCGTCTTTTCTCCGCTCTCGCAGCGTCCGCAGTGCCGAGTATGTGGGCACGTGCCCTGCGTTCTACGGCGTCTGGACTCTCGCTGCGAATTGCACCCGACGTACGTTTTATTTGCGATTGCATGATAGCGTCCTGAAGCTGTAGGCCACGAATGGGCGGCCGGTATCCTCACTGTATACCCTTTAACGCGCCATAACGTCTTTATCTACCTGGGCTGGTTGAGGTTCAGTTTCGGTTATGCAGGCGCTGATTCCTGGACGGTGACAAATGGCCATAGGTCTGAAGATTTTTTCAGAAGCTGATCCGCAAGGTGAATAGCATGAGCCGATCAGGTATCGTCGGGGCCGTACTGGTCACCGGTAACAGCAACATGAAATTCCTGAGTTCGATGGCGCGCCGGAAAGAGCCGCTGAGGAGCTCTGTGCATACTCGCGCATATGCCTTCGGGCAACGCACTATCGCGCGTCAGGCGTGGCCCGCAACGATCAATAGGCCTTTGTCGACAGACACGTCCAGCTTGTTGGAGGGAAACCGACGACGTATCGCGTGCCCGGAGCGCCAGAGAGCCACGACCGCCTGTGACGCCTTTCCAGCAGTAATGAATCGATTGCTGCTCGTGCAGTGAATGGCCCGCGACTGTAAAGTGTCGACCTTATCTCAACTGCGGACTGAACCCATCAGTAGCGACCGGCGTCGCGTGGACGCGGTAACACGTGAGCAGCTCGCGGATCATGGAGAACCGCCCAGCCCGCCCTGCGCGAGCCGATGCGATGGCCCCGGGCGAATGGGAATTGACAGCGTTACTACGTACGATGCGAATCGACTACTTTGCTTTGCAGTAGCGAAGCAAAGTAGTCGATTCAGGGCGAGCGAGCCCTGTCCTGGCGGGCATTGACCCGTGACGACATCACTTCGCTTTACGGGATCGCACGGCAATAAATGAAGGGTGCACCTGGGCAGCACCGAAACGGTGTGAACGCGTCGGCGTCGGTACATGCGAGGAAGGACACAAACTGCGAGGCTGTGAGCGGTAGAATTTACGTCGCAGCGACACCGGTACCTGAACAAGGACAGACAATATGGACCAGCTTCCGAACCCGCACGGCGGTGCAGTCGAAACAGAAGAGCTTTTCCGGATTCTGGTGCAAGGCGTTACGGACTATGCAATCTTCATGCTTTCGCCTGCGGGAGTCGTTACGAGCTGGAACCTCGGCGCCGAGCGAATCAAGGGCTATAGGCAGCCCGAAATCGTGGGCGAGCACTTTTCGCGGTTCTATACCGACGAGGACAAGGCGGCTGGCCTGCCGGCCCTGATCCTTGCCTCGGCAGCGAAGACCGGCCGTGCCGAACGCGAAGGATGGCGGGTCCGTAAGGACGGTAGCCGTTTCTGGGCTCACGTCGTAGTGGATGCCATCCGGGACGCAGAAGGTGCCCTGATTGGTTTCGCAAAAGTCACGCGCGACATCACCGAGCGCAAGGAAGCCGCGGCCGCCCTCGAGAAAGCGAACGCAGCGCTCTTCCAGGCGCAGAAGATGGAGGCAATCGGACGCCTGACGGGCGGCGTCGCCCATGACTTCAACAACCTGCTGGCGGTTCTCTCCAACGGTCTGCAGGTGCTTGCAATCCAGTCGCCTACACCGGTTCACACGAAAATGATCGAAGGCATGCGGCGCGCGATTGACCGCGGCGCGACGCTCACCCAGCAATTGCTTTCATTCGCGCGCCAGCAGCCCTTGCAGCCGCAGGTACACGACCTGAATGCTCTGATCCGCGAGTTCGCGCCCATGCTGTCGCGCGCGGGCAACCGCAGCACGCATGTTGAACTTGCCCTCCAACCCGGAGATGCGTTTGCATCGGTTGACGCAGCGCGGTTCGAGGCGGCGCTGCTCAATCTCGTTGTCAACGCGGTCGACGCCATGCCGACGGGCGGCATCATCACGATCCGCACTGATACGGTCCAGGCAAACGCCACGATGACCCCGGCCCTGCCAGAAGGCCGCTACGTTCGCGTTTCGGTGTCGGACACAGGCACGGGCATGTCAGGCGATGTTCTTGCACAGGCGTTCGAGCCGTTTTTCACGACCAAGCAGCAAGGCAAGGGAACAGGACTGGGGCTGAGCCAGGTTTACGGCTTCATTACCCAGTCAGGCGGCGACGTGCACCTCTCGAGCGAAGTGGGCAAGGGCACGACCGTTGATCTTTATCTGCCCGTCGTGCAGCGTGCAGAAAGCGCAGACGTCGCGCCGGTACCGAGGGCGGAGACGGTTCTGCTCGTCGAGGACGAACCGGACATGTTGGGCGTTGCGTCCGAGCTGCTGGGGAGCATCGGGTATGACGTCGTGCCGGCAAGCAGTGCCTCCGAGGCAGCGGAAATCCTGGGGGAACGCCGTGACATTGACGTCGTAGTTAGCGATATTTCAATGTCCCACGGCATGAGTGGGATCGAGCTTGCACGTCTGTTGCGTTCAGACTATCCGAAGATCAGGGTAGTGCTTACGTCCGGATATTCGCCTGCCGCGCTTCGCGACGGGAAAGGCGGACTGAGCGATGTGCTGTTCGTCCCCAAACCCTATCGTCTTGCGGACCTCGCGAAAGCGTTGCGAGCGTGAACAGCCACTCTATGCGGTGCGCACGCCAGCGCCCATGGTTACACTCTCGGAGAAAGAGACAAGGCGAACGGTGTGGAATGCTGCCGTTACCTCGTCTGCCTATCCTCCCCCGCCGTTGACAGCGGGAAGCACTTCTATCTCCTTCTCCGGGAATGAAGCTGTGCCCTTCCCGCGGCGAAGGGCGCAGCGCGCAATGTGTTCAGTTAAGGGGCTTTTGGCACCGACGGCATGGCTGCGTTCTCGTCTGGCGCGCGACCGTGCGTACTGCCGTATTTCTCGCAGGTCTGTTCGGCCCAGCGCACCTTGCTTACCCGGCTCTGATCGTCGAATTGGATCTGATACTGGCAGGTGGCTATCCTATCGGTCGTACGGAAGTGAAAGAGGTAATTCCAGACACGCACATGGAAGACCGATTCATGGAAATGCGGGGCTCCTATCAGCTGGTATAGCTGGATCTTCGTCATGCCTGGCGCAACCTTGCTCAGGTTCTCGGTGTTCGGAAAAGAGCCTTCCGGCCACGTCGATGCGTCCGTTGTTGGGAACGCGGTATCGGCGGCACCTGGCCCCGCACATGCAGCGAGGCCAACGAGACAGGAAAGCGTGACTAATAACGCCGTGATCGATCTCATGTTCATGATAATAAGCATCCAGATGTTGAAAGGTACTGGGAACGAAGCGGACGTGGAGCGCATCGTCGATGGCTAACGCCCGCGCTGTCACCGAGCCGGCTTACCACTGGTAGCCGGCGCCGACTACCGCCCCATAGGTGCCCCGCGTATTCGTTGACACGGCCGCCTTGTAGACCCAATGGTCGTTCTCTGAAATCGTCGAGACGCCAAGCGCCTGTCCGGACTGACCACGATAGACACTGCCCGCTATGGCCACCATGCTCTTACCAGGGCCCGAGGGCTGAGGCAGACCGGCTACGGCCATCGCCGTCGCCGTGCCGCCATCGGCGTCGTGACGATACGAGTCCAGACTGTTGCGAAGGCCTGCGACCTGACTGTCCGTGTAGCTGTTTGCCTGCGTCAGCACGTTGTTGACGCTTGCGTTCAGCTGTCCGACGTTGACCGCGTCAGTGGGCGCAGTCCCCGCTGCGACATTGATTACCTGCCGTGTCGAGTCTGCCGAGCCCACAGCAACAACGTTGGAGCGCCCGCCATCGTTACTGCCAGCGCCGACCGCCGCCGAACCGGACCCCGTCGACGTCGCACCAGTGCCGACCACCGTAGATCCGTTGCCAGTCGCCTGCGAGCCGTTGCCGACTGCAGTACTGTTAGAGCCCGATGCAACCGCGCCTGAGCCGCCCGCAGACGAATTCGCGCCAGTCGACGACGGCGGCACTGTGGTGCCGCCTGGCGGCGTCGAGGTATAACTCCCGCCATTGCTGGTGCGCTGATCGATCAGGGTAGTCAGTTGGGTTGTCACTGCAGCGAGTTGCGAGACGTTGACAGCATCGGTGCCGAGGCGTCCGGCAGCAACGCCGGTGATCTGGCGGTTGCCGACGTTGACTTCGCCGGCTGACGACTGGGGGCTGCTCAATCCATAGGCGATATAGCTGCTCAATGCACCCACCGTAGTCAGCGACCCTGCCCCTAGCGCCACACTGTTTGCAAGCGAAGCCGTTGCACCGGCGCCGACGGCGACGGCATCAACCGCGCTGCTGTTCGCGGCCGAACCGAATGCAATGCCGCCGGCAGCTGTCGCAGTCGCGTTGGCGCCCTGAGCGATCGACTGCGCTCCGAGCGCCGACGCGCCGCTGCCCAGCGCCATCGCGTCCGCCTGGCCTGAATGCGCACTTTCGCCAATGGCCACTGCCCCTGGCGCGTTCATGTCGACGGTCGCGCCATTGCCCATTCCGATGCCACTGTCACCGTTGACGACCGTCGCCGGACCGACAGCGACCGAATCGGTACCAATCGCTAAAGAGTCCGCTTTAGTCGAATTCGCGTGGAAGTACAGCGTTGGCGTGACCGCAAAGGCTTGTAGCGCTCCTGCCAGCTGCCTGACCGTAACCGCATCCTGCGCCTGCGTGCCATCGGCGACGTTGGTCAGTTGCCGGTAGGTCGCGCTGCCGGCGGTCGAGTTCCCAAACGAAACGGCACCTAGCAGGGTTGCGTCGGTCGTGTTGTATGGGATTGAGTAGCTTCCCGCGGCGATCGAACCGGTGCCAGACGCAACCGCGCGATTGGACAGCGAGCCCGAGCCGATGGCCACGCCGCCCGTCACCGACACTGTCGATTGCGCGCCAAGCGCAAGCGCGCTTGCGGCTTGTGCCTGCGCGCCGTTGGCTGCGGCGAAACTGTCTGTGCCGGTCGCGACCGCGAGCGGGCCGATTGCAACGCTATCTGTACCTGTCGCCTGACTGTCGGCGGCGGTCGAGTTGGCGTGGAAGTACTTGATGCCCGCGCCGGCCTCGATGTTGTTGATCGCGGTAGAGTTCGCCGTCACCTGCTGGTTGGTCGCATAAAGCTGCGAGCCGTTGACCGCGTCGGTGCTGGTTCCGCTTAACTGGCCGGCTGCGACATTCTGGATCTGGCGCTCGGCGCCCACTGCCCCAACGCTCACGACGCCCACCGGTGCTGTGCCCGCGAAGCCATAGTTGACGCTCCCGATCGTAGCGCCTGCCGTGGGCGTAGCGGCTGTTGTTGTCGAGCCCGCGCCAAGCGCGACGCTGTTGGCGACGCTTGCCACTGCGCCGGTGCCCACGGCTACCGCATTCGCTGCAGTCGACTGCGCGTTGCCTCCCACTGCGATGGCATCGATGCCGGAAGCCGACGAATCAGCCAGCGTCGAATTCGCATGGAAATATTTAATCCCCGCGCCGTTCTCGATGTTTGTGATAGCTGTCGAGTTTGCCGTCACCTGCTGGTTGGTCGCATAGAGCTGCGAGCCGTTGATCGCATCCGTGCTGCTGCCATTCAACTGGCCCGCCGCGACGTTCTGGATCTGGCGCTCGGCGCCAGGCGCACCGACGCTCACGACGCCCGCCGGCGTCGCCCCTGCGAAGGTGTAGTTGACGCTGCCAATGGTCGCGCCCGCAGTCGGCGTAGCCGTTGTGGTCGTCGACGCCGCCCCAAGCGAAACGCTGTTCGCGACACTTGCCGTCGCACCAGAGCCGAGTGCGAGGCTCTTCGTTGCTGCGCCTTGAACTACTGCGGCATCCCCAATCGCGACGGAACCCGCTGTATTGGCCTGTGAGGCGTTGCCTAGCGCGACCGACCCCTGGCCTGTTGCGGTGTTGCCATTGCCCATCGCCAGGGCGCCATTCCCGATCGCCGTATCGTCTGCACCTGCGGCAACGGCGCCATTCCCGATCGCCGAATTCGGATCGCCAATCGCCACCGCGCCATTGCCGCTTGCCGTTTGACCTTCACCCAGCGCGACCGCGCCGGTACCGCTCGTGACCTGAGAATTGTGGCCTGCCGCTATTGAACCGGTGCCGGCCGCGGCCGCAACCGTGTTGCTGTCACCGATGGCCACCGTCGAAGCGCCTTGCGCATTGGACAAACGGCCAATCGCAACGGCCTGGGCAGCACTCGCGTTGGCACCGTTACCGATCGCCACAGCGGCCGTGCCCGTACTTTGAGCACCCGATCCTTGCGCAATGGCGGCCACGCCTGACGCAATAGCCTGATTACCAAAAGCCAGCGCAAAATTGCCGGACGCATTTGAGAAGGCCCCGATGGCAACGGCACTTGCGCCAGCGACATTTGCCTGAATGCCCATTCCGATACCGTAGACACCGGAAGATTGCACGTCTGTGCCGATGGCAATAGCAGATTCTGCGGCAGCCCCCACCCCGGTCGTGCGCGCGCCGACGTAAATGGCGTTGAGGGCAGTCGAATACGCCTGCCACCCAATCGCCGTCGCATGAGTCGTGGTCGCCTGGGTCGACAGTCCTACCGCGGTCGCACCATTGCCGTTGGCGTTGGTGCTGCCACCTAATGCAGTCGAACCGATGCCGGCCGTAGCATTCTCACCGACGGCGGTCGCATTACCTCCGTTTGCGTTTGCACTGACGCCGAGCGCTGTGGCATTACCGGCCGTCGCCAGCGCACCTGCACCGAGCGCAGTGGTATTGCCGGCCGTTGCCCGTGAACCTTCACCTACAGCGGTCGTGTAGCTGCTCGCTGCCTGGGAAGAGTCGCCAAGCGCGATGGCGTGGTCTCCGGTTGCTTTAGCCAGGGGACCGACTGCAGTCGAGGAATTGCCGCTTGAAACCACGTCAAGGCCAATACCAATTGCCGCCGACCCGCTCGCGGTGACGTCCGTACCGATACCAATTGCCGACTGCGCAGTCGCGCCCGTCCCCGCTGCGGTGCGAGCGCCCACGTAAATAGTGTTGGTGTTGGACGCAATCGCCTGGAAGCCGAACGACACGGCGTTAAGTCCCGTACTGTTCGCGCCATACCCGACCGCGGTGGCTCCGCCACCATTGGCTGTTGACGCAAGGCCCACGCAGGTGGTGCTCCCACTGTAGAAGTTGTACGGTGCCGTGGAGCAGCTCGCCTGAGCCTGGACCTGCGCGCCCCATCCGCCTACCCCCATTGCGACCAGCACTGTCAGCACACGTGGATAGGCGCTGCGCAGTGGCAAAGCACCGCCTTCCGCAGGTCCACCGATGCGCGCATCACATACCGAGGCTGCCACACCTGAGCGGCCCCTGGCGGGCGACCCGTCCAGCTCCGATGTGGCCACGAACGCGCTGAGCGCCTTATTCCAGATTGTCCGGTACACCGTATTCATGATTCTTTCCTGTAGATAGAAGATGCCTATGAGCAACCACGAGCGTGTGCACTCATCCTTTCTTTAGGATTACTATTTATATGAAACACAACTACCTGGCTGTTGGCGCGTTGCTGACCGACGGCATAGCGCTTTGCCACCAGCCGCAGAGAACATTAAACTGGCGCGATCAGACCGCACCCCCCAACATCGAGGGCGCATGGTTAATCTATTGATGAGGCAATGCCACTAGCGTGCGTCGGGCAACTAATCCGGTTGCACTGTCCGCAAGGGGTGCGTTATGAAGGTCCGGGCCGAAATTCCATGGAGGTCATTGCCCGGTGGTGCGCCAGGCGGCTACCTCGCTGATAGTCGCTTTTCGCCTGGAGCAAGCGTGACGATCTTATGGGGCCCTTACTCATGTTTGGCAATCTCTTCTTGAGTTGCTACGTCAGTTCATCTGGCGTATCGCTGACAAAGCTGCTTCATGCAGCAGCAAGGCGCCCGCTCTTCTCTCGCTAATACGAGGAGCCGCTCATTCAAATCAACTCAATTACCGGGCATGTAACAAAAAGAAAGTTTGTTGAGCGGAACTTTCTCATAAGACTTTTCGTTTGTCTACAGAAAGCCGCCCTAGTGTCCGCGTTTCACTTTATTTAACATTTTATGACGGAGGCCGCAGCGCTGCTCCGCATGTCGGCGCTGGGCTCCGGCCGGCGCTTTGGTCGGAAGCGCGCCTTCGCTGGCGCCCCCAAGCGTCCTCCGGGCCCATCGCCATAGCAATATGTGAGATGAATTCGTTAAAGCTTTTTCAGCGATTTTTCAATCCATCTTTGCGTTTAAAGAAGCGCGGAATAGCGAATGGTCCATTGCCCAGTTCATTGCGTCGTAAATAAGAACGTTTAGCATTTCCAAGGCGTGCCTGACGCAATTGCTATGGCGCGGCGATCTGGAATGGAAGCGCATTGACTCCAGGTGTTACCTACCGCGCGACGGCTGTTGCCTCATGTATTTGTTATCCGCCAGAATGCTGACAGGCTGACTACGATTGGCGGGCCAGCCGGCGTGGCCGAAGTCTGACTGGAGGCGGTAGGTGAGCCGTACCGTCGTTTCAACCGTGTGGGAAGCGCCAGCTTGTTGACGACTTTATTCAGTAACCGGCTGTCACCGCAGGCACGTCATCCGCGTTCCATACCGGTAGCGTCAACCTCCGAGGGAAAGAGCCGGGCCGCAACGGCGTTATGACAATGAGTGCCGGGATGCCCTGATCACGCTATGGAAAGCCGCCGACCGGATGTGCGGCAAGGTCCCGAGGAGCTTATCCCTACGTTTGTTGACTCGATGACCCGGCATGGTTACCCGACGTTGTCGGAGCGAACTGCGCCAACGCACGGACCAGTTGAGCGCCGCCACCATTGACCGGCAGCGGCGCGCCGTCCGCGGAAAGGCCTTCGGCGAACAAGCCGGCGCTGGTGGAGTCGGCAACGCAATTCGCTGCGCCGTGGCGGTCCGCACGTTCGCCGACTGGAAAAGATCCGCTACCCGGCTATCTCGAGCCAGATATCGTCGGGCATTGCGGTGGCATCAGGATTGACGGCGACGTCGTGTACAGCTTTGCGATGACAAACATCGCGACCGGATGAATCGGGTGCCTGGCCATGCCGTGTCCCAGCGGTGCGTTTGTTCCTGACATCAAGCGCGTCAGCCGTACCTCACCGTTTCCGCTGTGCGGTATCGATTACGGTAATGATAGTGCCTTCATGAATGAGGCCTTTCTGCAAGGCAACGGGTATCGAGTCACCCGCTCGCTACCGTACAAGAAGAACAACCGGGACGAGTCGAGCAGCCTCGTCGCGATAACTCCGGCGATGTGTTCCAGTGCCGAGTTGCGCACCCTGCAGCGTCGCGTGAAGGCATGGCGCTCGAACCGTGCAAGCGAGCTGGTCAACAGAATATTTGTCATGCGGACGCGGTGAAGGCTGATTCAGCTACAAAACTCCGCACGGACCGCGCAAATCAGGCAGGACAAATATCGGGAGTTACATCATTCGTGAGGCAACACGCGCTCCCACCTTGATTGCCGCGGACGTCACTTGCATCCGACGAAGCGCGCAACGTGCGGCCGAGCGAGCCCGGCCCCTCGGCGCCAATCGCCTACGGGATAGGCAAGGAACTATGCCTGCCGCGCAACCAGCAGCGGGCGTGGATTTGCCGCCAGCGCTCAAGGGGAGATGGGTCTGCTTGTCGCGAACGATGCCGATACACTGGTGGTTGCGTCGGAACTACCGGACAGCATCGGGGTTGACGCCGTGCCGGCAAGCGGTGCCGCCGACGCAGCGGAAATCATCCGGGAGCGCCGCGACATTGACGCCTCTTCAACGACATTCCGATGTCGCATGGCACGAATGGGTTCGAGACTGGACGTCTGGCGCGCTCAGACCATCCAAAGATCAGGGTAGTGCTTACGTCCGGATATTTGCCTGCCGCGCTTCGCGACGGGAAAGGCGGACTGAGCGATGTGCTGTTCGTCCCCAAGCCCCATCGCCTTGCGGACCTCGCAAAAGCGCTGCGAGCGTGACCAGTGGCTTGCTTTGTCCAGGGGGCGCAACGAAAATCTTTCCTGGTCGCGATTGGGTAGGCCTCGAACGTTCGCTGGTAGCCGCGTCCGCTCGTTCAATCGATTCAATGCACCGATTGCCGGTGCGAAATGCGCGGACGCGCGTGCGCTTCTGCCGCTTCTCGCCCTGCCTGCGCTCGCCCCGGTTCTGCGCTCATTCTGGATTCTAACTTCGCGCTGTTTCTCGCTTGCATTTCATGCGAAAGGCATAAACAATGTGTCCGACCGTGTGTGCCGCCTACCGCACGCAGGCCGCCTCCGAAGAAGTCAGGTAGGGCGACCCGACCGGCCGTATCGCCTCCGCTCTCTCAGGTCCTGACCGCAAATGTTTCCATCGGAACTGGTCAGGGCTTTTTCTCCGCCGGTCCAATGTCCCGGACCGGCGATCTTTTTCTGGCACCCGAGACCGCCAGTTAAGGGTCATTGCATTCCTCCGGACGCCCAGATTTACATGTATCCAGTTCGTACCATGACCGACCATCATCGCTGGACCGGGCGGCAGATCTGCACCCATGGTCGGCCGCTGCGCGTACTGATCGTCGACGATGAGGACACTCAGGCGAGGGCGCTAGCGGCCTGCCTGGTGTCTGAAGACATGCACGCGCGCGTGGCGACCGGAGGCACCGAAGCTGTTGACGGTGCTGTCCGATGGTTGCCGCATGTGATCCTGATGGACATTTCAATGCCGGGGTATAGCGGCTACCACGTCGCGCGCGTCCTGCGACAGGGCGCACTCACCGGCAAAATCGTTATCATTGCCCATACGTCCCTCAAGCAGGGTGAGGTCCGCGGGCATGTCAGGGGCGACGAATTTGACGGATATATCCAGAAAGGGCAGCCAGTCGGGCACCTGGTCCGACTGGTGCAAGCTTTCGTCGAGTGCCCGGCGCAATCACGGTAGCTGCACCCGCGCGCACCGTTTCAGCCGGCAGCCCGTAGCAGCGCCGTCAGCTCGCCGATGTCAACCGGTTTTGTCAGGTGACGGTCAAAGCCCGCATCCGCTGCGGCCTGCCTGTCGCGCTCCTGGCCCCACCCGGATACCGCAATGAGGAGCAGCTTCCTGCCCCATGGCTGCTGCCGGATACGGCGGGCCACTTCATAGCCGTCGATGTCCGGCAGCCCGATGTCGAGCAGGACGACTTCAGCATCGGAATTGCGGGCGAGTTCCAGCCCGGCCAGACCGCTGCCGGCGACGCGAACTTCATGGCCCTCCAGTTCCAGCAGCATGGCCAGACTCTCTGCGGCGTCCTGATTGTCGTCGATCACCACAACCCGGCAGCGCCCCCCCGGCGACTGCGCGGCGGAAACGGGCGGAACAGCCTCGTCCTCCGGTTTGGTGCGCAACACCGGCAGCCGGACGACGAACTCGCTTCCCTTTCCAGGGCCTTCGCTGCCCGCTTCGATGATTCCGTCATGCAGGTCAACAAGACCGCGCACAAGTGCCAGCCCGATACCCAGCCCTCCCTGCGAGTGCCCGGCCGAGCCTGAAACCTGCGAGAACATCTCGAAAACACTGCCGAGGTCTTCCCGGGCGATACCGACGCCCGAGTCGCGGACGCGGATCACCGCATAGTCATCATCGCAGGTCACGCCCAGCGTAATCTGCCCGCCGTGCGGCGTGTATTTGGTCGCGTTATGCAGCAGGTTCAGCAACATCTGCGTGAGCCTGACCGGATCTGCGTCGACGACAACCGGTTTGGGGGGGAGCGATATGTCCAGACGTTGTGCCGCCGAGTCGATGGGAGACTGCACCAGTTCCACGGCGTCGCGCACCACGCTTGCCAGCTCCGTGGGCTGCCTGCGCATTTGCAGCTTCCCCTGCGCGATGCGTGACACGTCAAGCAGGTCGCTCACGAGCCGGCTCAGATAGTGCACCTGGCGCCCGAGCATGCCGTGCAGCCGGTCCATTTCGGGGGTGCCCGGTGACTGGCGACGCAGGATCGCCAGCACATTGTGCATGGAAGACAGGGGATTGCGCAGTTCATGTCCCAGCGTAGCGAGGAACTCATCTTTGCGACGATCAGCCTGCGCGAGCTCGTCACGGCTGCGCGCGAGGGCCTGCTGCGCTTTCTGCTGCTCGGCAAGCGCGGATTCGGCGCTCTTCCGGGCCCGAAGCAGCTCCTGCTCATACTTCTGGCGGTCATGGACCACGACGACCGCCAGTTCATGATAGATACGTGTTCCACGCTGGCGGGCAATCGCGTTGAACAGCATTGGCACACGCTGTCCCTCCCGATGCAGTACGTCGAATTTGACCTCCGCTGCGGACCCCTGCATCTGCATCAGCGGAAGCCAGTGAGTATGGTGAAACAGGCGGCCTCCGACCGTGAACAGGTCCTGGATGCGGTGCTCATGGACCAGTTCGGCTGCCCGGTAGCCCGTCCATGTACAGAACGTCGCGTTGACCAGCCGGATCGTCCCATCGGGTTCGGTGACGAGCAGTCCGCAAGGTGCGTATTCGAGCAGTTCAGGCCATGATGCGCGATCCTCGGGTGGGCCGGTCATGGTCAACGCTCCAGCTGCTGCAGGAATTCTTCCATCGCGTCGATACTGGCGGCCGGCGCGCTCAGATGCGGGCAGTGGCCGACGTTCTCGATAATCCGCAACGTGCTGTTACGCATGACCCGGTGCATGTAGTCTCCAACCGGGCGTGGCGCAATCAGGTCGTCGCTGCACTGAAGCAGCAGGACGGGACTGTTGATACGACCCAGATCGTTGCGATGATCCGAGAGGAAAGTAACGCGCGCAAAGTGCGAGGCAATCTCGGGATCGGTGCGGCAGAAACTGTTCGTCAACTCTTCGCCAAGTTCCGGCTGGTCTGGCGCGCCCATGATTGCCGGCGCCATGGTGCTGGACCATCCAAGGTAGTTGCCGTCCATCGTCTCGAGCAGGCCCTCGATATCCTCGCGAGTGAAGCCGCCGATGTAGTCGCCGTCATTGATGTACGACGGCGAAGGCCCGATCATGATCTGGGCGGCGAACCGGTCGGGCGCCTCGATTTCGGCCAGCAGCCCGATCATCGCACTGACCGAATGACCGACGAAGATCACAGGACCTTCCGCCACGTCCGTAATAATCTCAAGGACATCGGCTGCATACCCTTGCAGGCTACTGTACCTGTCGCGGTCATACGCGCTCAGGTCCGACTGGCCGCAGCCAACCAGGTCAAACAGCACAATCCTGAAACGGTCGCTGAAAGTGGGAACGAGGCGCCGCCACATGTTCTGATCACAGCCAAAGCCGTGTGCAAACACCAGGGTTGTAGCGCCCTCACCAATGACATTCAGGTTATTGCGTTGATGGATATTCATTTGAGGCTCCGCGCCCGAAGAGGAATCGCACAAGCGTCAGACAAACGAGCCTGACGATTCGCGTTTTTTACAGCAACTTCTCCGGCGCTCTCACCGGCGCGACATGGTCCGCGATGAACAGGGGCGCAGGTAGGCACTGGCCTCGAGCCGACCGACCCGCGACCGGCTTACCTGCAGTCTGGCGAGGTCGGACTTGCGAGAGCAACCTGAACGTGGGCGATGCATTTACGGAAGGGCAGCCCCCTGGCGGCACGTCGGTTGCTGGTAAAACGGCAAGTCCGCCCGGACCATCGATTGTAACGTCGTATGCACATGGAGGTAATCATGGCCACCGCACCATCGCCCGGCACCGTTCACGTTCATCGCACACCTGTGGACTGGATCGCTGGGGCGCTCGTCATCATCGGCGCCCTCAACTGGGGGCTGATCGGCCTTCTCCAGTTAGACGTTGTAGCGGCCATCTTCGGCAGCGGAACTGTGCCCACGCGCGCCGTCTATGTCCTTGTCGGCATCTCGGGTATCTACTGCCTGGTTCGAGCCTTCATGCCCCCAAAGAGCGGCCCCGTCGCCAGCAGGTAGGTGTCAGATGCAGTGTACAACTCACACATTGCGCCGATCACCTTTAACGTGACTAGAAAAGCACGTTGGGGACGTCGATGCCGACGCCTGCTACCAAGGTCGCCAGGTAACCGGCCTGCTCCAACTCCTTCCCGTCGTCCGTGCTATCACTCCGGGCAGCAGGAGGGAACCTGCGGCAAAGGTCGTTCGCAGCGACGAGCGCCGTCTTCCTGCAGCGAAGGTTGGACCGGGATGTTTTTTCAATCAGCCCCCGCACGCGTGCGTCAGATTCAGACACCCGCGGCGCTACTGGCCCGACGCGGCGAGTGCCGATGAGACGGCGCCTTCCAGATCGGCCATTCCGAACGGCTTCGCCAACACGAGACAAGCATCGAATTCCGCCGGCACGCCGCTGCGCCCGTACCCGGTACTGAAGACGAACGGAATCTGGCGCTCCCGCAAAATGTGCGCAACAGGAAATACCGGTCGTCCATGCAGGTTGATGTCCAGCACCGCGAAGTCGAATATCTCCTTGCTGGCAAAGTCGCAAGCCTGGTCGACGTGTGCCAACGAAGCTGCGATCTCGCACCCGAACGATTCGAGCATGTCCTCGATCAGCAAAGCCACGCTGCCCTCGTCCTCTACTACCAACGCTTTCAAGCCGACCAGCCCGGTCATGGGTTCCCCGCTAATTTATCGTTAAAGGAATGGTGAGACGGCAGTGCAGCCCCTCCTCGTGAAAGGACAGTTCAACCAGGCCGCCCAGATCCCGCTCGATGCATCGTTCGATGAGGCGCGTCCCGAAGCCGCGATGCTCGGGCGGCTTGACCGGGGGCCCGCCGCGTTCAAGCCAGCATAGATCGAGCGTACTGCCGCGTTCTTCTGGACGCACATCCCAACGGATGGCCAGCGATCCTTCGGCGGCGCCAAGGGAGCCATATTTCGCCGCGTTCGTCAGCAGCTCGTTGATGCACATCGTCAGGTTCAGCGCGATGCGCGGGGCAACGGTAATGGGAGGCCCGGCGATGACTGTGCGCTCCTGCATGGCACCCGTGAGCGGAGTCGTGATCTCGCGTACGAGCGCTTCGAGCGGCGCGTCCTGCCAATGCCGCGTCGCAAGCAGCTCATGGGCCCGTCCAAGCGACAGAAGCCTGGATTCAAATGCGCCCACGAACTCGTCGACGTTTCTGGCATGCCTTGCCGTCTGTGTTGCCAACGACTGAACGGTAGCCAATGTGTTCTTGACTCGGTGGTTCAGCTCGTCGATTAACGTTTTCTGGCGGTTTTCCGCCTGCTTAAGCTCGGTGATGTCCACGAGCATGTTGATGGCGCCCACCAGTCTTCCGTCGGCATCATGCAGGGGCGTGGGGTGCGGCAGGAAAGGCACGCGCGTCCCGTCGGGGCGCTCCGCCACGGCTTCCAGGCCGCGCACGGGCCGATCTTCGCGCAGTGCTACAGCCATAGGACATTGGTCGTGGGGCAGTGGCCGTCCGTCGGGCCAGAAGAGCCGCCAGGTCACGCACCAATGGTCACCCGCCACAGGCGTACGCCCAGCCATCTGCACGGCAGCCTTGTTGTAAAACGTAATACGTCCATGCGCGTCAGTGGTATAAACGGCCGCAGGTAGTGCCTCCAGCAGTTCGCGCATGTGTTGCTCCCGTTCGCGCAGCCGGTCCTCGAGGCGCTGTGTTGCCGTGACGTCCTGGATTACCCGCACGCCATAGCGGAACCGGCCCTGCGCGTCGCGCACTGACGAGCTGAAAACATCCAGGTACGCGATGGTTCCGTCGGAGCGCCGGGCTCGCTTGCGAATCGAATAATGTGCCAGGTCGCCGCTTACCTGACGCGCGTACATTGCGGCGTCTTTCTGCTGGTCTTCCTCGTGCGTGTAATCGGTAAAGCGCATACTGAGCAGTTCGTCCCGACTGCGTCCCAGTATCCGGCATTGAGCATTATTCACGCGCAAGAGGCGGCCATCTGCGTCAGTTTCGGCGATGGCGACGGTTGCCGCCTCATAGGTTGCGGCGAGACGCTCTTCGCTCTCGCGCCGGGCGGTCTCGGCCTGGTGCAGCATCGTCACGTCGGTTGTGAAGCACCGCGTGTTGAGCAGTTTTCCGTCGACAAAGCGTCCGTTGGAGGTCACCAGAACGTGCCGGATGGACCCGTCCTTCGCGCGCAGCCGCGCCGGAAACCGGACAAGCGGCTCATTCATAGCCAGGCGTTGCAGGATCTCGGTGATGACGCACTCGTCGGCGTGGAACTCCGCGATATGCCGGCCGACGTATTCTCCTTTCGTGTAGCCAAGCAGATCGAGTTCGGCCCTGTTTGCTCTAACGATAATTCCTTCACGGTCGACGATATGCAAAGCAACCGCGCCGTTTTCAAAGAAATCCTCGAGGTCCTCGGTGTTCCGCCTGAATTCGTCTTCGAGGTGCCTGCGGGCCGTGATGTCCTGAAAGCAGTTGATGGCGCCTTCGATGTTGCCGTGTGCGTCTCTCAAAGGCCGGATGTTGACGAGTGCAACAATGCGTGAGCCGTCAGGCCTTTCCATCACAACCTCGGCGTTTTGCGTCACCGTGCCGTGGAAGATGGCGTCGGCCATCGGGCATTGCTCGTGCGGAACAGGCGTGCCGTCCGGCAAAAAAAGCTGGTGTGACCCGCAAAAGCGCTCCTCGCCCATCGTCGGCGTTCGCCCCCAAAGCTCGGCGGCCTGTGAATTGCAACGAAGCAGCCAGCCTTCGCGGTCGCAAAGGTACACCGCGCCGGGTATCGCGTCGAGCGCACCCGGCGTCGCGGCCAGAAGCGCCTGCAGTTCCGTCATCGTTTGTATGGTGTCCGGGATTCGTTCAACATTCGACATGGTCCAACCGGATGAAGACTGGCACGGGTAACCCCCGGCGGCCATATGATAAGACAGACCCCGCAGCGCCAGAAATACCATAGCACCTGTGACTGGTCGTCCTTGCAGCCCGAGATCGCGATTATTACAGAGCATACACTCGGTGCGCCACAGCATAGAATTTAGCACCGGAGCCGCGATGCCGGCTGCCGCCGTAGAATCGGCAACGTGCTGTCAGGATGTACCGAAATGGACGAATTCTTTGTTTCCAGTCAAGCGCCGTATCGCGCATAGTTGCTGCCAGCAGGCCCTGCTTAAATACGCGAGCGGTGGCCGGAGTGCGGACAGATCAGGCGATGACGAAATCAGGCTCGCGGAGCTGGAGCGACTGCTGCTCGATGTTCGCGCCGGACGCATCTCGGACTTCACGATGCCCGGTGCAACGGGTCGGATACGGCTTTTCGTGACGCTGGACTGATCGTGGTCCTGAAGGACATCGCTAAGCCGCGCTGCAACGGGTGTTGGGCGGTTCCTGCGCTGCGGCATGGTTCGATACCGGTGTAGTAACACTCACTGCCGGTAGCACGCGGATGAGGGTTAGACGCACCGCTGCGTTACCAAAACCGTTTCGACGGGTATGCGCGGGAACGCTGGTCACCGGCCCGGCGACTCACGTCATCACCGTACTCATCGGGCAACGGCCTGCCGCAGCAGGCTTACTGTAAAGACAGTCTCCTGATCGTCCGACCGCACCTCGATCGTGCCGCCGTGCGCTGTGACGATCTCCCGGGAAATGTACAGTCCGAGACCGAGACTGCCATCCTGCGCGGCTCCGGCATCCGGGCCGCGCTAAAGCGGGTCAAAAATCGTCTGGAGCAGCGATGGCTCAATGGCGGCACTGGTATTCCTCACCTCAAACCGGACGCCCTCCCGTCACCTGTCATCACCACCCGCACCCGCGTGTCGTGCTCGCCACATCTGATCGCATTGACGCCGAGGTTGGCCAGCACCTGCTGCCCTGCTGCAGGCGTCGACCGTCCCAGACCCCCGCTCGCTGAGGGTTGCCACTAGCACGATCCGCCGGTCGGGATGAGCCGCGCGTAGCTGGTCCGTCCCGTCGGCAGACACCGCCGCAAGGTCGACGTCAGTCCGCACTATCCTGATTCCCAGCCCAAGCTCCATCAGGTTCAAATCGCACAGATCGTCCAGCAGCGCCTGCATCCGGGCACCGGTCCGAGTCAGACGGTCTCCGGCAGCCGATACGCGTTCGCCGGCATTCACTCCTCCAAGATATGAAGCCGTCGCCTGGATAGGCTGCACCGGGCTGCGAATGTCATGGCCAAGCATCTCGAGGAACAGGCCGCGCTCCCGCTCGGCCCCGGCGCTGGAACGGGCCGAATCGGCAATCGCCTGGTCCATCGCCTCATTGAAGCGGATGATGCCATCTAGATGGGCCACGTCAGGCTGGCGATCGGCCATTCACAACCGCAGCACACTGGCGCGCAACTCGCGGTATGCGGCGACCAGCTGGTTGATGTCAGAACCGCTTCGCGCCGCAGAATGGCGTGCGTTTGTGCCGCTGTATGCGGCGCACCGGCCACCTGCGGAGCAGATCCCCATGCTCTCTGCGATTGCGCCTCGGGGGTCTGCGAGGTCGACAGGTCTGCCACCATCGCCTCAAGCAGCGGAGGGGCGTGGTCACGCCAAGCCGGCGAATCCATGGTTGCCGCCGCTGGCAGCAAGCTCATGGCGAACGCCTCTCATCGCGTCAGGAAGCTCACCATATCGTGCACGATGAAATCAGTGGCATGTCATTGCTCGCGGAAGCAGACGCTTAAAGGCTCCTGGGGTTGCGATTCGTCCTCCGATCATACGGGCCCGGTCTGCGGCTGGTTAACGCAAATTGCCAAAACGCTCTCGAAGAATTACCCGCCCTGAAGTCGGAAATTCTGTCAGACGAGGCCGGACTCACCGTCCACTTGCTTAGCCAACGCATCGCAAATCCAGCCAGAAACAACAAAGGTGGAGCGTCTAGCCGGGCTACCGCGTCTAATCTGGCGGTGCGATAATCGACCCGACACAGGGGCGGTCATGAAGCGGATCTACGAGTACAAGGGATTTCAGATCGACGTCCAACCGGAACCCATCTGGAAGCCCGTCGACGGGGCATCCTTGGCTGGCGCAGAAGGCTATCTGGCCGTAGTGCGCATCAGCACGCGGACCGCGGGCGTCCCGATTTTTGCACCGCTGCGTCTTACGGGAGCACGTTCAAAACCTTTTGCGACAGAAGCGGAAGCACTGATGGCTGGGTATAGCGCTGGCCAGAGGCTGATCGACGACGCGGCCAATGCGTGAGAACGGCGCATTTTCACTGCTCGATGTAGATCCTCCATTCCGGGAACTGATCGAAGAAGCTTTCGTTCGCATGCACCTCATACAGAATTGGCGATCCCTTGTCGGTCGTGCCGCCCAGCCCGCCGATTATGGAGAGGTGCGGGTCTATCCCGCCAGCGTTCGCCCAGGCTGTGAGGTCCTCTACGAAATCGGGAGCCAGGGTCAGAGACAGGCGCATACTGAGTGGGTCCATGAGGTTTCCCCTACGCGACGTCATCGCCTAAAGTGTATGGGTCCCCCAACAAAAATCAACCATGGATAAACGTCGCCGCATTGGACCCAGTCATCCCCTCTTCGAGGAAATGGTGGCGCTCACTTCAACCGTCCGTATCATGCGCCGCGCGCGGGGAAAGAAAAATCCCGAGGACGTTCCGTTTGGCTCCCCAGAGTGGGACGTCGTCGGTGCCGAGTTTATGCGCGACGTGTACAGAGCGATGGGTGGCGACCCGGACGAGCTGGGCCAGAGCAACCTTTGACGTTTGTGTTCGGCTTATTTCGTCCCGCGCAAGCCCAAGCCCAGCGGGAACAAGTACGACCGGCTCCGGCGCGCATCGGTGACGACCGGGGCATAATGTGTGTCGCCAATGACTCCGGGAGTATGCAGGACGTGCTTGTGACATGCAAAATATGCGCGAACGGTGCCATGACCCCGCTCTTCTTCGGCGGAAGGCCCGGCGACAGGGCCCAATACAGGGACATCAAAGCTCAGTGCGATAAATGCGGAAGCATTCTCAGCGCTATCTCACCCGCATCTCGACCTGACGATGAAGCGGTGCAAAACAACGACTTCGGCAGCTGGTAAAAGCCGGCTTTGTAACGAGAACCAAACACGCGGACACGCGCCCTGCACTGACGCTGGCAGTCCGTCAGCATGTCGTGCCTCCGTTGAGAACGGAGGCCGCGCGCAGCATCTCGGTCCTGTGCTGGTGCTGACCGCAGTTGTTGCTCGGAACGCTGGCTCAGGTGTTTGAGCACTTCGCGATTGCGCTTTCGAGTCCGCCCGCAACGATGCCGTCGAGTGCGCGCCGCTCACGGATCTGCTGATTGCGATTCAGTTCTACGAGAGCGGAGGAAAGTCGCTCAAGCCCCTCTGCTTGCCGTACGCGTCGTAGCAGCGCACTCAGTTGGTAGCGACCGCCGCAGTTGAGCCGACACAATGCGACGAGCTGGCGCGGACATCGGCGTCGCTGCGGCCGATCTGGTGGGTGAAAGTCCCATGGCGGAGCGACATATTCCCGGTTAAGCTGTAGCTAGAACTGGCTCAGTGGCGCGGCACGGCGTTAAATGATCAACCTCAATAAAACTGTCGCGGTGGTCGATGATGACGAATCAGTTCGGCGCGCCCTCAAGCGTTTGCTGCGCTCCGCCGGGGTAGAGGCAGAAATTTTTTCCAGTGGCGAATCATTGCTGGACGCGCTGTCGTCGGCGACTTCGTCCGTCCCTGTCTGTGTGATCACGGACTTCCAGATGCCAGGGATAGACGGGTTGGAGCTGCAGCGTCGCATGATCCGGACCGGCGTGCCGATCATCTTCATTACTGGCAACGACGAACCGGCCGTTCGGGAGAAGGCGCTCGCGCAAGGTGCCGCAGGTTTTCTGACAAAACCGTTGGACGGCGCGGCTTTGATCAGGGCCTTACAAATAACGGTCGGGCTCGACAGACTTCCATAACGCGGTTCACCGGTAGTCGTTGAAGGTCCGTTCAAACCTCGAACCGCTCCTCTTTGCGAAGATACGCAAGAGAAAGAATGCTGGCCGCGGTCTGGCTCTCAACATTGCGTGCGCAACTCTTCTACCGGGTTTCTCCGGCTTCGCCGCAGCCGATCAGTTCGGCGTCCAGGTGGCGGGCGGAATGGACGATCACCATGACAGGAAGTCCGAACTTGGCCTCGTGTGTGGGATCCTAATCTGACGTAGTGGCAGCTCGGCGACTGCCATCTCGGGCCGGTCGCGAGGCGATTTCGCGAGAGGTAGCACACGATCGAAGGCAATGTGCATGAGAACATCGGCGAGATTGGGGAGATGGCGGTAAATATTCGGACAGACGAATAGTTGGAATGCTAGGGGCCAGAGGCCATGCCGGCATCTCGCGCGGTTGCGCAGCGCCTCAAGAAGCCTGAGCGGCCAGTTTGCGGTGCCCGGCGGAGAAAATTGTGATAATGCTTACGTATAAGAAGACTACACGCTCAAAACGCGGTGTCTTTTCCATGCTGCCTGTTCTTTTCCTGTTCTTCGCGTGCACGAAGGCACCGGAGAGGCCCCCGCTTTCTCTAGCGGCAGAACACGGTGACCTGCCCGGGGTTCAGCACCAGTTGAATGAAGGTGCCGATATTGGCGCAAAGGACGATACAGGTCTGGACGCTCTGTCTTACGCAGTCATCAATGAGCACCCGGAGGTAGTGCAGTACTTGCTGATTCGCGGGGCAGACGCAAACACGACCAATGTCAGCGGGATCACGCCCATGATTATCGCTGCAACGGTAGGCGACCTCGCGATTGCTCAGACTTTGCAACAGCACGGCGCCGCGGTGAATCAGGCTACAAGAGATGGCATTACGCCGCTCATGGCCGCCGTGGCATCGGACAACTGGCAGACAGCTGAACTGCTATTGTCGTATGGCGCAGACCCATGCATGAGGGACAGACATTCCCTGACCGCGCGCCAGACAGCGGACCAATGGCGCGGCAGACAGGAAACTTCGCGTGTCATAGGCAGGAACAAAAGCCTTGCCCGACTGAACTGCAATAGGAACTGATAGATGCGTAAATCAAGACGTCCCGTTGTTTTTGTCGTCCTCACGCCTGTTTTCTATCTTTTTTCACTGTGGATCTCCGTCTTTCCGCACGAGTACGCCCATTCGATAACAGCGTGGCTACTTGGGTACAAGCTAAACGCGTTCGATATCGATTACGGCAGCTTTGACTGGAAGAATGTGCTATTCGTTGACGGCATCGATGAACATGTTAATTATTTCCTGATCTACCTCCTTGGCAACAGATTTGCGATAGGAATGATCGCTTTTGCTGGGCCGTTTATCGCCACGTCATTGCTCTACCTGGTATCCTGGCGCCTCATTCGTTGGAAGGAAACGGAGCATAGACCTTTGCTCTTCTATTTCCTCCTTTGGGTCAACATCACCAACCTGTCTGAGCTAATAAGTTACGTCGTCCTCCGGTCCATTACGAAACATGGTGATGTCGGGCATATAGAGTTCGCGTGGGGCGTGTCTCCATGGCTCGTCTTCACCGTCGGGTGCGTCCTGTTGTCAATCGCATTTTGGGACTTTTTTTATCGCACGATTATCGACCTGTATCGGGTATCAGGCGCGAATCGCCTGTCGGTTAAATGTTTTTTTGTTACTCTATTTTCCGTTTATCTGCTGGCGTATCCCGCTACCCGGGTACTGCTGGAGAACAACGACCAGTTCTCGACAGACTTGTCGATCCTTCTGAGTGTCCTCACTCCCGCGATTGTGATTGTCTGCTGGCCCGCACGCACCTGGGTAAGAGAACGCGAGCGCGCCCGTCGGTCGTGTCGGGCGGCGAGGTTGCGAGAATCCTGAGCGGCAGGTTACGGTGAATCCGGCCGATGGGGACTGTTGAACAATCTCGCCATTCTATGCGTTCAACGCGCCCAGCGCCGGCCTCAAAATAACCTGATCGGGAAGAACCGAGGCGCTCAGCTTTCAGGAAGGTGCGATACGAGCGACAGAATTCGCCCGCTAGTTGACCTTCCCGGCGCGAACATTAGCCATACTTCGAAAGCGCTGGGCCTGTATCAAGTCAGACGTCGCCCCAGTTTCGGACTGAAGACTTCGTAACGGTGCGCGCCGCGGGGACGCGGCAGCCTGAGTGGTTCGAAGCTTCGCAAAGCGTCGATCATTTGCACCACCTGCGTGACGATTTCGTGGTTCAGGACGAACGTGAGTTGACAATCTTAATTCGCAATAACGCGAAGTGACGACTTTACTTCGCTAGCTAGCGAAGCAATGTCGCCAATTCAATCGCTAGATCCGTTGCCCCTGCGGGCACGGTCGAGTGCCAACATTCCTCGTGCTACGCATGATCAACCGGTGCTTAATTCGAACAAAAAAAACCCGGCGATGTCTCGCCGGGCTTCCGGAGACCGCCGAGTTTCAGCGGTGACAGCGTCAGGCGTTGTTCGCGTCGCTACCGTTGCGCGCTTCGATAACGACGGCCTTCACTGCCTTGACGCCGATACCGAGTTGCTTCTTCGCGACGGCCAGACCGTAGCTCGCAGCGATTTCGTCGCTATCGTTGACGCCGTTGGGCACAATGACGACCAGCGTACCGTCGTTGAGCATCCGAACGCGGTATTCCGTCACCGCGCCGTCCGCACGGACAACCGTGCCGTTCTTCCAGTCGCTGCCCGTGCCCTTCAGATCCGGCGTCTTGTTGATCAGGCTCGGCGTACCTTCCAGTTCAATGGCATTACCGCGATCGACAACGTGGAATGTGCCACGGTTGTCCAGTGCTTCCGGACGATCCGAGCGGAACACGACGAGCGTGTTACGTTGTGGGCGTTCTTCAAGTGCGTCATTCAGGCCCAGGCTCGCCTTGCCGTCCATACTCAGGACAGAAGTCGAGAGCGCACCGTCAGCGATATCGACTGCATCACCACGTTGAGCGAGGGTCACCGGCAGACCAGCGACGAGCGACGGAGCTTCCGTCTTCGCGATTGCGCCGTCGCTGACGACCTTGCCTGCGTTATTCGTGGCTTGCGCCGTACCGTTCGCACCCGTGGCGTCAGCAACGAGCGCAGACGGGTTGTAGGTGGACCCCGGCGTGATCGCAGCCTTACCGACTTCAGCCGTGTTGTCGAAGACGTAGTTCTGCGCGTCTTCTCCTGCGAGCGTCAGGCCACTGCCATCGACCGACTTGCCCTTGCCTACGTTCCTGTCTGCGAACGTACCGACCGTCCCGTCCACACGCAGATCATCGCCTGCCACCACATCGTTCGCGTGCGCATTCTTCAGTTCTGCGACCGTATTGCCGTCGTAGACCTTATCGGATGCGGTAGCCGTCAACGTGATTGACTTCGGTGTGATGGCCGCCGTAGCGACTTCATGCTTCGTGTCCAGAACGTAGTTGCCCGAGTCGTCACCCACGAGCGAGAGACCTTCGCCGTTGACGGACTTGGACTTCCCCACGTTCTTCGTGTCAAACTTGCCGGTCGTGCCGCCCGCGGCAACAACATCTTTGCCGATGACACCAGTCAGCTTTACGTTACTCAGGTCAGCCGTGACGTTGCCGTCATAGGTCTTGTCCTTTGCGTTCGCGGTAGCCGTGATGACCTTCCGATCGATGTTGGCCTGCGCAACCGTGTCGTTCGCGAGAACGTAGTTGTTGGCGTCGTTACCCGTCAGCCCGAGGCCCGTTGCGTGGACAGCCTTCCCCGTACCTGCGTTTTTGTCTTCAAACGTAGCGCCCGTCGCAGTCGAACCGATGTTGTCGCCGTTAATGGTGCCGTTCAGCGTGATCGAACCGATCGTGGCTGTGGTCGTCGCATCGTAGACCTTGTTATCGGCCGTAGCGCTTGCCGTGATGGTTTTTGGCGTGATCGAAGCACCCGTGACCGTCGTCGTCAGATCATAGTTCTGTGCATCCGCACCAGCCAGCGACAGACCCGAACCGACAACAGACTTGCCCGTACCGGCATTCTTGTCAGAGAACGAACCGGTGTTGCCCGAGATGGACAGGTTATCGCCAGCAACAATGCCAGCCGTGTCGAGTGCGACGTTCGTCAGATCCGCATGGTTCGTGCCGTCGTAAACCTTGTCCTGTGCAGCAGCCGTTCCGGTGATCGCGCGCTTGCTGATATCGGCCGTCATGTGCAGCGTTGCGGCCTGCGATCCCGAGGCCAGTACATAGTTGCCCGCGTCGTTACCCGTCAGCGACGTAGTGACCGTCACATCCTTGCCGACGCCCGCATTCTTGTCGGCAAACTGGCCGCTTGCAGCCGTGCTCACGCTGTCGCCGGCAATAACGCCGGTTACGGTCGTGTGAGCCGTGGTTGCCGTGTTGCCGTCGTAGACCTTGCCGTCCACGGTCGTAACGCTCGTGAGAGCCTTCGGCGTGATCGTGCCGATGTCGCCTGAAAGCGTGTCTTCCGCGAGACGATAGCCGTAGACCTGCACGACCTTCGAGCCGTCCGGGTTCGTGCTGCCCTGGTTCTGCGCGACGCCCAGCTTTACACCCGACAGCGTAACGGTCTTGCCCGTACCTGCGTTCTTGTCGCTGAATTGCGCGTTCGCCAGGTTCGCGTCATTCAGGATCGCGAGCGGAACCTTGTCGCCGTCAATACCGACGAGACCCGAGACCGCGACGTTACCGAGCGTAACCGTGTTGCCAGTTTGCGTACCGTTTGCATCCGTGACAACGGTCGTGTTCGTTTGCGTGGCCGTCGTGCCGTCATACGTCTTCGTGACGTTGCCGACGAGCGTACCGGTCAGGACCGCAGAACGCGAGTACAGGTAACCGTTCTTGCCCGCCTGGTCGCCGTTCAGGATTTGAACGAGGTCCGCACGATTGCCCACCGGATCGGTTATGACACCATTCAGGTCCGGTTGACCACGGTCGTCAAGCGATGCAACGTCGCTGCCGACCCAGTTTCCGTTGACGTTCTTGTACGTGCCGTCCGATTCCTTATACGTCGCTTCATAGACCTTGAAATCGACGTTCAGGGCGCGGCCGACATCTTTGTCCGGCGTCGTGGAGTAGACGAGCCAACGACCGCCCGTCCCTACCGTCATCGCATCCGAGCCACGGTCGTTCACGAAGTTGCCGCCTTGCGACTCTTGCACGTCGGTGGCCTTGTGGTCTGCCGTTGCTGCTGCGAGGATGGCGTTCGTTTCGGCTGTGACCGTGCCATTCTTCGTGATCACGACGTTGCCACGGCCCGTGCTCGTTGCCGTTTGGTCTGCGTTTGCATCGCTGCCGACATTGGCCGTGTTGTGGTCAACGGAATCCGCTGCCTGGATGAGCACGGAACCGTTGTTGTTCGTGACCGCGCCATTCACGACAGCCGTGCCACCGATCAGGCCAACCTGACCGGATGCGTTAAAGGTGAAGGGCGAGGACGTACCGTCTATGTGACCGACTTCGATTGTACCGAGGTGATCAGTGCTGCCGATCGCAAGCGAAGGCGTGCCTTGCTGTTGCAGATAAGCGAGGTCGCTTGCGCTTAGGAAGGTGCTGGAAGTCGTGTTGCCGGTAACCGAACCGTCGCGGTTGACCGTGCCGTTACCGAGGACCACACCCTGGTCGTTGCTGACGAAGATGTTCGTGCCCTTGTCGGCCGACTTCAGTTGCAGACCGGTCGTCGGCAGGCCCGTCACGCCCGTGTGGCTGATTGCGATCGTGCCACCTTCCAGACCGACGAGACCCGTGGTGGTCGTTGCCGCGCCGGTCCTGTCCAGAACGGACGGGTCGAGCGTCGTACCCGAGCCGAGCGTGACGGTGCTGTCCTTGTCCGTCTTGATCGTCGCGCCGCCGTGAATCTCCCAACCGGAGGTATTGACGTTACCGCCTACGTTAAGGTCACCGCCGAGAATCGTCTTGTTTGCGGGTTTCGTTCCACCCGGACCGCCTGCATCCGGGACAGCCCGGAAGGTGCCCGCTTGACGGGAGCAACTACCATCGGTACAGACCAGATCGACGGCACTTCCAAAGGTGAATGTTGCGGTTTGGCCCGAGTTGAAACCCCAGGCGTAGTTAAAATCGCCGCCGTTGGTCTTGATCTTGCTGCTTACCACCAGATTGCCGCCACCTGCGTGATCCGAATCAGCATGGAGGTAAACGTAGCCGCAATACGTCGTCAGGTCTCCAGAAATGGCGAGACCGTCTGCGCCCAGAAGCGTGATCGTTCCTGCTCCCGGCGTAGCCGTATTCACGCCCGCCCAATCGGTGCTGCCGTAAGCGCTCGTGGATGTCGATTTGCCATTTGCGTCCAGGCCACCGTGGGCGATCAGATTGAATACGCCCCGATTGGTATTCGGATCATTTCCCCCATTACCGATGGCACCACCGCCGAGCGCACCTGCTTCAATGAGGATGTGACCGGTTCCCGAAACCTCAAGGGTGTTGTGCGGATTATCGAATAGAATTCTATTCGACGTATCCAGTCCATTGGACGCGTTCGAGGGATTAACCCCGCCATCAGCTTGAGCCGTGAAGCTAACATTGGGCTTCATCGTGATCTTGCCGTCACCACCATTACCATTCAGGTCGTGAAACTCGATAACGCCTGCACCTGCGCCATCGCTAATACCATTCGTGATCGTGGAGCTACCCTTGGCGTTTACCGACAACACCACCGACACATCCTGGGCTTCGAGCGACTTTTCATAAACGGCAGCACCGGTGACGCTAGTGCCGCCATTGGGATCGGAGCCGCCATAAACATCAATGCGCGTCGGGTCGAGAAGCAGGGTTCCAGTCAAACCGTGCGCGGACAAGCCATTGGTATAGCCTCTATAACTCAGGCTACCGAGACCCGAGACTTCGGCGAAACCACCGTCACCACCGTCCTTGCCGCCACGGATGAAGATCTCGCCCGAGAATGCATTGGTGCCGTCCGACCAGACGGCGATCGTACCGCCATTGCCCTTTTGCGTCGCATCCGCCGACAGAACAACGTTCCTGCCTGTCGCGACCGCGGTCGCATTGCTGACAGTAGCGTCCTCACCATGAAGACCACCGCCGATCCTGATCGTACCGCCACCCAATTCACCATCCGCCTTGATCGCCGCATTGTCGATCGCGATGGTCTTGCCTTCGATCACGACGTTACCGCCCACGCCGTCAGCCGATGAGGCGTTCAGCGTTCCCGAGACGGTCGTATTGCCGTTTGCTGCGTCGTTGTCCAGAACGATACGGCCGTTCTTCGATTGCAGGGAACGCGCTTCGATCACGCCCGTGTTGTTGACCACGCTGCTAATAGCCGCGTCAGCAGCACGCGCCGTCAGGAAGACGGTGGAGCCGTCAGCCGAAATCTGACCTTCGTTGCTCACCAATGCGTCGAGCGCGCCCTTCGTGACCTGAACGCTGATCAGGCCGTCCCCGTTGAAGTCCAGATTGACATCCTGCCCGGCTGCGAGTGCAACGCCTTTCGCATTAATGGTGCCCTGGTTCGTGACCTGCTGACCGATCAGGGCGACGACACCCTGGCTGTTGATCTTGCCCTGGTTGACGATGTTCCCCATTGCCCCGGTGAACTTCGTTTTACCTGCGAGGAAGTCGCTGTCGCTGATGTTCGCGCTCGAAGCAACGAGGCCGGCGACGTTGATGGTCGCCCCCCTGCCGATGACCACGCCGCCGGGGTTGATCAGCCATACTTGACCATTCGCGTTCATGTTGCCAAGAATCTGGCTGGCACCGTTACCACCGATGACACGGTTCAGCGAAACGGCAGCGCTGTTCGGTTGTGCGAACGTGACGGTATTGCCTTGGCCAATGTCAAAGCCGTTCCAGTTCGTGACCATCTTCCCGGAATTCTGGTTGATGGTCATGGACGAACCATTTTGCGTGATGGAGCCCTGGCCCGCCACGATTTGACCGCCAGTCGGAAGCGGCGGGGCTGCATACGCTGCATCTGCCACGGCAACGACGCCGAGGGCTGCGAGCAGGACCGCGCTACATGCGCTGCGTTTGCCGCGAGCGTTCGTGTTCTCGGCTACGGCGACGAATGCACCGATCGTGGTGTTCCATACCAGCCGATAGACGTGATTCATTGATGCTTTTTTCATTTGTCGTCCTTTTAAAATCGATCAGAAGGCCGTTCGGTCAGAACGCCATGCCGAGTTGGAGCCACGCGCGCCAGCTGGTATCGAGGCCATCGGCGTTGTTACCCGCCAGAGAAGCGCCATCATTGCGGCCGATCGTCCGTGCAACAGCCGCGTGTGCGTTCCAACGACCGCTCCACACGTTCACGCCCAGACCTGCCGAGGTCAACGTCACCCTGTTCGTGTGGCCTTCGTTGAGCTGCGAACCGGGGTAGCCCGTGTGGTGCAAACGAATCTGGCCGACATCCACGAAGCCAAGCGCTTGAACCTTGACGGACGGAACGCCGATATTCACGAAACGGCGCAGTTCAACCGTCCCCATCCAGCCTTCGTCGCCCGAACCTTCGCCGACCGGATAACCGCGAACGCCAGTAGGACCACCGAGCAGGAACTTTTCCGAACTGTCGAGATTGGTGCTCGACAATTGACCCGCCCAACCGCCGTAGACGCTCCAGTTCGGGTCGAGCGATTGCAGACGGCTGAAGGTCGCAGTGAGTTTCGTGAACGTGCCTTGCGTGCGCGCCGTCATCGAGTCCGCCAGTTGATCGACCGGGTTGCCCGACAGGTCGACGTGACCAAACGTCATTGCGGCCCGGCCTTCCGTCACACCGCCTTGCAGCAGACCGTCGTAACGGTTGCCCGAAAGCGAGAACGTCACGTTGTCAAGCTTGCGCTTGCTCAGGCTCACATCAAGCGCGTTGTCCTTCAGATACTTGTGGTCGTACATCACGGTCGCATTGAGGTTCTGCGTGCGCGTACGGATGATCGGGTAATTCAAACCGACCGAACCAGTCACGGCCGAACCGCGCAGGTCGAGAGCTGAGTAAGCCTCCTGAACGACGCGATAATGCAGATACGAGCCGCCCAGCAACAAGGTCAGGCCAGTGGGCGTCAGCGGCAGGCTGTAGCCGAGGTTGGCGACTTCTGTGCCTTGGCTCTTGCTCAGACCGAGCGTGACCTGATCGCCCATACCAAGCGGATCGTTCACGAAGAACGTCGCCGTGCCGCGCTCGATGCCCGTGCTTCGGCTGCCATAGTTGTCGATGAACAGTTGGCCATTGACGATCGGGGTCGGCGTCGTTTCGACGAGAAGCTTACTGGTGCCCGGTTGCGCGCCCTTCTGCAGGATGGCCTTCGCGCTCACGCCTGGACGGTCGTTAATGAGCAGAAGTGCACGTTCAAGGTCTTCCTTCTTCAGCGGGCGATCGGTCGGAAGGGCTGCGTTCGCGATGGCAGCGATACGTTCGTTGCTGCTGCGCGTTTTGCCGTGGATGGTTACGCGATTCTTGCCCGATTCGAGACGGCCTTCCACTATCGTGATGACGAGATTGCCCGCCGTCAGGTCCTGGGGGGCGAGGTAGGCGTAAGCGAGTGCGTAGCCTCGTCCGCGCAGATATTGGGTGATCGTGTCTGCAATTTTCTGCAAGCCCGCGTGGGTCAGTGTCTTGCCGACCATCGAGGCAGTAACAGACTGCAAGTCTTGTGCATCTGCCACACTCTTGTCACCGTCGAAGGTGACGGACTTCAGCGTCACGGTCGGGCCGGCTTCTGGTTCGGCTGCGCCCGGTGCGGCTTCGGACGGGATCACTTCTTCCGGGGTTGTAGCTTGCGGTGCGCGGGGTTGTGGGGCGCTTTGCTGCTCGTTCAGGATCGAACCTGCATTCGGTAAAGATTGCGCATATGCAGGAGCCGCGAGGATAAGGATCGCCAGACCAATAGGTGTAGGAATTTTTCTTCTGAACGTCATAGGTGGGTTATGGCCGTTGGTTGAGACATAAAATCTGCTTCTGTTGAATCAGTCGTTCGAAGCCGCATTGGACGCGAGCGATCCGTGGTTTGTGAGCGAGATCGATTTGGCGTCCACCACCAAACAGCTCACAATTCGATCGGCTTCACTGCCGGCACTCGCGTCCGTATGCAGACACCAATACCGCTCCTGTGGCTAAAAAAATGGCCGTTGACAACCGCAAGCGTGTGCACGTACCCACTTCTTCAGGATTGCTCATTATGTGAAATGCTATTACCCGATTGCTGGCGCATTGCTCACTACGGCATAGCGCTTGGCGACCGTGTCGGCAAACCTGAAGACTGGCGTGAGCAAAGCACACCGTCCCTAAATGGAAAGGCGCGTGGCAAATTCAATCGATGACGGGAAATGCGGCTATCGAGCGTCCGGCGGCTACCGTGATTACACTGTCCGCGAGGGTGCGCTACGAAGGTCTGGACCGAAACGCCATTAAGATCATTACCCGGTGGCGCGTCAGGCGGCTAATTCGCTGATAGTCGGTTTTCGCCCGCCGCAAGCCTGATGATCTTATCCAGCCCCTACTCATGTTTGGCAATCTCTTCTCGGGTGCGCTACGTCGTTCGTTCGGCGTCTCGCTGAGAAGCGGCTTCGTGCCGCCCCGCAAAGCGCCCCTTCTTCTCTCGTTGATACAACGGCTCCGCTAATCGAATCGATTCAATTACCGGATATGTAACAAGATGAAAGTTTGTTGACCGGAACTTTCTCACAAGGTTTTTGCTTTGTCTACAGAAAGCCGTTGGAAGGTGTGCGTTTGACTATATTTAACATTTTCGGTCGAGAAGGCAGCGCTTCTACCGGTTACAGCAATCCTAAAGGCGCGCCACAAACGAGATAAATGTCGCGGCGAGGTTGATGACGTCTATGCTCATTGACGCTGACGCGGTTGTTGATTGACGCTGAAAGTAGGGCGCTGCCTGCGCGTCATTCAGGCCTGCCCCCTATACCTTTCAGACCGAGAGCAGTTCCTCAACCGTTTCAACACGGTCATCCTAACCTCGATCCGCCGTGGCCGCGTTTCATCGCGGCGCGGCAGCTCCAATTGAAGAACGCCGTAGGGACGCGTTTATCTTCGACATTTCAAAGTCGTCTCTGACGGTGACGTAGACCGTATTAATTCTGTCACCGTTGCGACAATAAATATGTCACTCTCCGGTCGTACGGCGCGTCATCGCCTGAAAAGCTTGGCCGCATACGGAATCGATGGGGCGCAATAAAGTTGTCAACTGCAGGCGCAGATGTGATGAAGCGACTGCCCGGTACGCGCCACGCCACACCGAAGGTAATTGGCTCGTCTCATGACCCACCGTCCCGGCCGCGGGGTTTCCGAGCTCGGCCAAGAGTCGCCGCTCGAGGCGTCTATCCACTGGCATTCCTGCGGTCTCGTCCGTGCCTTCGCAATGGCCGGTTTGCGGCGAGCAAAATGACAGCGGTGTTGCCTCAAGGCGCCTAGGAACGGCCGCTCGAGGCATCCAGCAAAATTGCCAACAAAGTCAGGCTGCGAAACGCTGCTTCGCCGCTGTATCTGGTCGGAACTGCGTGCCGTTCAGGCCGCCACCTATTTAGTGGGGCTCGAGGTTCGGAGTGGGAAAATCAGCATCGCGGCGGCCAAGCCAAGCGATCCACCCAGGAGCGTCTCCCAAGCTCGGGCCGCAAGCAGGGAAATTGAGTGAACCCCACTTGCTGCAAGCGTGACGATTAGCGTGAAGGCGAACGCTCCGCAGGCGATGTCGTAGCGTTCCGGTAACGCCATCGCATAGATCACCATCGCGAGCGCGGCTGCAGCCCAAATTAGCAATGGCGCGTGCTCAGCAATCGGCAGGCAGGCAAGGCCTATTGGAACACCAACCAGCGTACCGAGAATCCGGCGACGCACACGCTGTATCGTGCCGGTTGCTGAACCGGCGACAACGTACGTACACGCGGTAATCGCCCAGGCAGACTCCTGGAGATGAATCGGGCCGCTCAGAAGGCAGATAAGCAACGCGCCGATGGTCGCCTGCAGTCCCATGATGAACTCCGGCGAGCATCTCCCGGGCAACGGTTCCGGTCCGGCGGCGAGCATCACAGCGTTGGCAGGCCGCTCTGCGGGACCGCTCAGCATGCGCGGTACGACTGACGCCAAAACCGCAACCAACGCGGCGATCCCAATGGCCGACAGATCGTCCGTCGCTAAACGGGCGCCGTATGCGAGTAATTGTCCTATATAAATTTGCGATCCAATGCCCGCGCCCAGGACACCAAATCGTTTGAGATATCCAACAAGAAACGCGCCTGTCACGAGAACCAGTTCCGGCCCTGTCCGACCTATAAGTTGCAGCGGCTTGGATAACACAACGAACAGAACTGCACCGAGCGCGGCAGCAAAGCTCAGCAGCATGAGGTCACGACTGGATTCAGTTCGCGTCGTTTTGCTCTCGGAGACACTCGCCCAGAGCGCGAAGCTGCCCGCGAGATAGCTTAGCGACACGCTGCTGGGAACACTCTTGGCGATGTCCTGCAACGTTCCAAGCGCAGCCGCAATTCCGTACGCCGTCACGAGCCGCAGCCCTTTGATCCGACGATGCGTACCCGGATCGACCTTGTCCAGCCAATGGCCAAGTGCGGCGACGGGTTGCACCATACCCCGGAGAGATTTTCTGGCTTCATCAGGCCAGCTTCGTGGGCGGTCGTTCATAAAAGCGTTAGGGATGGATCTCTTCGGGGGATTTGCGAACAGCGTTCGTCCAACCTATGGATCTTTGCAGCCATATCATGAGAACGCAGTTTACGCTCGCGAACCAGAAAATCCGCGCGAATTCGGAAATCGGTGCGATCGATCTGCTCGACGCGGCAGGCCCGCCTTGGAGCGGAGGTCCGCTTCAGAGAATGGCGACAGGCCGTAACGGGTCGTAAATACGCACCGGCGACCGGCCGTTTCCGGGCATCGAATCCCACTGGCCGCTTTCCGGCGATGAGCTTGAAGAGCGGACAGACGCAACGCGACCCGTTTCGGTCGTCTGGTTTGCTTCAAAGCGGACGTTCAGCGCTGAAAATTCCGGCGTTATCGAGCATCTGAACCAGTCCTTCAGGATAGATAGTCTCGGTGGTGCTGGACAGCTCTTCCCGGCTCCACCATTGATGATCCGCCATCACGTCCTTCTCGTCTGCGGTCCAACTGTCGCGTGAAATAGATTCCGTGTCGGTATCGACGACGAAATACTGCTCGACTGCGAACACGTCCTCGCCGTCCGGCAACTGCAAGAGCAGTTCGCGTCGTCCCACTGGTTGTGATAACCGCGCTTTGCGAATGCCTGTTTCTTCGCGAAGCTCGCGTATCGCCGCGTCTGCAAACGTCTCGCCATGCTCGACACCACCGCCCGGCGTTGCCCAATAGGCCTTCCCAGCGAGCGGGCCAGATTTGTGGGCGAAACGGAACAACAACACGCGTCGCTTTGGAGTGGTTATTGGAAGCCTGGCCGATGGCCGCTTGCGCAACGGATTCGCCGATTTCTCGTAGAGTGACCATACATAGCCGCCAGCTTCTGGCTCGGCGTACTGCCCTACACGGATGAATCCAAGCGACTCGTAATAAGCGCACAACTTTGCGTTGTGGCCGGCGCAGTCGAGTCGAATAAAACGCCGATTCAAGGCGCTAATCTTGTCACCGCACCAATCAAGCATAAAGCTGCCGAGTCCACGTCCGTTGAAGTCTTTCCGGACAGAAAGGCCATGGACATAACCGGCGATCGGTTCTTGAGGACCCCAATGCTTGTCCTCATCCAGAACGAGTGAAAACGTTGCGACTGGAGTGCCTTCCAGCTCAACTACATAAACTTCCTCTTGAGAGACATTGTTTCGTACCCAGTTTTCCGAAAACCCGTGTCCGTCCTTCCCCCACGCATAGTCGCCGTACATGACCTTCCTAGCGTGCGCATCGTTTCGAATCTGTGTAAGTACGGGTACGTCATCTCCCGTTGCCCGGCGGATACTTTTCGAGGCCATCGCTCAAATCTCCGTTAAGGAGTCTTCGAAATGAAAAAACGCGCCGCTAAATGAGTTCGGCGATGCGAACAATGATCAACGCCGCTGGAACGAGCACCGCCTGTGCGCATAGTGTCCCGAGAACGCGTGCGCCCGCGAGAGTGGTAATGGCCCGTCGAAAGCTATTTTCGGAGATCCGACCTTCGATTACATCGTCCGTCATCACTGAAACTTGCGGATCGATGACGACTGCCAATACCACGGTCGCGAAGCCATTGATAACGGATGACAGGTTTGCGCATGTAACTCGCAAGTCAGGCTTCAAGAATCCAGCATATAGTGACGCGAAAACGCCCACCGTCCAGATCGCCATCGCGATTACGTTCAATCCTATAACCCTCCAGGAAACGCCCGCGCCAGTTGCCAGTTGGGTGACGTTGCGCCGGGACGGAAGCCGCGCTCCAAGCCGAATATAGCTGACGCCCCCGCGGCTAAAGATATGGAGTAGCAGACGAGGGATCGAGCGGTTCGCTTGAAAGTGATCGACAGCGCGGCTGAAATAACGCTGGAACGTAGGAATGAGAAACGCGCCCGCAGTGCTTGCCACCGTGGCGGTAAGCAGGAAAAGCCGAAAGTCGCCGAGCAGACCATGCTCCATGTGACGAGCAATATCAAGCTCAACCCGCTTCGCTATGAATGGTCCTTGAAAGGAATTCGCCGTTCGGGAAACCAAGGCGATGATCCCGAATAGAGAAAATGACACGGCGATGCGGCGCGTGCGAACACCAGCAATCCGCACTGCATACGCAAGTGTCGCGATCACATGGATTACGAATGTAAGCCCGCATATGACCAAAAGCTGGGTGTCCATGTTGTCGCCGCGAGGTTGGCAAGAACCGAAGTCTATCGGAGTACCCGCGGCCCGTTTGTGGGCGATCCTAGCTCACTGATCGTGTGACCGGAATTGGCCGGTCCCTGCCTGACGCGGTCGGCTGACTCCGACCCGTTAGGGACAGTGGCCGATCTCCAAAGCAGCCGTTCAGACAGGACGTCTCAGTTTCGCTCGGTCAGCGGTTACGCTGGCCGGATATCAATCGATGGCGATCGCGGTCACCACGGCGCGCCCCGCCCAGTAATCTAGAGAACTGTATTCGGCGCTTCTGTTGAGCGCGCTAGCTTGGCTTCCAGCGTTGCTTTCACATCAGGCCATTCGGTATCAATGATGCTGAACCGCACCGAATTCCGCTTGCGGCCGTCAGGCATGATCCGCTCATGGCGAACGATACCTTCTTGCTTTGCACCGATGCGCAATATCGCCGCCCTCGATTTCTCGTTCAGCTCATCGGTTGTGAACTGCACGCGAACGCATTGCATTACTTCGAACGCATATTTCAACAGAAGGTATTTCGCCTCAGTGTTTGCCGCCGTTCGTTGGACGGACTTGCTCAGCCAGGTGTGGCCGATTTCGAGCTTCCTATTACCCCTGTCGATCTTCCAGAAGCGTGTGCTGCCGACGATGCGGCCGCTGTCACGAGCGATAACCACGAACGGGATCACGTGACCTTCGTGAAGCCCCCGCAATGCTGTAGCGATGTATGGGTCGATAGTCGACGGCCCCGGCACGACGGTCACTTTCAAGTTCCATAACTCGCCGTCTGCCGCAGCGTTGATGAGCCGGGGCGCGTCTTCGAGTTCGAGGACGCGAAGATCAATGGTCTTACCAACGAGAGTCGGCCGAGGTGTGTCGTTCATAACAGTGAGTGAAGTGAATTGACGATCCGCTGCAAGGTGCTGCCTGCTCGACGACGTCAAAAACAAGCTTGCGATGAAGCAGCGGCGATGACTCAGATTGTCGGCGATCTAACGCCTGCCGTCGATCGGCCATTCCTGGCCGGACTGAGCCCAAGACGACTGGATCATGCTGAACCAGGCGATCGGCTCGCTAATTTGGCGACAAGCGATCTGGGCACCGCCCGTCCGGCGTTAATTCCGGGTTCCTTAGCGCTCGTCGATGTTCCGTTCGCGCCATAAGCGAAGCAATTCTTCCTGCTCGCCGGCACTTCCTTCAAAACTAGGAATGCCATCTGGAATCAGAAACCATGGCTGTTTGCTACGGGTGAATATGTGCGCTATCGGAGAAAATTCGCTTTGGTTTTGCAATGTGCCTGGTCTGAGTATCGCCAGATCGGGCTGATCAACGGGCTCGGCCCAAAGCCGCGTGTCACAGCGCGCGCATGCCTTGCTACGCCGCTGCCGCCCATGACCAAAGTCAAAGGTCAACATGATCGGCTCACCTTCCAGGACATGCAAATCGGCTCGACGGACCCACATCACGGGCAGCGCAGCACCGCCTGTTCTTCGCTGACAGGTGGTGCAATGACAAACATAAAAAGTGAGTGGTTCGTGCCGGAGCTCAAACTTGATCTGACCGCAGAGGCAGCTACCGATGTAGGGTGCCGGCATACAAGCCTCCTAAATGCCGCAGATTAAAAACGGTAATTTTGTTAGTTCGGAACGTGCGCGAGCCAGCGAGAATTGTCGACGATCCGCCGACCATTGTCGAACGACCGTATATGGCCTCCTCCTCGTTTGCAAACACGTCGCCTTTTAAGCCTCAGGATCGATCGCTCACGTATATCCGGTCTGTTGCAGCTATGCCTCTATGAGGCAAGGACCCTGATGGGCTATTCGCGCGCTGACTCCCAATC